>NZ_JBIBEN010000025.1:0-143895 GCF_042955065.1 Streptomyces sp. NPDC012510
GGCTCCAGCCGGGCCCACTGGCCGTTCGTCAGATCACCACGTCCCACAGGACGTGATCATCAACGAACAAGATCCACTTTCGCAACAGGCCCTAGGCCGTCCACCAACGAGGCCACCAGGCGCGTCATGGCGGACCGTGGGTCAGGCGCGCCGGGCCAGCTGGTCAGCAGAAGATGGTGGGCGGTACCGACGATCGCGAGAGCCATGGTGCACGGGTCGACGGTCTCCGCCACCCTGCCGAGCCCCTGCTCGGCCTTCAGATAGCTGGTGATGGCCTCCTGGATCGCGGTGAAGCCCGGTGCCCCCTCTTGCATGGCCGCGCGGATGCGCAACGCGGCGGCAGGTCGAGTCATGGCCAGGCCCGACAGTGCGGGGCCGCCGGAGTCGAACAGCGCGAGGACGACAGCGTCGAGGTTCCGCGCCGCCGTGCCCTGCCCGGCGAGCACCGACAGCGCCTGCGCCTTCGCCGCCGTCCGCGCGAACCGGTCGAGGCAGAGCTCGGCCACGAACTCGTCGAACCCTGCGAAGTGCGCGTGCAACAGCCCCTTGGCACAGCCCGCCTCGGTGGTGACCGACCGGCTGGTGAGCGCGCCGGGGCCGTCCCTTTCCACGACACGCTCGGCGGCCGCGAACAGCCGCTCGCGCACGTCCGGCGTCGCTACTCCGCGCGGTGACATGGGCCTCTCTTCCGTTCTGCCGCCATCACCCACAAGGGTTTCAACTCATTGGATGGTAGCGGGAATTGTTTATTTGGGCACGTGCCCATACAGTTTGGGCGCACGCCCATTCTCCGTCGTCCCTTCAGGAGGCGCCCGTGTCAGACGTCGTCAACATCGACCAGGCAAAGGCATGGAACGGCCCCGAAGGCGCCCACTGGGCACGCAACCAGGACCGCTGGAACGCCGTGAACGAGGGTTTCAACGAGCCGCTACTCGAAGCCGCTGCCATAACCGCGGCTCATCGGACACTCGACCTCGGCTGCGGCTCTGGGCAGACCACGCGCCTCGCCGTGCTCCGGGCACTCCAAGGGAGCGCGCTGGGCCTCGACCTGTCCGGCCCAATGCTGGCTGAGGCTCGGGCCCGCGCGGAGAAGGACGGCATCACCAACGTCTCCTTCGCACAAGGCGACGCGCAGGTGTACCCCTTCGAGCCTGGCGCGTTCGACGCGGCGATCAGCCGCTACGGGGTGATGTTCTTCACCGACCCTGTGGCGGCCTTCAGCAACGTCGGCCGGGCACTGCGACCTGGTGGGCGCCTGGCGTTCGTCTGCCCGGCCGATGCCATGCTCAACGGCTGGGTGGCGGCGGTGGCGTCACTGCGCGACTTCCTGCCGGTCGGCGACTTCGGGACGTCGGGGCTGCCCGGAATGTTCTCCCTGGCCGCCCCGGACCACATCCGTGATGTCCTCACCGCGGCTGGATTCACCGGCATCACCATCACCCAGGCGCAGGTGTATGGGGCATGGGGACGCGGAGCCGAGGACGCGGCGGAGTTCCTGCTGGGAACGGGCCCCGGTCGCCACCTGATGGAGCAGGCCGACCCGGCTGCACGGGCACGCGCCCGCCGCACCCTGACGGAACACCTGCGCGACCACGAGGCGGCAGACGGCACGGTCCGGCTGCGCAGCACGTCATGGCTGGTCACGGCAGATCGCCCGGCCGACCCATCGGACAGGCCCTAGACCAGCGGTTGTGTACCCGTCAGCCGCCGTCTGCTCGGTCCACGTACCGGTGACGACGTTCCGGTCAGCTCCACGCTCACGAACCCCTCGCTGGCGCAGGTCAAGCAGAAGATCGGCGCGTAGCGGCCCAGGGCGGGCCCTAGCCGATGTGGCCTCGTGTCGGCAGGGGCTTGCCGTACCAGAGTTCGATCAGTCGGGCGGCGATCGAGATGCCGTAGGGAGGCAGCACCTCCCCGGACTCGAACGCGGCCCGCAGCTCTTCGCGGGAGAACCAGCGGGCCTCGTGTATCTCGTCGCCGTCGACGTCCACGGCGGTCGAGGTGGCGCGGGCCATGAAGCCCAGCATGAGGCTGGAGGGGAAGGGCCAGGGCTGGCTGGCGATGTACTCGACCCGGCCGACAGTGACGCCCACCTCCTCGTGGACCTCGCGGCGCACGGACTGCTCGATGGACTCGCCGGGTTCGACGAAGCCCGCCAGGGTGGAGAAGCGGCCCTCGGGCCAGTGCACCTGGCGGCCGAGCAGGATGCGGTCCTCGTCATCCGTGACCGCCATGATCACCGCCGGGTCCGTGCGCGGGTAGTGCTCGGCGCCGCAGGCCGGGCAACGGCGGATGTGGCCGGCCGCCGCGATGACCGTGCGCTCCCCGCAGCGGGAGCAGAAGCGGTGGGTGCGCTGCCAGTTCTCCAGACCCACCGCGTGGACCATCAGGCCCGTGTCCCGCGGCGACAGCAGCATGCCCGCCTCGCGCAGTCCGGCCGGGCGGGCGGACTGGTCCATGCGGCCGGGGAGCGCGTCCTTCTGGAGTGCGAAGTAGCTCACACCGTCGGCGTCGGTGCCCAGGAAGTAGCGGTGGGCCTCGGTCAGGGGTGCCTCGAAAGAAGGGGTCATGACGAGTTCGGTGGTGCCGTCCGCGGTCTCGTCGATGAGGACCTGGCCGCCGGAGACCACGAAGCAGCGGGTCGTGGGGTGGCTCCACGCCGCCGCGAGCCAGGCCTCGTCGAGCCGGTGGTGGGCGGCCCGGTCGATGCCGCTCGGGGCGGTGAGTGAGATGGGGCGGTCGGCGGTGTGGTCGGTCCAGGTGGTCACGTGTGCTTCCAACTCCCCCGGTGAAACGGTTGATGGGGCGGGCGATGCGGAGGGGCGTGCGGCGGGCGCGTGCGCCGGTCCGCGGGGGGTCTTCTTCAGGGTGCCTCGCGGGCGCTTCGGGCCAGTTCGTCCCAGAGGTGGGCGCTGGTCTCCACGCCCTTGAGGAGCAGGTCCAGTTCGATCTTCTCGTTGGGGGCGTGCCAGCCGTCGGAGGGGACGGAGACGCCCAGGAAGAGCACGGGTGCGTCGAGGACTTCCTGGAGGTCGGCGGCGGGGCCGGAGCCGCCCTCCCGCGTGTAGCGGACCGGCTGCTGGAAGGCGCGGCCCATGGCTCGTACGACCGCCCGCAGGGCGGGGTGGTCCAGAGGCGTGAGGCATGGGCGGGTGGAGCCGCTGAAGGTGATCTCGTGCCGGATGCCGACGGGGATCCGCTCGGCTGCCCAGGCGGTGACAGCCTTCTGAATGTGGTCCGGATCCTGCCCGGCGACCAGACGGAAGGACAGTTTCACCATGGCCGAGGACGGGATGATCGTCTTGCTGCCCGCGCCCTGGTAACCGCCGCCGATGCCGTTGACCTCGGCGGTCGGGCGGGCCCAGACGCGTTCCAGGGTGGTGTGTCCGGCCTCTCCGTGTGTGGCCGTGGACCTGGCCGTGCGCAGCCAGCGCTCCTCGTCGAAGGGGAGTTCGGCGAAGAGTTCGCGCTCATGGTCGGTGAGGTCGACGACGCCGTCGTAGAAGCCGGGGATCGCCACGCGTGCGTGCTCGTCGTGCAGGGCGGCGACGAGGCGGGCGATCGCGGTGGCCGGATTCGGCACGGCACCGCCGAAGGAGCCGGAGTGGACGTCCTGGTCGGGGCCGTACAACCGGATCTCGCACTCGGCGAGGCCGCGCATGCCCGTGCACACGGTGGGGGTGTCCTCGGCCCACATACCGGTGTCCGAGACCACCACCGCGTCGGCGGCGAGCCGCTTGGCCTGCTCCTCGACGAGGGCCCTGAAATGCGGGGAGCCTGACTCCTCCTCGCCCTCGATCAGCATCTTCAGGTGGACGGCGGGGGCGGTGCGGCCTGTGGCGGCCAGGTGGGCGCGGACACCGAGTGTGTGGAAGAACACCTGGCCCTTGTCGTCGGCCGCCCCGCGCGCGTGGAGGCGGTTGCCACGGATCACCGGCTCGAACGGCTCGGTGTCCCAGCCGTCCACTCGCGCCGCGGGCTGGACGTCGTGGTGCCCGTAGACCAGGACCGTGGGGGCCTCGGGGTCCTCGCAGGGCCAGTGCGCGAAGACGGCGGGGGCGCCCGGCGTCTCCCAGACCTCGGCGGTGGGGAAGCCGGTCTCCTGGAGCTTGGCGGCCAGCCAGTCGGCGCTGCGTCGTACGTCCGTCGCATGCTCGGGCTGGGCCGAGACGGACGGGATGCGCAGCCATTCCACGAGGTCGTCAAGGAAGGCGGCGCGGTGGGTCTCGATGTACTCACGGACGACGCTGACGTCGCTGTCAACGGGCTGGCTCATGCTCACGAGCCTATCGGCCCGCACCGGCGCGCTCGTCCGGCGGATCGTCCGTGAACGCTCCTGGCCCGTCGGCGTCCCCTTCCTGCCTCTCGGTACCGGCCTCCTCCAGCAGCAGCCGCTCCAGTGCGTCCCGGCCCGGCAGGTCCCCGGGCCGTACGACGTCTCCGGTCCGGACGTACAGGAAGGAGGCCCCGACCGCCTCCAGGGGCACGCCCCGCTGTTCGGCCCAGGCAAGCCGGTAGAGGGCGAGCTGGAGCGGATCCGCAGTGCGGGTGCGGCTGGTCTTCCAGTCGACGATCTCGTACGTGACCGTGCCGTCAGCGTCGGTCTCCCGGTAGACGGCGTCGATGCGGCCGCGTACGACGCGGCCGGCGATGCCGAGCTGGAAAGGTGCCTCGACGCGGTACGGAGTGCGGTGCGCGTACGGGGTCCGCTCGAAGGCGTCCTTGAGTGCCTCGAGGTCCCGTTCGTCGGCGATCTCGGCGTCGCCGCCGGGCAGCTCCTCGGGCTCCAGCATGGGCAGCCGCAGTTCCTCGAAGCGTGCCTCGACCCAGGCGTGGAAGCGGGTGCCTCGGCGCGCCGCCGGCTGCGGGGGGCGTGGCATGGGGCGCGCGAGTTCCTGCGCGAAGCCGTCCGGGTCGGCGGCCAGGCGCAGCAGTTGCGAGGCGGTCAGCGACGCCGGGAGCGGTACGTCGGTGACCTTGGCGCGGGAACTCAGGAGCTCTCCGGTGAGAGCGTCCAGGTCGCGGTCCCAGGAGGCGACGGTGCGGGCCTCCTCGGGGGTGAGGCCCGATGCGGCGGGGGGCCTGCGGGCGTGCGGGACGACAGGTGGGCGCTCGTCCTGGCCGACGCTCGGCACGCGCGCGCGGGTGGCCTGGTCGGGCCGGTCGGGCCGGTCGGGCGACCAGGAGTTCCAGTCGGAGGTGTCGTCCTGCGGGAAGCCGTCGGACGTGTCCGGGGGGAGGCCGTCCTCCTCGTAAGGGGCTCCGTCCGGGAAATCGTCGTCCCCGTACCGGGCTTCTCCTTCCTCGCGGAGGAGTTCTTCGTCGTCCGGTGGCGGTGGCCAGTCCGGGTCGTCGTAGGAGTGGGCCTCGTAGGAGTGGGCGTCGGGGGCATGGGGGTGGGCGTCGGGGGCGGCGCCGGGATGTGTGTCCTCGTGGGAGGAGGCCCTCTCCAGGTGGGCCAGTACGGTCGCGGCGGCCGCGCGGCGGCGTGTCAGTGCCGTGTCGTCGAGCGGGAGTGGCCAGGCGTGGTCGGCGGCCGCCTCGTGGAGGGCGGGGTTCTCTGCGTCCTCCTCGGGTTCGTCGGCCCAGAATTCGATCTCGCCGTGTCCGGCGGCACAGTGCGCGTACAGGTCGAGCAGGAAGTCGGACGGTCCGCGCGGGCGCTTCTGGGACGGGCCCCACCAGTGGCCGGAGCCGAGGAGCAGGGAGCGGGGGCGGGTGAACGTGACGTAGCCGAGGCGGAGTTCCTCGGTGTGCTGGTGGTCCTTCATAGCCTCCTGGAAGGCCTTCAGGCCCCGCGAGTCCCAGGCCTCGACGTCGGGGAGGGTGTCGGCGTCCCCGCGCAGTCCGTGTGGCAGGACCTTGCCCTGGGCGGTCCACCTCTCGCGTCCCTGGGTGCTGGGGAAGGTGCCGGTGACCAGCCCGGGGACGGCGACGACGTCCCATTCCAGACCCTTGGACTTGTGGGCGGTGAGCACCTTGACGGTGTTCTCGCCGCCCGGCAGGGCGTTGTCGAGGCCCTTCTCGTACTGGGCGGCCGTAGCCAGGAAGCCGAGGAAGGCCAGCAGGCCGGCCTCGCCGCCGCTGTTGGCGGCGAAGGAGGCGGCGATGTCGAGGAAGTTGGACAGGGTCTCGCGGCGGCGGGCGGCGAGCGCGTGCGGGGAGGCGGACAGTTCCACCTCCAGCCCCGTGACGGCGAGCACCCGGTGGAGGACGTCCATGAGCGGGTCGGCGAGCGAGCGGCGCAGGTCGCGCAGCTCGGCGGCGAGGCGGGCGAAGCGTACGCGCGCGTCCGGCGAGAACGGCAGTCCGTCGTCCTGTGCCTCGGCTTCGAGGGGCAGCTCCAGGAACGTGTCGAGCGCGTCCGCCAGCGAGATCACCTCGGCCGGGTCGACACCCTCGACGGCCGCGGCGAGCCGTCGGTCCGGGTCGTCGTCGCCGTCCACGCGCGCGTGGGAGACGAGCAGCCTGGCCCGGCGCCCCAGGAGGGCGAGGTCGCGCGGGCCGATCCGCCAGCGGGGGCCCGTCAGGAGGCGGACGAGGGAGGCGTTGGCGCCGGGGTCCTGGAGGACCTCGCACACGGCGACGAGGTCGGCGACCTCGGGGAGGTGGAGGAGTCCGGAGAGGCCGACGACCTCGACCGGGATGTCGCGGGCCACGAGCGCGCCCTGGATCTCGGCAAAGTCGCCGGCCGTGCGGCACAGGACCGCGATCTCGCCGGGCTCCTTGCCGGTGCGCACGAGGTGGGCGATCGAGTCGGCGATCCAGTCCAGTTCCTCCGCGTGGGTGTTCAGCAGGGCGCAGCGGACCACACCGTCGCGTTCGGCGCCGGGGGCGGGTCGCAGGGCCTCCACGCCCGCGTGCATGGCCCGCAGCGGCTCCGCGAGGCCGTTGGCGAGGTCGAGAAGGCGACCGCCGCTGCGGCGGTTCTCGCTGAGCGACTGGCGGGTCGCGGGGCGGCCGTCGGCGCGTGCGAAGTGTTCGGGGAAGTCGTCGAGGTTGGCGACGGAGGCCCCGCGCCAGCCGTAGATGGCCTGGCAGGGGTCGCCGACCGCCGTCACGGGGTGGCCGGTGCCGCCGCCGAACAGGCCCGCCAGCAGTACACGTTGGGCGACCGAGGTGTCCTGGTACTCGTCGAGCAGAACGACCCGGAACTCGTCCCGCAGGATGCGCCCCACCTCGGGGAGCCGGGCGAGGCCGGCGGACAGGGCGATCTGGTCGCCGAAGTCGAGGAGGTCCCGCTCGCGCTTGGCCGCGCGGTACCGGCCGACCAGCTCGGTGAGTTCGCGCCGGGCCGCGGCCGCCTCGGGGACCTTGCGGAGGTCCGCGTTGGTGAGCTTGGCGCTCTCCAGTTCGCGCAGCAGTTCCGCGTCGTACGCGCGCAGGTCCTCGGGGCGGACGAGGTGTTCGGCGAGTTCGGAGTCGAGGGCGAGGAGGTCGCTGACCAGGTCGGGGAAGGAGCGGGTGAGCGCCGGGTAGGGGCCCGGGGACTCGCGCAGGACCCGTGCGGCGAGTTGGTAGCGGGTGGCGTCGGCCAGGAGCCGGGAGCTGGGTTCCAGGCCGATGCGCAGTCCGTGGTCGGTCAGGAGGCGGCCCGCGAAGGCGTGGTACGTGGAGATGACGGGCTCGCCCGGCGGGTTGTCCGGGTCGATCACGTCCGGGTCGGTGATGCCCGCCTTCACCAGGGCCTTACGGACACGCTCGGCGAGTTCGCCCGCCGCCTTGTTGGTGAAGGTCAGGCCGAGCACCTGCTCGGGGGCGACCTGACCGGTGCCGACCAGCCACACCACGCGCGCCGCCATCACCGTGGTCTTGCCCGACCCGGCTCCGGCCACGATCACCTGCGGGGCGGGCGGCGCGACGATGCAGGCCGTCTGCTCCGGGGTGAACGGGATACCGAGGAGCTCCTTGAGCTGCTCGGGATCGCTGATACGGGCGGACATTCCAGAGAGGCTAGCGGCGGCCACTGACAGCGGGTGCCGGGTGGCCTGTGGACGGTGTCACTCGACCACGTGGCGTCCCTCCGGGCGGGCACTGCAGGACGCCCGGAACGCGCAGTGTGCGCAGTGTTGTCCCGTGGTCGGGGAGAAACGTTCGTCCAGGACCTTGCCGGCGGCGGTGGCGAGGAGGTCCCCGACCCACTCTCCTTCCAGGGGTTCCTGGGCCTGCACCTTGGGCAGGGTCTCGCCGCCGTTCTTCTTGGCGGCGCCCTGCCGCAGTTGGACGAGTTCGGCGCCGCCCGGTTCGGGGCGGGTGCCGCCGAAGGGCTCGTCGACGGCACCCTCGCGGACCGCGAGCTGGTACACGGCGAGCTGGGGGTGGCGGGTCACCTCGGCGGAACTCACGGGCTGCTTGCCCGTCTTGAAGTCGACGACGTAGGCGCGGCCTTCCGTGTCGGCCTCGACGCGGTCCATGGAGCCCCTGATGCGCACCTCGTAGTCGCCCGCTTCGAGGGTGACGTCGAAGTCGTGCTCGCTGACCACCGGGGCGCGCCCCGTGCGGTCCATGACGTGCCACTTCAGGAAGCGTTCGAGCGCCACGCGCGCGTGCTGCTTCTCCTGCTCCGACTTCCAGGGCGCGTCGAAGGCGAGCGCGTTCCACACGGAGTCGAGGCGCTCCATGAGGACATCGAGATCGGCGGGGGTGCGTCCGGAGGCGACCTCGTCGGCGAGGACGTGCACGACGTTGCCGAAACCCTGGGCGGCTGTCGCGGGCGCGTCGGCCTTCACCTCTCGGCCCAGGAACCACTGCAGGGCGCAGGTGTTGGCGAGTTGGTCGAGGGCACTGCCGGACAGCACGACGGGCTGGTCGCGATTCCGGAGCGGCACCTTGCTCTCGGTCGGCTCGAACATGCCCCACCAGCGGTAGGGGTGCGCCGACGGCACGAGCGGGCGCCCGTCCTCGTCGCTCAGCGCGGCCAGGCGGGCCAGACGCAGGGCGGCGGCCTCTCGGAGGGTGTCCGACACCCGCGGGTCCACCGTCGTGGCCCGCAGCTCGGCGACGAGGGCGGCGACGGACAGCGGGCGGCGGGGGCGACCGGTGACGTCCTGGGGTTCGACGCCGAGTTCGGTGAGAAAGCGGGAGGGCTGGTCGCCGTCGTCGGCGGGAGCCTTCACGGCGGTGACGACGAGGCGTTCACGCGCGCGCGTGGCGGCCACGTAGAACAGCCGCCGTTCCTCCGCGAGCAGCGCGCCCGGAGTGAGCGGTTCCGCGAGACCGTCGCGGCCGATGCGGTCGGCTTCGAGGAGCGAGCCGCGGCGGCGCAGATCCGGCCACAGGCCCTCCTGGACGCCCGCGACGACGACCAGGCGCCACTGGAGGCCCTTGGAGCGGTGCGCGGTCATCAGGCGTACGGCGTCGGGGCGGACGGCCCGGCCGGTGAGCGTGTCGGCGGCGATGTCCTCGGCCTCGATCTCCGCCAGGAAGTTGAGCGCGCCGAGGCCGCCCGTGCGCTCCTCCGCGCGGGCCGCCGTGGCGAACAGCGCGCACACGGCGTCGAGGTCACGGTCCGCGTTGCGTCCGGCCGCGCCACCGCGCCGGGCGGCCCGCTCCAGCCGCCTGGGCCAGGGTGTGCCGTCCCAGAGCTCCCACAGCGCCTCCTCGGCCGTCCCGCCACCGGCGAGTCGCTCACGAGCCTTCCGCAGCAGCGTGCCGAGACGTTGTGCGCCCCGCGCGTACACCGGATCGTGCGCCACCAGCCGCTCCGGCTGCGCCAGCGCACGCGCCAGCAGTTCGTCCGAGGGCGGCGGTACGGGATTGCCCCCCGCCCTCTCCTCCTCCCGCAACGCGCGGCCGAGACGCCGCAGATCGGCGGGGTCCATGCCGGCTAGCGGGGAGGCGAGGAGGCTGAGCGCGGTCTCGGTGTCGAGCCAGGAGGGCTGTGGCTCGGGAGCGTCGGACGGGTCGGCGAGAACGACGGACGGGCTGGCGAGGTCGACGGGAGCGCCGGACGAGTCAGCGAGAGCGCCGGACGGCTCAGCAGGAGCGCCGGACGAGTCGGCGAGAGCGCCAGACCGGTCGACAGGGGCGTCGGACAAGCCGTCAGGGGCAGTGGGCAGGTCGTCCGGGGCCACGGACGAGCCGTCGGACGCCTCGGCCGGCGCGGTCGCCGCCGGCCCTCCCGACTCCGCCCGCGCCACGGCCCGCAGCGCCGTCAGCAGTGGCTGCACGGCGGGTTCGTGACGCAGGGGCAGATCGTCGCCGTCGACCTCCAGGGGGACGCCGGCGGCGGTGAGGGCGCGCCGGATCGAGGGGATCGTGCGGGTGCCGGCACGCACCAGGACGGCCATCTCGTTCCAGGGGACGCCGTCCTCCAGGTGGGCCCGGCGCAGGACGTCCGCGATGTTGTCCAGTTCGGTGCCCGAGGTCGGGTACGTGTAGACCTCGACCCGGCCGCCGTCGCGGGCGGGCCTCAGTTCGCGGTGGGCCCGTACCTTCTCCGCCGGAAGACGGGTGAGCGGCATGCGCTGGGTGAGCAGGCGGGTGGCGGCGAGCAGGGCCGCTCCCGACCGGCGGGAGGTCCTGAGGACCGCGACCGGGGCCCGGCGGCCGTCCGCGCGCGGGAAGGCGACCGGGAACTCCAGGATGCCGTTCACATCGGCGCCCCTGAAGGTGTAGATCGACTGGTCGGGGTCACCGAACGCGACCAGGGTGCGCCCCCCGCCCGTGAGGGCCCTCAGCAGCCGTACCTGTGCCGGGTCCGTGTCCTGGTACTCGTCGACGTAGACCGCGTCGTACCGCGCGGCCAGTTGCTCGGCCGTGCCGGGGCGGCCGGCGAGGAGCACCGCGCGGTGGACCAGTTCCGCGTAGTCGAGCACTCCCTGCAGGTCGAGGACGTCGAGGTACTCGGCGAGGAAGGCGGACGCCGCGAGCCAGTCCGGGCGGCCTGTGCGGCCTGCGAAGGCACGCAGGTCCTCGGGGGCCAGTCCCAGTTCACGGCTGCGGGCGAGGACCGCGCGGACCTCGTCGGCGAACCCGCGCGTGGTGAGGCAGGCGCGCAGTTCGTCGGGCCAGCGCACATGGGCGAGGCCCAGGCGCTCCAGATCGGGCTGGCCCGCGAGCAGTTCTCGGACCGCCACGTCCTGCTCGGGACCGGACAGCAGCCGCAGGGGTTCGACGAACAGGTCGCTGTCCTGGTGGGCGCGGACCAGGGCGTAGCAGAACGAGTGGAAGGTGGTGGCCTGCGGGGCGCGGGCGGCGCCCATGCGCAGGGCCATCCGGTCACGCAGTTCCACGGCGGCCTTGCGGCTGAAGGTGAGGACCAGGACGCGTGCGGGCTCCGCTCCGCGGGAGACACGGGCCGCCACGGACTCGACGAGCGTGGTCGTCTTACCAGTACCCGGACCTGCCAGGACGAGCAGAGGTCCGGTCTCGTGGTCAACCACGCCGCGCTGCTCGGCGTCCAGACGAGGGGGGTCCGTCCGGGCCGGTGGGGTACGCACCAGTCGGTAAGCGCCACGACTCCCCTGTCGCACCGGGGGGTGCGACAGGCGTCTGGTGGAGAAAGAGGAGCTCACGTGGTTCGCCGGTCCTGGTGGGTGTGCGAGATGTCACTGCCGACGCGGTGCGCCGTCGTCGAGGGGTGGTGGTCGGGAAACGGGGGGAGGGCCCGCCGCTCGGTGAGGACGGTGGCCACGGAGTGAGGGGGACGCGTGCAGCCGACGCTACGCCGACGGAGGGCACGGAAACAGGGCTTCCTCTTGTTCCCTCCCGACTCGCGCGGCGCCTGCGTCCCTCGCCCCACGAACGTACGGCATGCCACCGACGTCCCCCGCTTCCCCCGTACGGGCCAGGGGGCGCCCCGACGTCCGCCGTATGCCGGAAGCTGTCAGGTGTGACCCTCCGCGCGTCCGACGCCGTCCCAGCGTGCTCGCCTCATGTCGACACGCGGCACATGACCCTCGCTGGTGCGGCTCGCCTCGCGCAGGGGGGTGCCCTCGGCCCGGTAGTGGTCCAGGGCTCTCAGCTCGTGGCCGGGCAGCAGGACACCGTCGGAGCGGACGACCCGCCACCACGCTGCCGCGCCTCCGTAGAGGGCCATCACACGGCCCACCTGGCGCGGGCCGCCCTCCCCCAGCCATTCGGCGACGTCCCCGTATGTCATGACCCGGCCCGGCGGGATCAGGTCGGTGACCTCGAGGACCCGCTCCGCGTACTCCGGCAGGGCATCCGTCGGAAGGCTCTCCTCGCTCATCCGCCCCATCCTGCCCCACCCCACCGACAATGGGAGGTGGTGGCCGACGTGTGCGTTCCTCGCCCCGGGGGCGGTCTTCCGGCAGACTGTGCGCCCCCGCATCGCACCCTGATGCCCCCGTGTGCCCACCGGGCATGCCACCATCGTGCGGGCGGTGACTGGTGATACGAGACCAAGAAGAGACGATGAAGCAGCAGAGCGTGCACCCCGAGGACGCGGCGGGCACCTCTGACGCCTCCTCGCGCCCGGACACCTCCGAAGCGGACGACAAGGACGCCGGCGCCGGCTCGCAGAAGGACTCCGGTGCCGTCTCGAAGGACTCCGGCGCCGCCTCACCCTCGGGCCAAACGGACTCCCCCAGGGCGCAGGAGAGCGAGAAACACCAGGTCGGGCCGATCGAGGACGATCTGGCGGACGCCCACGCCGAGGAGGTCGAGGGCGACGAACCGTTGCTCCCCGCGCGCGTGCACCGTCCTTCCGATCTCATGCGGCTCTCGGTCGGCATCCTGGGGATCATCGTTCTGCTGGCGATCGCCGCGTTCGCCCATGGCACCACCTCCGGGCTCGAACAGGACATCAGCAAGGGCACGGGACAGGCGCCAGACCTCCTGATCAAACTCGCGGGCCTCGGGTCGAGCATCGCGATCCTGCTGGTACCGGTCGCCTTCGCGATCGAGCGGCTGATCAAACGGGACGGCCTGCGCATCGCCGACGGTGTGCTGGCGGCGGTCCTGGCCCATGGTGTGACGCTGGCGACGGACCTGTGGGTCGCACGGGCCGCCCCGGACTCGATCCAGGAGGCGCTCACCCAGCCCTCCCCGGGCGACGTCCACGCCCTCACCGACCCCGTGCACGGCTATCTCGCGCCGGTCATCGCCTACATGACCGCCGTCGGCATGTCACGCAGACCCCGCTGGCGGGCCGTGCTGTGGATCGTCCTGCTGCTGGACGCCTTCTCGATGCTGGTGACCGGCTACACCACACCGTTCTCGATCATCCTGACGGTCCTGATCGGCTGGACCGTCGCCTACGGAACGCTGTACGCGGTCGGCTCGCCGAACGTACGTCCGACCGGCCGGACCCTGATGGCGGGCCTCCGGCGGGTCGGCTTCAGGCCGGTGAGCGCGGCCCGGGAGGAGATCCCGGAGACGGCGGAGGTCGGTGACCGGGGCCGCCGGTACTTCGTGACCCTGGAGGACGGCCCACCCCTCGACGTCACCGTCGTCGACCGGGAGCAGCAGGCACAGGGGTTCTTCTACCGCGTCTGGCGGCGGCTGACACTGCGCGGCATCACCACGCGCCGGAGCCTCCAGTCGCTGCGTCAGGCGCTGGAGCAGGAAGCCCTCCTCGCGTACGCGGCGATCGCCGCCGGCGCCAACGCGCCCAAACTGATCGCGACCTCCGAACTCGGGCCGGACGCCGTGATGCTCGTCTACGAGCACACCGGCGGACACACCCTGGACTCCCTGGCGGACGACGAGGTCACCGACGAGCTGATGTCCGACACCTGGCACCAGGTGAAGGCACTGCAGTCGCGGCGGATCGCACACCGCCGGCTCGTGGGCGACGCGATCCTGGTGGATCGTTCCGGCACGGTGATCCTGACCGATCTGCGCGTCGGCGAGATCGCGGCCGGCGACCTCGTCCTGCGCATGGACGTCTCCCAACTCCTGACGACACTGGGCCTGCGGGTGGGCGCCGAACGCGCGGTGGCCTCGGCGGTGAGCGTTCTCGGCCCCGACGCGGTGGCCGACTGCCTGCCGATGCTGCAACCCATCGCGCTCTCCCGCTCCACGCGCGCGACACTGCGCCGACTGGCCCGAGAGCGTGCGGAGCGCGAGCGCGAGGCGGTCCTGGAGGCCTCCCATCTGGCCAAACAGGCGCGCGCGGAGGAGCACAAGGAGGCCGCCGAGCCCGGCAAGGCCGACAAGAAGGCCGTAAGGGCCGAGCAGCGGGCCGAGAAGCGGGCGATCGACGAAGCCGTGGAAGAGGCCCGCGAGGAGGACCTGCTCACCCAGATCCGCCACCAGGTGTTGTTGATCAGGCCCCAGGCACCGGTCGAACCGGCCCGTCTGGAACGGGTCAAGCCGCGCACACTGATCAGCCTCATCGCCGGTGCGATCGGCGCGTACTTCCTGCTGACGCAGCTCACCCACATCGAGTTCGGCCCGCTCATCGAGAACGCCGAGTGGGGCTGGGTCGCCGCCGCCGTGTTCTTCTCCGCGCTGAGCTATGTCGCGGCGGCGATGAGCCTGCTGGGCTTCGTGCCGGAGCGGGTGCCGTTCCTGCGGACGATCGCGGCGCAGGTCGCCGGCTCGTTCGTGAAGATCGTGGCGCCGGCCGCCGTGGGCGGTGTGGCACTCAACACACGCTTCCTGCAGCGCGCGGGGGTGCGGCCGGGGCTCGCGGTGGCGAGTGTCGGCGCGTCGCAGCTCTTCGGGCTCGGCTGCCACATCCTGATGCTGCTCGCCTTCGGCTACCTGACCGGCACGGAGAAGACCCCGTCCCTGTCGCCGTCCCGTACCGTCATCGCGGGCCTCCTGACGGTCGCGGTGCTCGTCCTGGTGGTGACGTCGATCCCGTTCCTGCGCAAGTTCGTCGTCACGCGCGTGCGGTCGCTCTTCGCCGGTGTCGTGCCGCGCATGCTCGACGTGCTGCAGCGGCCCCAGAAGCTGGTCACCGGTATCGGCGGCATGCTGCTGCTCACCGGCTGCTTCGTGATGTGCCTGGACGCCTCGATCCGCGCCTTCGGCAACGACGACGTATCGATCAGCATCGCCAGCGTCGCCGTCGTCTTTCTCGCGGGCAACGCGCTGGGGTCCGCGGCGCCGACCCCGGGCGGTGTGGGCGCGGTCGAGGCCACTTTGACGGTCGGTCTGATCGCCGTCGGCCTCCCCAAGGAGGTCGCCGCCCCCGCGGTGCTGCTGTTCCGACTGCTGACCCTGTGGCTGCCCGTGCTGCCGGGATGGCTGGCGTTCAACCAGTTGTCACGCAAGGGCGCGCTCTAGAGACGGTGCCACGCGCGTGGCAGCCGTTCCATACGCGCGCGTGGGCAGCCGTCGCCGCAGACGCGGTGCCACGCGCGCGTGGGGGTGGAGGCATGTCCCGTTCCTCACCCGCACGGGCCCGTGTCCCGAGCGCGCCGATCCCGGCGGCTCCACGATGGACGCATGCCCACCTCGCCCCGGCCGCCCGCCGTCGCCGTGACCGTCGTCGCCGTGACCGTCGTCGCCCTCGTCATGTCCCTGTCCGCGGCGGGCTGCGGCGGCGGGGCGCCGGGGAACGGCGAGGACCTCAGGGCCCAGAAGCTGAGCTGGCAGACCTGTGAGGCACCCTCGGAGGCCGAGGGCGGTGGCGCCGCTCCCTCGCCGCTGCCGGGCGGCGAAGACTGGCAGTGCGCGACCATGAAGGCCCCCCTCGACTGGGACGCCCCCGACGGTGACACCATTTCCCTCGCCCTCATCCGGGCCCGGTCGAGCGGCGCCCGGGACCGGCGCATCGGCTCGCTCCTCTTCAACTTCGGCGGGCCCGGCCTCTCCGGCGTCAAGACGCTCCCCGCCTTCGGCGAGAGCTACGCGAAACTGCGCACCCGCTACGACCTGGTCAGCTTCGACCCACGCGGCGTAGGCCGCAGCGCGGGGGTCGAGTGCCTGGACGACGACAGACTCGACGAGTACTTCCAGCAGGACGGGACCCCGGACGACGCGGGCGAACGGACGGAGTTGCTCGACAACACGAAGACGTTCAACTCCGCCTGCGAGAAGAATTCCGGCAAGACCATCCCGCACGTCCGCACCACGGACGCGGCCCGTGACATGGACCTCATTCGCCAGGTCCTGGGCGACGACAAGCTCCACTACGTCGGCTTCTCCTACGGCACCGAACTCGGCGGCGTCTACGCCCATCTGTTCCCCAAGAACATCGGACGGGCCGTCTTCGACGCGGTCGTCGACCCGACGCAGACGGCGGAGCAGGGGGCGCTCGCACAGACCAAGGGCTTCCAACTGGCGCTCGACAACTTCGCGCGGGACTGCGTGTCCAAGCCGGAGGGTTGTCCGGTCGGCGACACCGTGCAGGACGTCCAGGGCCGGATCACCAAGCTGCTCGGCGACCTCGACACCAAGCCGATCAGCGGAGTCTTCCCCCGTGACCTGACCCAGTCGGAGGCGACGACCGGGATCGCCCAGGCCCTGTACTCCCAGAACCTCTGGCCGTATCTGACACAGGGCCTCGAACAGGCATACGGCGGGGACGGCCAGCTGCTGATGCTGCTGTCCGACTCGATGAACGGGCGCGACGAGAACGGCGAGTACAGCAACCTCGCCGCGGCGCACACCTCCATCAACTGCGCGGACAACAAAGCGCGCCACACGGTCGAGGACGTGGAGGCCAGGCTGCCCGCGTTCCGGGCGGCCTCACCCGTATTCGGCGAATGGCTGGCCTGGTCCATGATCACCTGTACCGACTGGGCCGTCGCCGGCGCCGCCGACCGGCCCGACGTGCGTGCCCCGGGCGCGGCGCCGATCCTCGTGATCGGCAACACCGGAGACCCCGCCACGCCCTACGCGGGTGCACGGAAGATGGTGGAGGCACTGGGGGCGGGCGTCGGAGTCGAGTTGACGTACAGGGGGCAGGGGCACGGCTCGTACAGCAGCGGGAACGCGTGTGTACGGACGGCCGTCAACGACTACCTGCTGGCGGGGAAAGTACCGAAGAGCGAGACGATCTGCTCGTAAAACCGCAGGTCAGATCGTTATCCACAGGCAATCCCGCAGGCACGGCGGTCCACATACCATGGCATGACCGTCATTCGGGACGACCGGCGGACGGTATCGCGAGAGGGGGGAAGTACTCATGGCGCGATTTTCACGGGGAGCGACTCTGGCCGCGGCGGTGCTGCTGGCCGCCGGCTGTACCGGCGGCACGGACGAGAGGGCGGACGACAAACCGAGTGACGGCAGGGCACCGGCCTCTTCACCGGCGTCACAAGAGCTCGACTGGGGGCGCTGCAAGGCGACTTCCGAGGGCCCGGCGCCGGGTGACGAATGGCAGTGCGCGACGCTGAAGGTGCCGTTGGACCACACGAACCCGGACGGCGGGACGATCGACCTCGCCCTGATCCGCAGCGAGGCGACCGGCGGCGACGACAAGCGCCTCGGCTCGCTCCTTTTCAACTTCGGCGGGCCCGGCGGCTCAGGCGTGTCGATGCTGCCTTCGTACGCGGGGCTCACGAGTGAACTGCGCGAGCGGTACGACCTGGTGAGCTGGGATCCGCGCGGGGTCGCCGAGAGCGAGGGCGTGCGCTGCCGCGGCGACAAGGAGATACAAGCCGGCGAGTCGGTGGACGCGACCCCCGACGACGCGGCCGAGGAGACGGCCTTCTTCGAGGACGCGGCCGCCTTCGGCGCGGGCTGCGAGAAGGCGGCGGGCAAGCTGCTGTCGCATGTCTCGACCGCGGAGACCGCACGTGACATGGACCTCATGCGCCAGGCCCTCGGCGACGACAAGCTCCACTACTTCGGCATCTCGTACGGCACCGAACTCGGCGGTGTGTACGCCCATCTGTTCCCCGAGAACGTGGGACGTCTTGTCCTGGACGCGGTGGTGGACCCGACCGCCGACACCGTGGGCCACGCGAAGAACCAGGCCCTCGGTTTCCAGCGCGCCCTCGACAACTACCTGAAGTCCACGGGCCAGGACCCCGAGGAGGGCACGCGGAAGATCGCGGCCCTGCTCGAGCGGATCGACGCGAAGCCGCTGGCGACGACATCCGGCCGTGAGCTCACCCAGACGCTCGCGACCACCGGCATCGTGCTGCCGCTGTACAGCGAGCAGAGCTGGCCCACTCTGACCAGCGCGCTCGACGCGGCGGAGGACGGCGACGGCACCGAACTGCTGGCGCTCGCCGACGGGTACAACGAGCGCGACCCCTCGGGCCGTTACGGCACGACGACCCACTCCCAACGGGTCATATCGTGCTTGGACCAGAAGCAGCGGCCCACACCGGAGGCGACGAAGAAGCTGCTGCCCGAATTCCGGGAGATCTCGCCCGTGTTCGGCGAGTTCCTGGGCTGGGACACCGCGGGCTGGTGCCACGACTGGCCGGTGTCCGGGCTCACCGACTCACCGGAGGTGAGCGCGCCGGGAGCGGCACCCGTCCTCGTCGTGGGCAACACCGGGGATCCGGCGACTCCCTACGAAGGGGCGCGGAAGATGGCCGAGGAACTGGGCGCGGGCGTCGGCGTGATGCTCACCTGGAAGGGCGAGGGCCATGGGGCGTACGGCAGCGGCAGCAGTTGCGTCGACTCGACGGTGAACGCCTATCTGCTGAACGGGACGGTGCCGAAGGACGGCAAGGTCTGCACGTAGCCGGCCCCGCGACGGAAAGGGGCCCGGCACCCGTGGTGCCGAGCCCCATCCAGGAAGGCCGGTGCCTAGTAGACCGGCTTGTGCGGCTCGATCTGGTTGACCCAGCCGATCACGCCACCGCCGACGTGGACCGCGTCTGCGAAGCCGGCCGACTTCAGGACGGCGAGGACTTCCGCACTGCGAACACCCGTCTTGCAGTGCAGGACGATCTTCTTGTCCTGCGGGAGGGCCTCCAGGGCCGTGCCCATGAGGAACTCGTTCTTGGGGATCAGCCTGGCGCCCGGGATGGAGACGATCTCGTACTCGTTGATCTCCCGGACGTCGATGATCTCGATGTTCTCGCCGTCGTCGATCCACTCCTTGAGCTGCTTGGGAGTGATGGTCGAGCCGGCGGCCGCCTCCTGGGCCTCCTCGGAGACGACGCCGCAGAAGGCCTCGTAGTCGATGAGCTCGGTGACGGTGGGGTTGTCGCCGCAGACCGCGCAGTTCGGGTCCTTGCGTACCTTGACCTGGCGGTACTGCATCTCCAGGGCGTCGTAGATCATCAGGCGGCCGACCAGCGGCTCCCCCGTGCCGGTGAGGACCTTGATGGCCTCGGTGACCTGGATGGAGCCGATGGAAGCGCACAGCACACCGAGGACGCCGCCCTCGGCGCAGGAGGGGACCATGCCCGGCGGCGGGGGCTCCGGGTAGAGGCAGCGGTAGCAGGGGCCGTGCTCGGACCAGAAGACGGAGGCCTGGCCGTCGAAGCGGTAGATCGAACCCCAGACGTACGGCTTGTTCAACAGCACGGCCGCGTCGTTGACCAGGTAGCGGGTCGCGAAGTTGTCCGTCCCGTCGACGATCAGGTCGTACTGGCTGAAGATGTCCATCACGTTCTCGGCCTCGAGCCGCTCTTCGTGGAGGATCACGTTCACGTACGGGTTGATCCCCAGGACGGAGTCGCGCGCGGACTCGGCCTTGGAGCGGCCGATGTCGGCCTGGCTGTGGATGATCTGGCGCTGCAGGTTCGACTCGTCGACCTCGTCGAACTCCACGATGCCGAGCGTGCCAACGCCCGCCGCGGCCAGGTACATCAGCGCCGGCGAGCCCAGGCCGCCGGCGCCCACACAGAGCACCTTGGCGTTCTTCAGCCGCTTCTGCCCGTCCATCCCGACGTCGGGGATGATCAGGTGGCGGGAGTACCTGCGGACCTCGTCTACGGTGAGCTCGGAAGCGGGCTCGACCAGGGGTGGCAGCGACACGGGGACTCCGTTGGTCGGTCAATCACTACAGTTGTTCTCCGCGTAACACTGCCACGCCCTTTTTCATTCCGAGACACCCGTTCCAACAAGCGAGACGATGTCGTCCCAGTAGCCGGGCATCGTCGCCCAGGGGTCGATGCGGCCGCCGCGGTCCGTGCGGTCGGTGAAGTAGATCGTGGCGGCGCCCTGCCAGCGGGCGATGCGCAGCGCCTCGTCGAGGTGGCCGCGGGGGACACCGTGGACGAAGTGGCAGAAGCGCTCGGGTGGATGGTCGGCGGTCCATTCCGCGACCTGCGACCAGCGGTAGTCGCTCCACGAGCCGGAGTAGGTCACCAGTTGGTCGGCGATCTCGGGCGCGGCATAGCCGGGATACGGGTGGGTGCCGTGCCCGAGGACGATGTGGCCACCGCCGAGGAGCGCGCGGAGCGCGGTGACGGTGCGGCGGATCTCGGTCAGGGCACTTGGCTCGGCGGGACAGCGGCCCAGGAGGAAGCCATCGACCTGATACCAGTCGCGATAGCGACGCGCCTCGGAGACGGTCTCGGTGAGGGAGCGCGCCCCATGGGTCGCGTCCAGGTGGCCGAGGATCCGGACACCGGCGTTCCGCAGCCGCCCGGCCGCTTCCAGGCAGTGCGGGTCGGGCCGGGCGCCGGGGCCGTCGGAGACGTTCAGGACGACCCAGTGCAGCGGGGTGCCGGGGCGGGTGAGTTCGCCCCATTCCAGTGGAGCGACGAGGGGGTGGGCATAGCCGGGGATGCCGAAGCGGAGACTCAGGCCGGTGCTGGTGGTGCCCGACGGCGCGGGCGTCAGATACGGCATGCCGCCTCCATCCAGATGTCGGCCAGGGACTCCTCGAGGTTGATCCGGGGCCGCCAGCCGAGCCGGTCGCGGGCGGTGCGTACATCTGCCTGCTGCCAGCTTCCGCAGCCGTCGGGGTAGGGGTGGGTGACGGGGGTGGCGTGGTCCGGGTCGGGGCGGGGGTGACCGATGGTCGGCCTGAGAGGCACGGGTGGGGAGTCGAGTTCGTGGAGGGCGCCGCCGTAGCCGGCCACGCGGGCCAGGACGGCCGCCGCGTCGCGGAGGCGCACGGCTCGGCCCGAGCCGATGTTGATCACCCCCTGGGCGGCGGAGAGCGAGGCTGCGTGGACTGCGCGGGCCACGTCGCGTACGTCGACGAAGTCGCGCTGGACGCCGAGGCCGCCGAGTTTGAGTTCGCCGTCGCTGGACTGCATGGCGCGGCGCATGGCCTCGGCGAGGCGGCCCAGCGGGGAGCCGGCGGGGGTACCGGGGCCGGCGGGCGAGAAGACCCGGAGGACCACGGCGTCCAGGCCGGAGCCGAGGACGAGTTCGGTGGCGGCGAGCTTGCTCACGCCGTACGGGCCGCCGGGGCGGGGCACGGCGTCCTCGGCGGTGGAGGAGCCGGGCTGGCTGGGCCCGTACTCGGCGCCGCAGCCGAGTTGCACCAGGCGCGCCCCGCAGCCGCTGCGGCGCAGGGCCTCGCAGACGGTGGCGACGGCCACGGTGTTGTGCCGGGTGAGTTCGCGGGCGCCGCCGCGGGTGGCTCCGGCGCAGTTGACGACGACTCCGGGGTGGACGGCGTCCAGGAAGCGGGTGAGCGCGCCGGGGCTCCCGGTGGCGAGGTCGAAACGTACGTCGGCGTCGTCGCCACGGCCGAGTGCGGTGAGCTGCACGGCCGGGTCGGCGAGCAGGCGTTCGGCGACGAAGCGGCCGAGATATCCGTTGGCTCCGATCAGCAGGACCCTCATCGGGCGGCTCCCGGGGCGGGTTCTCCGGTTCGGGAGGTGATCATCTGGTGGTCTCCTTATGGGTGGTGCCGTGAGTGATGAGGTGGGCCCGCGGTGTCGGCCCCGTGAGAGGGAGGCGTCCGGGACGTGGGTCCGGGCCTCGGTCGGGCTCGGGCTCCGCCACGGCGATGTGCGGCCGCAGTGGCGGGGCGGAACTGGGGTCAGGCCGCCCCCGGGGACTGGGCGTGGGCCGAGGCCCGGGTCAGCGTGCGGGTGGCGTGGACGAGGAGGACGAGTGCGGCCGTGCCGCACACGAGGGCGGGGACGGCGCCGGGTCCCCAGGCAGCGACGACGGCCTCGACGGGAACGGCCAGGTAGGAGCAGGCGGGCAAGCGGCTTGCGAAAGCCGTGGCCAGTGCGACCGCCTCCGTCAGGGCGGCCGCGCGGAGGGCGACGGCCGGGGCGTGGGTGAAACCGCGCGCGATGAGGAGCCTGGCGAGCAGGAGAAGCGCGCCGAGTGCGCCGGCTCCGGCATACCCGGGCGGCTCCTCCACAACCCTGCCGCTCAGCGCCAGCAGGGCGGCCAGGGCGCAGAGGTGGAGTGCGAACACGCCGAGGATCAGGGGCTTCACGGAATCGGAGAACTCCGCGAGGCCCCGGCTGGCGGCGAGTCTGCGGCGGGCGCGCACGGAGAGGAGGTGGGCGCACCAGGTGGCGGGGGCACAGGCCAGGGTGAGCGCGAGTACGGGGGCGGTGGCGAGGGGCCACGGACCGTGGGGGCCGTCGTCGAGGCCGGCGGTCAGCAGGCCGTCACCGAGGAGGGCGTACGCGATCAGCCAGCAGGTCCAGGTGCGGGTGCGGCTCGTGGTGCCGGACGGGGTGCGCAAGGGGCCCCGGTCGATGGCCACGCGGAGGCCGAACGCCACCGCGAGGGCGCCGACGGCGGCGATCACGAGACGGGACGGCCCGTCGGTCAGCCGTACTCCCACCACGGCAGCCGCGCACAGGGCGCCCGGCAACAGGGCGAGCACCGCCCATCCGCCGCGCGCGCCGGGCGCATGGGGCATCGGCTCGCGCTGGGTGGATTCCTCCCCGTCACGCGGCACGCGCGCGTACATCTCCTCGGCCAGCGAGAACACGTCCCGGTGCCGGAAGCGGGCGGCCGTCCGGTCGGTCACCCCGTGCGCCTCCAGCCCGGCGGCGATCTCCAAGGGGTCCACCGCACGCTCGCAGAGTTCCCGGTGCCGGTGCATCAGGGCCTTCACGGGGTCGACGGCACCGCGTCGAGCGGCGGGCTCGGCAGTGGCCTCGGCGGAACTGTCGTCGACCGGCCGGGGGGTGGCAGTGGGGGCGGCCACCGGGACGGGGTCCTGCGGGGCCAGAAGGCTTGAGGAGGTAGAGGGATCTGAGCAAGCGGATGAAGCAGACGAAGCGGATGAAGCGGACGAAGGAGGGCCGGGGTCGACCCACGGTTCCAGCCCGGCGGAGTGGTCAAGCCCATGGAGCCCGTCCACCTGCAACTCGCTCATCGGGACCCCTCCCCCGCACGCACGGGCTCCCCGGCCGCCGCGGCCGGAGGCGCAGCGCCGGTCCTGGCCGGTGGCGGAGGCGCTGTCGAGGCCGCAGTCGACGCCGTGGCCCGCCCAGCCGTAGTCGACGACACCGGCGATCCCACCGCCCAGCGCGGTCGCCCGACGGCGCCCCCGCCGAGGCCCGTGACACCGGCAACCCCAGCCACACCGGTCACCACATCAGCGACGCCGGCCACCCTCGCGACCCCTGCCACCCCCGCCACACCGGCACCTCCCATAGCCCCAGGGCCCCTCTCCTCTGCCGTGGACTCGGCCCAGCGGCCGGGTACACGGGACTCGGCCGGCGTACCGAAGGGCCGTGGTTCGCCGGTGTCGTCGAGGACGAACCTGCGTACCGGAGCGTGCGCGAGAACCTCGAGGTAGATGCCACGAAATGCCGCGACGTTCTGCTCGACGGTGAAGAGTTCGAGGGCACGTGCGCGGGCGGCCGCGCCGAGACGCGCACGGCGTCGGGGTTCGCGCAGGAGCGCCACGCACGCCTCGGCGAGCGCGCGCGGATTGCGCGGCGGGACGACGAGCCCCGTACCGCCGATGACCTCCACGACCGCCCCCACATCGGTGGAGACCGTCGGCCGGCCACAGAACATGGCCTCGACCAGGGTGATCGGGAACCCTTCGACGACACTCGACAGCACGACGACGGCACCGGCCGCGTAGGCCTCGGCCAGGTCGGGGACGGCCGGGTCGCCGACCTCCTCGAAGGAGACGGGGTGGTCGCCGATCGCATGAACGCCTTCCGCCTCGTCGGGGAAGAGCTGCGCGGCCAGAACCTTGCAGTGGCCCAGATAGGCGGTCGCCTCGGCGCCCGCCGCCGCTCCCACGATCCTGAGCCGCGCCTTGGGCTCCGCCCGGCGGATCTCGGCGAAGGCGTGCAACAGGGAGATCAGGTCCTTGGCGGGTTCGATACGGCCGACCCACACCAACGTGTGCGGATCCGCGCTCTCCGGTGACTCACCGACCTCCGCGAATCGAGCGGCGTCCATTCCGGGATAGACGGTCCGGATGCGCGCGCGGTCGGCACCGCAGCGCTCCTGCCAGCGTCGGGCATGAGTGTTGCCGGGAGTGAGGCAGGCGGCCCGCCGGTAGACCTCGGCGGTCAGTCGCCGGTGGAAGGCCGCGAGCAGGGCGCGTACCGGCGCCTCTCCACAGGCCCCGAGGTAGTGCGCCCGCAGCGGCACGCCGTACTCGGTGACCAGGAGTGGCACTCCGTGGAAGTGACGGGCAAGCAACCCGGGCAGTGCGGCCGAGCCACCCGCCGCCGCGTGGCAGAGGTCGACCGAGCCGAGCCCGTCGTCCTCGTACCAGCCGAGCGAAAGAGGGCGCAGGGCGCGTTCGAGATGGGAGGCGACCGTCAACAGATCCGGTACACGCGCCTCGCGCGCCCCTCGTAGAGCGCCCGGCGCCCGACAAGCTCGCTCCAGCGTGCGCACGGCGCTCTCGGACCGCAGCGCGCCCACCAGTCCGCCCTTGTCACGGGCCAGCTCGGCGAGCCCGTACAGCGCGTTGCCGAAACGGTCCGCCTCAGGGTCGGAGCCCCCTTCGCAAGCCCCCACGCCCTCACCGGCCCCACGGGCCTCACCCGCTCGAGCAGCCGCCCCGACCCCGCCGAGCGCTCCGGCGACGCTCGTCGCCCCACCGAGCAACCCGCCTACACCGAACGCCCCGCCGCCTCCTCCTGAGCACACCGACGCCACCAGTTCGCCGTACGCCTCCACGAAACGCCTGCGCGCCCGGCGCCCGTGAACCACTCCGTCGTCCTCGGCGGTCCACAGCGGTGCCGTACGGACCCGGCTGACCTGCTGCGGCAGGGGGACCCAGCCCTCGTCCTCCTGCCGCTCGCTGCGGCTGAGCGCGTAGATGTCGAACTCGTGGCGGTCCAGCCCACGTACGAGTCGGTCGCACCAGAGCCTGGCGTCACCGCTCACATACGGATAGCCACCCTCCGTAAGCAGTCCGATGCGCACGCGTGCACCCCCGATCTCCCGTTTGAGGAGCCGCCGTTCACCCGGCGGCCAGCGGGACGAACGTATGCGGACAAGGCGGTGGCGCGATGGACGGTTGTCCATCGCGCCACTAAAAGGGGTGAACGGCCGTAACTTTCGCTAGCAGGCCGCGTTCGGTCGCGCTAAGGGATCAGTTGATCACGGGACGCCATATCCACGACCGGGATCCGTTCAGCTCCCGGGGTACGGCCACGGATTGGCTCTGCAGGTGATGCCGCCGTACGTGAGGAACTTGCTCTGCTGCTGCATGACGGGCGCGAGTTCGCCGTCCTTGTCGCAGGTCACATGGCTGTAGCCGAGACGATGGCCGATCTCGTGGTTGATCAGCATCTGCCGGTACGCGTGGATCTCGTCACCGTACGTCTCCGAGCCCTGGGCCCAGCGGTATGCGTTGATCATCACGCGTTCGGTGGCCGCCGAGTCGCAGGACACGTTGTCCACGGTCGTGTCGAGCCCCGACTTGGCGCACCAGGTCGCGGTGGTGCCCGGACTGGCCAGGGTGATCACGAAGTCCGGCGTCCCGGAGGAGATCCGTTCGAACGTACGGCCGCCGCTGTGGGCCCAGCTCCGGTCGTCGTTGAGTGTCTTGTGCACGGCCTCGGCGAACAGCTCCGCGTCCAGCCCGAGCCCCGCCTCGACATCAACCCGGTAGCGGTACCTCTGCCCTGCCCCCGGCCCCTCGTCGAAGCCCCTGACCGCCTCGAACTCCCCACCGCCGGCCAGGTCGGCCGGGAGCGCGTACTTCTGCCCCATCTTCTCGTCATAGGACAGCGGGGTCGCGGTCGGGCTCGGCGTGCTGGACGGTGTGGGCCGGTCTTCGCTGCGCGAGGTGTCGCGCACATCACGCTCTCCGGCAGCGGCGTCGGCGGCCTGCGGCCGCGTGACGGTGGCGTCCTGTCCGCCCAGGACCTGCCCGCCCACGACGGCAACCAGCACGGTCGTCACCGCGGCGGCCGCGATCCCGGCGAACGCCCGACCCTTGCCGCCCTTCGCCGCCCGCTCGCCCCCAGGCTCGTGCTCGTCGCGCCGTGACCGCTCTCGCGCAGGGGCTGGCGGCAGTGGCTGCTCCTCGATCGCCGCCTCGACCCCGCCATCGGCGTCGGCATCCGCCGCGCCGCGGGGGGTTGAACCGGGTGCGAAGACGTCGTCGAGCTCGTCGAAGGCGTCCAGATAGGCCTGACGGGGGCCACCAGGAGGCATGGTCTCCTGCCGCTGCCGGGGGATGGGGACACGGCGGCCGGAACGCTCCGGAGACCCGCCGTGCGGGGCGCCATGGCGTGCCGCCTCGCCCGGCACACCATACGGATCCCCCGGAGGCGCTCCTCGCGCCACGCCGTGCCCGGCACCCGACCGGCCCCCACCGTCACCCAACTGCCCCCAGCCTCCGCCAGCTTCTTGCTGCTCCGGGTGGCCGCTTCGGCTCCCGGAGAAGCCACGGGCCGCAGTGCCGTCGGGGAGCTGGGGAGAACCATGAGCAGCCGTGCCGTCGGGCAGCCGGGGAAACCCGTGCGCGGGCGTGCCGTCGGGGTGACTCGGCACACCGTGGACCGGCACCCCGTGAACCGGCACACCGTCAGGAAGCCGCGGGAAGCCGTGCGCGGGCGTGCCGTCATGGAAACTCGGCACGCCATGAGCGGCCACGCCGTGAACTGGCACGCCATCAGGCAGGCGCGGGAAGCCGTGCGCGGGCGTGCCGTCGGCGAAATGAGGCACTCCGTGGGACGAGGTGCCATCAGGGAAACGTGGAAAACCATGCGCGGGCGTGCCATCAGGGAAGCGCGGACCCTGCTGCCCGGGCGCTCCGTCCGGGTAGCGGGGCGGTCGTACCCCCGCCGCCGTCGCCCGAGCCGGTGCGCCCCCGGCGCCCCGGGACGTCGGCTCGCCCGAGTCCGACGCGCCCTTGGCCCCTGGCGCTCGCAACGCCGCCGATCCGCGGTCGCCCGATCCTGCGGGCCTCACCGCTCCGGCTTCCCTCGTATCGCTCGTGTCGCCCTTCGGCGCCCGCCCCTTGCGGCTGTGCCGTCCCACGCCGCGCCTCAGCTCCCCCCACCGGGAGAGCCCCCTGGGGGCCCGCCGGTGGCCGATTCCTCACCGTCGGCGGCACCCGAGGCGGAGACCGAAGCCGAAGCCGAAGCCGATGGAGCCGAAGGCGACCCTCCGTCCGCACCCGTTTCCGCGACCGCTTCCCAAGCGTCCGCGGTCTCCGCCGCCCCGGAACCCATCACCGGACTCGCCGGTGCGTCCACCCCACCGCCCGTCTTCGCCGCATCCGCGAGCAGTTCCCGGAAGGCGGCGGCGACCGCCTCCGGGTACTCCATCATCGCCACGTGGCCCGCGTCCGGCAGGCAGACGAGGCGGGAGTCACGGAAGGCACGGGCGGCGCGCTGGGCCATACGGAAGCCGACGAGCTGGTCGCGACGGCCGTAGACGAGGAGGGTGGGGGCGAGGACGCGCTCGGCCTGGCGCCACAGCGAGTGCTGCCCGCCGAGGGTGTACGCGTCCACGATCCCGCGCGCGGAACGAGTCAACGCGTCCCACATGTACGGCAGTTGGAGGCGTCGTTCCATCTCCTCCACGGCGTTGCGGAAGCCCTCCTCCGTGACCCGCCCGGGGTCGCCGTAACAGAGCGCCGTGACGCCCCGTACGCGCTGCTCGGCGCTCCAGCCCCTGGTGAAGCGGGTGAAGAGCGCCGCCATGCCCGGCAGCGCGAGCATCGCGGTCGGCACGGCGGTCCGCTGCACACGGAGCTCCGGCAGGGCGGGCGACACAAGGGTCAGGGTGCGGACGAGATCGGGGCGCAGGGCGGCGACGCGCGTGGTGATCGCGCCGCCGAGGGAGTTGCCGAAGAGGTGCACGGGGCCGCGCCCGGCGGCGTCGAGACAACGGATGACCGCGCGCGCGTGGCCCGTGACGGAGTAGTCGCCGTCGTCCGGCGGCGGGGAGTCGCCGAAGCCGGGCAGGTCGAGCGCCTCGCTGTCCACGAGCCCGTCGAGCAGTGGCATCAGCGCCGACCAGTTCTGCGAGGAACCGCCCAGGCCGTGCACGTACAGAGCGGGCGGGAGCCCCTCGCGCGCCGGCGGTCTCGACCGCAGCGTCAGTGTGATCCCCGGCAACCGGACCGACCTGAGCCGCTCCCCGGGGGCCACGCGCACGGCACTCGCCTTCGGCGACGCGGTGGCGGTCAGCAGGGACGGCAGATCGGTCGAAGACATGCGGCAATGTTACGAGACGATCACGCAGTGGCTCATGTGTTCGCCGTCACAGCATCCGCTGTAAATCGGCCACTTGTCCGGGGGTACAGGGGTGCGGAGCAGCACCGCCGGAGGGCGGTCGGGGATGACACCGCCGGAGAGGATGCGAAGTGGTCACCGCGGGAACCCGAGCAGTCACAACCGCGGGAACCGGAGCGATCACCGCAGGAACCGGAGCAGTCACACCGCGGGAACCGGAGCAGTCACCACCGGATCACGCCGGACCGCATAGCGCCACCATCGGCTGTCTCCTAGGCTCGTAGGCAGGGCACCCGTATGTGACCCCTGCCGCCTCCAGGACGTCCGGCGGCACCAGGGCAGCACCAGGAAGGGAACCCCACGATGGCCGTTGACCCGAGCGACCCCGACACCTTCGTCGAGGAGGAATCCGTGGAGATCGACGACGTCGAGGCCCCCGAGGCCGATGCCGCCGAGCAGCACACGGACGTCGCCCCGGACCGGGACGCCCCACTGATCGACGTCGACCGGGACGCCGCCAGCGAGGCAGACCTGGCGGAGCAGGCCCGTGTGGTCTCCCTCGACGAGGACGACTACCGGTGACCGGTCCTCCCCGGATACCCCCCGATCACCGATCCTCACCAGCGGCGATGACCGTGGACGCGAAAAACGACGATCGGTGACGGGAAAGGGCATCCTTCTGCCCGCCCTGCCCTTGTTTGACGTGGTACGCGGCACTTTCCCCGCCGTCCGGTCCGTGAAATTCTGCGCTCGCACCGCGCACACCCGGGTTACCGAAAAGTACGATGGCGGCGCGGCGCACACCGCATGTGGACGATCTTGGGAGGCGGCGTGACAGCCATCGAGCAGACAGAGGCGGCGCGCCCGCGGGGCACACGCCTGCCGCGCCGAGCCCGACGGAACCAGTTGCTGGGCGCCGCCCAGGAAGTCTTCGTGGCCCAGGGCTATCACTCGGCCGCGATGGACGACATCGCCGAGCGCGCCGGCGTCAGCAAGCCGGTGCTCTACCAGCACTTCCCCGGCAAGCTCGACCTCTATCTGGCTCTGCTGGACCAGCACTGCGAGTCCCTGATCCAGACCGTGCGCAGCGCGCTCGCGTCGACCACGGACAACAAGCAGCGCGTTCTGGCCACGATGGACGCCTACTTCGCGTACGTCGAGGACGAGGGCGGCGCCTTCCGGCTGGTCTTCGAGTCGGATCTGACGAACGAGCCCGCCGTCCGCGAGCGCGTCGACAAGGTCACGAACGAGTGCGCCGAGGCGATCCGCGACGTCATCGCCGAGGACACCGGTCTCTCCCGCGGTGAGTCGATGCTCCTCGCCTCGGGTCTGGGCGGCCTCGCCCAGGTGGTGGCGCGGTCCTGGCTGCACAGCGACCGCAGCGTCCCGCGCGAGCAGGCGGTCCAGTTGCTGGCCTCGCTGGCCTGGCGCGGAATCGCCGGCTTCCCGCTCCACGGCATCGACCACCACTGATCAGCCACCGATCGGCCCGACCGGTCGGCCACCGCTGATCGGAGACCTTCGACCAGCCACCTCTCCATCCCACCCGCGCCGATCGGCCGTACCGGTCACGCACATCCCGGGCCGGGGCCGTGACACGGCCCCGGCCCGGAGTTTTGTTCCCGCGCTCTGTTCGCTCCTGGCGTTCTCACCCGGAGCGTGTACGTCCCCTCACCGGGCTAATGTGTGCTGCGTACGGCGCGGAAGCCCGCGCGTTTTCACTGACCGTCGGAGGGACATAGCCGTGGAGGTCAAGATCGGCGTGCAGCACGCACCCCGCGAGATCGTGCTGGAGAGCGGTCAGAGTGCCGAGGAGGTCGAGCGTGCCGTTGCCGAGGCGCTGGCCGGCAAGTCGGCGCTGCTGAGCCTCACGGACGAGCACGGCCGCAAGGTGCTGATCCCGGCCGACCGTCTCGCCTACGTCGACATCGGCGAGCCGACCGTCCGCAAGGTGGGCTTCAGCGCGCTGTAGTCGAGGGCACGGAGACCAGAGGAAGGGGCCCGGTGGTGTGAACCCACCGGGCCCCTTCCGCATACCCGCGCGTGTCCGCTCCTCATCCCCCATGGCACACGCCCGCGCAGAGCGACCACATCTCATCCACAGCCGATGATTGCGTTCGGTGACTCGCGGGTAATACGGGCTACGACCGATTTGCCCAGGCCAGGCCGTGCGGGAGGGAACCCGATCATGTTCTTGGAAGCACTCGGATCCGCACTCCTCGGCCTGGCCCTGGCCTGCGCCGCCGCCTACCGTCTCCCCCACCGCCTGCCGCCCCGCACCCTGGTCCTCCCGACCGGCACGGCCGGCGCCCTCTTCGGCGCCTTCCTCACCCACACGGCACTGGGCTCGGCGAACTACCCGCTGATCCTCAGCGGGGCCCTGATCGTCGCCGCCGCGTCGCTCTCGCTCCTCCTGCGCCCGACGGAACGCTTTCGACGCAGGGGCTCGGCAACGGCGTAAAGAAGACCGCGCCCCCTGATCAAGGGGCGCGGTCCAGTGCGGCAGGGCGGGCCGGAGCCCGGTCAAGCCCGGCTCACGCCGCGAGGCCCAACGCGGCCATCCGCTTGGTGTGCGCCTCGGTGATCCGCGAGAACATCCGCCCCACCTCGGCCAGATCGAACCCGTCGGCAACACCCCCCACCAACATGGTGGACAAGGCGTCCCGATCGGCCACCACCCGCTGGGACTGCGACAGCGCCTCCCCCATCAAACGCCGCGCCCACAGCGCCAACCGCCCACCCACCCGCGGGTCCTCGTCGATGGCAGCCCGCACCTTCTCCACGGCGAACCCGGCGTGACCCGTGTCGTCGAGCACCGCCAGCACCAGCCCGCGTGTGTCGGAGTCGAGGTGCGCGGCGACCTCCCGGTAGAAGTCACTGGCGATCGAGTCACCGACGTAGGCCTTGACCAGCCCCTCCAACCAGTCGGACGGCGCGGTCTGCTTGTGGAAGCCGTCGAGCGCGTCGACGAACGGCTCCATGGCCCGCGTCGGCTCCTCGCCGACTTCGGTGAGCCGACCGGCGAGCCTCTCGAAGTGATGGAACTCGGCCGCCGCCATCTTCGCCAACTCCGCCTTGTCGACGAGGGTCGGCGCCAGCTTCGCGTCCTCCGCGAGCCGTTCGAACGCCGCGAGCTCCCCGTACGCCAGCGCGCCGAGCAGGTCCACGACCGCGGCGCGGTACTGCGGGTCGGCGGAGGCCCGCGCCCAGTCCTGGGCGGCGATCCCGGTGACCTCGGCGGTGTCGGTGGAGTCGGTGCCGGCGGCGTTCTCAGGCTTGTCAGACGTGGTCATGCAGCGCACAATAGCCCGCTCCGCGCGCGGCGGAAGGGCACGGTCATCCAGTGTGACGACGACTACGTGACCAAATCGGCCATCGCATATGCGTGATTCCGGGGTATGGTGGTAATGCGCCTGCTGGTACGTCGACGTAGCTCGACCGTGTCTCGACAGGCCGCACGCATGAGGATGCCCGGTCGGTGGCCCGATCGGCTCCGACCCGACAGCCCTCCTTTTCCGTACGGCTCTACGCGTACGGCGTCCGGAGGGAACCCCTCAGCGGTATGAGCGCTAGAGCGTCGGCAGTGGTCCCGTGCCACACGGCCCGCCCGTGAGGGCGGCCGACGTCCCCCGGTACGGTCCGACACGACCCCCGCGCTCGCCTCACGCCGCGTACACAGAAGAGGCAGCACCCTGACTACGACTTTCCGAGATCTCGGAATCTTTCCCGAGACGGCCGAGGCCCTCGAGGCCGTCGGCATCATCAACCCCTTCCCCATCCAGGAGATGACGCTCCCGGTCGCCCTCTCCGGCACCGACGTCATCGGCCAGGCGAAGACCGGCACCGGCAAGACGCTGGGGTTCGGCCTCCCGCTCCTCGAGCGCGTCGTCGTCCCCGCCGACGTCGAGGCCGGCCGCGCCAAGCCCGAGGACCTCGTCGAAGCCCCGCAGGCGCTCGTCGTCGTCCCGACGCGCGAGCTGTGCACCCAGGTCACCAACGACCTGCTGACCGCGGGCAAGGTGCGCAACGTCCGCGTCACCGCGATCTACGGCGGGCGCGCCTACGAGCCCCAGGTCGAGGCCCTGAAGAAGGGCGTGGACGTCGTCATCGGCACCCCCGGGCGGCTCCTCGACCTCGCGGGCCAGAAGAAGCTGAACCTCAAGCACGTCAAGTGTCTGGTCCTCGACGAGGCCGACGAGATGCTCGATCTCGGCTTCCTGCCCGACGTCGAGAAGATCATCAACATGCTTCCGGCCCGGCGCCAGACGATGCTGTTCTCGGCGACCATGCCGGGCGCGGTCATCGGTCTGGCCCGCCGTTACATGTCGCAGCCGACCCACATCCGCGCCACGGCGCCGGACGACGAGGGCGCGACGGTCCGGAACACCTCGCAGCACATCTACCGCGCGCACAACATGGACAAGCCCGAGTTGGTCGCGCGCATACTGCAGGCCGACGGCCGGGGACTGGCCATGGTCTTCTGCCGCACCAAGCGCACGGCCGCCGACCTCGCCGACCAGCTCAAGCAGCGGGGCTTCGCGTCCGGCGCGGTCCACGGCGACCTCGGCCAGGGCGCCCGCGAGCAGGCCCTGCGGGCCTTCCGCAACGGCAAGGTGGACGTCCTCGTCTGCACCGACGTCGCCGCGCGCGGAATCGACGTCGAGGGTGTCACCCACGTCATCAACTACCAGTCCCCCGAGGACGAGAAGACCTATTTGCACCGCATCGGCCGTACCGGCCGCGCGGGTGCCAAGGGCATCGCGATCACGCTCGTCGACTGGGACGACATCCCGCGCTGGCAGCTCATCAACAAGGCGCTGGACCTCGGGTTCAACGACCCGCCGGAGACGTACTCCACCTCCCCGCACCTCTTCGAGGAACTGAGCATCCCCGCCGGTACGAAGGGCGTCCTGCCGCGCTCCGAGCGCACCCGGGCCGGCCTGGACGCCGAGGAGCTGGAAGACCTCGGCGAGCCGGGCGGGCGTGGGCCGCGCGGTCGTGGCGGCCGGTCCTCCGGTCCGTCGTCCGCCGAGCGGGACCGTGAACGGGAGAGCCCGGCGCGTACGCCGCGCCGTCGCCGCCGGACGCGTGGTGGCGCCACCGTCGACGGGGCGTCCCCGGAGGCCGCCGCCGTCACGGAGCCGTCGGCGTCCGCGCGGACTGCGGGTGCTGACTCCGCCGAGGCCGAGCCCCGTGCGCCTCGCCGTCGCCGCCGTACCCGCGCCGGGGTGAACCCCGCCGCCGAGGCCGTGGTGGAGACGGTCGAGAGCACGCCAGCCGCGGAGGCGGTCGTCGAGCCCGTCCAGCCCGCGGAGGCGGTCGAGGATGCCGCCAAGCCGCGTCGCCGCCGCACCCGTAAGTCGGTGGAGGCTGTTACGGCTCCGGTCGCCGAGGCCACGTCCAGCCCGGAGGCCGCGCTCGACACGGCCGAGGGCACGACCGCCGCCGAACCGGCCGACGAGACCCCGGCCACGCCGCGCCGACGCACCCGCAAGGCCGCCGCCCCCGCCCAGGCCGTGGTCGAGGAGGCCGTCGCCGAGGAGGCTCCGGCCAAGCCCCGACGACGGACCCGCAAGGCCGCCGAGGCCGCCGAGGCCGCCGTCGAGGCGACGGACACTGCCGCCGAGGCCGTGGCCGACACCGTCGAGGCGCCCAAGCCGCGCCGACGCACCCGCAAGGCCGCGGTGGCCGAGGCTGCCGAGAGTGTGGTGGAGGCTGTCGCGGAGGAAGCGACGCCCGCGCCTCGCCGCCGGACCCGGAAGGCTGCGGCGGCTGTCGCCGAGGCCGCGCTCGACACGGCCGAGGGCACGACCGCCGCCGAACCGGCCGACGAGACCCCGGCCACGCCGCGCCGACGCACCCGCAAGGCCGCCGCCCCCGCCCAGGCCATGGTCGAGGAGGCCGTCGCCGAGGAGGCTCCGGCCAAGCCCCGACGACGGACCCGCAAGGCCGCCGAGGCCGCCGAGGCCGCCGTCGAGGCGACGGACACTGCCGCCGAGGCCGCGGCCGACACCGTCGAGGCGCCCAAGCCGCGCCGACGCACCCGCAAGGCCGCGGTGGCCGAGGCGTCGGTTCCCGCGCAGCCGACGGAGGAGCAGGCCACGAAGCCGCGTCGGACGCGGAAGGCCGCGGTGTCTGCGGCTGCCGCTGAGGACGGGGTGACAGGTGAGGCTCCGGCGCCGCGGCGTCGGACGCGGAAGGCTGTGGCTGCCGTGGAGCCCGCGGAGGGCTGAGCGATCCGGTCAGTGAAGGCCCGGTTCCCGATTCGGGGGCCGGGCCTTCAGGGTTCTGTGGGTTTGTCGCCCCCGCCGCCCCTACCCGTCCCATCCCCAGGGGCGGTGCCCCTTCGATCCCCGTCAAAGAGACCCCCGTCAAAGACTCGGGGCTCCGCCCCGGGCCCCGTTCGCACAGTTCCCCGCGCCCCTGAAGGGACAGTCCTCCGCGCTCCTGCCGCGTCGGAAGTGCCGCCGGTTTTCCGCAGTTCCTCGGCTCTTTGGCCGTCAGGGTCACGGGACCAGCAGGACCGTCCCCCCGCCCGCCAGCTACCCTCCCCCCATGAGCCGTCCCCCGACGTTCACCCCGCCTCCCGGCGCCCGTGCCCATCTGCTGCGCACCTCCCGTGGGGAGTTCGCGGTGATCGAGGCAGGAACGGCGGTGAAGGGGAGTGTGCTGCTCGTGCCGGGGTTCACCGGGAGCAAGGAGGACTTCATCGCGCTGCACGAGCCGTTGGCCCAGGCCGGGTACCGGACGGTGGCGGTGGACGGCCGGGGACAGTACGAGAGCCCGGGCGCCAGGGACGACGAGGCGCCGTACGCACAGGCGGAGTTGGCCAAGGACCTGCTCGCTCAGGCGGCGGCCGTGAGTGACGGCGGCCCGCTGCATCTCGTCGGCCACTCCCTCGGCGGCCAGATCTCCCGTGCCGCCGTACTGCAGGACGCCTCCCCCTTCGCCTCGCTCACCCTCATGGCCTCGGGCCCCGCCCAGATCTCGGCCGGCCAGCAGCAGCGTGTGCAGCTTTTGCGGGACGCCTTGGCCGTGATGGACATGGAGCAGGTGTGGGAGGCCATCCAGGCGATGGAACCGCCGGAGGAGACCGAGACGGGGACTCTCGACGAGGGGCTGGACGATCGCGCCGACCTGCGCCGCCGATGGCTCGCGACCAGTCCCGCCCAGCTCATCGCCACGGGCCGCCAACTCTGCGCGGAACCGGACCGCGTCACCGAACTCGCCGCCGTGGACGTGCCCAAGCACGTCCTGTCCGGCGAACGCGACGACACCTGGCCGATCCCGGTCATCGACGACATGGCCGTACGTCTGCGGGCGCGCCGCACCGTGATCCGCGACGCGGAGCACTCCCCCAACACGGACCAGCCGAAGGCCACGGCGGCCGCCCTCACCGGCTTCTGGGACGAGATGACCGGCTGACCCGACGAGCAAGCGGACGGGCCGGCAGACCGTTGAACCCGGGTGGGCCCTCCGGCTGGTGATCGGGACGGGGGCGGCGGTCCCCGACGGAAGTCGGCGATACGGTGCTCGACCCACTCGGCGTAGGCGCGCGCCGGGCGCCGTGCCCGACGACCGGGTCAGCAGTGGCGACGGGCTCGAAGGCGACGCACCGGCCCAGCAACGCCCCGCCGGCTAGTACTGCGCCCTCAAGTGCTCCCAGAACCCGTCCCGCAGCGCACGTCTCAGATCGGCCTGGCCCCGCATCGAGTACTGGAGCAGCCCCTCCGCCTCGACGAGCAGGTCCTGGTCGACGGAGCCAGGAAGGTACGGGTGGCCGTGCAGAAGCTCCTGCAGACTCTCCCGACCCCGGGAGGCCAGCCACTTCGCGGCGATCTGGGCGCCGACGAAGCGGACGTCCTCGCGAGTGGGCCGAACGCCGGTGGCGGCCTCGTAGATGGTGGCGGCCCGCCGTGACACATACGGCTTGAAGAAGTCGAGGTCGAAGGTGCGCTGGCTGTCGACCTCCCAGAGCAGCGGTTCGGCCTGGTTGCGCCCCTCGGGTGCCTCGATGCCCCACAGGTGGACCCGCGCCCCGTACCCCTGCGCGGCCTCGACCGCCGAGACCAGGTCCTCGTCGCCGCCGATGAGGGCCGCGTCGCTGATCGCCCGGTGCCGGGCCAGTGACTCCAGGTCGGTGCGGATGAGGGAGTCGACGCCCTTCTGCTGGTTGTTGGCGTTGAGGTTGCCGAGCCGGACCTTCACGTCCGGCAGTTCGGCGATCGACTGCTGCTCCGCCGTGTGGATGCGGCGGCGCGCCCCGTCGTACCAGTAGACCCTCAACAGCCGGCTGTCCGCGAAGATCGTGCGCGCCTTGTCGATCAGCGCCTCGATGAGACCTTCCGGGTCGAGATCGAAGGACCGCCGGTCCTCGGTGCCCGCGACGAGCCGTCCCACCGCCGCGTACAGATACCCGGCATCGACGAAGATCGCGTGTGTCGAGGGCGTCTTCGCCACCTCGGCGAGCATGCGGTGCAGCAGCTCGTTCGTACGGTCGATGCGGGCGCCGAGCGCCGTGAGGTCGTCGTTCATATACTTCCATTGTCCCGGTGGTCACGCTACGAACACAACCGGTCCCGTTCAGTCTTCCTGCCTCCAGGTAGCCATACCTGGTCGCACCGCTCACCGGTTAGTAATTAGTCACTCAAAAAATTTCGTTAGCGTAGGGAATGTTCGCCGTGTGCATACCGTTGAGCACTCATGGAACACGGGCACCGACGACCCGCGCACCACCACCAGCAGTTCTCCTCAGGAGGATGACCAGACGAAGGGAGAAGCCCTTGCGCTTCGAAATCCTGCGACTCGACGATGTCAGCGGCATGCCCGTCGACAGCACCGTCGTGGACGCCGCCTCCGTCAATCGGATCGTGCAGCAGGCCGCCGCCATCGGGCAGCGCCTGTGGATCCGCCCGGCCGACGCGACCGCCTTGTAACGGGCGGATCCGTTCACACTTCAGAGCCCCGTACGGCCCATGCCGTATGGGGCTCTGCCACATGCGGTGACACTCCGGGTGACACGCGGCGACCGTGGCTCAGCCGCCCCGCACCACCTGGGTGACACCGTTGATGATCTGCTGCACGGCGATCGCGGAGAGCATCATGCCCGCGAGCCGGGTCACCAGCACCACACCGCCGTCCCTGATGACCCGGATGATCAGCAGCGAGTACCTCATCGTCAGCCACAGCACGACATGGATCGCCAGGATGGCGGCCCACACGGAGGCCTGACCGGCCACACCGTCGGCCTTCTGCACCGCCAGGATCACCGACACGATCGCACCCGGACCGGCCAGCAACGGCATTCCCAGCGGCACGAGCGCGACATTCACGTCCTTCGTCTGCTTCGGCTCGTCCGTCTTGCCGGTCAGTAGATCCAGCGCGATGAGCAGGAGCAGCAGTCCACCGGCGATCATCAGCGCCGGCACGGACACATGCAGGTAGTCCAGGATCTGGTGCCCCAGCAGTCCGAAGACGGTGATCACGCCCCCGGCCACACATACGGCCTGGAACGCCATCCGCTTCTGCGTCCGAGCCGGCCGCCCGGCGGTGAGCCCGAGGAAGATCGGAGTGATCCCCGGAGGATCCATGATCACGAACAGGGTGAGGAAGAGGGAGCCGAACACGGCGAGATCGAACACAGCGATGCCTTGCGAGAGATGATGACGTAAGAAAAAAGGGCAGCCCGAGGACGGTCCGTCGATGGCCACTGGACGACCGCGGTGGGCAGTCGTTCCGCGTCGGCGGAACGGTGGGCACGGCCGGCAGCGGCCGGGTGCCGTACGACCTACGACCGGGATCGGCTAGTTCCCGCCGGTCCCCGGGACGGGAAACGCTCCGGTGGCCCGTCGTGTGATCTCCCCGTAGACCTCGGGGTCGGTCGTGTACTCGCCGAGCACGCAGGTCTTTCGGCTGCCGTGGTAGTCCGAGGAGCCGGTGGTGAGCAGCCCCGACTCCCGGGCCAGCCCGCGCAGCCGCGCCCGCGTGGCCCGGTCGTGCTCCATGTGGTCGACCTCGATACCGTCGAGCCCCGCGGCGGCGAGCTCGGCGATTGCGGACTCCGGTACGGTACGGCCGCGCTTGACGGCGGCGGGGTGGGCGAAGACGGCGACACCGCCGGCACCCTTGATCAGCCGGATCGCCTCGAACGGGTCGGTCTCGTGCTTCTCGACGAAGGCGCGGCCCCCGTCGGCGAGCCACTGCTCGGTGAAAGCGTCGTCCACGGTCGGTACGACGCCGAGTTCGACGAGGGCGGTGGCCACATGCGGCCGCCCCACGGAACCGGCCCCGGCGATCCGCGCGACCTGCTCCCACGTCACCGGCACACCCAGTTCGTTGAGCTTGGCGATCATGCCCTTGGCCCGTGGTACCCGGTCGTCCCGGACCAGCTCGCGCTCGGCCAGCAGGTCAGGCTCCTCGGGGTCGAACAGATAAGCGAGCATATGCATGCTGACGCCGTCCAGCCGGCATGACAGCTCGGCACCGGTGACCAGCGTGAGCCCCTCCGGCAGCGCGGCGATCGCCTCGGCGTGCCCGCGCGTGGTGTCGTGGTCGGTCAGCGCGACGACGTCCAGCCCGGCCTCCCGCGCCTTGCGGACCAGCTCCGCGGGAGTGTCCGTACCGTCGGAAGCGGTGGAGTGACAGTGCAGATCGATACGCACGACTCGGACTCCAGGCGCAGACGACGAAACGGAAGCGGACACTCAAAGCAGCGGACGCTCAAGGATAGCGCCCTTTCGGACTACTCCTGTCATACCCGAAAGCGCCGAGTGCCCCCTACACACCTCGACGAGCACACGCGACGGTGCGGGGTCGGCGCCACCCCGACCCGGGGCAGTGGACCAGGGCGCCCTACGGTTCGAGGATCCGAGGCGACAGCGCCCCGCACGGCAGCAGTTCCACCTCGGCGCCCGCGTCCCGCAGATCCGTCAGCACGAGCTCGTCATACATCAGCAACCCCGTCTGCTCGGGCCACACGATCGCCCACAACCACAGCCCGAGCGCCTCCCCCGCGAAGACCGCACGGTCGTCCGGCGCACCCGAGACGTGCCACAGCGGTGTCGGCCGCCCGGCGGCCAGCACCTTCGCCTGCGGCGGCTTCTCGACGTTCAGATACGGTCCGGGGTCGGGCCCGTCGATGCCGGCGTACCGCGCGCCGAGGCCGACGCCGAGTTCCTCCGCGATGAGGACGAGTTCCCCCACGCCCCCGAGCGGGCCCGGACCGGAGCAGGCCACGGCCGTGGCGCGACCGCCGCTGCGGTCGTCCCCCGCGAACGCGGCCCCGGTGAACAGCCAGCCCACGGGCAGCGGCCACGGCATCCAGACCGGCACCTTGGCGCGGTGCACCACCACACCGAGGGCCTCGACGCTGGGCGGGATCACGGGCTGCATCGGGTGCACCGTGCCGTGCACGGCGCACTGCCAGGAGTCGGCAAAGAGGCCGGGAGCCCTGACCCGGCCACCACACTTCGGGCAACTGGGTTCGCCCCTCATAGGGCCCAACGGTCCTCCCCGTGCTTCCTCGCGTCAAGGACGATCACCCGTCCGGCGTGTGCGCGTCACATTCCGCGCACAGTCGCCCGAGTCGGGACAGCGGCCGACCCGCTGGACCAACCAACGGAATCAACTACCCACACGGTCAAGGGAAGCGGCGGTTTTCAGCCACCTGCCGAGCGCCCTCCGGTCACGAACGGCGTGCCGTCCGTCACACGAGGAAGTCGGCAAGGGTGGTCCGGTCAGTCCAGCGGGACAGACCTGCGGGCCGGGTCGCGGAGATCCGTCCCGTGGGTGAGCCAGCGCTCCTGGAGCGCCTGGGCGCCGTGCACCCGCTTCCAGGCGGCCTCGTTGGCGGTCATCGGCAGGAGGGGCAGGAACCGTACGGGGTCGGCGGGGGCGTCGAGTTCGAGGTCCTCGACCAGACCGCCGGGCTCGGCGACGAGGACGGCGGTGAACGGCGCACCGGGCCACAGCGGCCCGCCCACGTCGAGGGATGCGCCGGGGGCCACGATCACACCTTCGACCTGCGGCGACGCCGCGAGCACGGCGAGCGGGCGGAGCACCTTGTCGGTGTCGGCGACGCCGTGCCGTACGGACAGCACGAGCTCGGCGCGGGGGCCCTCGACCGGGTCGGCGAGCACCGCCGTGGGGTCGGACATCGGCTGGGCGGACATCCCGAGGGTGGCGTAGCGGACGACGTCGCCGTCGGTGAAGCGGAGGACCTCGATACGGTCCGTGCCGAGGAAGGTGACGGCGGCGCGCGCGTCCGGTTCGCCCAGCGCGATGCGCAAACGGGCCTCCACCAACGGAAGAACATCAGCCATGGGCCGAGCATAGAACTCGTCAGGAACCGGCAAACGGGCACCTTGACACTTCAGCTGACTGTTAGTCTTGGCCGCCGGTCGAGACAGCGCACGGGCACCACGCAGAAGCGTCGCTCTCACGCCTTCGCGTCTCGGACCGAAAGACTGACTCCCCTACGGGGAACCCCGGAAGGGGTATGGAACGTCCCTTACGAGGGACCGGCCGGAGGAGGTGGGGCTGCGATGGACCGAAGTCGACCGTGCAGTACCACCCGCTCTTCCGCCCACCGAGTTCCGTAGCTCTGGCTTCAGCTCTCTGCTTGGCTGCCACCCTCATTCGCGCCGTACCGCCTGTCGGTCGTCGCGCAACGGAAGAGCACTTCTTTCCCGTCTTGATCTGAATCACTGATCTGAATCAAGCGAAGCTGTCACCGCGACGGTGCGGTGCTCCCCGCTTTGTGGACGTGCCAAACATCCGCAGTCAAAACGTCCCCATTCCGGGTAGTTCCAACCGTCGTCGACGGCCTTTCGTTGCGAAGGAGCCTGCTCATGTCGATGATCCACAACCTGCGTGCCGCAGTTCGCCCGTCCCGTCCCTCCCGGCTGTCGCTGCGCAAGGACGGCGGCGTGTACGACGCCACGCGTCCGGCGGAGGCGCCGACGGCCGTGGTCGACTGCGGCGTGTACCGCGACGGCGCGCGGGTCGCGTTCGAGCGCAGCCTGACGCCGCACGAGGCGATCCGTCAGGTGCGTCGCGACGGGGGCTTCGTCTGGATCGGGCTGCACGAGCCGTCGGAGGCCGAATTCTCCGATATCGCGGCCGAGTTCGGGCTGCATCCACTGGCCGTGGAGGACGCGGTGCACGCGCACCAGCGGCCAAAGCTGGAGCGCTACGACGACACGCTCTTCACCGTCTTCAAGACCATCCACTATGTCGAGCACGACGAACTCACCGCCACCAGCGAGGTCGTGGAGTCCGGTGAGGTCATGTGCTTCACCGGACGGGACTTCTTCATCACGGTCCGGCACGGCGGGCAGGGCTCGCTGCGGGCGCTGCGTCACCGACTGCAGGACGACCCGGAGTTGCTCGCCAAGGGCCCGTCGGCCGTGCTGCACGCCATCGCCGACCATGTCGTCGACGGGTACGTGGCGGTCGCCGACGCCGTGCAGGACGACATCGACGAGGTGGAGACGGAGGTGTTCTCCCCCGGGCGCAAGGGCACGCCCCGGGGCACCGACGCCGGCCGGATCTACCAACTCAAGCGCGAGGTCATGGAGTTCAAGCGCGCGGTGCTGCCGCTGGTGCGGCCCATGCAGCTGCTGAGCGAGCGGCCGATGCGGCTGATCGACCCCGACATCCAAAAGTACTTCCGTGATGTGGCCGACCACCTCGCCCGGGTGCAGGAACAGGTCGTCGGCTTCGACGAGCTCCTCAACTCGATCCTCCAGGCGAACCTGGCGCAGGCCTCCGTCGCGCAGAACGAGGACATGCGCAAGATCACGTCATGGGCGGCCATCATCGCCGTACCGACCATGGTGTGTGGCGTCTACGGCATGAACTTCGACTACATGCCGGAGACCCAGTGGAAGTACGGCTACCCGGTGGTCCTCGGTGTCACGGTCGCGCTCTGCCTCGGTATCCACCGCACGCTCAAGCGCAACGGGTGGCTGTAGTTAGGCTGCCTCCATGACCGCCGACTCGCTGACCGCCGCCGCGTTGCTGGATCAGGCCCTCGTGGAAGAGGCCACCAAGAAGTCCGGACTCATCTGGGTACGAGGGCCGGGGCCGGACGCGCCGTCGCGTGTGGTGTGGCACGTCTGGCACGAGGGTGCGGCGTGTGTGGTCGGCGACGGACCGGGGGAGCAGCCGTTGACTGGGCTGGCCGACGGAGACTCGGCGGTGGTCACCGTGCGCAGCAAGGACAAGGGCGGGCGGCTGGTGAGCTGGGCCGCGAGCGTGGTGGAGCTGGCCCCGGACTCCCCCGCGTGGGAGGCGGCCGTGGCCGAGCTCAAGGGCAAGCGCCTCAACGCCCCCGACGGCGAGGCGATGCCTGCCCGCTGGGCGCGGGAGTGCCGGGTGCTCCGCCTGGAGCCGGCGGGGTCGACCCTGCCGCTGCCCGACCACGACCTGGCCGAAGCGCCGGCCCCGACCCGCGCGACGACCCGCCGACCCATCCCGGCGGCGGTACCACGCCTGCTCTTCGGCCGCCGCCGCAAGCGAAAGTGAACGACCCCGGGCCCTGTCCGTGGGCCCGACCCCCGTTCCGCACCGCCGGTCGCCGCGAGAGGCGCCGGGTTCGAGCGGCGTCGGGCCTCACGCGGTGAAGCGTTGCGGCAAGCGGTGGACGGCGAGCAGCGCAAACCTCGGGCAATCCGAGCGTTGTGATCACGGGCGACGGAGGTTCGGGAGCCAGCGGTCGGCGGCAGGCGTGGAGAACCGAGCACCGCATCGTGTGGCGGGCCGAGGGCGCGGCAGCCGAGATCACGCCCGGCGGTCCGGCAGCCCGGCAGCCCGGCAGCCCGGCAGTCCAGCGGTCCAGCGGTCTGTTACGACGTCGGTAGTTGTTTGCCGTAGTCGACGACCGACTTCTTGTCCGGTTCCGCCAGGGTGAAGTTCTTGCCCCAGTCGGTGAGGAGGATGGTGCCGGCGTCGCCGGCGCGGACGAGGCGGAGGGGGTAGGGGGTGCCTTCCAGGGAGACGTCGAGGGTGCCGCCGGAGCCCTTGTCGCCGGTGATGCGGATGGTGCGGGTGCCGGACTGCTCGTGGTAGCCGTCGGTGGACAGCGTGCCGTGCAGCGTGAGGAGGCTGTTGAGGAGGACGTCCTTGTCGGTGAAGCCGCTGAAACGCTTGTAGGCGGGGTCCCCGGTCGGCACCTTCACATACATGCCGTCCAGCTTGTCCGCCGCGGCCGTCTCCGACTCGTCGCGGCCCTTACCCTCCTCCCCGTCCTTCCCGGAGCCCTGGTTGTTCCAGAACTCCGCGTCGGCCTTGAGGAAGAGGTGCTCGCCGACCTTCAGCAGCCGGAAGGTGGAGCCCTCCGACGTCACCGACCCAGTACCGCCGTCCTCCTTCAGGCGCATGTCCAGCTTGTAGGTCCTGCCGTTGCTGACGACCGCACCGGACAGCCGTACCGTGTCCGCCGCCGTGGCGGCCGCCTTCGTCCTGCTCTGGATCTTCTCCGGCGTCAGTTTGCCGACCCCGTTGGTGCCCTCGTCGGGATCCTCACCGCCGCACCCCGTGAGCCCCAGCCCGCCGACCACGAGGGTGCAGACGGCGCTCACCAGTGCGGCCCTTCGGGTACGGGGAATCACAGTCACAGGCGATGCACCTCTTCGTGGGGAGTCCAGGCCTACCGCAGAGTACCGGGGGTCCCGGCATGCCACGGAGCCAGTCCGTCCGCACCGCTCACCAGGGCATATCCGATCGGGACGGGCTAGCCTGAAGCCGTCCTCGGCGGACAATCCCCTCACGACGGGAAGGAAAGGGGCGGCTCATGGCGGCGGTGGCGCCGCGGATCTTCGTCTCCCACCTCTCCGGTGTCGCCGTCTTCGATCCGAGCGGCGACCAGGTGGGCCGCGTCCGCGACCTCGTGGTCATCCTCCGGGTGGGCCGCAAGCCCCCGCGGCTGCTCGGGCTGGTCGTCGAACTGTCCACGCGCCGCCGCATCTTCCTGCCCATGACCAGGGTCACCGGCGTGGAGTCCGGCCAGGTCATCACCACCGGTGTCCTGAACGTGCGCCGCTTCGAGCAGCGGCCCACCGAGCGGCTCGTCATCGGCGAACTGCTGGACCGCAGGGTCCGGCTCGTGGAGTCGGGCGAGGAGGTGACGGTGCTCGACATCTCGGTGCAGCAGTTGCCGGCCCGCCGGGACTGGGAGATCGACCGGGTGTTCGTCCGCAAGGGCAAGGGCGGGGCGTTCCGGCGGCACAAGGGCGAGACGCTGACCGTGGAGTGGTCGGCGGTCACCGGCTTCTCGCTGGAGGAACACGGGCAGGGCGCCGAGAACCTCCTGGCCACCTTCGAGCAGCTCCGTCCGGCCGACCTCGCCAATGTGCTGCACCACCTCTCCCCCAAGCGCCGTGCCGAGGTCGCCGCCGCCCTCGACGACGACCGGCTCGCCGACGTCCTGGAGGAGCTGCCCGAGGACGACCAGATCGAGATCCTCGGCAAGCTCAAGGAGGAGCGCGCCGCCGACGTCCTGGAGGCCATGGACCCCGACGACGCCGCCGACCTCCTCGCCGAGCTGCCGGAGGAGGAGCAGGAGCGGCTGCTGACGCTGATGCAGCCGGACGACGCGGCCGACGTACGACGGCTCATGGCGTACGAGGAGAAGACCGCCGGTGGTCTGATGACCACCGAGCCGATCGTGCTGCGCCCGGACGCGACCGTCGCCGACGCGCTGGCCCGGGTCCGCAACCGTGATCTGTCCCCGGCCCTCGCCGCCCAGGTGTACGTGTGCCGGCCGCCGGACGAGACCCCGACCGGGAAGTACCTCGGCACGGTCCACTTCCAACGGCTGCTGCGGGACCCGCCGTACACCCTGGTCAGCGCCCTCCTCGACGACGATCTGCAGCCGCTGGACCCGAAGGCCGCGCTGCGGGCCGTCGCCGGGTTCTTCGCGACGTACGACATGGTCGCGGCGCCCGTGGTCGACGAGAGCGGTTCGCTGCTGGGGGCGGTGACCGTGGACGACGTGCTGGACCACATGCTCCCCGAGGACTGGCGCGAGACGGAGTTCCATCTGTACGAGGACGACGGTGTCGCCGCCGGCGCCGCCGACGAGGGGACCGCCGATGGTTCCTGAACGTGATGGGCGTGAGGGGCGGGACGGGGGGCGTGAAAGGGCCCACTCACATGCGGGCCCGCGCGAGCGCGCACACGCCCCCGGAACGCCTCTTCGGGAGCGCACGCCCTCCGGGGCCACCGCACGCCCCCGTACGCGCCTCGACCAGCCGCTGCAGCGCCGGGCCAGGCTCCTGCCGGAATGGGACCCGGAGGCCTTCGGACGGCTCTCGGAACGGATCGCGAGGTTCCTGGGCACCGGCCGGTTCATCGTCTGGATGACCTTCGTCATCATCCTCTGGGTGGTCTGGAACGTCTCCGCCCCGCGCGACCTGCGCTTCGACAACTACCCGTTCATCTTCCTGACCCTGATGCTCTCCCTCCAGGCCTCGTACGCCGCCCCGCTGATCCTCCTCGCGCAGAACCGTCAGGACGACCGCGACCGGGTCAACCTCGAACAGGACCGCAAGCAGAACGAGCGCTCGATCGCCGACACCGAGTACCTGACCAGGGAGATCGCCGCGCTGCGGATCGGTCTCGGCGAGGTCGCCACCCGCGACTGGCTGCGCTCGGAGCTCCACGACCTGGTCAGGGAACTGCACGAGCGCGACGCCGACGGGGCGCGCGGCACCCGGACCGTATTCCCGCCGGAACACCCGCGCGGGCGTGACATGGGCGACCGCTGACAGGGCTCCCAGGCCCCCGCGCCTCGCCGTACCATCGTCTCTATGGCTACGGAAGACGCGGTGCGCGAAGCACTGTCGACGGTGAACGACCCCGAGATCAACCGTCCCATCACCGAACTCGGGATGGTCAAGTCGGTGGAGATCGGCGCGGACGGAGCGGTCGCGGTCGCCGTGTACCTGACGGTCTCCGGCTGCCCCATGCGCGACACGATCACCCAGCGGGTGACAGAGGCGGTCTCGCGGGTCGAGGGCGTCACCCGCGTCGACGTCGAGCTGGACGTGATGAGCGACGACCAGCGCAAGGAACTGGCGAACGCGCTGCGCGGCGGCCAGGCCGAGCGCGAGGTCCCGTTCGCCAAGCCGGGCTCCCTCACGCGCGTGTACGCCGTCGCCTCCGGAAAGGGCGGCGTCGGCAAGTCCTCGGTGACGGTGAACCTGGCGGCGGCCATGGCGGCCGACGGTCTCAAGGTCGGCGTCGTCGACGCCGACATCTACGGCCACTCCGTGCCCCGCATGCTGGGCGCCGACGGACGGCCCACCCAGGTCGAGAACATGATCATGCCGCCGTCCGCGAACGGTGTGAAGGTCATCTCGATCGGCATGTTCACCCCCGGCAACGACCCGGTCGTCTGGCGCGGCCCGATGCTCCACCGCGCCCTCCAGCAGTTCCTCACAGACGTCTACTGGGGCGACCTGGACGTGCTGCTCCTCGACCTTCCGCCGGGCACGGGCGACATCGCCATCTCCGTCGCCCAGTTGGTCCCCAACGCCGAGATCCTGGTGGTGACCACGCCCCAGCAGGCCGCGGCCGAGGTCGCGGAGCGGGCCGGGTCCATCGCCGTCCAGACCCACCAGAAGATCGTCGGCGTCGTCGAGAACATGTCGGGCCTGCCCTGCCCGCACTGCGACGAGATGGTGGACGTCTTCGGCACGGGCGGCGGCCAGAGCGTCGCCGACGGCCTCACCCGTACCACCGGCGCCACCGTCCCGGTCCTCGGCAGCATCCCCATCGACGTCCGCCTGCGCGAGGGCGGCGACGACGGCCGCCCCGTCGTCCTCTCGGACCCCGAGTCCCCCGCAGGCTCCGCCCTCCGCGCCATCGCGGGCAAGCTGGGCGGCCGCCAGCGGGGTCTGTCGGGCATGAGCCTGGGAATCACCCCGAGGAACAAGTTCTGAGCCGTCCGGCACCCCTTCAGGGCGCGGGGCGGTGACACTCTGCGGCTCCGTCGCACCTGCGCGGCGGAGCCGTGACGCACCCACGGCCCCGAACCCACGCAGGAACCCGGCGCAGGTACCCACGCAGGGACCCACGGCGACAGGGGCACCGCGTCCCGCCCAAGCGGTGCCCCTCGGACAGGCTCGGCCCCGTCGGCTACTCGCCGTACGAGGCGATGTCCTTGATCACGGAGAAGCCGAGCCCGTACGCGCTCATGCCCCTCCCGTACGCACCCACGTGCACCCCCTCCGAGGTCGACCCCGCGAGCACCCACCCGAACTCGGACTCCCGGTAGTGGAACGGCGTCGGCACCCCGTCGACGGGCAGGGACAGCGTCGACCAGTCCGGCCCGGCGAGATCGTCCGCGAGGACCCACGCCGTCTCGGTCTGCTGGTCCAGCCAGTCGTCCCGCCGGATGTGGTCCAACTGCCCGGGCCAGGTGAAGGACAACAGCCCCACCCCCGCCAGCCAGGCGGCTGAGGCGACCGAGGTGGCCTCCAGCAGCCCCGTCCCGTCGGCGCTGCGCCGTACGTCGTTCGCCGCGACGGTCACCACGACCGCGAACCGCTCCTTGACCTCGTCGTCGGCACCTGCGGTGAACTCGTTGCGCACCGAGGGCTCGTCACCGTGGCCGATCGAACCGTGCTCGACGGCTCCTTCCGCCGACATACCGACCTGCATCAGCCAGCGCGGCCCCGTGAAGGCCTCATCGAGGCCGTACCACGGGAAGGGCGCCAGCAGGTAGCCGTCGACCGTGCGTCGGGCGGAGGGGACGGCTTGTCCACCCTCCGCGGCCGACGCCTGCGTGCCTACCCGGCTCGTCGTCTCCATCTGCCCGGACGCCTCCTCGCTCTCGGCGGACCGGAGCGGCCCGCCCCCCTCGGGCGTCGTCGCTCGCCGGCCTTTCGGTCCGCACAACAACTGGGCAGCATAGCCACAGCTCTCCGAGCAGCAGGGAAAGCGCCCGGCGCGTAGGACGGCGCACGGGCGGCTTCAGGCCGTACCAGGGTGCGTGACGGTATGAATCGCATCACGTGAGGGGCGCTGCGGCACACGGGTGTAGGACGTCGGAGCGCAGGCCGAACTGCGGCCGGGCAGCCGTGCGGCCGCACGGCCGGGCGTACGGGTCAGGTGGCGTCCATGTCGTACGGCGGACGCTCTTCCAGCTCCAGCTTCTCGCGCTTCTTGGACATGTCGACGGAGCCACCGGAGGAGCCACCGGAGTCGGTACCGGTGGAGGAAGACGACGAGGAGGAGGACGACGAGGACTCGGACTCGCGGCCGTGGACCGCGTCCGTGAGCTCGGCCATCTCCTTCTTCAGGTCAAAGCCGTTGCGGATCTCCTTGAGCCCCAGCTCGTCGTTGTCCAACTGCTTGCGGAGGAACGTCTTGGGGTTGAGGTCCTCGAACTCGAAGTCCTTGAACTCCGGGCCCAGTTCGTTGCGGATGTCCGCCTTGGCGCTGTCCGAGAACTCGCGGATCTTGCGGATGGTCCGCGTGACGTCCTGGATCACCTTCGGGAGCTTGTCCGGGCCGAAGACGAGCACGGCGAGGACGACGAGCGTCACCACCTCGAGCGCACCTATGTCATTGAACACCTAAGGCTCCTTGCGATGTCCTCGGTCCCGTCCTCGGGCCTCGGCAGGTCTTCCGTGGTCCGGGCCGGATCCACGGTACCCGGCGATCCCGCCGATCCGGTACTGCCGGGCGGCCTCCGGCCACCTCCCTGCGGCGGGTTTTCCCTGCTGTTTGCCTGGCAGGAGGGGGTGTGAGCCCCCTCCTGTGAAGTTGGCGTCAGTGCCCCGCGCCGCCCCGGCCGCCCCTGGTGCCCGTCAGTCGCCGCCGGACGAGCCGAGGGTCAGGGTGACCGTCCGCTCTTCGCCGTTCCGCTCGAGGGTGAGCTCCAGCCGGTCGCCCGGCCGGTGGGCGCGGACCTTGACGATCAGCTCGTCGCCGGAGTGGACGCGCCGGCCGTCGACCTCGGTGATGACATCACCGGCGCGTATGCCCGCCCGGTCGGCCGGGCCGCCGGCGGTCACGGCGGACCCGCCGCCGCTGCCCTTCTCGCCGACACGGGCGCCGTCACCCGAGTAGTCCATGTCGAGGGTGACCCCGATCACCGGGTGGGTCGCCTTGCCCGTGTTGATCAGCTCCTCGGCGACGCGCTTGCCCTGGTTGATGGGTATCGCGAAGCCGAGGCCGATCGAACCGGCCTGCCCGCCGTCCGACTCCGAGCCGCTGCCGGCGGAGCGGATGGCGCTGTTGATGCCGATCACCCGGCCCTTGCCGTCGAGGAGCGGTCCGCCGGAGTTGCCGGGATTTATCGGCGCGTCGGTCTGCAAGGCGTCCACGTACGACACGTCGCTGACGCCACCGCTCTCACCACCGGCCGTGATGGGCCGTTCCTTGGCGCTGATGATGCCGGAGGTGACCGTGTTGGCCAGGTCGAAGGGGGCGCCGATGGCGACGACCGGGTCGCCGACCCTGACCTCCTCGGAGTTGCCGAGGGGCAGCGGCTCGAGTCCGCCGACACCGGAGACCTTGACGACGGCCAGGTCGTAGCCGGTGTCCCGGCCGACGACGGTGGCCTTGGCGGTCTCCCCGCCGCTGAACGTCACCGATATGTCGCCGCTCGTGCCGGCGGGCTCGACGACGTGGTTGTTGGTGAGGATGTGTCCACGCCCGTCGAGCACGAACCCGGTGCCGGTGCCCTGCGCGCTCGATCCGCTCACATGCAGGGTCACGACGCCGGGCAGCGCCCCGGCGGCTATTCCGGCGACGCTGTCGGGCGCCCGCCCTGTCACCCCGCCACCGGCCTGCGGCAGCTCGATCTCACCGACGCCGCCGTTCCGCTCCAGATAGACGCCCATGACACCGCCGACGCCACCGGCCACCAGAGCGATCAGCAGGGCCCCGGCCAGCAGCCCTTTCAGGCGCCGCCCGCGCCCCCGCCCTACGTCGGCCCCACCGGCCCCGTTCTGCTGCAACGCCCCTGAACCGGTCCAGGGGTCGTAGTTCTGCCACGGCCCCGGCGACGCCTGCGGGACGGCTCGGGAGGCGTCCGCATAGACAGCCGGTGAAGCCTGAGCCCCGTTGTCGTACGGAGCCGCCCCGGCCGGCCCCGCCGCCGCCTCGAAGGGCGGTGGCCCCGGCTGCGACGGGTACGCGTAGGAGGCTCCTGGCGGCTGAGCCGCGTCGGGGAAGGGGGCCGCGGTGGGCTGAGGTGCGCCGGGGAGGGAGGCCTCGGCTGGATGAGGTGAAGTGCCCGGGAAGGGGGCCCCGGCGGGCTGCGAGGCTTCCGGGAACGGAGCAGCCGGGGGCTGCGAGGCCTCCGGGTGCGTAGGTGACGCGGGCCGGGGCGCTTCCGGGTGCGCAGGTGACGCGGGCCGGGGCACTTCCGGGTGCGCAGGTGACGCGGGCCGGGGCACTTCCGGGTGCGCAGGTGACGCGGGCCGGGGCACTTCCGGGTGCGCGTCGCCCGCGGCCTCGGGTGCTTGCGGGTACCGGGGGGCCGTGGAGTGCGCCGCGTCCAGGTGCGGAGCCGCCCCCGGCTGGGGCCCGCCCGGGTGGACGGCGGCCGTCGCGGGCCGGGGCGCGCTCGGCGGTACGGCGGTGCCGTGGGTCGGGGTCACAGGGGTGGGCAGGGCCGCCGAGGGCGCCTCCGCGCGGGCGGGGGCACCGGGTGCACTCGTCCCGGTGTGCGCCGGGACACCTGCCGAGGGCGCCCCCGACGGCGCCGGGGCGGTCGCCGGGGCTCCACCGGCCTGCGTCGGCGCCCCCGTCGGGGCGGGCACGCGGGGTGCCGGTGCCGGGGTCCGGACGTGCGTGCCGTGCGCGGGAGTCGTCGCCGGGTGCTGGACCGGCGGAGCGGGCGCCCAGGGGCCGGGCTCGCCGTAGGGCGGGGTGCCGTAGGGATCGGGGTCATGCAGCGGCCTGGGGCGCCCGGAGGGCCCTTCAGGAGCGCTCAATGCGCTTGCCTCAGCCGACGGCTGGGCGTCGTCGACGGTGGCGGCAGCCGCGGCACCAGCAGCGGCACCAGCACCGGCACCGGACACACCGGGCTCCTCGATGAGGTGAGCCGCCGCGTCGTCGGCCTCGGCCGCAGGAGCGGACGCGACGGTTTCGGGAACCGAAACGCCATCGACCACCAGCCGTTTCGTTTCACCAGCACCGGACGCCTCTGCGTTCGGGACGCTCCTGGCCGACCCCAGCCGCGCGGTCGGCCCACCGGAGGCGGTCGCACTCGCCTCACCGGCCGTGGCGTTGCCCTCGTTACCCTCCCGCTTGCCCTGCTCCGACCCAGAACGCGTGGTCATGTCGCCCGAAGCCGACGAACCCGCCCGCGCCATCGCCCCGTCGCCGGTGTGCGCGGCCTCTGTCGCGGGCGCCCCTGCGGGCACAGCGTCAGCAGGCTCCGCCGGGACAACTCCGTGGCTCGTCGCGACCGCGCCAAGGGGCCCTCCGTCCGCCGACGCCGGTCGCTCCAACTCGAAGTCGCCGTCCGTGTCGACGGCCGCGTCCGGCGTCGGCGTGGAGCCTGCCCCCTGCGGGTCCTCGGCGGCCGGGCGGGCCAGCTCGAAGTCAGTGTCCGTGCCGGTGCCGGCGGCAATGTCGGCCCCGGCAGTCACAGGCGACGGCCCCGGTGCCCGCGCCGGCCGTTCCAACTCGAAGTCGCCCTCGCTGTTCGCCCCACCGACAGCCTCGTCGGGCACCTCGGTGTGGTCCCCCGTCGCTCCGGCCCCCGCGCCGTGCGCTCGGGGTCGGCTCCACCATTTCGCCTTCGTGGGCTTCCCCTCGTTCATGTTCTCCCCACACCTGGAGCCGGCCTCAAGGACCCGCCCGCCGCCCACCGTTCGCCGAGTGCCGCAGGCCGGAACCGGCCCGAGCGGACACGGCCCACTCTGGATTCAACCAGGTTCGCGGGCCGGCGCGCAGAACTCGGGGTCAGCGGAGGACGGGCGAGGTGGGAGTGGGGGACGAGGTGACCTGGGGAGCCGTCAGGAGGCCCGGGCCCACGAGTTCGGGTGCCGGGGACCAGTCGGTCAGCTGAAGCGGCGGTGCGGCGGTGAGCGGACGTATGAGCGGCGACATGACGGCCGCGCCGGCCAACACGGGCGCGGTCAGCGGGTGTACGGCCTGTCGGTCCTGCCCGGCCGGAGCGGGGACTCCGGGCAGCAGGGGTGCGGCGATCTCCGTCGGGGCGACGGGCACCTCGCCGGTGAACTGCTGGCCCTGTCCCATCAGTGGCCCGACGGTTCCCCGGCGGCGCTGCGACTCGGGTGCCGGGACCGCCCCCGAGGCCTGGGTCCGCAGCGGGGTGACGTTGCTGCCGGAGCCGGAGCCACCCCGGGCGTCCACCGTCTCGCCCGGCATCCCGTTGGTCACGCCGCCGAGGGCGATCGCGGCCAGGGACACCGCGCCGGCCGCCACGAAGGCGAACCGCATCCCGCGCGAGGCCGAACGCTCGGCCTCCTGACGGCTCACGTCATGGATCCGAAAGCCACGGTCACCCGTGGTCCCTCTGTCGTCGTCGGTGGCTCTCCCCCGCCGGTCCTGGCCGGCGCCCGCCTCACCGGAGAGGCCTCGGCCGCCGCCCGGGAAGCCGCGGTCGCCCAACTGCCCGCGATCGCCGAGGAAGCCGCGTCCGCTCAGGAAGCCCCGGTCACCGAGAAGCCCACGGCCGCCGGGCAGACCTCGGCCGCCGCCGAGGATTCCGCGGCCTTCCGACGGCGTCAGCGCGCCGCCGTGTGGTCCCGACGGGACATATCCGAAGGAGTCGCCGCCGGGTCCGAAGACACCGAAGTCGGCGAAGTCCCGGGGGCCGGAGGGGTCACCGGGAAGACCCGGACCACCGGCCGTGCCCCCGAGTCTTCCGCCGAACCCGCCGGAGAGCGGTGAGCCGCCGTCGCTGTCGCCGCCCGCCGGGAGCATCTGCAGACGGGCCAGGAAGCTCTCGGAGGGAGGCGGCGGGGCCGCCTCCGCGAAGACGTTCTTCAGGCGTCGCTGCTCGTCCGCCTCCGTCTTGCACTTCGCACAGGTGGCGAGATGTGCAAGGACGCGGTCGCGCGCCTCATGACCGAGTTCTCCGTCGACCAGGGCGGAGAGGCGGTCTCCCAGGTGCTGCTCGGCAGGCGTAGGACGGGATCCACTCACGCGGTCGCGCCCCCTCCTCCCAGCACGGGCACCCGGGGCACCGTGAACCCCCGGCGCTGCTCGGCCCGGGCCTCCGGGGAGCGGTGCGCGAGGGCCTTGCGGAGCTGGGAGCGGCCACGGTGGATCCGCGAGCGGACCGTGCCGAGCTTGACGCCCAGGGTCGCGGCGATCTCCTCGTAGGACAGCCCTTCGATGTCACAGAGGACGACGGCGGCGCGGAACTCCGGCGCGAGGGTGTCGAGGGCCTGCTGGACATCGGCGTCGAAGTGCGCGTCGTTGAAGATCTGCTGCGGGGTGGGCTCGCGGCTCGGCAGGCGCTCGGCCGCGTCGTCCCCGAGGGCGTCGAAGCGGATGCGCTGCTTGCGGCGGACCATGTCCAGGAAGAGGTTGGTGGTGATGCGGTGCAGCCAGCCCTCGAAGGTGCCGGGCGTGTAGGTCGACAGGGAGCGGAAGACGCGGACGAAGACCTCCTGGGTGAGGTCCTCGGCGTCGTGCTGATTGCCGGTCAGGCGGTAGGCCAGGCGGTAGACGCGGCCGCTGTGGGTGCTGACGATCTCCTCCCAGGTGGGCGGAGTCCACGCCTGTGCGTGCGCGTCCGTGGTGAAGGTCGCGGTCTGTGCCCCGCCCGCGGCGGGAGCGTCGGCGTGGCTGTGGTCAGCGGTGTCGTTCACGGATTTCGGCCTACCCGCCGATCCGAGAAAGCGCCGCAGCACTCCTCCCCGATCCACAGGCGCAGCCGCACCTCCCCTATCGGCTCTGGTGGTGTCCAGTGGAGCCCCTACCATAGCCACCTCGCCCGTTAGCTCCGGATAAGCGGTTTTATAGGAAATCGATGTGCGCCGATGTGGCTCATATGGCTGATGCGGCTCATATGGCTTTGTCAGCACCTGCACCTGTGCCTGCTCGTCGTACCGGTCCATCCCGTGCCCCCGTCGCGGCCCCCGTCACTCACTCATCCCTTTAAACGACCGGTCCCATCAGCAGGTTCCCGACGGCAACGGATACAGTCACGCCCAGGCATCCACGGGGACATAAGGAGAGGGTCATTACCGGCAACCGGCTGACGAGCTGGGCGTTCGCCGACGCCTTTGTCGCCGAGGACGACGCGCTGCGCTGGGCCCGTGAACGGGCCCGGGAGGCAGGGCTGCGCTCGGTGTCGCCCGGCACGGGCGCCGCGCTGCGGGTGCTCGCCGCCACCGTGGACGCGAAGGCGGTGGCGGAGATCGGGACCGGGACCGGTGTCTCCGGGATCCATCTGCTGCACGGCATGCGGCCGGACGGGGTGCTGACCACCGTGGATCCTGAGCCGGAGCACCAGCAGTTCGCCCGTCAGGCGTTCCGCGCGGCCGGCTTCGCCAGCAACCGCGCGCGCTTCATCCCGGGGCACGCCCTTGACGTGCTGCCCCGGCTCGCGGACGCCGGCTACGACCTTGTCTTCTGCGACGGTGACCGGCTGGAGAGCCTCGACTACCTCGCTGAATCGTTGCGTCTCCTCAGACCCGGCGGGCTCGTCGCCTTCGAGGGCGTCTTCGCCAGCGGCCGCACGGTGGACTCCAACCCCCAGCCGACCGAGGTCATACGCCTGCGGGAGCTGCTGCGCACGGTCCGCGAGAGCCCCGAGCTCGTCCCGTCCCTGCTCCCGGTGGGCGACGGCCTGCTGTGCGCGGTCAAGCGCTAGGGGCGTCGCCACGGTCGGCTCGGATCTCTGCCAACCCTGCCCCGACCCCTGCCCCCGGCGCCTGCTCCGGCCCCGCCGCGGCCCCTGGCACAACAGCGCCCCGGCACCGCCGAGTGGGGCGGTGCCGGGGCAACTGAAAGGGTATGGTCGCTACGCGCGTCAGCCGACGACCTTCTTGAGGGCGTCGCCGAGTGCGTCGGCCTCGTCCGGGGTCAGCTCGACGACGAGCCGACCGCCGCCTTCGAGCGGAACGCGCATGACGATGCCCCGCCCCTCCTTGGTCACCTCGAGCGGGCCATCGCCCGTCCGCGGCTTCATGGCCGCCATGCTCGTACCCCTTCCTGAAACCAGCTCATCGCCTAAGCCGACGGCCCTGGAGGGCAGGCGCGGTCCCACCTGGGGGCACGCGACACCGGCATCGAACACATTGCTTCCAGGCCATTATCCCGCATCTCAGGACCCGATGACCAACATCAGTCGGCATCGCTTGGGCAACGCGCGCGAGCAAAACCACTCAATTCGGCGATGTGACTGCGATACTGCGCCACCACACGGTCCCGGGTCGGCGCTCGTCCATCGGAGATTCTTTGACGCAGGTCACACGTCCGACCCGCGTCGGGCCCCGTGATCTCCGCCATGCTGTGCTGTGACGCAGGGCGTACTGACCAGTACGCCGCCAGCCGCGACACCGGAGGGGAACCGCCATGGCCGACACCGTGCTCTACGAGGTGCACGACGGACTCGCGACGATCACGTTGAACCGCCCCGAGGCGATGAACGCGCTGAACATCGCGACGAAGGTCGCTCTGCGGGAGGCCGTGGAGGAAGCCGCCGGGGACGACGCGGTGCGGGCGGTGCTGCTGACGGCCGCCGGGGAGCGGGCGTTCTGTGTGGGTCAGGACCTCAAGGAGCACATCGGGCTGCTGATCGAGGGCTCGGGGCAGGTCATGAACACGGTCAAGGAGCACTACAACCCCGTGGTGAAGGCGCTCACGAGCATGGCGAAGCCCGTGGTGGCCGGGGTGAACGGGGTCGCGGCCGGTGCCGGCCTGGGGTTCGCGCTCGCCGCGGACTACCGGGTGGTCGCCGAGACGGCCTCCTTCAACACGTCCTTCGCCGGAGTGGCCCTCACGGCCGACTCCGGAGTCTCGTGGACCCTGCCGCGGGTGATCGGTCCCGGCCGTGCCGCTGATCTGCTGTTGTTCCCGCGCAGCATCAAGGCGCAGGAGGCGTACGAGCTGGGGATCGCGAACCGGGTCGTTCCGGCGGCCTCGCTGCACGCGGCCGCCGAGGAGGTGGCGCGGATGCTGGCCGAGGGGCCGACCCTGGCGTACGCGGCGATCAAGGAGGCGGTGGCGTACGGGTTCTCCCACTCCCTGGCGGAGACGCTGGAGAAGGAGGACGAGCTGCAGACGCGGGCGGGGGCCTCGGAGGACCACGGGATCGCGGTGCGGGCCTTCGTCAACAAGGAGGAGCCGAAGTACTTGGGCCGGTGAGCCCGAGGAAACCGGACACCGTCGGGGAACTGCGGGTCGTTGTGGCTGATCAGACCCGCGCGGCGGAGCCGCACATCGGTACGGTCCCGCGCCCCTAGAGGGGCGCGTTCCTCGCCGCGCAGGACTCCAAGTGGTCGTTCACCAGGCCGCACGCCTGCATCAGCGCGTACGCCGTGGTCGGGCCGACGAAGCGGATGCCCTGTTTCTTCAGGGCCTTCGACAGGGCCGTGGACTCGGGGGTGACCGCCGGGACGTCCGCGAGGGTTCGCGGGGCCGGGCGGTTCACCGGGTCCGGAGCGTGGGACCAGATCAGGGTGTCCAGGTCGCCCGGGGCCCAGGTGGACAGCGCGCGGGCGTTGGCGAGCGTCGCCTCGATCTTGGCCCGGTTTCGGATGATGCCGGGGTCGGCCAGGAGGCGTTCCTGGTCGGCCTCGGTGAAGGCGGCGACCGAGGCGATCTTGAAGTCGGCGAAGGCGGAGCGGAAGCCCTCGCGGCGACGCAGGATGGTGATCCAGGAGAGGCCGGACTGGAAGGCCTCCAGACAGAGCCGCTCGTACAGGGCGTCGTCGCCGTGGACCGGTCGGCCCCACTCCTCGTCGTGGTACGCGACGTAGTCCTCGGTGGACAGGGCCCACGGGCAGCGCAGGGCGCCGTCGGGGCCGGCCAGCGCGGTGGCGTCGCTCACTGGTGGTCCCCCTGCTCCGGCTTGTGGAGCGAGGTCGCGGTGGCCGCGCGGGCGCCCGCGAGCGCGGACTCCAGGTCGGCGATGCGGGCGTCCCGCTCGGCGATCTCGGCGCTGAGGCGGCCGAGGGCGTCGTCGACGTCCACCATGCGATAGCCACGGACGGCGACAGGGAAGCGGAGCGCGTCGATGTCCGCGCGGTTGACCGGACGGTCCGCCGGCAGCGGGTCCTGCAGCCGCTCGCCCGCCGCCTCCGGCAGCACCGCGTCGTCGCCGCCGCCGACCACCGCGAGCGTCACCGCGGCGACCACGACGGCGAGCGCGACGACCAGGAACAAGAACATGAACATCGCTGGGTCCCCTCGAGTGTGTTCGGCTCCGATCGTGCCATGCGAGTCTGACAGTTAAGGTCGCTCACGGTTGAGCGAGGCGGTCGATCGGCCGGACGTACTGGGAGAGGTCACAGCGGATGCTCAGGCTGGGCAAGCGGGAATTCGGCCCGCGGGAGCCGGTGATCATGGCGATCGTGAACCGGACCCCGGACTCCTTCTACGACCAGGGGGCCACCTTCCGGGACGAGCCGGCGCTCGCGCGCGTGGAGCGGGCGGTCGCGGAGGGTGCCGCCATCATCGACATCGGCGGGGTCAAGGCCGGGCCGGGGGAAGAGGTGACCGCCGAGGAGGAGGCACGGCGGACCGTCGGTTTCGTGGCGGAGGTGCGGCGGCGGTTTCCCGACGTGGTCATCAGTGTCGACACCTGGCGGCACGAGGTCGGCGAGGCCGTCTGTGAAGCCGGGGCGGATCTGCTGAACGACGCGTGGGGTGGGGTGGATCCCCGGCTCGCGGAGGTGGCGGCGCGGTATCGGGTGGGGCTGGTGTGTACGCACGCGGGTGGGGCTCAGCCGCGTACCCGGCCGCATCGGGTCGAGTACGACGATGTCATGGCCGACATTCTTCGGGTGACCCTGGGGCTGGCGGAGCGGGCGGTGGCCTTGGGGGTGCCCCGGGAGTCGGTGCTGATCGATCCGGGGCACGACTTCGGGAAGAACACGCGGCACAGTCTTGAGGCGACTCGGCGGTTGGGGGAGATGGTCGCCACGGGGTGGCCGGTGTTGGTGTCCCTGTCCAACAAGGACTTCGTGGGGGAGACCTTGGACAAGCCGGTGAAGGAGCGGGTGGTGGGGACCTTGGCCACCACGGCCGTCTCGGCCTGGCTGGGGGCTCAGGTGTATCGGGTGCATGAGGTGGCTGAGACTCGGCAGGTGGTGGAGATGGTGGGGGCGATCGCGGGGTCCCGGGGGCCTGCCGTTGCCCGGCGGGGGCTCGCCTAGTTCTTTTCGCCCCCGCCGCCCCTACCCGCCCCGTCCCCAGAGGGCTGCGCGCCCTTTTGACCCCCGTCACAGACTCGGGGCTCCGCCCCGGACCCCGTTCGCGCAGTTCCCCGCGCCCCCGGATAGGGGCGCGAGGGGGTTCTGCTGGTTACCGGCCTGCTTCCTTCGAGACCAGGGCCACCGCCTCGTCGACGTCGTCCGTGACGTGGAAGAGGGTCAGGTCCTTCTCCGATGCCTTGCCCTGGGCGATGAGGGTGCTGGTGAGCCAGTCGACCAGGCCGCCCCAGTAGGACTCACCGAAGAGGACGATGGGGAAGCGGGTGACCTTCTGGGTCTGGACGAGGGTGAGGGCCTCGAAGAGTTCGTCGAGGGTGCCGAGGCCGCCGGGCAGGACCACGAAACCCTGGGCGTACTTGACGAACATCATCTTCCGGACGAAGAAGTAGCGGAAGTTGAGGCCGATGTCGACGTACGGGTTGAGGCCCTGTTCGAACGGCAGCTCGATGCCGAGGCCGACGGAGGTTCCGCCCGCTTCGAGGGCGCCCTTGTTGGCCGCCTCCATGGCACCGGGGCCGCCGCCGGTGATGACGGCGAAGCCCGCCTCCACCAGGCCCCGGCCGAGCCGGACGCCCGCCTCGTACTCGGGTGAGTCGGCCGGTGTGCGCGCGGAGCCGAACACGCTGATCGCGGGCGGGAGTTCGGCGAGCGTGCCGAAGCCCTCGATGAACTCCGACTGGATGCGCAGGACGCGCCAGGGATCGGTGTGGACCCAGTCCGAGGGGCCACCCGCGTCCAGCAGCCGCTGGTCCGTCGTGCTCGCCTGCACCTGGCCGCGTCTGCGCAGCACCGGCCCCAGCCGCTGCTCGTCCGGTGGCTGCTTCTTGCCCTCGGGGTTGCCGGTCGCCATGTCCGCTCCCTCCGCCGTGCTGTTCGTTCACCTCAGCGTAGATCCATGCGGGTTACGGACAGGGGACGCGAGCGTGTCCGCCATGAACCGCCGTCCCGGACACGTCACGCCGTGAGCCAGGACCTGAGCCGTTCCTCGCCCACCAGGATCTTCGCGGTCTCCACCCGTTCGTCGCGCCGGTGCGCCAGGTGAGGGTTGCCGGGGCCGTAGTTGACGGCCGGGACGCCGAGGGCGCTGAAGCGTGAGACGTCCGTCCAGCCGTACTTGGGCTTGGCCGTGCCGCCGACCGCCTCGATGAAGGCCTCGGCCGCCGGGTGGGACAGGCCGGGCAGCGCGCCGGGGCTGTGGTCGTCGACGACGAACTCCTCGACACCGCAGTCCGCGAAGACCTCGCGGACGTGGGCGATGGCCTCCTGCTCCGAACGGTCGGGCGCGTAGCGGAAGTTGACCGTCACCACGCACTCGTCGGGGATGACGTTGCCCGCCACCCCTGCCTTGATCCCGACCGCGTTGAGACCCTCGCGGTACTCCAGGCCGTCGATCACGGGGTAGCGCGGCTCGTACGAGGCCAGCTTCGCCAGGATCGGGGCCGCCGCGTGGATGGCGTTGGTGCCCATCCAGCCGCGGGCGGAGTGGGCGCGCTCGCCCTTGGTCTTCAGCAGCACCCGCAGGGTGCCCTGGCAGCCGCCCTCCACCTCGCCGTCGGTGGGCTCCAGCAGCACCGCGAAGTCGCCCTGAAGCCACTCGGGGTGCGCCTCGGAGACGTGCTTCAGGCCGTTCAGGTCGGCGGCGACCTCTTCGTTGTCGTAGAAGACGAAGGTCAGGTCGCGGTTGGGGGCCGGGACCGTGGCCGCGATCCGCAACTGGACGGCGACGCCGGACTTCATGTCGCAGGTGCCGCAGCCCCACAGGACGCCGTCCTCGTCGAGGCGGGAGGGGACGTTGTCCGCGATGGGGACCGTGTCGATATGGCCGGCCAGGATCACGCGCTCCGCGCGGCCCAGGTTCGTACGGGCGACGATGTTGTTGCCGTACCGGTCGACCGTGAGGTGCGGCAGGGCACGCAGGGCGGTCTCGATCGCGTCCGCGAGCGGCTTCTCGGTGCCGCTCTCGGAGGGGAAGTCGACGAGCCGCGCGGTCAGCCGCGCGGCGTCCAGCGTGAGGTCAATGGGGGTCTCGGCCATGTCCCGACCCTAACGCGCCCGAGGCGCGGGGCCGCCCGGCCGGGGCTTCCCGGTCACCTCGCCATCACTGTTCACAACTCCTACACGAGGGCCGTTACTCTCCAGTACCTTGGATCGCGTGTCAGAGCCGCACCCCTTCTCCCCAGGTCCTCGCCCCCGCCGTCGCGGCCGTCGTGTGCTGCGCTGGTCGGCGGCGTTCGTCGTGCTGGTCGCGATCGGCGCGTATCTCACCGTGCAGTACCTGACCGGTGGGAACGGCACACCGCGCTGCGTGGTCGTGTCCGGTGCGCGCGACGGGGCGGCGTACGAGTTCACACCCGAGCAGGCGGCGAACGCGGCCACGATCTCGGCGGTCGGCACCTCGCGCCGGCTGCCCGAGCGGGCGGTGACGATCGCCCTGGCGACCGCACTCCAGGAGTCGAGCCTGCGCAACATCGGCCATGGCGACCGGGACTCGCTCGGGCTGTTCCAGCAGCGGCCGTCGCAGGGCTGGGGCACCGAGGAGCAGATCCAGGACCCGGTGTACGCGGCGGGCGAGTTCTACGAGCACCTCGTCAAGGTCGACGGCTACGAGCGGCTGCCGCTGACCGTCGCCGCCCAGCGGGTGCAGCGCAGCGGCTACCCGGAGGCGTACGCCAAGCACGAGCCGGACGCCACACTGCTCGCCGCCGCGTTGACCGGGCGGTCGGCGGCCACGCTGACCTGCGAGGGGCGCCGGGACACGAGCGGCACGGGCACCGCGTACGCGGGCGGCCCGGACGCGGTGCGCAGCGCGCTCGCCCGGGACTTCGGGGACGAGGCGTTCGAGTCCGCCGGGGCCGTCGTGCGCTCCGAGGGCAGCGCCTCGGGCCAGGCGACCCCGACGCCCAGCGCGGCCGTCTCCCCCGCCGGGACCGTCACCATTCCCCTGACGGACGCCGGGGACGCCGCCGAGGTCCGGCAGCGGGGCTGGAAGCTGGCCCACTGGGCCGTGGCCAACTCCTCCCGCCTGGGCGTCGAGCGCGTCTCGTACGCCGGCCGGGAGTGGGTCGCCGAGGGCCGGGCCGGAGCGTGGCGCAAGGCCGCGACCGCCACGGGCGACGCGACGCCGGGCTCCACGGCCGAGGTCCGAATCGTCACTGGACAGTAGGCGCCGCGGCTCACCCGTGCGGGGTATGCGCGGCGCGTCGCGTGGACGGGGTGCGCAGGTTTTCGCCCGGCCGACCTCCTCGCGCGGGAATCGTTGAGAACAAAGAGACGTAAGGATTCAGCAGACTTTCCGACCGGGTGGCGTTCGTCCGCTTTCCTCCACATTCGATAATGCGACACATTGCCAACTCTTTACGTCGGGCCGCCGCAACCTTCGCGGACTTCGAGCGGTAGTCACTGCGTCCGAGCCCGGAACGATCAACTCCCGGGCACGGTCGGACACTTCAACGTTCTCTTCCGTCAAAGGAGCACCATGTCCCTCCCCCTGACCCGCCGGATCGCCCGTGCCGCGCTGCTCACCGCAGCGGGAGCGGCCTCCGTGGTCGGTGCGGCCGGCTCCGCGAGCGCGGCGCCCGAACTCCCGGCCACCCCGAACCTCGGCGGCCTGTCCGCCGTGGACGGGGCGAACGCCGGCGCCACCGTGGACGGCGCGGCGCAGAACGTCACCGGGGTCGCCGGCTCCGTCGGCGGCAAGGCGGCCAAGGAGACCCTGCCGACCGTGAGCAAGACCGGCGGGAAGGCCGTCAAGAAGACGACCCCGGTCGCGCAGAAGGCCGCGGGTGAGGCCGCCGGTTCGGCCGGGTCCGTCCTGGGTGACACCACCAAGAGCGCGACGAAGGACGGGCTGCCGACGGACGCCGTGGCCAAGGGCGGGTCCCTGCCCTCGGGGAAGCTGCCGGTGCAGAGCCCGCTCGGCTGACGTCTGATCCACCGATGAGGGGCCCGGGGTTTCCCCCGGGCCCCTTCGGGTTCCGTGCCGCCGTGCCCTTGTGTGCCGTGCCTTGTGTGCCGAGCCCTTCGTGCCCTTGTGTCAGGCCTGGCGCAGGCGTTCCACCGCTGCGGCCACTCGTTCGTCCGTCGCCGTGAACGCCACGCGTACGTGGTGGGCGCCGGCGGGGCCGTAGAAGTCGCCGGGGGCCACGAGGATGCCGAGGTCGGCGAGGTGGGCGACGGTGGTCCAGCAGGATTCGTCCCGGGTGGCCCACAGGTAGAGGCTGGCCTCGCTGTGTTCGATGCGGAAGCCGTGGGAGACCAGGGCTTCACGGAGGGCCGCGCGGCGGGCCGCGTAGCGGGCGCGCTGCTCGTGGACGTGGGCGTCGTCCCCGAGGGCGGCGACGACGGCGGCCTGGGTCGGCGCCGCGGTCATCATGCCGCCGTGCTTGCGGATCTGCAGGAGCGGACCGAGGACGGCCGGATCTCCGGCCAGGAAGGCCGCGCGGTAGCCCGCCAGGTTGGAGCGCTTGGAGAGGGAGTGAACGGCGACGATGCCCTCGTACGAGCCGCCGTTGACGTCCGGGTGCAGGACCGAGACCGGGTCGGCGTCCCAGCCGAGCTCCAGGTAGCACTCGTCGGAGACGAGCAGGATGCCGTGTTCGCGGGCCCAGGCCACGATCCGGGTCAGTTCGGCCTTGGCCAGGACCTTGCCGGTGGGGTTGGACGGCGAGTTCAGCCAGAGGAGCTTGAGGCCGGTGGGGTCCAGGGCCGTGGGGTCGTCGTAGGCCTCGTGCTCGGCGCGGGCGAGGCGGGCGCCCACCTCGTACGTCGGGTAGGCGAGGCGGGGGAAGGCGACCCGGTCGCCGGGGCCGAGGCCCAGTTGGGTGGGGAGCCAGGCCACCAGTTCCTTGGAGCCGACGATCGGCAGGACGTGCCGGTGGGTGACGTCACGGGCGCCGAGGCGGCGCTCCAGCCAGCCCGTGATCGCGTCGCGCAGTTCCACGGTGCCCCAGACGGTCGGATAGCCCGGGGAGTCCGCCGCGGCCACCAGCGCCTTCTGGATCAGGTCGGGCACCGGGTCGACCGGGGTGCCGACGGACAGGTCGACGATGCCGCCGGGGTGGGCGGCGGCCGTCGCCTTGTACGGCTCCAGCTTGTCCCAGGGGAAGGCGGGAAGGCGGTCGCTGACAGCGGACACGGGATCTGGCTCACTTTCTCGTACGTACGCTCCCGAGCGGCGCAACGGACGCGTACACACCGCTCGTACGGCGAACGCCTCGGTCCCGTACGGCGATCATGGTGATCGGGCCGTACGGGACCGAGGCGGCGCGGATGCGGGCCGCCGGGGCGTCGCCCCGGGGCCTGCGGCGTCGCTCTCAGGCCTGCGGCGGGAGTGCGGCGACGAAGGGGTGGTCACGCTCGATCAGACCGAGCTTGCTGGCACCACCGGGCGAGCCGAGCTCGTCGAAGAACTCGACGTTCGCCTTGTAGTAGTCCTTCCACTCCTCCGGGGTGTCGTCCTCGTAGAAGATCGCCTCGACCGGGCACACCGGCTCGCAGGCACCGCAGTCGACGCATTCATCCGGGTGGATGTAGAGGGACCGCTGCCCCTCGTAGATGCAGTCGACCGGGCACTCCTCGATGCACGCCTTGTCCTTGACGTCGACACAAGGCTGCGCGATGACGTAGGTCACGCTGTCGTTCCTCCTCGATAGGGCGCTGGCGGGCCTCCTCAGGCTCCGCCGCCTGGCGCGCGGGAGCGCGGCGTCGTCGATGCCCGCACCTAGTATCTCCGTTCCTGGGCATGATCCGAACAGGAGGGGTGGACGGACCTGTGGAAATCTCTGCCGGTGGACGTCTCGAGATCCGTGTCTCCGCTGCTGACGTGGGCAAACGCGTATCCGTGCGGCGTGTCGACGACGATGCCGCGGCGGGCGGGAAATTCACCGACACGGTCGGTGTTCTCACATCATGGGACGACGGCGTCGTGGTGATCACCCGCCGTGACGGGGAGCGGGTGCGGATCGAGGAGTCGTCGCTGGTCGCGGGGAAGGTGGTCCCCGCCGCCCCGGCCCGCAGGCGCGGACCCGCCGCCTCGTACGGGGAACTGGCGCATGTCGCGGCGCGGGCCTGGCAGCCGGTCGAGCGGGAGCGGCTCGGCGAGTGGGAACTGCGGGCCGCCTCCGGTTTCACCCGGAGAGCCAACTCGGTGCTGGCCCTCGGAGACCCCGGCATGCCCCTGGACGAGGCGCTGAGGGCCGTACGCGGCTGGTACGGGGCGCGGGGGCTGCCCGCCCGCATACAGCTGGCCACGGGCGCCGAGGGCACCCAGGAGCTGCTGTGCGCCGAGGTGGCGGAGCGCGGGTGGGCCCTCGAGGTCACCGCCGAGCTGTGGATCGGGGCGCTCGCGCCGGTCGCGGACCGGGAGGCGGCCGGGGTCGAGCTGTCGCGGACGGCGGACGAGGCGTGGCTCGGCCGCTACCAGCGCAAGGGCGTCGGTGCGGTGGCTCTCGAGGTGCTCGGGAGCGGGCCGTCGGTGTGGTTCGCAACGGTCCCGGGGGCTGCGGGCGAGGGGCCGGCCGCGATCGGACGGTGCGTCGTTGACGGGCGCTGGGCCGGGTTCGCGGCCGTCGAGGTCGACCCGGCCCGGCGGCGTCGAGGGCTCGCGACGACCGTGATGGCCGCGCTGGCACAGCGGGCGTTGGACGAGGGGGCGTCGGCGGGCTGGCTGCAGGTGGAGACGGACAACCTGGGGGCGCGGGCCCTGTACGGAGGGATGGGGTTCGCGGTGCATCACTCGTACCACCACTACCGGGAGCCATCGTCATGAACGGGTATCACCCTGCTGTGGGCGCTCCCTATCCCCCTGAGCCCGAGCGGGCCGCCGAGGTGCGGCGGCGGTTCGCCGAGGAGGCGCGGGCCGAGCGGCCCGATCTGGCCATGCTGTGTCTGCTGGTGGGGGCCGCGGGAGACGGTGCGCTGGACGAGACCGGCATGGACGCCGCCGAGATCGAACTCGACCGGCTGGCCGGGCTGATGCCGTACCGGCCCGGCTCGCCCCGTGCGTGGGCGGTCGCGACGGCCGAGCTGCTCGGGGAGCGGTACGGGTTCCGCGGCTCCCCCGGGGACTATCAGCGGCTGGAGTCGTCACTGCTGCACCAGGTGCTCGAACGGCGGCGGGGGCTGCCGATCCTGCTGTCGGTGGTGTGGATGGAGGTGGCCCGCAGGGCGGGGGCGCATGTGTACGGGGTCGCGCTGCCGGGGCACTTCGTGGTGGGGTTCGGGCCGCCCGAGGAGCAGGTGCTCGCTGATCCGTTCGACGGGGGGCGGGTACTGAGCGGGGACGATGCGGAGTTGTTGGTGGCCGGGGCCACGGGGGCGCCGTTGGATCCCGGGATGCTGAGTCCCGCGGATCCGTCGGATGTGGTGGTCCGCGTCCTGAACAACGTGCGGGCGTGGGCGGCGGCGCGGCCGGAGCGGTCGGATGTCGCGTTGTGGGCCCTGGAGCTGTCGCTGGCGATGCCTTCGCATCCGGCGCGGTTGCGGTACGAGTGGGCGCGGCTGTTGGTGCGGCGGGGGGAGTACGCGCGGGGCGCTGCCGCGTTGGAGGAGTACGCGGACGTCGTGGCCGGGGTGGACGAGGGAGCTGCGGAGAAGGTGCGCAGGCAGGCGGGCGCGGCTCGGGCCCTGCTGAACTGAGGGCGCCTGATCGCCGTGGGGCGCTATTCGTCGTGGGGCGCTGTTCGTCGTGGGGCACCTGATCGCCGTGGGGTGCCTGATCATTTTCGGGCGCCTGTTGTCGGGCGTGTGCGAGGAAATCGTGGCTGGTCGCGCGGTTCCCCGCGCCGCTTGGGGGTGCCCCTGGTCGGCGGCCGCAAGCGCCCTGCCCCCGCAGATCCGGCCGTTCCTCCCCACAGCCGGGCACTCGCTCACAGCCAGCCCTTCTCCCTTGCTGTACGGACCGCCTCCGTTCGGTTTCTCACCGCCAGTTTGTGGATCGCCGTGGAGAGGTAGTTGCGGACCGTGCCCTGGGAGAGGTGCAGGGTCGCCGCCAGTTCGGCGTTCGTCGAGCCGTCCGCGGCCGCCCGGAGGACCTCGCGTTCGCGGTCCGTCAGCGGGTTGGCACCCTCGGCCAGGGCCGCTGCCGCGAGGATGGGGTCGATGACACGCTCGCCCGCCAGCACCCGGCGTACGGCGTCCGCCAGTCGGGCGGCCGGGGCGTCCTTGACCAGGAACGCGTCGGCGCCGGCCTCCATGGCGCTGCGGAGGTAGCCGGGGCGGCCGAAGGTGGTGAGGACGACCAGTTTCACGGCCGGGAGTGCCCGGTGGACCTCGGCGGCCGCTTCGATGCCGGTGGCACCCGGCATCTCGATGTCGAGGAGGGCCACGTCGATGTCGTGGGCGCGGGCGGCGGGGAGGACCTCGTCGCCCCGGGCCACCTGGGCCACGACCTCGATGTCCTCCTCCAGGCCGAGCAGGGCCGCCAGGGCCTCACGGACCATCGACTGGTCCTCTGCTAGCAGGACCTTGATCGTGCGGGTCATGCGCCGGATCCTACGTCCGGGGCAGGGGGTGCGGCGGGGGCTCTGGCCACCAGGCGGAAACCGTGCCGGGAGGGACCAGCCTCCAGGGTTCCGCCCACCTTCTCCAACCGTTCGGTGAGGCCCCGCAGACCGCTGCCGGGGGCCTCTCCGGGCGGGGCGCCCGGGGCGCCCGTGCCGTCGTCGTCCACGGTAAGTTCGAGAACCGGGCCGTCGAGGCTCTGGCGGCGGACGATGTCGACCGTGCAGTGGTGGGCGCCGCTGTGCCGTACGACGTTGGTGACGGCCTCGCGCAGGGCCCAGGCGAGGGCGGACTCGATGTCGTCGGAGACGTCGGTGAGGTCGGGGTCGGCGGCCGGCAGGTCGGCGGTGACGCCGGCGACCGACAGCGCGTCCCGGGCGCCCGCGAGTTCGGCGCCCAGGCGGGGGCGCCGGTAGCCGGTGACTGCCTCCCGGACGTCGACCAGGGCCTGGCGGCTGACCTGTTCGATGTCGGCGACCTGCTGGGCGGCCTTCTCGGGGTGGTCAGGGAGCATCCGGCCCGCCAGCTCGCTCTTGAGCGTGATCAGGGAGAGGGAGTGGCCGAGGAGGTCGTGCAGGTCCCGGGCCAGGCGCAGTCGTTCCTCGTTGGCGGCGAGCTGGGCGACCGTCGCCCTGGCCTCGCGCAGTTCCCCCGTCGTACGGATGAGTTCGCGGACGCCGGTCATCGAGAAGCCTCCGAGGAGCGCCGGGAGGAGCAGCGAGGCGAGGTAGGCCTCGCCGCCCGGTACGGCGAGGGCGATGGCTGTGAGCAGGGCGGACACCGCCGGGATGGTGAAACGGGCGAGCCGTAGCGGGAGGGCCGCGCCGGAGGCGACCGTCACGTAGACGAAGAGGACGAGCCACTCGCGACCGAGGGTGAGGGCGAGGATCGAGGACTGGGCGGTGAGGACGGCGAGCGAGCCGAGCACCGTGCCGACGATCTCGCGGCGGCCGGTACGGAAGATCAGGACGTAGTACCAGGCGACGAAGGCCACCAGGCCCAGCCAGCCGAGGACCCGGACTCCGTCGCTGTGGCCCCCGTGCAGCAGGTCGCTGACGGGGGCGCTCAGATAGGCGAGCCAGATCCCGGTCCAGAGGAACTTGATCGCCCTCTGTCTGCGGTTCTGCGGGCGCTGCCCGATTCCGACGGCACTCACGCCTTCCGCGTGTCCTTCCGGTAGAGCCAGGCCGCGCCGCCCGCGAACAGGACGAAGGAGACGGCCAGGACGACGAGGTCCTTGGCGTGCGGGGCCTGACTCTGTTCGATCGCCTGCCCCAGGGCGGCGTACGCGTGGGTCGGCACCCACTTCGCGATGTCCTGGAGCCACTCGGGGAACGTCGTCGTCGGCATCCACAGGCCGCCGAGCATCGACAGACCGAAGTAGACGATCATCGTGATCGGGCGTACCGCGTCCCCGGTGGCGAGGTAGCCGATGGCGACGCCGAGCGCGGCGAAGACGAGGCTGCCGGCCCAGATGGCGCCGGTGAGGGCGAGCCACTGCCAGGCGTCCAGGCGTACGTCCTTCACGGTGGCCGCCACCACGAAGACGATCACGATGGACGGCAGGCTGACCACCGCCGCGCTCGCGGTCTTCGCGAGGACGTAGCCGCGCCCCGGCAGCGTGGTGAGACGCAGTTGCCGTACCCAGCCGCCCTCGCGCTCCTTGGCGATGCGCTCGCTGTTGCCCATCAGGACGGCGGTCAGGGCGCCGAAGGAGGCCATGGAGACCATCATGTACGTCGGGAGGGTCAGACCGGTGTCACCGAGTTCGTCGGTGCTGCTCGCGCTGCCGGCGATGAGCAGGAACAGCAGCGACGGGTAGAGCACCGAGAAGAACATGGCCTTCCGGTTGCGCAGGGCGCGGACGAGTTCCAGCTTGATCAGGCTGTTCATGACTGCTGCTTCGCCTCCTGGGCGCTGGTGATCGCGACGAAGGCCTGCTCCAGGCCGAGGCCGGTGACTTCGAGGTTGCGGGGGCGGAGGCCGAGGCCGTAGAGGGCGTGGACGGTGGCGTCGGCGTCGGTGGACTGGATGCGGACGGTGCGGCCGGACACGTCGATCCTGGTCAGGTAGGGGAGGCCCCGCAGCCGAGGCTCGTCGGCCTGGCCCGCGGGCAGGTCGAACGAGATGCGGCGGGCGCCCGCCTTCGCCTTGATCTCGGCGGCCGTGCCGTCGGCCAGCAGTCGGCCCCGGTGCAGGACGAGGACGCGGTCGGCGATGGCGTCGGCCTCTTCGAGGTAGTGGGTGGCGAAGAGGACGGTGCGGCCCTGGTCGGCCTGTTCACGCATGGTGGCCCAGAAGGCCTGGCGGGCGGAGACGTCCATGCCTGTGGTGGGTTCGTCCAGGACGATCAGGTCGCTGTCGCCCGCCGTGGCGAGGGCGAAGCGGACACGCTGGGCCTGGCCGCCGGACAGCTTGTTCACCTTGCGGTGGGCGATCTGGGTGATCCCGGCGCGGGCGAGCACGTCGGAGACCGGGTACGGCCTCGGGTGCAACGCGCGGGCGAGGCGTACCAGTTCGGCGACCGTGACCTCGTCCATCAGGCCGCCGCTCTGGAGCATGGCGCCGACGCGTCCGGCGACGATCGCCTCACGGGGGCTGGTGCCGAAGACGCTGACCGTGCCGCTGTCGGCGCTCCTGAGGCCGAGCAGCAGGTCCAGGGTGGTGGACTTGCCGGCCCCGTTCGGGCCCAGCAGGGCCACGGTCTCCCCCGGGCGCAGCGCCAGCGTCAGGCCGTCCACTGCCCGGACGTCGCCGTACGCCTTCGTCACCTTGTCGAATCCCACCACCGTCGAGTCGGTGGCCGTTGTCGTGGTCGTCATGCGCACCATCGTCGGCGCACGGGGGGTGTCGTCGGCAGTGTCGGCGGTCCTGACCCCGACATGACAGAAGTCATACCCGTGGCAGTGACGGCATACGGCGAGGGGGCACCCGGCGCGTGCCGGATGCCCCCTCACCGATGCGATCGAGCGGCTAGCTCGGGTTCGTCTCGATGACCGCCGTGCGGTTCGTCTCGCTCTTCAGGGCGAGGCGGAGGGCACTGTAGACGTCCTCCACGGTGACCGGGGTCTTCTCGCCGTTGCCACGGGTGATGAGGACCTCGTCGAAGGTGCCGCCGTAGAGGTCCTTGAGGGCCTTCTCGTCGTAGGAGTCGACGAGCTTGCCGTCGACGGCCTTGACGGTGAGGAACTTCCACAGGGAGTTCTGCGGACTCAGCAGGACGCTGTGCGCGGCGTCCGTCTGCACGGTGACGCTGGCCGACATGGCCGGCTCCGCGAACTCCTTCATGAACCGGTCGACCTCGGCCTTGCTGACCGACGGCTCCTTGGTCGTGGTCGGCAGCGGCACCGCGGCGGCCTCGCCGGTCTCGACCTGGGTGCGGTAGGCCTTTTCGACGGCGGCGGTCGACTCGTCGACGTCGATGCCCTTGCCCGCCTTGCCGTAGACGGGCACGGCCTTGCCCGCCTCGTACTTGACGGTGCCGTCGCTCGCCGATCCGGAGCTGCCCGCGGCGCGCTGCAGAGCGGCCGCCAGCTTCTCCTCGTCGACGGGCATGACGGGCGCGACGACCCGCTTCTGGCCGAAGAGCGCGCCGATCACCGAGACGGGGTTGTAGTCGCTGACGGCGGCGGCGCTGACCGTGGCCTGCTTGTCGAACTGCAGTCCTGCCTGGTCGGGCTTGAGCGAGACGGTCTCGCCGTCGACCGTGAGCTTCAGCGCCTCGTTCGTGCTCCTGCCGAAGGCCTCGTCGAGCTTGTTGACGGCCTCGTCGCGGGTGCTGCCGCCGATGTCGACGCCGAGGACGGTGGTGCCCTTGGGGACGTCGGAGTGGTTCAGCAGCAGACCGGCGCCGTAGACACCGCCGCCGAGGACGACCACACCGCCGAGGAGCAGCCCGAGCTTGCTGCGGCCCTTCTTCTTGGCCGGCTTCGCCGCCTTGCCGTTCTTCCCGGAGCCGGCCTTCTGCCCCGGGCCGGGGTCGGGCAGCTTCGGCGGGGTGTGCCGCACCGCGCCTTCGGGGCCGCCCGTGCCGAACGGCGCGCCCTGGGAGCCGGGAGGCACTACCGGGATGCCGCTGGTGAGGGTGTGCCCGGAGGGGTTGTCGACGACGGGGCCGGAGCCGCCGTAGCCCGGGGTGCCCGGTTCGGGGGCGGGCCGCTGCGGGGTGAGGACGGCGGTGTCGTCGCTGAGGCCGCCGCCGGGGCGGGCGTAGGCGCCGGGCGCGGAGAAGTCCGCTCCGGGGCCGGAGAAGTCGGCGCCAGGGCCGCCGAAGGGGCTGCCCGGGCCGGTCTGGCCGCCCTGGCCGGGGGGCGGGCCGAGCGGGCTGTCACCGGTGACGGGGCCGCTGGTGGGGCCCGCGGGGCCGGAGCCGCCGTTCGGGCCGCCGTGGCCGAGCCCGGCGCCGCTGTCGGAGAAGTACGGCAGGTCGTCGCGCTCGGGCTTGGTGCCGGCCAGCGCGGCCGAGACGTCGAAGGAGCCGGTGCCGCCGCCGTGGCCGGGAGCGACCGGCTGGGCGCCGGTGGCACCGGGGAGCCCGGCGCCGTTCGTACCGCCGGGCCTGGGGCCGGTGCCCGCTCCGGGGCGGGGGCCACCCGGCTGTGCGGTGCCGGGGCCGCCGGACAGCGGACCCGCTCCGCCCTGGCCGCCGGGGCGGGCGCCCGTGCCTGGGCCGGCCGGCGCGCCGGAACCGGGGGCTCCGGTCATCGGGCCCGTGGTGAACCCGGCCCCGTTGCTGCCGCCCGGGACCTTGGGCGGGGCCGAGCCCTTGCGGGGCGCGAACCAGTCGCTGGTGGGCTTGTCGTCGGCCGGTGCGGCCGGCTCCGGCGCGAGGGGCGGGGTGTCCGTGAACACGGGCATGGCCGTGGTGCCGGTGGTCTCCGACTCGGATCCGGCGTCCTCCGACGCGGCCTCGCCGTCACCGACGGGCTTGCGCACGACCACGGGCGGGATGGGACGCGACCCGGGAATGTTGATCCGGACCCGCGTCGTCAGTGTGGTCTCGGTCTTCGGTCCGTCCGGTCGCTCGCCGGCGGCCGACCGGGCCGCGTCGGCACCGGCCTCGGTGGCCATGGGCGTGCCGTACGGCGGTGTCCCCGACGGGTACGCGGTGCTGCCGCGCCCATTGGCCCCGGAGGACGAAGTGTCAGTTTCACGACTCAAGGCAGGTTCTCCCGGTTTGCTCCGCCGCCCGTCACGACCTCAACTCAGCGGGCAGCTCGGCGGCGCACACCACCATACTGGCCACTTCCGGCGCGTATCCCACGACCGCGTGGGAAACCCGCACCGGCCCCGCACCCGCGTACTGCGGCGAAGTGGTACGTCACTTGCCAAGTCGGGCGTCGGGCCCGCTCGGTTGCCGTCCCCACCCAAGGGTGGCGCACATCACAGCCACGGCCATGCCGCCGAGCAGGAACAGATACGAGCCCGCTCCCGCACCGAACAGGAAGTCGCCCTCCGGCCGGGTGGAGGTGAGCAGGATGACGGAGATCGTCCATCCGGCGGCCGGCGCAACGGCCCCCGCCCTGCCGCCCATCGCCCGCGCGCCCCCCAGGAAGAGCCCGGCCGCGCCCAGCAGCGCGAGCAGCAACCCGCCGGGGAACCAGGCGGGTTGGACCAGCCCGCCGGCCGCGCCGACCACGGCTCCCAGCACGAAGAGCCCCAGGTGGGCGGCGGCCCGCCCGAGTGGGGGCAGCGTCAACGGCTGCGCGAGCGCGCTGCCTTGCCCGCCGGAGGGACGGTCGGTCGACTTCATCGCCGGCCCTCCTCTCGGCGGGCACCGAAGCGCACGGCGCCACGGGCGCCGAAGCACATCGCCCGGCGGGCGCGGGAGCGCACCACTCGTCTGTCATACACATGCGTACGCATCACAGGGCCGTTCCGTTCTGAGATTCCTCGAAAGACTCCAAAGAAATACCGGGAATCCCCTCGAACAAGTCGCTCTCCCGGCTCCCTCCCGCGCGTCTGCCACGCACCAACTCGTAGTACTCGGTGGTCAGGAGGGGTTGCGCCAGTTGGTTGGAGAGGGCGAAGTACGGTTCGGCGACCTCGATCTGGGTGGCGTGCGCGCGCATCGCCGCGACCTTCGCTGCCGCGAAGCCGGTGCCGTCGATCTCGGTGGTGACGACGTGGTCGTCGACCACTCCGGGCACGTCGGTGACGGCCGCGGCCCTCCGGAACGGAAGACGGCCGGGCTCGGCCAGGTCGCGGTGGAGCCGGCCGAAAGCCTCCAGGAGTACACCGCGCGGCACGCGGTTCCAGTAGACCTTCGCGATCTCCCAGGGCTCGCCCAGCTCGGGCCGGAAGTCCGGCTCGGCGCTCAGGTCGGCGGCGCGCATGGCGACGCGGTGGGCCCGGATGTGGTCGGGGTGACCGTAGCCGCCGTCGGGGTCGTAGGTGACGAGGACCTGGGGGCGCGCCTCGCGGACCACCCGGACCAGGTGGGCGGCGGCCTCGTCGAGGTCGGCGGACCAGAAGGCGCCGGACCGCTCGTTCTGCTCGGCGCCCATCATTCCGGAGTCGCGGTAGCGTCCGGGGCCGCCGAGGAAGCGGTGGTCGGTGACGCCGAGCTCCTTCATGGCCTCGGCCAGTTCGCCGACCCGGTAGGGGCCCAGCTCGTCGTCCCGGTCGGGCGCGAGATGGGCCAGCTGCGGCGGGATGACCTCACCCTCTTCACCGAGGGTGCAGGTCACCAGCGTCACCCGCGCTCCCTCGGCCGCGTACTTGGCCATGGTCGCGCCGTTGTTGATCGACTCGTCGTCCGGGTGCGCGTGCACCAGGAGCAGCCGGCGAGCGGAGCGAGATGGGTGTCCCCCCGTCCGCAGACCGGGGGAGGGCAGATCCGTCATGGACCCACCCTACGAGGCGCCCGGCCCCGCCGGTGCCGGGCATCGGCTCGCACGGGAACGATCGGCCGCGGGGGTCGCGGGCCTGGTGGGACAGGCCCTGGGAGAGGCCCCGGCGGCCGGGGGCGTCAGAACTTGATGCTGCCGATCATGCCCGCGATGTTGGTCGTCAGCTCGCTGATCGTCGGCGCGATGGTCGAGGAGGCGAGGTAGAAGCCGAGCAGGATGCAGATGATCGCGTGTGGTGCCTTCAGCCCTGACTTCTTGATCAGGATGAAGACGATGATCGCCAGCAGCACCACCGCCGAAATCGAGAGTGCCACGGCGGCTCACCTCCAAAAGTTCCCTGGGACCTGGGGAGCGAAGCAGTTGTCGAAGGATGACGGCGGAGCCGACGTCAACCGATGACGTGGGTGACGCAGTTGTGAATCCGTACAGCGGCCAGCAGGTTCATACCCACTCACCGGTAGTGATCATAACTATCCATACGCGCGCATCGATCGGCGCACGGCCGCACAAGGGGGCGCATGGCCAATATGGTCGGACCATGACGACCCGACCCGAGTCCTTCCCCCGCCGACACGCCCGGACGCAGCGTTTCTCCCTCGGCGCGCCGCGCGCCTTCTCCGTCGCGCCGGACGGTTCCCGCGTGGTCTTCCTGCGGTCCCCGTCAGGCTCCGAACGGGCCAACAAGCTGTGGGTGCTGGACCTCCCGGACGGTGGCGAGCGGATCGCGGCGGACCCGGTCGCGTTGCTCGGCGGTTCCTCGGAGGAGTTGTCGGCCGAGGAGCGCGCCCGCCGTGAACGCAGTCGTGAGGGCGGCGCGGGGATCGTCGGCTACGCGACCGACGCGGCCGTGGAGTTGGCCTCTTTCGCCTTGTCAGGGCGGCTGTTCGTGGCCGAGTTGCGGGCCGGGACCGCCCGGGAACTGGAGGTCCCCACACCGGTGATCGACCCCCGGCCCTCCCCGGACGGCCGGTACGTCGCCTACGTCGCCCGGGGTGGGCTGCGGGTCGTCGGGGCGGAGGGCGGCGGCGACCTGGGGCTCACCGAGGAGGGGACGGAGAACGTCTCCCACGGGCTGGCGGAGTTCATCGCGGCCGAGGAGATGGGCCGTTCCCGTGGTTTCTGGTGGTCGCCCGACTCGGACCGACTGCTGGTGGCCCGCGTGGACGACACGCCGGTGCGCCGGTGGTGGATCTCGGACCCCGCGCAGCCGGAAAGGGACCCGCAGCGGGTGGCCTATCCGGCGGCGGGATCGGCCAACGCGGAGGTACGGCTCTTCGTGATCGACCTCTCGGGGACCCGCACGGAGGTGGTGTGGGATCGGGCGCGGTACCCCTATCTGGCGCATGTGCACTGGTCAGCGGCGGGGGCGCCGCTGCTCCTTGTGCAGGCGCGGGACCAGCGCAGCCAGTTGTTCCTGGCCGTGGACCCGGACACGGGGGCGACCCGGATGGTGCACGCCGACGAAGATCCACATTGGCTTGATCTTTTCGCCGGGGTGCCCTCATGGAGTCCGTCGGGGCAGCTCGTGCGTGTCGCGGACGAGGGCGGCGCGCGGGTGCTGGCGATGGGTGCACGGCCGCTGACGGGACCGCAGTTGCACGTCCGCGCGGTGCTCGACGTGTCCGACGACGACGTGCTGGTCTCGGCCTCGGCCGGCGAGTCGGCCGAGGCCGATCCGGAGATCGGGGAGATCCACGTCTACCGCGTGAACGAGCTGGGCGTGGAGCGGGTCTCCGAGGAGCCCGGGGTGCACTCGGCGGTGCGCTCGGGGGGCGTGACCGTGCTCCTCTCGGCCGTTCCCGGGAAGGCGGGCGCCCAGGTACAGGTGCTGCGGGACGGCAAGAGGGTGACGACCGTGGCGTCCTATGCAGAAGACCCCGGTATGTCCCCGCGCGTGCGGTTCACACAGGGGGGCGCACGCCGCGTACCGTGCGCCCTGCTTATGCCGAGGGACTACGACGGGGACACACCCCTACCGGTCCTCATGGACCCCTACGGCGGCCCCCACGGTCCCCGGGTGCTCGCCGCGCACAACGCGCACCTCACCTCCCAGTGGTTCGCCGACCAGGGCTTCGCGGTGGTGGTCGCCGACGGGCGCGGCACCCCCGGCCGCTCCCCCGCCTGGGAGAAGGCGATCGACGGCGACTTCACGCTCTGTCTGGACGACCAGGTGGACGCGCTGCACGATCTCGCCGAGTCGTATCCGCTGGACCTCTCCCGGGTGGCGATCCGCGGCTGGTCGTACGGCGGCTGGCTGGCGGCCCTCGCGGTGCTGCGCCGCCCGGATGTCTTCCACGCGGGCATCGCCGGCGCCCCCGTCACCGACTGGCGGCTGTACGACACGCACTACACGGAGCGGTACCTGGGCGATCCGTCGGCCGATGCGGCGGCGTATGCGAAGAGTTCCCTGGTGGCGGACGGCGGGCTGTCCGCCCCGGCCGAGCCGCACCGCCCGCTGATGATCGTGCACGGCACCGCCGACGACAACGTCGTCTTCGCCCACGCCCTGCGCCTGTCCTCCGCGCTCCTCGCGGCCGGCCGGCCCCACGAGGTCCTGCCGCTCTCCGGGGTCACCCACATCACCCCGCAGGAACAGGTGGCGGAGAACCTGCTGCTGCTCCAGGTGGACTTCCTGAAGCGGTCGCTGGGACTGCGGTAGTCGCGGGCGCACGGCAACGGGCCGGGGCTACATGGCGAGCCCCGGCCCGTTTACGGCACCCGCACGGCCGTACGTTGATCAGGTTCGCGCGTCCGTATATCGGAACGGGGTCGGCGAAGTTGCCTGCGTGTTAACGCGGTTGGTGCCGATTTGTAGGGTTATTCCGCACGATCTGTATGATCGTCCGCCGATCCGCCGCCCGGTCCGTCCGCCGGGACCACCTGCTTCTCCTCCGCGAAGTGGCAGGCCGAGTCATGGGCCGCCGGTCCGGTCGTGAGCCGGAACTCCGCCGGGACCGCGAGCAGCGGCACCTCCAACGCGCACCGCTCCCGGGCCTTCCAGCAGCGGGTGCGGAAGCGGCACCCGGACGGGATCGCGGTCGGGGAGGGCACATCACCGAAGAGGATGATCCGCTCGCGGTGTTCGCGGGCCTCCGGGTCCGGAACGGGCACGGCGGACAGCAGCGCCTGGGTGTAGGGGTGCGTCGGGTGATCGTAGATCTCGGCGTCGCGGCCGATCTCCACGATCCGCCCGAGGTACATGACACCGACCCGGTCGGAGATGTGCCGCACGATCGACAGGTCGTGCGCGATGAAGACGTACGACAGTCCGAACTCGCCCTGGAGCCGGTCCAGCAGATTGATGACCTGGGCCTGGACGGAGACGTCGAGGGCGGAGACGGGTTCGTCCGCGACGATGACCTCGGGGCGGAGCGCCAGCCCCCGGGCGATGCCGATGCGTTGACGCTGGCCGCCGGAGAACTGGTGCGGATAGCGGTTGATGTACTCGGGGTTGAGGCCCACCACGTCGAGGAGTTCCTGCACCCGGCGCCGGCGGTCCCCCTTGGGCGCGACCTCGGGATGGATGTCGTAGGGCTCCCCGATGATGTCGCCCACGGTCATCCGGGGGTTGAGGGAGGTGTACGGGTCCTGGAAGACCATCTGGATGTTGCGGCGGACGGCCTTGAGGGCCTTGCCGGAGAGTTTGGTGATGTCCTCGCCCTTGTACTTGATCGACCCGGCGGTGGGACGCTCCAGATGGACGAGCATCTTGGCGACCGTCGACTTGCCGCAGCCGGACTCACCGACGATGCCGAGGGTCTCCCCCTTGGCGAGTGTGAAGTCGACGCCGTCGACGGCCTTGACCGCACCGATCTGCTTCTTGAACAGGATGCCCCGGGTCAGGGGGAAGTGCTTGACCAGTCCACTGATCTCGATGATCGGCTCGGTCGTCGGCGCGGTCGTCGGAGCGGTCATCGGCTCACCCATGGAGACACTCCCGCCAGAAGTGACAGGCACTCATCCGGATGCCGTCGGCCGGCTCCACGTCGTACAGCGGCGGTACCTCGGTCCGGCACAGGTCGCGGGCCATCGGGCACCGGGGGTTGAAGGCGCAGCCCGAAGGGATGTCCATCAGGTTGGGCGGCAATCCCTTGATCGCGTACAGCTCCTGGCCCTTCTGATCGAGGCGGGGAATGGAATCGAGGAGTCCGCGCGTGTAGGGGTGGGCCGGCGCCTTGTAGATGTCGTGGACCGGTGCCGACTCGACGATGCGGCCCGCGTACATGACGGCGATGCGGTCGGCGACGTCCGCGACCACGCCGAGGTCATGGGTGATGAGGATGAGGCCCATGTTCAGCTCGCGCCGGAGCTCCGCGAGGAGGTCCATCACCTGGGCCTGGACGGTGACGTCCAACGCCGTCGTCGGTTCGTCGGCGATGATCAGCGCAGGTTCCAGGGCCAGCGCCATGGCGATCATGATGCGCTGGCGCATTCCGCCGGAGAACTGGTGGGGGTAGTCCCGGACCCGCTCCTTGGCGGCCGGGATACGGACCCGGTCCATCAGCTCGACGGCCCTGGCGCGGGCGTCCTTCTTCGTCATGCCCCGGTGCACGACGAACATCTCGCCGAGCTGGTCGCCGACGCTCAGTACGGGGTTCAGGGACGACAGCGCGTCCTGGAAGATCATCGCCATCCCGGCGCCGCGGATCTTCCGCCGCTCCTCCTCCTTGAGCTTCAGCAGGTCCTGGCCCCGGAAGAAGATCTCGCCGGCTGTGATCCGGCCCGGAGGCATGTCGAGGATGCCCATGATCGCCTGCGCGGTCACCGACTTGCCCGAGCCGGACTCACCGAGCACGGCCAGGGTCTGCCCCTCGTCCACGCCGTACTCGACACCGTTGACGGCCTTGGCGACCCCGTCCCGGGTCCGGAACTCCACGTGCAGATCACGCACTTCGAGCAGCATGGGGGCGGCTCACCTCAGCTTCGGGTCGAGGGCGTCGCGCACCGCGTCGCCGAGCATGATGAACGCGAGGACGGTGATGGCCAGGGCTCCCGAGGGCCACAGCAGCGCGTGCGGGGCGTTGCGGATGTAGGGGGAGGCGGCGGAGATGTCGATCCCCCAGGAGACGCTCGGCGGTTTCAGGCCGACGCCGAGGTAGGACAGGGTCGCCTCCAGGGCGATGTACGTGCCGAGGGCGATGGTGGCCACGACGATGACCGGGGCGACCGCGTTCGGGGTGATGTGCCGCAGCAGTACGCGGGAGTGGGAGGCGCCGAGGGCGCGGGCGGCCTGGACGTAGTCGTTCTGTTTGGCGGTGATGACGGAGCCGCGGGCGATGCGGGAGATCTGCGGCCAGCCCAGCAGCACCATGAAACCGATCACCGGCCAGATGCTGTTGTTCGTGACGACGGACAGCAGCACCAGGCCGCCGAGGACCACCGGGATGGCGAAGAAGACGTCGGTGATCCGGGACAGGATCGAGTCCCAGAACCCGCCGAAGAACCCGGCGAGCCCGCCGAGCACCGACCCGAGGACCGCGACGCCGAGCGTGGCGCAGACGCCGACGGCGATCGAGACGCGCGCCCCGTAGACGGTGCGGGTGTAGACGTCGCAGCCCTGCCCGTCGTACCCGAAGGGGTGTCCGGGCTGCGCTCCCTCCTGGGCCTTGGCCAGGTCGCACTTGAGCGGGTTGCCGGAGGCGATCAGCGACGGCCACAGGGAGATGACGACGAGGAAGCAGATCACCAGGGCCGAGATGATGAAGACGGGGTTGTGGCGCAGGTCGCGCCAGGCGTCGGACCAGAGGCTGCGGGGCTTGCCTGAGGGGCCGCCGTCGCTCGGGGCGGCCGGGCCCTTCTCCAGGGTCTCGCCCTCGGTGGTGGCCAGGTCCATCGCGCCTCCCATCCCGGTCGCGGCGATCGCACCGCCCTCCGCCCCGCGGCCGCCGCCCGAGACGTGCGGCTGAGGGAGCTGCGGCTCAGGCATAGCGGATCCTCGGGTCGAGTACGGCGTAGAGGAGGTCGACGAGCAGGTTGGCGAGCAGGAACACCAGGACGAGGACGGTCACGAAGCCGACGACGGTCTGGGTGTTCTGGCGGAGGATGCCCTGGTAGAGCTGGTAGCCGACGCCGTGGATGTTGAAGATCCGCTCGGTGACGATCGCGCCGCCCATGAGGGCGCCGATGTCGGTGCCGATGAAGGTGACCACGGGGATCAGGGAGTTCCGCAGGAGGTGTTTGCGGATCACCCGGTGCCGGGGCAGGCCCTTGGCGACGGCGGTGCGGACATAGTCGGCGCGGGCGTTCTCGGCGATGGACGTGCGGGTCAGCCGGGTGACGTACGCGAGGGAGACGGAGGCGAGGACGAGCCCTGGCACGATCAGCTCGTCGAAGGGCGCGTCGGAGGAGACCGAAGGACGGATCCAGCCCCACTCCACACCGAGCAGGAGCTGGAGGAGCAGACCGGTGACGAAGGTGGGGACCGAGACGACGACCAGGGTCACCAGCAGCGCCCCGGTGTCCACGGGCCGCCCTCGCCGCAGCCCCGTGACGACACCGAGGGTGATCCCGATGACGATCTCGAAGAGGATCGCGACGATCGTCAGCCGGATGGTGACCGGGAAGGCCGTGCCCATCAGCTCGGTGACCTCCTGCCCGTTGAACGCGGTGCCGAAGTCGCCGGTGAAGACGTTGCCCATGTAGGTCAGGTATTGCTGCCAGACGGGCTTGTCGAGACCGAACTCCCGGCGCAGCTGGGCGGCCGTCGCCGGATCGCACTCCCGGTCGCCGCAGAGGCCGGCGATGGGGTCGCCCATCACGTTCACCATCAGGAAGATCAGGAGGGTGGCGCCCACGAACACCGGGATCATCTGCAGCAGGCGCCGGGCGACGTACCGTCCCACGGGAGGTCAGCTGACCTTGATCCGGTCGTACACCGGCACGCTGAACGGGTTCAGGGACACGTCGGAGAGGCGCTCGGAGTAGCCGGCGCTGCCGTTCTGGTACCAGAGCGGGATCGCGGCCATGTTGTCCCGCACGACCTCCTCGGCCCGCTGGAACGTCTCCACGGCCTTCGCCGTGTCGGACTCGGCGTTGGCCTCGTCTACGAGCTTGTCGAACTCGGCGTTGGTCCACTTGCCGTCGTTGGAGGAGGCGTTGGTGTAGTAGAGCGGCTGGAGGAAGTTCTGGATGAGCGGGTAGTCCATCTGCCAGCCGGCGCGGAACGGGCCGCTCATCTTGCGGTCGGTGATCTGGTTGCGGAAGTCGGCGAAGGTGCCGACCGGGTTGCCGACGCACGCCTTGTCGTTGTCCAGGGCGTTGTTGATGGAGTTGCAGACGGCGTCGACCCACTGCTTGTGGGAGCCGGTGTCCGCGTTGTACGTGATCTTGACCTGGCCGCCGGGGAGCCCGCCGCCCTCCTGGATCAGCTTCTTGGCCGCGGCCGCGTCGTACTCGCAGGCGTCACCGCACAAACCCTCCTTGTAGCCGCCGTCCTCGCCGAGAACGGGTGAGGTCCAGTCGGTGGCGGGGGTGCGGGTCCGCTGGAAGATGGTCTCGGTGATCTGGTCGCGGTCGATCGCCCGGGACAGGCCCTCGCGGACCTTCTCCATTCCGTCCTTGCCCCAGTTCCTGTCGTAGTAGGGGAAGGCGAGCGTCTGGATGATGCCGGCCGGGGTGTTGATGTACCGGTCGCCGAGGTCGGCCTCGACGTTCTTCAACTGGGCGGCGGGGACGTCGTCGACGAGGTCGAGGTTGCCGGCCATCAGATCGGTGTAGGCGGTGTTGTTGTCGGTGTAGACCTTCAGGTCCACACCGCCGTTCTGCGCCTTGTCCTCGCCGGGGTAGTCGTCCCACTTCCGCACCGACAGCTGGGCACCCTTGGTGTACGACTCGACGGCGTACGGGCCGTTGCCCACGGGCTTGGCCAGCCAGGAGTCGTGGTCGGTGAAGAACGACCGCGGCAGCGGGGCGTAGGCGTTGTAGCCGAGGGTGTCGGGGAAGGTCGAGAACTTCTGGGTGAGTCTGACCGTGAAGGTGTTGTCGTCGACGACCTTCAGCCCGGAGAGGGTGTCCGCGGTCTGCTTGCTGCCGTCGTCGGGGTGCGTCTTGTCGTAGCCCTCGATGTACTCGAAGAAGTACGCGTTGCGCTGGTTGTTCTTCAGGCTCGCCCCGTAGTTCCAGGCGTCCACGAAGGACTTGGCGGTGACCTTCTCACCGTTGCTGAAGGTCCAGCCGTCCTTGATGGTGATGGTGAAGTTCTGCGAGTCGGTCGTCTCGATCCTCTCGGCGAGCATGTCCTTGGCCTCACCGGTCTCGGGGTCGTACCGCTTCAGCCCGCGGAAGATCATGTCGAGCACCTTGCCGCCCTGCACCTCGTTGGTGTTGGCCGGCTCCAGCGGGTTCTGGGGGTCGCCCCAGGAGGAGCTGAGCACGGCGGCGCCGTCACCGCTGCCGCTGCCGCCGTTGTCGTCCCCTCCCCCGCAGGCCGTCGCGGCGAGAGCGACGGCCGCCGCGCCGGCGATCCATCGGGCGTGCGTGGCTCCGCGCATGGGGTGCCTCCTCGTGAGTGAACCGTTATCGGCCAATATCGGGGCATCTGGGGTGAGACGCATGTCTGAGAGGGCCGGATGGGGGTGCGGGAGGGGGTGCGGTAAGGGCGGGAGGGGCCCGGGTGCGTCCGGTGGGGGTGCGTGCGGGTGCGTGCGAATGGGGGCGCACAGGTGAGGGTGGGGGCACGGGCGGGTGGGAGCACGGGGCGCAGCCCCTGCTTCTCAGGGGCTGCGCGGAACTGTGCGAGCAACCACACACCACCCGACCCGCCGACGCACCCGCGCCCCCGAGCCCGACCGCGAAAGCCAAAAAACCCCGAAGATCCGGTAAGAGGAGGGTTCGACCCAGTAAGAGCGGGGTCGGGAATGCCCCTCTCCTTGGTCAAGGCCGTCAACAACGCATTGACCGGGGAGCGCGGCGAGTTGAAGGGTCACGTCATGGGGACCTCACCTATGCCCTTGGCCACCGCGCCACCCCGGCCCGTCGGCGGCACCAGTTCACCCGCCCGGATCGCCTGGCGGCGGTTCCGCCGGGACCACGCCGGCGTCGTGTCCGCGTACATCGTGCTGTTGTTCTTCGCCGCCGGCATCGCCGCCCCGCTGATCGCGAGGGCGTACGGCAAGGACCCGTACACGACGTACGGGCAGAACCAGCCGGGCCTGCTGAACCAGTTCGGTTTCCCGATCGCGCCGAACGGCGGGGTGAGCGGCGACTTCTGGTTCGGCGTAGAACCGCAGCTCGGCCGGGACGTCTTCACCCTCCTCCTCTACGGCATCCGCAACTCGCTACTGATCGCCACGGCGACGACCCTGCTGGTCACGGCGCTCGGCATCGTGGTCGGAGTGACGGCGGGCTATCTCGGCGGCCGGATCGACAACGTCGTGGGCCGGATCGTCGACATCCTGCTGGCCTTCCCCTCCACGCTCTTCTTCATCGCCATGTGGCCGGTGTTGCTCTCGATCCTGGTCCCGCCCGACGAGAACACCCCGACCTGGCTGACGGTGGTGAGCCTGATCGCGGTGATGACGGCGTTCGGCTGGGCCCCCATCGCCCGGTTGCTGCGCGGTGAGGTCCTCGCCCTGCGCGAGCGGGAGTTCGTGGAAGCGGCCAAGGTCACCGGCGCCTCCCCCGCCCGTATCGTCTTCCGGGAGCTGCTGCCCAACCTGTGGACACCGGTGCTCATCCAGGCGACGCTCGCGCTGCCCATGTACGTCACCACCGAGGCGGCCCTCGCCTTCCTCGGGGTCGGGCTCAGCGACCCGACCCCCGACTGGGGCGTGATGATCCAGCGTGGCGCGCAGGTCTACCAGAGCGACATCACGTACATGCTCTTCCCCGGCCTGTCGATGGTGATCTTCGTGATCGCCTTCAACCTCCTCGGCGACTCGGTCCGCGACGCGCTGGACCCGAAGACGAGGTCCTGACGGCGACCGAACGACGGCCCCCTCCCCCTTTCCCGGTCAGCGGCACAACGCCCGACCTCACCTCCCCTCTCCCGGTCAGCGGCACAACGCCCGACCTCCCCCTCCCCTCCCTTCTCCCTGATTCAGGCAGGACAGACACCATGTCGATCTCCCGCAGGAACTTCGTCATCGCGAGCTCGGTCGCGGCCGTCGGCGGCTCGCTGGTCCTCAGCGCGTGCAGCAGCGGCGGGGGCGGTACGGCGGGGAGCGGGTCGGCGACCGGCTCCTCCACGTACTCCAAGGTCACCGTCGGCACCGCGGCGGACTCCACCGGCCCGGCCCCGGAGATCCCGGGCGCGCGCAAGGGCGGGACGATCAACCCGATCGGTCCGGACGACTTCTCCCACCTGGACCCGCAGCGGATCTACTTCGCCTGGAACTCCACGGTCGCGAACCTCTACGTCCGCTGCCTCACCGGCTACAAGATCGCCTCCGACGGTTCCATGAAGCTCGTGGGCGACCTCGCCACCGACACCGGCACCATGTCCGACGGGGGCAGGACCTGGACGTTCACCCTGAAGGACGGCCTGAAGTGGGAGGACGGCAGCGAGCTGACCGTGGACGACGTACGCCACGGCATCGAGCGGGGCTTCGCGAGCTTCACCACCGAGGGCGCCACCTACGTCCAGACCTGGCTGACCGGCTCCCACGACTTCCGGTCGGTCTACAAGGGCCCCTACGGCGGCGAGCACCTCCCCTCCGTCGTCACGGACACCGCGAAGAAGACCATCACCTTCCAGCTGAAGACGGCCCGCCCGGACCTCAACTGGGCGCTGGCGATGCACTCCTACGGGGCCGTGCCGGTCGCGCACGACAGCAAGGAGAACTACGACAAGGACCCGGTCTCCTGCGGCCCGTACCGGATCAGGCAGCACTCCGTCGACAAGTCCCTGACGCTGGTGCGCAACACCCACTGGGACCCGGCGACGGACCCGATCCGCAACGCCTACCCGGACTCCGTCGTCTTCGAGTTCGGCCCCGAGGCGCTCCCGGCCACCGACCGGCTGATCGCCGACGCGGGGAGCGACCAGTACGCGGTCATGGCGTACAGCGGGGTGCCCGCCGAGCGCATCCAGAAGGTGATCAGCGACGCGGACCTGCGTTCCCGCAGCATCAACGGCCTGCTCACGGGCCTGTACTACTACGCCGTCAACTGCCGCCGCATCAAGGACGTCCGCGTCCGTCAGGCCCTCAACCACGCCTGGCCCCTGGAGCAGATCCGCTCCATCTACGGCGGCCCGTCGGCCGGTGACTACGCGACCACCATCCTCAGCCCGGACATCGCGGGCCGGGTGAAGTTCGACGTCTACGGGAAGCTGAAGAACCCGCGCGGCGACACGGCCAAGGCCAGGTCCCTGCTCAAGGAGGCCGGCAAGCTCGGCCAGAAGATCGTGTACACCTATCCGCAGGGCGCCAACGACGCGTACGACAAGACGAAGGTCGTCATCGTCAACGCCTTGAAGGAGGCGGGCTTCGACCCGGTCGTCAAGCCGGTGGAGTCGACGAGCTACTACGACCAGGTCGGACAGATCGACAACCAGTTCGATGTGATGTGGTACGGCTGGTCCCCGGACTGGCCCGCCGCCTACACCCTCATCCAGCCGCTCTTCGACGGCACCACGATCGCCGACGATGCCCCCAACGTCTCCCAACTGAACGTCAGTTGGGTCAACAGTGCCATCAAGAAGGACTCCACCATCACGGACACCGTGAAGGAGAACGCGGCCTGGGCCGCCCTCGACAGGGCGATCATGAGCAAGGAGGCGCCGATCATCCCGGAGACCTACCAGCGGCGTTACTACCTGTACGGCTCCAAGGTCGGCGGCGCCGAGTTCGACCCTCTGTTCTCGGCGTTCCTCATCCACAAGCTGTACGCCAAGGCCTGAGCCGACCCGGGACCCGAACAGCCATGCTCCGCTTCGTCGCACGCAGGACGCTGAGCGCGCTGCTGATCCTGCTGATCATCAGCGCCCTCACCTTCCTCCTCTTCTACGTCGCCCCGCGCGACCCCGCCCGCGCCGCCTGCGGCAAACTGTGCACCCCGCAGACGCTCGCGCTGGTCCGGCACAACCTCGGTATCGACGACCCGCTGCCGGTCCAGTACGGGCACTGGCTGGCGGGGGTGTTCGTGGGCCGCGACTACGCCGGGCTCGGCCCCTGCCCGGCCCCCTGCCTCGGCTACTCCTTCACCAACCACGAACCGGTCCTCGGCCTCATCACCGACCGCTTCCCGACCACGCTCTCCCTCGCCCTCGGCAGCACGGTGGTCTTCGTGGTGTTCGGCGTGGGCACGGGCATGATCGCGGCGGTGGCGCAGGGCCGGGCCCTGGACAAGATCGCCTCGTCGGCGTCCCTGGTCGGCTCCTCGCTCCAGATCTACATCGTCGGCGTGGTGGCGATGTACTACCTCTCCGACCAGTGGGGCCTGCTCCCCCGCCCCTCGGACGCCGTGGGCTTCGCCCAGGACCCGCTGAGCTGGTTCAAGGGTCTCCTCCTGCCCTGGCTGGTCCTCGCGATCATCTTCACCGCCAACTACACGAGGATGACCCGCTCCCAGCTCGTCGAGACCCTCGCCGAGGACTACGTCCGCACGGCCCGCGCCAAGGGCATGTCCCGGCCCACGGTCTTCTTCCGGTACGCCTGGCGCGGCGCCATGGGCCCCATCGTCACCATCCTCGGCCTCGACCTCGGCTACCTCCTGGGCGGCGCCATCATCACGGAGGAGACCTTCGGCCTCCACGGCATCGGTGCCCTCTCCATCAAGGCCGTCCGCGACAACGACCTGCCCCTGCTCCTGGGAGTGGTGCTGGTCGCCGCGGCCGCGATCGTCGTCGCGAACATCGTGGTGGACGCGGTGTACGCGCTGATCGATCCTCGGGTGCGGCTGGCGTAGGGCCGCGGGAGGCACGGACCGGCCGGAGGGGTCAGCCCAGTTCCCCGCGCTCCACGCAGAACTCGTTGCCCTCGGGGTCTGCCATGAGGACCCAGCCGCCGCCGTCGGGGCGGGTGTGGTCGGAAACCACCCGGGCGCCCAGCGAGAGCGCCCGCTCGACCTCCTCGGCGCGGGTGCGGCCGTGCGGCTTCAGGTCGAAGTGGACCCGGTTCTTCACCGCCTTGGCCTCCGGCACCCGGACGAACAGCAGCCTGGGACCACCGGCGGGATCAGCGATCAGCGCCTCCGGGTCACCGGGCTTGTCGTCGTCGGCGAGCGGTCGGCCGAGCAGCTCGCTCCAGAACAGGGCGACGTCGTACGGGTCGCCGGTGCAGTCGAAGGTGACGCTGTGGATGGCCGGGTGGGTGAGGCTCAACTGGGGTCTCCGTCGTGAGTCGGTGGTCATCGGTCGGTGCCGTGAGTCGGCGGACACACGCCGGCCTTCCTACGCCGTGGTCGCCGAACCGTGGTGTCCGCGCGGGTCGGCTCGACAGCGCCGAGATCAGCGCCCCAGCGTCCCGCCCCCGGCCACGGGCACGCCACCGGATTTCCCCGACACAGCAGCGGCGCTCGTTCTCGCCGTACGGGCGACGGCTCAGACCTCGGCCGCCATCCCTGGTCGTCGACCCCGCGCCGATGACCGAGGCCGCTGGCATGCCACAAGCCGGCAACGCCGTGGTGCCCCCATGGAACGGCCGGTGTCCCGGCGCGCGGAGCACGATCGCTCCGTTCGCCGGGACACCGGCCAGGCCTTCGGGAAGGCTGCTCCGCCGACGTGACATGTCGCGCCGGTCAGTCCTTGCTGATCTCCCCGGTGGCCGCGTTCTTCTCCAGCGCCTTCAGCGCCGGGTCCAGCACGACATCCTCGCCCCGGGCCTCCGTCGTCGGCTCCTCCGGGAAGTGGCAGGCCGTCAGGTGGCCGTCACGGTTGCCGGAGATCTGGACCAGCGGGGGCTCCTCGCTCGCGCACTTGTCCTGTGCCTTCCAGCAGCGGGTCCGGAAACGGCAGCCGGACGGCGGCGAGATCGGCGAGGGCACGTCGCCGTAGAGGCGGATCCGTTCCCTGTCCTGGCCCTCGTCGTCGATCTCCACTTCGGGGACCGCGGAGAGCAGGGCGTGGGTGTAGGGGTGACGGGGCCGGTTGTAGATCGAGTCCCGGTCGCCGACCTCCACCACCTTGCCGAGGTACATCACGGCCACGCGCTGCGAGAAGTGCCGGACGATGGCGAGGTCGTGGGCGATGAACAGGAAGGCGATGCCCAGCTCCTGCTGGACCTGCTGGAGCAGGTTCACCACCTGGGCCTGGATCGACACGTCCAGCGCGGAGACCGGCTCGTCCGCCACGATCAGCTTCGGGTTCAACGAGAGGGCACGGGCGACACCGATGCGCTGGCGCTGCCCGCCGGAGAACTCGTGCGGGAAGCGGTTGTAGTGCTCGGGGTTGAGGCCGACCAGTTCCAGGAGCTCGCGGACCTTCTTCTCCCGGCCCCCCTCCGGCTCGATCCCGTTGACCTCCATCGGCGACTTGATAATGGAGCCGACCGTCTGCCGCGGGTTCAGCGAGGAGTACGGGTCCTGGAAGATCATCTGGATCTCGGACCGGACGGGCGCCAGTTGCCTGCGCGAGGCGTGCGAGATGTCCTTGCCCTGGTACCTGATCGTGCCGGCCGTCGGCTCCATGAGCCGGGTGATCAGCCGGCCCGTTGTCGACTTGCCACAGCCCGACTCGCCCACCAGGCCGACGCTTTCGCCGACACCGACGGTCAGATCGACACCGTCGACCGCCTGGACGGCGCCGACCCTGCGCTTGATCGGGAAACCGCCGTAGATGGGGAAGTGTTTGGTCAGGCCCTGGACCTCGAGAAGGGCTTCCTTCGCGGTGTCGGCGGGGCCCTGCTGTGCGGGGAGGGTGAGGTTGTCGCTCATGATCTCGGTTCTCCCTAGCGCAGCCGGGGCTGGATCTTGTCGATGAAGATGGTCTGCTTCTGCTCCGCGGTCAGATGGCACGCGGAGGCGCGGCCCTCACCCAGCGGGGGGCGGGAGTCGGTGCACAGGGTGCCGACGACCTCGCCGGTGAAGGCGCACCGGGGGTGGAAGGGGCAGCCGGAGGGTGGGTTGAGCAGCGAGGGCGGGGAGCCCGGGATCGGCGTCAGCATCTCGTGGATGTCGCCGTCCAGGCGCGGCATCGAGCTCAACAGGCCCCAGGTGTAGGGGTGCTTGGGGGCGCGCAGCACTTCCTTGACGCTGCCGCGCTCCACGGCGCGGCCCGCGTACATCACCAGCAGATCGTCGGCCATGTTCGAGATGACGCCGAGGTCGTGGGTGATGAAGATGATCGCGGAGCCGAACTCCTGCTGGAGGTCCTTGAGCAGGTCGAGGATCTGGGCCTGCACGGTCACGTCGAGCGCCGTCGTCGGCTCGTCGGCGATCAGCAGATCGGGGTCGCACATCAGCGCCATGGCGATCATCGCGCGCTGGCGCATACCGCCGGAGAACTGGTGCGGGTAGTCGTCGAAGCGCACCTTGGGCTGGGGGATGCCGACCTTCTCCAGCATCTGGATCACCCGGGACTTGGCCTCCTTCTTGGAGGCTCCGGTGTGCTTCATGAACGGCTCGGACAGCTGCCGGCCCACCGTGTAGTAGGGCGACAGAGCCGTCAGCGGGTCCTGGAAGATCATCGCCATCTTGTTGCCGCGGAGCTGCTCCAGCTCCTTCTCCGTGGCGGTGACGAGTTCCTTGCCGTCGAGGACGATCTCGCCGTCGACGGTGCTGGTCCGGGGGTTGTGCAGGCCCAGGATCGTCAGGTTGGTGACGGACTTGCCGGAGCCCGATTCGCCGACGATGCCCAGGGTCTTGCCGCGCTCGACATCGAAGGAGAGCCCGTCGACGGCCTTGACGATGCCGTCCTCGGTGGAGAACTGCACCCGCAGGTCACGGACCGAGAGGAAGCTCTCGGGCCCGGTCGGGGCCGGGGCGTCCTCGGTCTTGGTCAGTGTGGTCACGGTGGTTCGTTCTTCCTAGGAGAGCCGGACGCGCGGGTCGATGTAGGCGTACGCGATGTCGGTCAGGATGTTCACGATCAGGATGAAGAAGGCTCCGAACATCATGACTCCCATCGTCAGCGGGAGGTCCTTGGAGCCGGCGCCCTCCACAGCCAGGCGTCCGATGCCCTGGAGGGAGAAGGTGATCTCAGTGACGACGGCACCGCCGAGCATGGAACTGATGTCGATGCCCAGGACGGTGACGATCGGAATCATCGAGCCGCGCCAGGCGTAGCGGAAGAAGACGTACTTCTTCGGCATGCCCTTGGCACGAGCCGTGCGGACGTGCTCCTCCGCAAGCTGCTCGATCATGGCGGCACGCGCCATACGCGTGTACTGCGCGGTGAAGATGGTGGCCATCACGACCACGGGGATGGACATGCCGATGAACCAGCCGGCCGGGTCCTCGGTGATGGGGACGTACTTCGGATCCTCCATCCAGCCCGTGCTGTAGACGAAGATGATCAGCACGATCGGGCCAAGGAAGTAGATCTGGAAGGAGCTGAGCACCATCGAGGTGCCGGTGGCCACCTTGTCGAGCATGGAGCCGCGCCGGTAGGCGGCGAGCATGCCCGCCCCCACTCCGATGATGAGGAAGCAGACGGCGCCACCCACGGTGAGCGTGAGGGTGGTCGGGAAGCGGTCCATGATCGTGTCCCAGACCATGTCGCCCGAGTGGAACGACTGGCCGAGGCACGGAGCGGCGCAGTGGCCGTCCGGGAAGTCACGGCCCATCACGATGCCGGACATGAACTGCCAGAACTGGGTCGCGATGGGGAGGTTGAGGCCGAGCGCCTCGCGGATGTCCTGCAGTCTCGAGGCGGAGCAGTCCCTGCCACAGGCCAGCGAGGCGTAGTCGGACGGCGCGGCGACGAACAGGAAGAACGTGGCGGCGCCGATGAGGAACAGGGTGACGACGGCACCGGCCAAGCGCCGGATGATGAACTGAAGCATGGCGGGGAGGCTGCTCTCTGCAGAGAGGGTGGACGGTTTCACGGAACCGCGGGAGTGCGCTCCGCCTGGTGCGCACCCCCGCGATCAGCCGTAGCGAGTTACGACTTCAGGAACAGGTTGTTGACGTCGATGTAGCTCGACTCGGTGCTGTAGCGGGCACCGCCGATGTTCGACCCGTAGAGCTGGAACTGCTTCGTGTACCACAGCGGAGCGGCCGGGTTGACCTTCTCCAGGATGTACTTGTGCGCTTCCTTCCAGGTCGCGGCAGCCTCGGTCGGCTCCTGGGTCAGAGCCTTGTCGATGAGCTTCTGGACCTCGGGGTCCTTGATGTGCGAGTAGTTCGACTGTCCGTCACCGACGAGCGAGGGGTCGTATACCGGCGTCACGACCGTGGCCGGGGACGGCCAGTCCTGGCCCCAGCCGGTGATGTAGATGTCGTACGGGTTCTTGACCTTGCCGATCTGCTCGTAGTAGCTGGCGGCGTCGACCTCCTTGGAGACGACGTCGATGCCCACCTTGCCCAGCGCGTCCTCGATGGCGACCTTGCGCTTCTGGCCCTGCTCGGTGTTGCCGTAGGCGAAGACGAGCTTCTTCTCGGCGGCCGGAACGTCCTTCAGGAGCTCCTTGGCCTTCTCGATGTTGCCCTGCGGCGTCTTCAGACGGCCGTAGGGGTCGTAGTCCTTCTCGTAACCCGGCAGAGTCGGGGCGAACAGGTTGGGGGCGACGTCACCGCCGTACGCACCGCCCTCACCGGCGATGAGCGACTTGGAGTTCACCGCGTAGGTGACGGCGTCACGCACGGTCTTGTTCTTGACGCGGTCCAGGTTGAACGTCAGCTGCATGACGTAGGGCTGGTAACCCTTGATCGTGCGCTTGTTGATGGCAGGGTCGCTGATGACGTCCTGGATCTGGGTGGACTCGACGCTGCCGGTGAACTGGATGGCGTTCTTGGAGACGCCCTGGTCCGCGATCAGACGCTTGGTCTGAGTGGACTCGGTGACGCCGAAGTCGACGTTCCAGCCGTCCACGTACTGGTGACGCACGGAGTCGCTCTTCGGGTCCCACTGGTCGTTCTTGACCAGCTTGAGGGACTTGCCGACCTTGTACTCGGAGATCTTGTACGGGCCGAGGGAGACCGGGGCCTTGTCGTACTTCTCCTTGGTGTCGGTCTTCTCCGGGACGATGGAGTAGCCCGGCATGGCCAGCGTCTGGGGGAAGTCCGGACGCGCGGTGTCGAAGTGGAAGACGACCGTCTTGTCGTCCGGCGTCTCCAGGACGGAGTCGGGCAGGTGCTTCTCACCGTAGCCGCCGTCCGGCAGCAGCTTGCGCGGGTCGTCCTTGTACTGGTTCCCCGCGAGCCAGGACCGGATGTAGGGCGGGCCGTCGAAGATGAACTTCGCGAACTGGCGCTCGAAGGTGTGGCGGACGTCGGCCGAGGTGATCTCGTTGCCGTTCTGGTCCTTGATGCCGTCCTTCAGCTTGTACGTCCAGGTCTTGCCGCCGTCGGAGGACTGGCCCGAGTCGGTGGCGACGTCACCGACCACGGAGACGCCGCCCTTGCCGTCCTCCTTGAAGTTGGTCAGCCCGCGGAAGATCAGGTTGGAGATCTGGCCGGCGTCGGAGACGTAGATCTGCCCCGAGTCCAGGTGGGACAGGCCCGCCTCCTGGTAGACCTGGATCGTGCCACCCGCCTTTGCACCCGCCACTTCCGCGGCCGGTCCGGTGGAGGCCGCCGCGTCGCCATAGGTGACGGGCTTGGACTGCGCCGACGCCTCCTTCTGGTCCTTCTTCGAGTCCTTGTTGGTGCTCGTGCCCTTGTTCTCGGAGCAGCCGGTGAGCGCGAGGGAGCCGGCCGCGAGGGCGACGACTATGGCTCGCGCTCTACGCGAGGTGAGCGACTTCATGACGGTGTATGCACCTACCTGTCGGTTGTTATCCATGAGTACTGCCTGACGCGGCTGGTAGGCCGACGCGGGGGCGGCAGTCACCCCCCACCAATGGACGATTCAGCGCCCGGACTTGGGGTCGAAGGCATCCCGTACGGAGTCTCCGAGGAGGTTGAAGCACAGGATGAAGATCACCAACGCCACACCCGGGAAGAACATGAACGCCGGGTCCTGCTCGGCGTACCTGGCGCCGACGGCGAACAGCCGTCCCCAGTCCGGCGTGGGCTCGACGAAGCCGACACCGGCGAAGGAGAGAAAGGCGATGGTGAGGATCGTGCTGGGCAGTTGGTACGTGAACTGCACCAGGATGGGCGAGACGACGTTCGGCAGGATCTCCTTGCGGACGATCCTCCAGGGAGAGGCACCGGAGACCTTGGCCGCCTCCACGAACTCCCGCTCACGAAGGGACAGCACGGTGGAGCGGACGAGTCTGGCCATTCCCATCCAGCCCAGCACCCACAGCACGATCAGGATCGCCACCGCTCGGAAGTAGGTGGGCGTCTCCTCCCGCGGGTCCACGAAGAACGCGGTCACCACGGGCATGAAGGCGATGAAGAAGAGCTGTTGCGGGAAGGACAGGAAGAAGTCGGTGACACGCCCGATCCAGTAGTCGGTCCTTCCGCCGAAGTAGCCACCGATCAGACCGATGATGACACCGGTCAGCATGACCAGCGAGGTCACGCCCAGCGCCATGAAGAGCGATGTGCGCATGCCGTACATCAGCATGGCGAACAGGTCACGACCGTACTGCGGCTCGACACCGAACCAGTGCTCCCCCGAGAGACCACCGAAGTAGCCGAGCGGCAGCCCGAAATCGTCCAGCACAGGCTGGTCCGCGTACGTCGGGTCCTGCCCGTACAGCGTGTACGGGTTCGTCCCGCTAATGGCGGTGAGCAGCGGTGCGCACAGCGCCACGACGAAGTAGAAAATCACTACCCCCGCGCAGAACATGCCGGTACGGTCGCGCCGGAAGCGCTGCCACATCAGCTGGCCGGGGGAGCGGCCTTCAAGCTTCTTGGGCTCGTGGACCTCAGAGGTCGAAGCCAGTTCGGGGTCCAAGGCGACCGCGGACCCGGAGCCCTCGGCCTTGGTTGGACTGGTCATGTCTGTTCTTCCCCCGGGGGGTTGGAGAGTTGAGCGCAGCACAGATACCGGCGGGTTCTGTGGTTTGGGGGAACTTTCGCCAAACGGGTCAACGCGCGTCAAGGGCGGGAGACATAGGGATCTCCCTACCGTCCATATTTTGAGCAAAAATTGCAAAGATTGACACCTCAGCGCGCTTGACAACCGAACCGAAGACTTCACAAAACGGACTTTCAAGCACGGATTTTTGTTTACATGTCCGAAACCTGATCGCTGGATCACCGATATCCGAACGGTCCTTGACAGGCCGCGGACAGCATGCCGAAGGACCCGAAGCGGGTCCGGCCCTCTCGGTGGTGCGCGCACACCGAGAGCCCGGCCGTCCTCAGGGTGGAGAGACGGGGCGACGGGTGGACGACTCCTAAGTCTACACGCGTAGCACGGATGCGCTCGTGCCTGTGGGACGGCCGCGAAGATTTCCCGGCGCCGAGGGCAACGGTTCTCCATGCCCATGGACTCTATGGGTCGTCAAGGGAGGTACCCATGGGGGACCAGAAGGCGACTCGGGACGAGGAGTTCCAGAGTTTCGTCATCGGCTGCTGGCCACGGTTGCTGCGTACGGCCTTTCTCCTCTCCGGCGAGCAGCATGCCGCGGAGGACCTGGTGCAGGCGACGTTGGAGCAGGTGTACGTGGCCTGGCGCCGTGTCGGATCGGCCGACGCGCCCGAGGCGTATGTACGACGCGTGCTGATCAACACGCACGCGCGCAGACATCGCAGACGCCTCAAGGAGTTCCTGTCACCCAAGGGCGACTCGGGCCTCGGGCACGAGCGACCCGACCCCGGCGATCCGATGGGCCGGGCCGACAGCCGCAGTGTCCTGCTCAAGGCTCTCGCCCAACTGCCGCCACGACAGCGGCAGGCGGTGGTCCTCCGTTACTGGGAGGACCTGACCGAGACACAGACGGCGGAGGCGATGGGCTGCTCGGTGGGCGCGGTGAAGAGCAACGCGGCGAAGGGGATCGCGAAGCTCCGCGCCATTCCGGGGCTGGACGAGATGGTGACGAGCGGAGGGCGGAAGTGATGACCGCAGGACAGGAGAACCACGACGTGACACACAGGGACATCGCCCTCCTCCTCGCGGACGCCGCGGACGAGGTCGAGGTCGGCATGGCGCCGGTTCAGGCAGTGGTCCGCGGCGGCCGGCGCCGCAAGACCCGCCGTTGGGCAGTGGGTGCGGCGGCGGCCCTGGTGATCGTCAGCTCGACGGCGTCGCTGGCCGTGGCGGAACTGCGGGGCGGAGACAGGAACAGCGTGGCACCGATGGCCACCCAGTCGCCAACGGCCGAGGAACGGGACGTACGCGCACCGCAGCGGACCCTTCTGGCACGCGGTACCTTCCGAGGCAAGGAGTGGACCGTGTACCTCGACGTGTGGGTGGCGCCACGCGACGCCGCGGAGGCCCGGGAGCAACTGACGGCTATGGACGAGTTCGAGGTGCGTCCCACAGACGCTCATAAGGCCTCCGAACTGATCGGCAAGAGTTCGTACGTCGTCTATCGGACCTTCGGGGACACCGTTTCGAGAACCTTCATTGACGTGTTCACGAAGGACGACACCATGACGGGCACGGACATGCAGTCCGGCGAATTCTTGCTGAATGCGGAATCCGACGGCCCTTACGGCCTGGTCATCGGCCAGGTCGCCAAGACTGCCCAGCGCGTCACATGCACCTGGAACGACGGCACGACCGCCGAAGTCCGCAGGGCACCGGAGAAAGACCACGTCAACAGCGGCGAACAGGCGATCCGTTCGTCGAAGGGGTCCCCGGTGGACTGGTTCGTGTGCCTGATTCCGGAAGGCAAGAAAGGCATGAAGGGCAAGACGGCGAAGGTGACGGGTTGACGTGCAACCTCCCCCTGAAGGGAGAGGATTCCGGCCGGAGGCCAGCAGCTGAACCAAGGAGCAGGGCTTGGCGACCCACTACCTGAGCCATTGTCACGAACGGGCCCGGTCACCCACCTCGGTGGGTGACCGGGCCCGTTCGTCGGCTGCGGCGACCGATCGCGTAGCGACCGATCAGCCGTCTCGGAACATTCAGCCGTGCTTGGCCCGGCTCGCCGCACGCGCGCGCTCGCGGGCGTCCAGGTTGACCTTGCGGATGCGTACGGCCTCCGGGGTCACCTCGACGCACTCGTCGTCGCGGCAGAACTCCAGGGACTGCTCGAGCGACAGCTTGCGCGGCGGGACGATCGACTCGGCGACGTCTGCGGTCGAGGACCGCATGTTCGTGAGCTTCTTCTCCTTGGTGATGTTGACGTCCATGTCGTCGGAGCGCGAGTTCTCACCGACGATCATGCCCTCGTACACCTCGGTGCCGGGCTCCACGAAGAGCACACCGCGCTCCTGAAGGTTCGTCATCGCGAACGCGGTGACGGCACCTGAGCGGTCGGCGACCAGCGAGCCGTTGTTACGGGTCTGCAGCGCGCCGAACCAGGGCTCGAAGCCCTCGTGGATGGAGTGCCCGATGCCCGTACCGCGGGTCTGCGTGAGGAACTCGGTACGGAAGCCGATGAGACCGCGGGACGGGACCACGAACTCCATGCGGACCCAGCCCGAGCCGTGGTTGGACATGTTGTCCATGCGGCCCTTGCGGACACCCATGAGCTGGGTGACGGCGCCCATGTGCTCCTCGGGCACGTCGATCGTCATACGCTCGACCGGCTCGTAGACCTTGCCGTCGACGTCCTTGGTGACCACCTGCGGCTTGCCGATGGTCAGCTCGAAGCCCTCACGGCGCATCTGCTCGACCAGGATGGCCAGCGCCAGCTCACCGCGGCCCTGCACCTCCCAGGCGTCCGGACGCTCGGTCTCCAGCACGCGCAGCGAGACGTTACCGATCAGCTCGCGGTCCAGGCGGTCCTTGACCTGGCGGGCGGTGACCTTGCGGTCCTTGACGGCCGCCTTGGCGTCGGCGCCCTTGCCGGTGCCACCGCGGCCGACCAGCGGCGAGGTGTTCGTACCGATGGTCATGGAGATCGCCGGCTCGTCGACCGTGATCAGCGGCAGCGCGACCGGGTTCTCCGGGTCGGCCAGCGTCTCGCCGATCATGATGTCGGGGATACCGGCGACGGCGCAGATGTCACCCGGGCCGGCCTTCTCGGCGGGCTTGCGGGTGAGCGCCTCGGTCATCATCAGTTCGCTGATGCGGACGTTGGCGACGGACCCGTCGCGCTTCATCCAGGCGACCGTCTGACCCTTCTTCAACTCGCCCTGCTGCACGCGCAGCAGCGCGATACGGCCGAGGAAGTTGTCGGCGTCCAGGTTGGTGACGTGCGCCTGCAGCGGGGCCGTCTCGTCGTACGTCGGCGCCGGGATGTGCTCCAGGATGGTCGAGAAGAACGGCTCCAGGCTGGTGGAGTCGGTCGGGACCGTGCCGTTGTCGGGCTTGGTGAGGGACGCGACACCGTCACGGCCGCACGCGTAGACGATCGGGAACTCGATCTGGTCCTCGTCGGCGTCCAGGTCGAGGAAGAGGTCGTACGTCTCGTTGACGACCTCGTCGATCCGGGCGTCGGGGCGGTCCGTCTTGTTGATGCAGAGGATCACGGGCAGCCGGGCCTGCAGCGCCTTGCGCAGCACGAACCGGGTCTGCGGCAGCGGGCCCTCGGAGGCGTCGACGAGCAGGACGACACCGTCGACCATCGACAGACCGCGCTCGACCTCACCACCGAAGTCGGCGTGACCGGGGGTGTCGATGATGTTGATGGTGATGACGTCCCCCCCGTCCTTCGGGTGGTACTTCACCGCCGTGTTCTTGGCCAGGATCGTGATGCCCTTCTCACGCTCCAGGTCGTTCGAGTCCATCATGCGGTCGTCGACGGAGTCGAGCTGGTGGGCGGCGAAGGCACCGGCCTGCTTCAGCATTCCGTCGACGATGGTCGTCTTGCCGTGGTCTACGTGAGCGACGATGGCGACGTTGCGAATGTCGTGACGTGTTGAGGACACAGCCATAGTGCGGCGATTCTCCCGGGGTGTGTGGACGGCCCTCGCGTACGTCTGCGTCACGCGGACCCTGCCGGGCTGGACACGCCACGGCCTCACCCCATGGTACGGGGCCGCCGCAGTAGAGGCTCCCCGGGCTGTTCCGGCCCGCCTCAGGACGGGCCGGCACCAGCTCAGGGAGGGTGATCCCTACTTTTCCGAGGGGCGTGCCGGGCCCTTCGCCCCCTTCTTCCGGAAGCCCATGTCCTCGTAGAGGGGGGTCTGGAAGCCGAAGGCGCCCACGTTCGCGAGTGGGGTGCGGGCGGCGACGAGCTGGGGCCGCTGGTAGAGGGGGATGGACCCGGCGGCGGCCCAGATGCGGGCGTCAGCCTTGCGGATCAGGGAGCGGTTCCTGGACTCGTCGAGGGTGGCCACGGCCTGGTCGAAGAGCTGGTCCACCTGGTGCGTGCCGACACGCGTGTAGTTCTGCTCGACGCTCAGCGAGCCGTCGGCCGCCGGGACCGGCTTGGCGTAGATCGGCCGGGCGTCGGTGGCGGGGAAGGCGGAGGTCGGCCAGGAATACAGCGCGAGGTCGTACTGCCCGTTCGCGATGTGATCCTTGAAGTAGCTCTCGTCGGCGACTTTGCTGACCTCAGTACGGATCCCGACGCGGCCCAGCATCACCGCGATCCGCTCACCGACGGCCCGCAACGACTCCGTGCCCGGCCCCGAGGGCAGCACGAACCGCAGCGTCAGCGGCTTGCCGTTCTTGGCGAGCGGTGCCCGTGCCGCGTCGGCGGGCGCCCGCGTCCCGGTCGGCGCGTACGCGCCCGGCGCACCGCCCGGCTTGAACCGCTTGCCGTCCTGAGCCAGGTGCTCGCTCTCGTCACCCACCTTCTGGTCGTCGATGCCCTGGTCCTGTCTCGCGGCCGGCTTGTTCTTCTCGTCGTCGCCCTTCTTCTCCTTCTCCTCCTGCTCCTGCTCCTGCTTCGGTTGCTGCTCCTGCTCCTGCTTCTGTTTCTGCTCCGTCTCGGCCTCCGCTCCCGCCGCCTTCTTGACCTCCTTGAGGGGCCCGCCCTGTACCCACCCTGCGTCGGCGAGCAGGGCGCGCGCCTCCTTGGTGTCCTGGCCGCCGAGGGCGCCGCTGTTGTCGGCGTAGGCGGCCTGGCCGGCGAGGGCGAGGTGGCTGCCGACTGGGACGGCGGGCAGCCCCAGGGGCTTCAGGACGAGGGCGGCGAGCTCCTCGCGGTCGAGGGCACGGGCCACCGCGCGGCGGACGCGCTCGTCGGCGAGGGGGCCCTCGGAGCCGTTGAGGGCGAGCTGGGTGAAGGAGGGTTCGAGGGAGCGCCGGACGGTGTAGCCGCGCAGGGCGGACTGCTCGGCGGCGTACTCCGCGACCGCCGCGCGCCGCTCCTTGCGGGCGCTGACCTCGTGGTCCGCGGCCTCCTCGTCGGAGCCGTGGGCGACGGCCCAGGACCGCAACGACTTCGCGGGCGTCAGATCGGAGCCGGGCCCGTGGCCGTGGACACTCCCCTGGGCGCGGAGGCCCTGCTCGGTGAGGGGGCCGTTGCCCGCGAGCGGACCGGCGGCGCCCCGCGTCCCCTTCTTGTCGCGGGAGGCCAACATGATCCGCTCGGCCTGTGCGGAGTCGACCTCGGCGATGTCGACCTTGTTCGCGGCCAGCGCCTGGACCCGCTCGGTGCGCGGTACGGCGCGCAGGACCAACTGGGAGAGCTTGGCCTGGCGGCCCCACCAGCGCGGGTTGCGGGTGAGGGTGACCTCGCCGTCCTTGCTGTCGATCTCCTTCAGCGCGAAGGGCCCGGCGGTGACGTCGAGCTTCTTGCGGGCACCGTCGTTGAAGGAGTCGGGGCTGCCCATCACCTGCTTGGGGTACAGCGGCGAGAACAGTGACTTCCAGTCGGCGTACGGGTGGGCGAAGGTGACCCGGACCTCCAGGTCGTTCTTGCCCCGCTCGATCTTCTCGATGCGTTCGTACCCTGCGTTCCGGGCCGTCCAGTAGGCGGAGTCCTTGCCGGACAGGGCCCGCCACTGCGCGGCGAAGTCGGCGGCGCCGATCTCCCGGCCGTCGCTCCACACCGCCTCCTGGTGCAGCTTGTAGAGCACGACCTGCCTGGGCTCGCGCTCGACGACCTTCGCGGACTCCACGTAGTCGGAGTTGAGCTGGGGGCGCCCGCCGGCGTCGAGGCGGTACATCGACGGCAGGACGGCGCCGGCGACCCGTGCGGTCGCCGGGTCGGCGTCGGCCTGGAACGTGTTCAGCGTCTCCGGCAAGACGTCCACCGCCCAGCGCAGGGTGCCGCCGTCCTCGAGCAGTTCCCGGGCGGCGGGGGCGATGTCCTGTTCGGCGACGGGCCTGCCCGCCGGGTCCTTCTCACCGCACGCCGCCAGCAGGGGCACCGCGAGCGCACCCGCGGTCAGGAAGGCGACCGAGCGCGTGAGCGCGCGCGGTCCGACACCGTCGTGGGACATCTCTGCTACCTCCGGTGGGCCGCACCGCCGACGATCGGGGTTTATGATCACTTTTGGGTGCATATGGAGCTGATCAGATCTAAGCCACACACTGAAGAGGAAGGGACGGACCGACCGACGGCGACACGGCGACGGGGAGCGAAATGCCACCCGTGCGGCGCAACACGCCGCACCCGGACCCCGGCGCACTCCGAACGTGCGTGGGCGTGCGCGACGGGCATGCAATCCGCCAATCGATGCACATCCCTTCACAGCGCAACGTGTGACGCGCAACACTCGCAGGCGCATGAACGTTGCCGCCTCGGACCTCCAGACCCGCGGAAGTGAGGGCAAGTCATGTCCGTGCACGATGAATTGACATCGGTCCAACGGTGCCTCGACGACCTGTACCGGTCGGTGGGACGCCTGGAACAGAAGATCGGCGGGGGCGGGCCCGACATGCGCCGCGTCCGCGCCGACATCACCCATCTGCGCGAGAGCGTCGCGCTGCTGCGCGAGACGGCCTCCGGCGCCTCGACCCCCAAACGGCCCGAACTCGTCACGATCCCCGACACCCCGTACGACGACTCGCTGTGGACGGACTCGGACGACGAGGGTCTTGGCGCCCGGGACCGCCGCGCCCCCTGAACCCGAGCGTCCGGCAGCCCGAGACCTCGACGACCTGAGCACCCGACCGGGAGTCCACGTTGGCCACTGGTACGGAACCACCAGCGACACAACCCCATCCAGAACGCGGCGGCGTACGCACCGCCACGCGCGCCGCGATCACCGCCCCGCATCTGCGGACCGACCGCTGGTGGCTGGCCCCCGCCGCCACGGCGGCCGGTCTGCTGGCCTTCGTCGTGTACTCGACCTGGCGGGCCTTCGCGGACGCGCACTACTACGCGGCGCCGTACGTCTCGCCCTTCTACTCGCCCTGTCTTGCGGAGCGCTGCGAGCCCATGCGCGCGGGGCCCAACTGGGAGATCTTCGGCGCCTGGTGGGGTATCTCACCGGCGATCATCATCCTGATCTTCCCCCTCGGCTTCCGCCTGACCTGCTACTACTACCGCAAGGCCTACTACCGGGGCTTCTGGGCGTCCCCGCCGGCCTGCGCGGTGGCGGAGCCGCACAAGAAGTACACCGGTGAGACCCGCTTCCCGCTGATCCTGCAGAACATCCACCGGTACTTCTTCTACGCCGCGCTCGTCGTCGCCGGCATCCTCACGTACGACACCGTCCTCGCCTTCCGCGACGAGAACTACGAGTGGGGCCACATGGGCCTCGGCACGATCGTGTTCCTGATCAACATCGTGCTGATCTGGGCGTACACCCTCTCCTGCCACTCGTGCCGGCACATCGTCGGGGGCAAGCTCAAGCACTTCTCCAAGCATCCCGTGCGCTATCGGATGTGGCAGTGGGTCGGGAAGCTCAACGCCCGCCACATGCAGCTGGCCTGGGCCTCGTTGGTGAGTGTGGCGCTCGCCGACTTCTACGTGTACCTGGTCGCGTCCGGTGCCTTCGACGATCCGAGGTTGTTCTGATGTCCGTGGTCGACCGGCAGGAGTGGGACGTCGTCGTGGTGGGCGCGGGCGGTGCCGGACTGCGCGCCGCGATCGAGGCCCGCGAACGGGGCGCCCGTACGGCCGTGATCTGCAAGTCCCTGTTCGGCAAGGCCCACACGGTGATGGCCGAGGGCGGCATCGCGGCCGCCATGGGCAACGTCAACTCCGGTGACAACTGGCAGGTCCACTTCCGCGACACCATGCGCGGCGGCAAGTTCCTCAACCAGTGGCGGATGGCGGAGCTGCACGCCCGCGAGGCCCCGGACCGGGTGTGGGAGCTGGAGACCTGGGGCGCCCTCTTCGACCGTACGAAGGACGGCCGTATCTCGCAGCGGAACTTCGGCGGCCACGAGTACCCGCGCCTCGCCCATGTCGGCGACCGTACGGGCCTGGAACTCATCCGCACGCTCCAGCAGAAGATCGTCGCGCTGCAGCAGGAGGACCACAAGGAGACCGGGGACTACGAGTCCCGGCTGAAGGTCTTCCAGGAGTGCACGGTCACGCGGGTCCTGAAGGACGGCGCGCGGGTGAGTGGTGTCTTCGGCTACGAGCGCGAGTCGGGCCGTTTCCTCGTCCTCGAAGCACCCGCCGTCGTCATCGCCACCGGTGGCATCGGCAAGTCCTTCAAGGTGACGTCGAACTCGTGGGAGTACACGGGCGACGGGCATGCGCTGGCCCTGCTCGCGGGCGCGCCCCTGCTGAACATGGAGTTCGTGCAGTTCCATCCGACGGGCATGGTCTGGCCGCCGTCGGTGAAGGGCATCCTGGTCACCGAGTCGGTACGCGGGGACGGCGGGGTGCTCAGGAACTCCGAGGGCAAGCGGTTCATGTTCGACTACATCCCGGACGTCTTCAAGGAGAAGTACGCGGAGTCCGAGGAGGAGGGCGACCGCTGGTACGAGGATCCGGACCGCAACCGGCGCCCACCGGAGCTGCTGCCGCGCGACGAGGTGGCGCGGGCGATCAACTCCGAGGTCAAGGCGGGCCGTGGTTCCCCGCACGGCGGGGTGTTCCTGGACGTGTCCACGCGGATGCCGGCGGAGACCATCCGCCGCCGACTGCCGTCCATGTACCACCAGTTCAAGGAGCTGGCGGACGTCGACATCACGGCGGAGGCGATGGAGGTAGGGCCGACCTGTCATTACGTGATGGGCGGCATCGCGGTCGAGTCGGACACGGCGGCGGCGCGCGGGGTGCCGGGGCTGTTCGCGGCCGGTGAGGTGGCCGGCGGTATGCACGGCTCCAACCGGCTGGGCGGCAACTCCCTCTCCGACCTGCTGGTGTTCGGCCGCCGTGCGGGGCTGCACGCGTCCCAGTACGCGGCGGGGCTCACCGGTTCCCGGCCCCCGGTGGACGACATCGAGGTCGACACGGCCGCCGCCGAGGCGCTGCGCCCCTTCTCCGCCGAGGGACCGGCGCCGGGCGAGGACGCGACCGGACGGCCGCCGGAGAACCCGTACACCCTCCACCAGGAACTGCAGCAGGCCATGAACGACCTCGTCGGCATCATCCGCCGGGAGGGCGAGATGGAGCAGGCGCTGGAGAAGCTGGCGGACCTGCGGGTACGGGCGCGCCGGGCGGGTGTGGAGGGCCACCGGCAGTTCAACCCCGGCTGGCATCTCGCCCTGGACCTGCGGAACATGCTGCTGGTCAGCGAGTGCGTGGCACGGGCGGCGCTGGAGCGCACCGAGTCGCGCGGCGGCCACACCCGCGAGGACCATCCGGCGATGGAGCGCGACTGGCGCCGGGTGAACCTGCTGTGCCGGCTGACCGACCCCACGGGCGAGTTGGCAGCCCCCGCCGGCGCCCAGATCTCCCTCACCCGTGAGACCACCGAACCCGTCCGCCCCGACCTGCTCGCCCTCTTCGACAAGGAGGAGCTGGTCAAGTACCTCGCCGAAGAGGAGCTGTACGAGTGAGCAGCCACGAGGAGCCGCGGTCATGAGCGGCGGTTACAAGGCCCGCTTCAAGGTGTGGCGGGGCGATGTGAGCGGTGGCGACCTGGAGGACTTCGCGGTCGAGGTCAACGAGGGCGAGGTGGTCCTCGACATCATCCACCGCCTCCAGGCCACCCAGGCCCCCGATCTCGCCGTCCGCTGGAACTGCAAGGCGGGCAAGTGCGGTTCGTGCTCGGCGGAGATCAACGGGCGTCCCCGGCTGATGTGCATGACCCGGATGTCGGTGTTCGAGCGGGACGAGACGATCACGGTCACCCCGCTGCGGGCCTTTCCGGTGGTCCGCGACCTGGTCACGGACGTCGGCTTCAACTACACCAAGGCGCGTGAGGTGCCGGCCTTCGTGCCGCCGGAGGATCTCGGTCCCGGCGAGTACCGCATGATGCAGGAGGACGTGGACCGCCCGCAGGAGTTCCGTAAGTGCATCGAGTGCTTCCTGTGCCAGGACACCTGCCATGTCGTCCGCGACCACGAGGAGAACAAGTCGGCGTTCGCGGGCCCGCGTTTCCTGATGCGGGTCGCGGAACTGGACATGCACCCCCTGGACGCGGCCGAGGACACCGGCCTGGACCGCAAGAAGACCGCCCAGGACGAACACGGCCTCGGCTACTGCAACATCACCAAGTGCTGCACGGAGGTGTGTCCCGAGGGCATCAAGATCACCGACAATGCGCTGATCCCGCTCAAGGAGCGTGCCGTCGACCGCAAGTACGACCCGCTGGTGTGGCTGGGCTCGAAGATCAGGAGGCGTTCCTCAGCAGGGTGAGGGACCGCTGGACGGCGTGCTCGGCGATCGCCCGCATGAACGCGGGGTCCGGGAAGTCGCCGTCGAGGAGGCGGAGGGGACCGGCGACGAGGCTGAGGTTCATGGCCAGCCGGTAGAGGCGGAGCCGGTCCTCGTCGAGGCCGGACCCGGCTCGCCCCGCCCGCAGGGCGTCGTAGTGGGGGCCGAACCGGATCTCCAGGAACACGTGTTCCCACTCCGGGTCGAAGTACATCAGCCCCTCGATGTCGATCAGGACCGGCTCTCCACCGGCCCCGACGAGCACATGGTCGGGGCCCAGCTCACCGTGGATCAGGGTGTGGTGCCGGCGGGGCCGGGCGGCGGAGGCGAGCCGGTGTATCTGCTCGTCCAGCGCCTCACGTGCCTCAGCGATCCGGGAATCCCGTCCCGCCGCCTCCTCGATGTCGCGCAGAGCCCGGTCCCGTACGACCCGCACACAGGAATCGCCGTGCGAGGTGCCGCCCCCGTCCACGACACCGACCTTCCCGAAGGCCGGCCCCGACCCGCAGCCCCGCAGGGTCTCCAGCACCCGGGCCAGTCGCTCCAGGGTGACCGCCGCCGTCCGGGGGTCGCGCTCCAGCGCTTCCTCCAGGGTCCCCTCACGCACGTCCTCGACGACGGCCGCGTCCGCCGCCAGGTGACGGCCGCTGCGGTCGGCGAGCAGCAGGCGCGGGGTCCGGACACCGAGGTCCGCGAGCCGGTCGTGGGCCGCCGTGAACAACTCGATGCCGGAGGCGTGCGAGAAGGGGTGGCGTGGGTCGGGGGCGGCGGTGCCCTCGGTGCCGGTCCAGTAGTCCTCGTCCGGGGACCACACGTACGCGACCGCCGTCCCGCCGTCGTCGAGAACGAGCCGGTACACACCCTTCTTGCTGCCGCCGCGCAGCCGCGAGACGGCGGTGAGACGCCGGTCGCGGCCCAGGGCGGCCCGTGCCAGGGGCTCCAGGTCGGCGCGGGTAAGGGGGCAGCGGGGGGTGGTCATGGGTTGGTCACTGCCGGGCGGAGCGGGGCGGCCCCGGGCGGGTCGCGAGGAACGACAGCACCGTGTTCGTGAGGATCAGGGCCAAGCCCCCCAGGCCGAACGCACCCGCACGATCGGTCGCCACGCCGACGCACCAGAGGCACAACCCCGCGCTGCCGGCGAGCGTGGCCCAACCCCACAGCACCGGCCGGAACGTGGTGCGGCGCAGCCAGGGCAGCATCCACCCCGTGCGGATCGCGGCGACGCCGAACACGGTCGTGGCCACCATGGCCGCCGCTAGCAACCCGATCCCGATGTTCGTCAGCATGTCCCTGCCGCCTCCCCCTCGCCACCGAGGCGATCATGACATGCCCTCCTCACCGGCCGCCAGCCTCCGCCTCCCCCACTCCGCCGCCTCCCACTCGCGACGACGCGAGACCGGCCATACGCTCCCAAACGTGATGTCGCGCCCAAGGTCGAGCCGGCCCCGCCCCACCCCCGCCCACATACCCACCCACCTCGCCCACACCGCGTTCGGCGTACTGGCGGCGGTGGGGTGGCTCTTGCTGCCCACGGTGACGGGTGCGGGGGTGAGCGGGCACGTCACCGGGGCGGGTGAGCGGGTGGCCGGGGTGGACGGCGAGCGGTCGGCGAGGGCGGCTGCGGGTGGGCAGGTCGTGGGAGCGGCCGCCGGCGAGCGGTTCGTGGGAGCGGCGGAGGGCGGACAGGGGGCAGGGCCGGGTGGCACCGAGCTGTTCATGGGTACGGCCCTGGGCGGGCGCGGCGGAGAACGGGGTGCCGTCGGGCGGCCCGTGGAGACGGTGGGGGGCGGGGAGAGCGCTGCGCCGGGCGCCAGCGCGCAGCCCATGGGGGCGGCCCTGAGCGGGCAAGGCTTGGAGGCGGGCCTGAGCGGGCAACGCGTGGAGGCGGGCGTCGACGGGCGGTTCACGGATGCGGCGGTCGGCGACCGGCGGCGACCGGGGTCGGCCGACCGGGACCGGCCCGCGCCCCGGACCACCGGCGGACAGCCGGTGCACCCGGCGAGCGGCGAACGACCCGCAGAGCCGGCCGACGCCCACCAGCCCGCGTCGGCCACCACCGACAAGCCACGTGCGCGCCCGGCGAGCGGTGAACAAGCCGCCGTGTCGGTGGTCCCCGACCGGTCCGCGCGCCCGACCACCGGCCGACAGCCCTCGCACCCCGGCCACGAACACCTCAGCGGCCCGGCCGCCGCCGACCAGCCCGGAGTTCCGGTCACCGCCGGGCGGCACGGGGTTGCGCGGGGCTCGGTGGCCGCGGCAAACGGTGAGTCCTCCGGGGTCGATCTGATCCTGCCAGTGGCGGCTGCGGGCGCGGCGATCGCCGTGGCCACGTACTCATACGTACGACGCAAGCGGCGCGCAGCGGCACGTACGACGCCCACCGGCACGTTCGAACCGCCCGTCGCCTCACTGCCGGACCTGCGTCGGCGAGCGGAGCGGCTGCTCGTGGAGACGGACGACAGCGTGCGCACGAGCGCCGAGGAACTCGGCTTCGCGACGGCGGTGTGGGCGGGTCGTGCGGCCGGTGTGCCGGACGCGGAGGGGCCGACGAGCCACGGCGACACGGAGACCTCCGCGGAGAGCCCGGGGCACCACGGCCACACCGCGCCCTCGTCCGCGAGTCCGGCAAGGGGTTCGGCGAGTGGTCCGGAGGCCGGGACACACGAGGAGACGTCGACCGAGCCCGACTCGACCGGGCCGGACGCGGCAGGGCCGGACGCGGCAGGGCCCGCGGGCCACGAGGCAATCGAGCCCCGTGAGGAAGGCACTTCGCCTGCCCACTCGAACCAGCCGGACGCGGAGGCATCGTCGGCTGCCCACCCGAACCGGCCGACACCGGACAAGCCGGCAGCAGCCCGCTCCGACAAGCCGGGCGCGGAGGTGCCTGCCGCTGCGACGCGCTCGAACGAAGCGGACGCGATGAAGGCGGCGGGGGTTCTGTGGGGCCGGTCGCGTGGCGGGACGGGTGCGCTCGATCCGGCCAAGGCCTACGCCGAGACGCCTGCGGCGCGAGACGCGGTCATGCCGTTCGCGGAGGCGTTGGCGGACGCGGGCGGAGAGCTGGCCGGGGCCTTCCGGGCGGCGCAGCGGCTGGACGAGGAGGCCGGCGCCCTGTCGCCCGACGAGGAACGCGCACTGTGGGAGGAGATTCTCACCCGGTGCACGACCGCACAGCGCCGGCTCGACACGGCGACGCCCGCCTTCGACCAACTCCGCTCCCTGGAGCGGGACATCACCCCGGCCCTGGAGTACGCGGAGGCCCGCTTCCGCGAGTTGACGGGCCGTACGGCGACCGCGACCACCACCCTCGCCGCCCTCCGTGACGGCTACGCTCCGGCCGCCTCCCTCTCCGTCGCCGGCCACGTCGAACAGGCCAAGGACCGCCTCGTCTTCGCGACGACCGAGCTGAACCGGGCTCGCCAGGCCGCCTACCCGGGCGATCTGGAGACCGCGGCCGTACATCTACGGGCCGCCGAGGGCGCGATCCACCAGGCGGACGTGTTGGTGACCGGCGTGGAACGACTCGCCGCCGAGCTGGCGCGCGCGGCCGCGACCACGCAAGAGGGCGCCCCCTCCACCGGCTCCTACGACGACCCTCTCGACGCCCTGTGCCGCCAGGGCCGCTGGGTCCTCCCGGCCCACAGCGCCGTGGCCGCCGCGACGGACTTCGTCACCACGCATCGCGGCGCCATAGGGGTGAAAGCCAGAACCCGCCTGGCAGAAGCCCGACGGCACCAGGCCGCCGGCCCCGGCGTCGACCGAGTGCCCGACCTCATGGCCTCCGACGCCGTCCATGCCCAGCGCGCCCTCGCCCTCGCGCGGGAAGCCCGAGGTCTGGCCGAGGAGGACGTACGGAGGTACGAGAATCCGTACGGCGGCCCCGTCGGCGGCGGCCTGGCCGGGGCGGTGCTGGGCGGGATCATCCTCGCCGAGGCGCCCGGCGACGACGGCCCCGTCCACCCACGGGGCCCGGCCTGCTACGGCGGCACGGCGACCCGCGCCCGCAGGGCAGTGGACGGCCACTTCTGAGCCCCGCCGGCCCCACCGGAGAGCCGCAGCCCCAAACCGCAGGGAACCGGAGCCGTACGAGGGCCGCCGCGCCCTAGAACAGGCTCAGCAATGCCTCCGCCGGATCGGTCAGGCCGTTCTCCCCGCCGGGCAGCGGCAGTTCGAACCACACCGTCTTGCCGCGTGGCGTCCGGCGGGAGCCCCAGGCGGCGGAGAGCAGGCCGACGAGCTGCAGCCCTCGTCCCCCCTCGTCGGTGTCGCGAGCCCGGCGCCGACGCGGCTGGACGAGACCCGCGTCCCAGACCTCGCAGACCAGCGTTCTGTCGAGGAGGAGCCGCAGCCGTATCTCACCCTCGCCGTACCGCAGCGCATTGGTGACGAGCTCGCTGACCAGCAGTTCCGCCGTGTCGACCAGGGGTTCCAGGTCCCAGGCCAGCAGTCGGCCCCGGGCGTGCTCGCGGGCCCGGCCGACGCTGCGCGGCTCACGCGGCAGGGTCCAGTCGCCGACGGAGTCCTCGGGCAGCCCTTGGACGCGTGCCATGAGCAGCGCGATGTCGTCCTCGCCGTGGTGCGTGTCGAGGGTGTTGAGGACGTGGTCGCAGACGTCCTCCAGCGAACGGGGCTCGTCGGCCCGCAGCGCGGTCGGCGGTTGGGCGGGGTCCGTGAGCGCGCCGACGAACGCCTGGAGACCCTCGTCGAGGGGGTGATCGCGGGATTCGACCAGTCCATCCGTGTAGAGCGCCAGCAGTGCCCCTTCGGGCAGTTCGACCTCCACCTCCTCGAACGGCTCACCGCCGACCCCGAGCGGCATGCCCGGCGGCACGTCGAGCATCAGCGCGCTCTCCCCCGGCTCGACCAGCACCGGCGGCAGATGCCCCGCGTTGGCGAAGGTGCAGCGGCGGGTGACTGAGTCGTAGACGGCGTACACGCAGGTGGCGAGGTATACCTCGGAGAGGTCCTTGTCGCTGGGCCGGCTGGCGGCCGTGCGGGAGGCGGACTGTGCGCCACCGGAGGTGCCCAGGCCTCGGGCGATCTCGTCGAGGGCGGAGAGCACTTCGGCGGGTTCGAGGTCCAACAGGGCCAACGTACGAACGGCCGTGCGGAGTTCACCCATGGCCACCGCTGCCCGGAGTCCGCGGCCCATCACGTCGCCGACGACGAGTGCCGTGCGGTGGCCGGGGAGTTCGATGACGTCGAACCAGTCGCCGCCGACCTCGGTGGCCGCGTTGCCGGGCAGATAGCGGCAGGCGATGTCGAGACCGGAGGCCTCGGGGTCGCCCGGGGGCAGGAGCGAGCGCTGGAGGATGAGGGCGCGTTCGTGTTCACGGCGGTACAGGCGCGCGTTGTCGATACAGACGGCGGCGCGGGCGGCGAGCTCGACCGCCAGCCCTCGGTCGCGTTCACCGAACGGCTCGCTGCCCTTGGTGCGCGAGAACTGCACGAGTCCCACGACGGTGTCGTGCGCGACCATCGGCACGGCGAGTGTCGTCTGGATCAGGTTGCCCTCCTCGGGCACCTGTTGGGGGCGGGCGGTGCGCAGGGCGTCCGCGCAGGGGGAGTTGAACGGGTAGTGGTGGACCGCGCCGACGCGCACCGGGGCCGGTCCGCCGACGAAGGGCGCGTCGGACACCGCGCTGGCGAAGGCGACGCGGCGCAGTTCGGCGCTGCCGTCGGCGAGTCCGGGCGGGGTCTCGTCGCCCACCAGGAGGCCCTGGTAGAGGTCGACGGTGGCGAGGTCGCAGAAGCCGGGGACGACCACGTCGAGGAGTTCGCGGGCGGTGGTCTCCAGGTCGAGGGAGTTGCCGATGCGTGAACCGGCCTCGTTGAGGAGGGCGAGATTCCGCCGGGCCGCCGCGGCTTCGCGGGCGGCGGCGCGGCGGGCCGTGACGTCGAGGCCCAGCCAGGCGATGCCGATGGGGCGGCCGGTGCCGCTGTGCACGCGATAGAGATTGACGGACCAGTGGCGGCGCTCGTCGGAGCCGGGCACGAAGCCCGTGATGTGCATGTCCGTGATGGAGTCGCCGGTCTCCATGACCCGTCGCAGAGTCGCCTCGACCCGCTCGGCCTCCGGGGACCGCAGATAGTCGTGGACGCCCCGGCCGCGGTGGTCGTCGACGTCGCCTCCGTAGATGGAGGCGATGCGATGGTTGACCCGCCGCACCCGAAGATCGGTGTCTATCAGGAGGAAACCAAAGGGGGATTGGCCGAAAATGGCCTGCGATGCGGCAAGGTCGGTCTCTATCCGTCGCAGCGTGCGGACGTCCACGACGATGCACACGGCGGCCCGTTCGCCACCTTCCACGGTGGTGGGCATCACATAGACCTCGGCCAGGCCCTCCACCCCCTCGGGACCCGGCACCCGGAAGGGAACCACGCCGGTCCACTCCCGGCCGTCCAGGACCTCGGCCATCTTCCGCTGGCCCTCCGCACGCCGGTCGGGATCGATGAACGCCTCGATGGGGTCCATGCCCACGGCCCGTTCGGCCGATATGCCGAACAACTGCTCGGCCCGCAGACTCCACTGGTCGACGAGTCCGTCGGCGCCGATGGAGAACGAAGCAACCTTGATGTAGTCGTATATGGATCCTGGCGGGCTGGTCTGCCACATCGCATCACCGGCCCCCTGACCGGCCATGACGCCCACGCTCGCGACGGCCTCGACGGCGGCACCCTCCGGCCCGGCATGCGCGCGCCCCCCGGGGTCCCGGCCCGTCGGGGCGTCACCCGTCCTGTCGCGTGCGGCCCCCTGTGCGGCCCCCCTGTCGCGGGAGGCTCCGCCCAGGCCTGAACCGCTCGCGGCCTCGGGCCTCGCGCGGTCCGACGGGTTCGTGGACCCCGTGGACCCCGTGGACTTCGCTGGTATCTCGCTCACGCGAACCGTCCCCTCCAGCTCACCGCGTCCGGCTTCGGTCACCAGGGGCGGCTGCCCGCAGTATCCAGCACTACGGCGCCGCGCAACACGGTGTTCACGATCACAGCACGGTCCCGATCGTTTTTGGACCGGCCGGAACATACTCCCAAGTCTTCTAACCAGGCGGTGCCCGCTCGAATCAAAGACTCCAGCCAGCGCTACTGGCTTGAACCAGTCGGTCGCACGCGCGCCCCGGGGAGCCGCCCCCTCCCCCGGACCGTACGCCGTGGACTCCGGTCGTGCACCAGGTCGTTCACCCCGTACGCCGACAAGGGGGTTCAGCCGGGAACCGCCAGCTCGAACCAGACCGTCTTGCCCGTTTCCCCGGGGCGGGTACCCCAGGCCCGGGAGGACCAGGCCACCAACTGCAGACCCCGGCCGCTCTCGTCGTCGGCATCCGCCGCGCGCTCGCGCGGGGGATCGGGCAACGGGTCGGAGACCTCGACCAGGAGAGCACCCGAGGGGTCGGCGGGGCGCACGAGCCGTACCCCGATGGGCCCCGTCGCGTGCCGCAGCGCGTTGGTCACCAACTCGCTCACCAACAGCGTGGTGATGTCCCCGAGCGTGTCGAGCCCCCACGCCCGCAGTTGCCCGCGCACCACCGCACGAGCGTCACGCACCGCCCCGGGCTCCGCCGGAAAGGTCCATTCGGCGCACTCGTCTCCGGTGTCGATCACGCCGATCACTTCCCAGTCCAGAAGCGGACCCTGTCCGATTTCGTGGGGTTAATGGGCACATACCCGATATCCCTACCGAAGTACCGCGCATGAGGGCGCACAGTGGCACGAACGGCGTAGGGGGCGCAACACCCCGACAGAAAGAGTGGGCAGCGCCCCATCAGGGGCGCGGGGAACCGTGCGAGCAGCCACAAGAAACGCACAGCCGACGAACGACTCGCACACCAGGCCGGGGCGCGGACGAACGGGACGCGGGGCGCCGCGACAGGGGGCGGCCGGGGTCCGAGGGCGCCAACCCCCGGGCATCCGGGGTCGAGGGCAGCGCCCTCAGGGGTGGCGGGTGGGACGGGTAGGGGCGGCGGGGGCGGGAGAACCGGCCACGACCGGCGGCGCGGCCACCCCGCGGCCGCTCAGCCCCCGTCACCCCAAGCGATCCGCGCCGTCTCCATCACCGCCGGCACGTCCTGATCCAGCCAGTCGACGTCCCACACCTCATCCGCGGTCAGCCAACGCACCTCGTCATGGTCCTCCAGCGGCCGTGGCTCACCGGACAGCAGATGTGCGATCCACACCCGCAGCACATAGCCCGGACGCACCACCCACTCACCGGGCACCCGCTCCGCGGACTTGGCCTCGACCCCCAGCTCCTCGCGCAGCTCACGCGTGAGGGCCTGTTCGGGCGACTCGCCGGGCTCCATCTTGCCGCCGGGCAGCTCCCAGCGTCCCGCCAGCTCAGGCGGTGCGTTACGGCGCGCGGCGAGCAGTCGTCCGTCACTCAGCAGGGCGGCCCCCACCACCACGATCGGTTCGGTCATGCGCGGGAGCCTACGGGAGGGGGCACGGGCGCCGAACAGGGTGATTCACTTGCCCGCACTCTGACCGTTCTGCCCGTTCTGCGCGATGCGTTCGACCCAGTAGAGCTGCTTGTGGCCGCGATGGTCGAGGCTGTCGGCGATCTCCTGCGCCTCAGCGCGCGTCGCGTACCTGCCGACCCGATAGCGATTGCCGTTGTCGTCCTGCCTGATGACGAGCCAGGGAAGAGTGATCGCGCCGTCGTTCATCGCCCCCCACCGATCCTTCCCGCTCCGGCTCGCCCGGGTCCCGTTCCCGTATGTCGCCGCGCCCCGCCACCTGAGGAAACCGCACTCCGCATATGCCCGAGCGTACGCCTTGCCTTTACGCAGCGAATCCGTCTTTTCACAAAGAGGTACGCAACCAGCCAAGACGAGAGGGACGCACCCCGTCGAACGCGCCGCCAATCGCTACCCGCACGCCCCCCGGCGCACCGGCGAGCAGCGATCCAGCGCCGATGTCGCGAAACGTGCCGCCACCAGGCGCCATGGCGGCCCGGCCGCAAGAACGACCGAATTCGAACTACGTTCGGACAGCCCCCGAGGCTCCGACAGGTCCAACTTCACTGAGGCAAAGGCAACTTGGCCCATGCCCGCGTCGCCGCCCCCTACACAGGGAACGGCCGCTTCCGCTCATGGGTGGACATCGTCAGTCACTTGAACCGGCCGCCACCCGCACCCATGGACGACCGGCCCTCACCCAGAGCCTCCTGGAACCCGGCGGTCACTTCACCGGAAGGTGATACGCCACGCGGTAGCGGTCCGCCGGCACCACCACGTCGGCCGTCTCCACGGGGCGGCCCGAGGCGAAGTACGTGCGCTGGACGACGAGGACTACATGGCCGGGGACACCGCCGAGGGCGAACAGTTCCTCGGCGAGGCCGGGACGGGCACCGACCTCCTCGGTGACGTTGTCCACCACGACGTCGATGGCGGCCATGCGCTCGACGACGCCCATGCCGCCGAGGGGGCCCTCCTCGGGGAGCATCACGGGTGTGCGGCCGGTGACGGCGAGGGGCTCCCAAGAGGTCGAGAGCATCATCGTCTCCCCCGCGTCCCGGAAGGTGTACTTGGTGCACATCACACGGTCATCGGGCTGGATCGCGAGCCGCTCGGCGATCGCCCGGCCGGCCTCGACCTGCTCGCTGCGCGACTCCCAGGTGCCGCGCGCGGCGACGTCGGCCTGCTCCTGCCGGAAGGGCGTCGCCCCTCCGGCGGGCCGGAACCCGGAACGGGCCACCCGGCGCGGCACGGGCCGCTCTCGCACATACGTGCCTGAACCGGAGCGGCCTTCCACCAGCCCCTCGGCCATGAGAACCTTGCGGGCCTCCAGCGCGACCGTGTCCGAGACGCCGTACTCCTGGCGGATTCGGGCCTGCGAGGGAAGGCGGGTGTGCGGCGGCAGCGATCCGTTCACGATCTTCCTGCGGAGATCACCCGCGACACGCAAGTACGCCGGCTGCTCACCGAAAGTCACTGGCCGCTCCCATCAGCTTGTACAGACAGCAACAGCGTGGCAACCGTGGGTTGTGCCGGGCAAGCAAAGGCCAGAGAATCACTCGATGTGATGACAAGTGCCTGGTGAGGGCTCACGCAGGCACTTTCTCCCCACTATGGGTGCGGTCACACGTGCGCGTCGGAGCCGCCCTCCCCCGCGCCGTCGCCGCCGCCCTCGCCGTCGTACAGCGGCGACTCGGCGGTCAGCCCCAGAGCCTTGCGGGCGGTGACCACCTTCGGGCCGTGGGTCAGCCCGTACGACTTGTCCCAGTGGTCGCTGAAGTCATCGGCGTCGCTCGCCCTGTTCGCCCCCTCCCACTCCACGCGCGCCCGGTCCAGGGCCTCGACGTAGGCGGTGACCGCCTCCTCGGCGGAGTGCCCCCATTCGTGCGCGCGAAGTGCGGACGTCTGGCGCTCCAGAGCCCGGACCATCTGCCCGGCCCACACCTTGTGCGCCGTCAGGTCGTCCTCGACGTACTCCGTGTCGGGCACGCCGTCGAAGGCGTCCCTGAGGATCGCCTCGCCCTCCAGGAACGCGAACTGGTCGTCGTCGAGGGTCGTCTCGTCCTGTCGCAGCGAGCCCGTCAGGCTGCCCTCGGCCTCCTCGTCGCCGAACACGCAGATGACCTCACGATCGCCGTAGCGCCAGCTCTGCCGGGTGGGGGTGAACCAGTAGACGTCGACGTCGGGCGGGAGAGCCCAGGTGTCCATCGCGTACGTCTCCGAGCGCACGTAGCACTGCTCGTCGGCGGCGTCGGAGACGGCGGCGTCGCCCGGGTACTCGCCCTCCGGCAGCGAGAAGACCGCGAAAACCTCCGCGTCGTGCTCACCCGCGCACGGTACGACGTCGACGTCGTACACGTCTTCCTCCAGGGAGCCACGGGGCGAGTCGAAGCACTCGCCCTTGTCCACCGAGAAGGTGCCACCCGCGCCGCTCGACACGTCGCGGAAGCCGTCCCACACGTCACGCGCGCCACCCGTGGTGAACACGAGCGTCATCAGCAGCGCGCCGATCGTCGAGAGCGCGATCCCGGCCACCGCCATGCCCTTGCCGCGCTCCCCCCTCTTGCTGATCTGCACCAGCGCGACGATCCCCAGCAGCAGCCCGACGCCCGGCAGGAAGCACAGCACCCCGAGCACGAGCGCGGCGATCGCGAGCCCGTTGAGCGGCGAGGACGGTGGCAATGGATACGTCTGCCGCCAAGCGGCGTGGCCCCAGGGCTGGGAGGTCGCGGGGTACGGATACAGATACGGCTGCTGCTGCGGCTGCGGCTGCGGCTGTCCCGGCGGCGAGAACGGGGTCGCACGGTGAGGTGGCTGAGGCTCGGGGGGCGGAGGTGTGGCCACGGTGTGCTCCTTGCGCCGAGCGGGAGGACGGAGGGGTGGGGCGAGCGGGTGGGGCGAGGGGGCGGCGGGACGCGTGGAGGCGCGTACCGAAAGGAGTGTGGGAACTGACGTGCGACTGGGCGCATGGTAAGCGGGCGGCCGGGTCACGGCGAGACAGGGGGCGGGGCGGGGCAGGACTCGGGCGAGCGGGAGAAGGAGAATCCGTCCCGTCGGCGCCGCCTGACGGAACACGGCCCCCCTCGCCCTGCGTACCGCCACTGACCACCCCGATTACCCTTCGCTCATGACCCCTCTGCCGGATCGCTTCTGCCCGACGGACGGCACGCGCGTCCCCGCCGCCTCGCTCGCCTGGTGCTGCCCGGCCTGCCGTGGCCCCCTGGACCTGGACTTCGCGCCCACCCCGGCACCGCTCAAGTCCCTGGCCGGCCGGGTGAACTCCCTCTGGCGCTACGCGGAATGCCTCCCCCTGGCGGCGCCGACGGTGTCACTGGGCGAGGGCCGGACCCCGCTCGTCGAGCTCAAGGACGGCATCCAGGCCAAGCTCGACTTCCTGATGCCCACGCTCTCCTTCAAGGACCGCGGGGCGGTGCTCCTCGCCGAGCTTGCCCTGCGGCTCGGCGCCGAGCGGGTCGTCGCCGACAGCAGCGGCAACGCGGGCACGGCGGTCGCCGCGTACTGCGCCAGGGCCGCGCTGCCCTGCACGGTGTACGTCCCGGCCCGTACGTCGGCCAAGAAGCTGGAGCAGATCGAGGCGCACGGAGCGCGGCTCCACCTCGTCGACGGCGACCGGGAGGCGACGGCCGGGGCGGCCCGCGAGGCGGCGGACGCGGACGGCGTCTTCTACGCCTCGCACGTCTACAACCCCTACTTCCTGCACGGGACGAAGACCTACGTCCACGAGCTGTGGGAGGACCTGGGCGGCCGTCTCCCCGAGGTGATCGTGGTACCCGTCGGCAACGGCACGCTGCTGTTGGGCGCGGCCCTGGCCGTCGCCGAGCTCCACGCGGCGGGCCTCATCGACCGCCGCCCCGCCCTCCACGCCGTGCAGTCGGCCGCCGTCGCCCCCCTGGCCCACGCCTGGGCCGAGGGCGCGGACGGCCTCGTCGGGGTCACGCCCCTGTCCCCCACCTCCGCCGAGGGCATCGCCATCCCCCGCCCACCCCGCGCCCGCCAGATCCTCCGTGCCGTCCGCGCCTCCGGCGGCACCTTCCTCACCGTGACGGAGGACCAGATCCGCCACGCGCAGAGGGACCTGGCCTCACGCGGCCTGTACGTCGAGTCGACGGGCGTGGCGTGCTGGGCGGCCGTACGGGAGGGGGCTCTCGAGGGTCGTACGGCGGTGGTGCCGTTGTGCGGGGCGGGCCTCAAGACCGGCTTGGCTGCCCCCTGACGGAGCGAGCGCCCCGACGGCTGAGAACCGCGGCCTGGCGGGAGCGCACTCGTGCGGTGACCGGGCATGCCCGGTCACCGCACGAGTGGGACTTCGACTCCGCTGAGCGGCGGTACGGTCGCTCAGTCCTTGCCGCCGAGCCTCCAGATCTGGTTCTTCTTGGTGGTCAGGGCGCTCGCCGCGTCGCACGGCCACTGGTGGACGAGGGCGCCGGGTGCGGTGGAGATGGTGCTGACGTCGACGCACTTGCCGCTGTGGACGGCGACGAGCTGGTAGTCGTGGCTGTTGCCGAGCGCGGTGACCGGACGGAGCGTGAACTGCTGGTTGGTGCCGCCGTTGCACGTGTACTGGATGACCGCGGCCCCGTCGGCGGTGGAGGCGTTGGCGACGTCCAGGCACTTGCCGCTGTGCTCGTTGACGATCGTGTACGTGTCCGCCTTGCCCGCCACCGGCTTGAGGTCGAGCATCTGCTGGTAGCCGCCCTCGCAGTAGTACTGCTGGTACTGCGTGCCGTTGGCGGTGGAGCGGTTGGTGTCGTCCAGGCACTGACCGCTGTGCTGGGCGACGGCGACCGTGGAGATCGTGGTGTTCGACGGCGGGAGCAGGGTGACCGTGTAGCCGTCAGTGGCATTGGTCCACGGCACGCTCACCGAGGCCGAGTTGCCGCTCACGGTCAGGGTCTGGTCGGAGACCGTCACGGGACCCGTCACCGCTCCGCCGTTGTTGTTCGGTATGCGCTGGACTATGGCGCGGACCCGGCTGTTCTCCACCAGCGAGGTGGTGTCGAGGCGGTTGAGGCTGACGGTGATGTTCCCGGTGTTGCCGTTGCTGCCCAGCAAAATCTTCGCGTTGCGAGCCGTGTTGTCCTTCGTCGCCAGAGCGTCGGTGTTCGTACCGGGCGTGACGTTCACGATGTTCCCGGTCTGCGAGCCGTAGTACCGGTACAGGAACCACTCGCCCAGCGGCAGGTACTGGCCGGCGCTGTTCTTGGTGAGCAGCTTCGCCTGGAAGTCGTGCAGGTTGTTCGCGGACGCCCAGTTGGCCCGCAGACCGTCGGCCCCGGCCCGCTCCAGGCGGGAGATGTACCAGCCGCCCCGGCCCGGGTTCTGCTCGGTGGAGCTCTCGTACTCGTTGACCTGGAACGGGCGGTTTGTGGTCATCGACCGGGCGGCCAGCTTCGACCGGACGGCGTCCGAGTCGACGACCGGGTCGCCGGGCAGGTCGTGCCAGCTGTAGATGTCCGGCTCGACGTTGTTGGCCTTGACGTAGTCCAGGTACGTGTTCCACCAGGACGAGCCGGTTGACGAGGGCTTGCCGGCGGTGCTGGGGCCGACGATCACCGCGTTCGGGAAGACTGCGTGGATCCGCTGGTAGGCGCGCTTCCACATCTCCAGGTACTGGGCCTGCGGCCGGTCCCAGAAGGGATGCCAGTCGGGTTCGTTCCAGATGTCCCACTGGATGTCGGTCATGCCGGCCGCCTTCGCGTCGGCGAGCAGACGGTCGTAGAAGGCGTCGAAGCTGGACCAGTCGCCGTTGTCACCGGGGAACGTGGGGCTGCTGCTGCCGGTCCCGTCCGAGCCCCACAGGTCGTGCGGCAGGATGACGAAGGTCGCGCCCAGCGCCTTGGTGCGCTGGTACTGGGCGCGGGTGGAGTTCCACCGGCGGTCGTACTTGCCGACGACCCAGCCGCCGGGGTTGTCGAGCTGGGCGCCCCCGGCCCGCATGAACTTCCACTTGATGTCCTTGTAGAAGTGCTCCTGCGGCAGCGAACCGTTCTCGGACATGCCGTAGATGGTGCCCGAGGCCCGGTAGGTGGGAGCGCCCCCGGCGGTGGAGAAGTCGACGGCGACAGTGGTGTCCGCGGCTTGTGACGAAGCGGCGGGCACCAGGGTCGCGCCCAGGGTGGCGAGGAGGACGGCCGCGGACGCGGCTGATCGGCGTCTGGTACGGGTTGCAGGTCCTGCGGGGGTGGTGAGCGACTTCATTGTGCGGCTCCAGGAGGGAGGGGAGGGAAAGAACCGGGGCGTGAGCGGTCCCGGGGTTGTGGGGAGGCTGCCGGTCAGCGGCTGTCTCGGTGTGCGTGTGCTTCGGCGAGGAGGAGGTAGGCGGCGGCGGTCCAGGTGTAGGCGCGGTCGCGCAGGCCGGTGCCGGTGAGGGCGTCGAAGTTCTCGGCGAAGCCGTGGGTTTCGCACAGGGCGCGGAAGCGGGTGCTGATGTCGTCGGCGAGGCGGTGGTGTCCGGCGCGGCGCAGTCCGTCCTCGATGAGGATGGTGGCGGGGGCCCAGATGGGGCCGCGCCAGTAGCCGTCGGCCAGGTAGTGGGGGGAGGTGGGCTGTTCGGTGGCCAGTCCGTACGGCGTCAGATGGGCCTTGATCTGGTCGGCCAGCGCGCTGCTGACATCGCCGGGCAGGTGCTCGCCCAGTGCGATGGGCATCAGGTCGAGGAGGCTGGCGCTGCTCCAGGTCTCCCCGGTGTCGGCTCCGCGGGCGACGAACCGCTCTCCCGTCCAGAGCTCGTCGAGCAGCGCGGCCTGGGTGTCCTCGGCGGTAAGGGACCAGCGCCGGGCCTCGTCGGACAGGTCCAGTTCGCCGGCCAGTCGGGCGAGTTCGTGCAGTTGGAGGGTGAGGAAGGCGGCCAGGTCGGCGGTGACGACGACGCGTGCGGGGTCGAAGGTGGTGGCGTTGTCCCAGCCGCTGTCGTTGCCGTGCTGGTAGTGGGACAGCGCGGCGCCGGGTGCGCGTCGCGCGGTGAGCCAGAAGTCCGTCCAGCGTTCCAGCCTGCGGTAGACCTTGGTGAGTTCGGCCCGGTCGAGGGGTTCTGCCAGGCGCTTGCGCAGATGGCCCAGAGCCCAGCCGTGGATAGGGGGCTTGACGAAGTTGTAGAGGACTTCGGAGTGGGTCACCGAGTCCGGCAGGGCGCCGCTCTCGTCCTGGTGGTCGAAGGGCAGCGAGAACTGGTCCCAGGCCAGAGCGGGGGCCCCGGGGGCCAGGGCCAGGGCGTTGAAGCAGTGGTCCCAGCTCCAGACCTTGTCCATCCAGTGCTTGGACATCAGTACCGCGGGCCGGGTGACCAGGCCCTTCGCCGCCACGGTCGCCGACCAGACGACGTAGACGGCGAGTTCGGCGGCCGGGGTGGCGTCCGAGCGCCAGGGGGCCACGGCGTTGACGAAGTCCGCGAAGGCTCCCTGGGCCGCCGCCACGATGTCGTCGAAGGGCGCCGAGGACACATAAGGCGGACGGGCGGCGTCGAACTCCTCGATCGCGAGCTCCCAGCGGCCGTCCGCCTGCGCGGTCACGGTGACACCGCGGTCGCCACTGCCCAGGGCCTGGGCTCCGGCTGTGCCGGCGAGCGCGCCGGACAACACGGTGACGCGGTAACGGCGGCCGGTCTCGTACGAGGTGAACACGTGCGCGTTCGCCGCCGGGTCGTGGAAGAAGTACGTCCCGCTGAACGGGGTCAGGGTCCGCGCGGCGGCGAGGACGCCGAAGTCCAGGCCGCTGCCCCGCAGGCGTACGGTGTCCGGCGACTCGTAGGTGAGTTCGACGCGTCCCTGCCGGCCGGTCCAGGCGAGCAGGCCCGGTGTCGCCTCGACACGGGTCTCGGCCCGCTCGCCTCTCTCCGGGTCCAAGGGCACCAGACGCAGGACGCCGTGCATGCCGTTCTGGTGCGAGACGAGGTGGAGGTCCTCGGCGTACGTCTTCTCCGCCACCACGGGCGAGATGTCGAACCAGGATCCGGACACGCTGAACGGGATGTCGTGTACGGAGAAGGCCGGGCCGGACGGTGCGGCGGTCATGTGGCGTGACTCGTTTCTGGAGCAGGGAGCGGCCGACCGGCGCGGGGAGCGCCGGTCGTCGTGGCGGGTCGGGGGAACGTCGGGGGAACTCAGTCCTTGACGGCGCCGGTGGTGACACCTGCCGCCACATAGCGCTGGGCGAGGACGAGGATGACCGCGGTGGGCAGTGACGCGACGACGGCGGTGGCCATGATGGCGTTCCACTCCTGGTTGTTGTTGCCGATGTAGTGGTAGATGCCGAGGGTGATCGGCTCGTGGGTGCCGCCGTTGACCAGGGTGTTGGCGAAGACGAAGTCGGACCACGACCACAGGAACGCGAACAACGAGACCGTGACGATCGAGTTGCGGCTCATCGGCAGGACGATCGACCAGAAGGTCCGCAGCGCCCTCGCTCCATCCATCTGCGCGGCCTGGAGCAGTTCGCCGGGGATGCCGGACATGAACGCGGTGAAGATCAGCACCGCGAAGGGGACGGCCAGGGTGGAGTCGGCGACGATCAGGCCGGGGACGGACTGGAGCAGGCCGAGCTGGAGGTAGATGGCGTAGAAGCCCATCGCCATGATGATCCCGGGGATCATCTGGGCGGCCAGCAGGACGAAGCTCAGCAGGCCGCCGCCGCGTGGGCGCAGCTTGGCCAGGGCGTAGCCGGCGGGCGCGGCCAGGGCCACGGTCAGCACGACGGTGCCCAGGGCGACGACGAGGCTGGTGCCGAGGTAGGGCAGTTGTTCGTCGAGGACGGTGCGGTAGCCGGTCAGGGTGCCGTGGGTCGGGAACAGGTCCGGTGGGCTCTTGCGCATGTCCTGCTCGGGGGTGAGGGACACGTTGAGCATCCAGTAGACCGGGAAGAGCATGATCCCGGTCAGCACTAGGCCGAGGGCCGTCTTCCAGCCTGTCCTCCCGGCAGCGCCTGACTGCCTGCCAGCGCTCGTTTTCCCGACAGCGCCTGTTTTCATGAGAGTGCCTGCTTTCGCTGGACTCGGACGTAGATCAGGCCGAACACCAGGGCGGCGATCACGAGCAGGTTGCCGACGGCCGCGCCCGGGCCGAAGGCGGGCAGGAGGTTGCCGAAGCCGAGCTGGTAGGACCAGGTGGCGAAGGTGGTGGACGAGTCCGCCGGGCCGCCCTTGGTCATAATCCAGATGATGTCGAAGACCTTGAGGGTGTAGACGAGGCCCAGCAGCAGCGTGATGGCGGAGACCGGTCGCAGCAGGGGGAAGGTGATGCGCCAGAAGCGCTGCCAGGCGTTGGCCCCGTCGAGAGCCGCGGCCTCGTACAGCGAGCCGGGGATGGACTGCAGCCCGCTGTAGAGCACGACCAGGTTGAAGGGGACACCGATCCAGACATTGGCGATGATCACCGAGGTCAGCGACCAGGACGGCGAGGTCAGCCAGTTCACCGGCCCGATGCCGACGGCGTGCAGGAGCGCGTTGACGACACCGGAGTCGCTGTTGAGCATCCACGACCAGGTGGACGCCGACACGATCAGCGGCAGCAGCCACGGGACCAGGAACAGGGCGCGCAGCGTGGCCGAGAGCCGGAAGTTCTGGTGGAAGAAGACCGCGAGGGCGAGCCCGATGGCGTACTGGAAGACCAGGCACACGGCGGTGAAGACGACGGTGTGCAGCAGGGCGGGCGCGAAGGTCGGGTCGTCGAAGACCTTCTGGTAGTTCGCCAGGCCCGTGAACGGCGCGTCGCCCTGGACGAAGGAGCGGACGGTGTAGTCGCGCAGGCTCAGGTCGAGGTTGCGGTAGAGGGGATAGGCGTAGAAGAGGACGAGGTAGCAGGTCACCGGGGCGAGGAAGGCCCAGGCGGCCCTCCCCCGGGCTCCGCCCGGGGGGACCCCCGGCGGGGAGGCCTGACGGCGCCGTTCTCGCATTGGGGCCCGGCCCGGGGCGGCGGTGACCGCCGCCCCGCTCCGGTCGTGTGCGGACCGGCGGCCGGAGAACCGTTTCGTGTCGTTCATCGGCAGACCGCGCATCCCTGGTTACTTGACGGACGACTGGGCCTTGGCCAGCGCGTCCTTCGGCGACTCGGCGCCACTGAGCGCGGACTGGACGGCCTTCCACAACTGCTCGGAGATCTTCGGGTACTTGGTGCCCAGGTCGTCGCTGGTACGGCCCTTGGCCGCCTTGACCGCGTCCACCCACGGCTTCAGCTCGGCGTTCGCCGCCACCTGCTTGTCCTGCACCTCGCTGGTGGGCGCGACGTAGGACAGCGTGGTGTCGGTGTTGTAGAGGTTGTCGGTGCTGGTCAGGCAGGTGACCAGCTTCTGCGAGGTGGCGTAGCGGCCGGCGTCCTTCTGGACCGGGATCGTCACGAACTCACCACCGGTCGGGGCCGCCGCGTTGCCGCCCGTGGCGGCCGGGACGGGGATGACCCCGTAGTCGAAGCCGGCCTTCTCGGCGTTCGCGAGCTGCCAGGTGCCGTTCTCGGAGAAGGCGTAGTCGCCGCTGGCGAACTCCTGCCAGCTGGTGGTCTGGGTGTTGTTGATGACCGAGTTGGGGGCGTAGCCCTTCTTCAGCCAGTCCTTCCAGAGGGAGAGCGCGGAGACGGCCTGCTCGGAGTCGAGTGCCGTGAGCTGCGCGCCCGAGCCCCAGAACCAGGGCAGGAACTGGAAGCTGCCCTCCTCCGTACCGATCGCCGAGAAGGTGATGCCCTTCTTGCCGGCCTTCTTGACCTTCGCCAGCGCCGCCGTCAGCGACTTCCAGTCCTTGACCGAGGCGATGTCGACGCCGGCCTCCTTCAGCACCTCCTTGTTGTAGTAGAGGGCCAGAGTGTTGGCACCGATCGGTGTGCCGTAGGTCTTGCCGCCCGACTGGCCCGCCGCGAGCAGGTTCGGGTCCGCCTTGGAGGTGTCCAGCTTGTTGTCGTCGGTCGTGGTGAGCACGCCCGCCTCGGCGAGGGTCGACACGACCGGGTTGTCGACGATGAGGACGTCCGGGGAGTTGCCCTGCTGCGCCGCCAGCAGCGTCTTGTTGGCCAGATCGCTGGTGTCGAAAGCGGTCCGCTTGATCTTCACACCCGCCTTGCCGCCGCACTGGTCCAGCAGCTTCGCCCAGTCCGAGTCCTTGGCGAACTGCGGATACGGGTCCCAGACGGTGTACGTGCCGCCGGCGGCGTCCTTCGATCCGGAGCCGCCGGAGCCGGAGGAGCAGGCGGTGGCGCTGACGGCCACGGCCAGGGCGGTCAGGGCCGCGGCGGTCAGACGGCGTTGTCTGGAGGTGCTGTACATGGCAGGTCCTTCGTTTCTTGGCACGGGTGTGCCGTGAGAGGAGTGACGGGCGAGGAGAGAGGGGCGGGGAGGGACGGGGCGGGGAGGGACGGGGCGAGGAGAGACGAGCACGCCGAACGGCGTCGGTGAGGAATCGGGTGCTCGGAGCGCTGGGACGGAGTGGCTCGTGGGGCGTAGTGGCTCGTGGGGCGTAGTGGCTCGTGGGGCGTGGGGCGTAGGGGGCGGGGTGCGCCCGCGGTTTCCTGGGTGGGCGCGCGCCGGTCCTGGCGGGCGGGTGAGCGCGTGGGGGCCTGGTGGGCGGTGCGCCCCCGGGTCGTGGTCGGGAGTGCGGCGGAGTCAGACGGCCGGGGCCTGGGACTCATGAGGTGCGAAGACAGCTCCGGTGCTGGCCCGCAGAGAGATCGGTGGCGCGAGGAGGTGGTTCCGGGCCGACGCGTCGGGGTCGTCGAGTCGCTCGACGAGAAGGTCGACGGCGAGACGGCCCATCTCCTCCGCCGGTACGTCCGCCGCGGTGAGCTGCGGGGTCACCGTCTCCGCCCACCGGCCGGCCACCACCCCGGTGACGGAGAAGTCGCGCGGCACATGGCGGCCCGCCTGGGCGAGCCCCCGGTAGAGACCGCCGAGCGCGGCCTCGTTCAGCGTGACCAAACCCGTGGTCGCCGGGTCGTCCCACAGGATCCGCTCCAGGCACGCTTGCCCCGAGGCCGCGTCGTCACCGCAGCAGTACGTCCGCACGGTCAGCCCTCGCTCGGCCGCGGCCTTGGTGAAACCGTCCAGGCCCCGGTGCGCCGACTCGTACCCGGCCCGCAGCAGTTGCCCGGGACGGTTGACGAAGGCGACCCGGCGGTGGCCGAGGTCCGCCAGGTGGTGGACGCACGCCGTCACCAGCGCGGTGTGGTCCAGACCCACCCACCAGCCGCGCTCAGGGCGGGCGGTGCGGCCGATGGCGACGGAGGGGAAGTCCAGCTCGGCCAGGTGATCGACCCGGTCGTCCGCCAGCCTGATCTCCATCAGGATCGCCCCGTCGACACGCCGCTCCCCCAGCAGCCGCTGGAAGGAACGGTCGCTGTCCACGCCGCTGGGAGACAGCAGCACGTCGTAGTCGTGCGCCGCCGCGGCCTCCACCACGCTGCCGATGAAATCCAGTTGCATACCCGTGTAGTGGCTGCCGGCCGGTGGAAACACCAGGCCGATCGTGCTGGTCCGGCCGTTGGCCAGGGCGCGGGCACTGGCGTTCGGGCGGTAGCCCAACTCGTCGATGACCTCCTGGATCTTCCGGCGGGTGGCGTCCGCGACCGGGCGCTTGCCGCTCAGCGCGTAGGACACGGTGCTCCGCGAGACACCGGCCCTGCGGGCGATCTCACCGATGTTCACGGAAGCTCCTTGCTCGAACCGGTTCGACGTTCCCATCGGGACCGGACGTCCGACTCGTGTGGGTACTGGTTTGTGAGGAGAGAGCGGCCCCGGATGGTCGAACCGGTTCGCGTGAAGTGAAGGTAGGAACAAGACGGACGGCTGTCAACACCCGCGACGACCCTTCCGCGAGAGCAGCGGAATCCGGCGAATTCGGGACTTCACTTGTGGCAGAGGTATTGCTGGGCGATTTGCTCGGTGCTAGCTTCCTGCGAACCGGTTCGATGACGTGCCCTTCCGGCGACCGGGGGCTCGCTCGCCCACAGCCCTTGCCGGGCGGAGCGCCGCCACTGCCACCTGGACAAGCCCCGCACCTTCGGGGTTCATGTGATCGAACCGATTCGACAGCACGTCAACTCGGAGCCTCCTCGTCGGTAACGGCATGCGGACGAGCATCCGGCCGGGGCGGGGCGACCGGGACCGTACGCAAAGGATTGAGGACGCACTCCATGCCATCCGCTGAAAGATCGGCAAGGCGCCGGGCCCCGGCCGCCGTGGCCCTGGCCCTCGGCGCCGGCGTACTGGTCACGCCGACCGTCCCCGCCCAGGCGGCCGACGCGCCCCAGCCCACCGTCCGCTACACCTTCGACGAGGACGACCTCGCCTCCGGGAAGATCATCGACGCTTCGGGCAACGGTCTGACGGCGAGCCTGGTGAACGGCTCCACCGCCCGGTCCGTCGAGGGCACGAACGGCGGCAAGGCACTCGCCCTGCCCGGCGGGGCGCCCACCTCCGACGGCGCGTACGTCCGCCTGCCCCGCGAAGTGATCGGCGATGCGACCGACCTGACGGTGTCCGCCCGCGTGAAGTGGGGCGGCGACAAGTCGTCCTGGCAGCGGATCTTCGATCTGGGCACCAACACCACCAAGTACCTCTTCAGCACCCCGTACAACGGCGGCGGGCTGTTCCAGACCTCCGTGACCACCGGCGGAGGCGGGGCGGAGGCCCAGGTCCGCGGCTATGCGGCGCTCCCCGCGGACGAGTGGCGGACGGTCACCGTCACCCTCGACACCGTCGCCGGGCGGCTCACCACCTACCTCGACGGCGTGGCGGTCTCCTCCGCCGCGACGACCGTCAAGGCCAGGGAACTGCTGGACGGCTCGGCCACGGCCGCCGGCTACATAGGCAAGTCCTTCTGGCCGGACCCGCTGTTCAAGGGCGCGATCGACGACTTCACCGTGTGGCACTCCGCGCTCACCGCCGAGCAGGTGGCCGGTACGGTCGGGGCCATGCCGACGGTTCAGGATCTCTCGAGAACCTCCTTCGAAGTCCGTACGACCACCAAAACCGCTCCGTCCCTCCCCATCGCTGTCCGCGCATCCTTCTCCGACGGCTACGACCGCGATCTGCCGATCACCTGGGACGCCGTGCCGTCCGACAAGTACGCCCAGCCGGGTTCCTTCACGGTGTCGGGCACGGCGGCCGGACGCGAGGTCAAGGCGACGGTCACCGTGGTCCGCGAGGGGCAGCTCACCGTCGACCTCGGCTCGGACACCGGCGCGTTCCACGGCGGTGCCTCCGGCACGCTCTACGGCGTGTACGGACCGGACGTCCCCAGCAGCAACCTCATCGCGGGCATGGGTCTGCGCACGGTCTCCACCAAGGCGCAGGACGGTCCGCAGCACCCCGGTGCCGACGCGCTGGAGGTGGTGAAGCCGCTGGCGGACTCCACCGACGGCGATGTGTACATCTACATGACCGACATTCACCGCGGCTTCCCGTACGAGTGGCCGGGCGACTCCCCCGCCGAGAAGCTCAGGCTCTACGAGGAGAAGATCGCCAAGCAGGTCGACCAGGTTCTCCAGCTGCCCGAGGAGTACCAGGACAACATCGTCTTCGTGCCGTTCAACGAGCCCGAGCTCAACATGTTCGGCACCGGCCGGTGGAGCTACGACAAGGTCAGCTGGCTCGACGACCCGGACGCCTTCTTCGCCGCCTGGGACTCCGCGTACGAGCTGATCAAGAGCAGGATGCCGGACGCCAGGATCGCGGGCCCCAACACCAGTGTCCTGCACGACCAGGTGAAGGGCTTCATGTCGCACGCCCTGGCCGCCGGCACGCTGCCCGAGGTCGTCACCTGGCACGAGCTGAGCCACCCGGAGGCGGTGCGCGACAGCGTCGCCAAGTACCGGGGCTGGGAGAAGGACCTGTTCGAGGGCACCTCGCGAGAGGGCACCCAACTGCCCGTCAACATCAACGAGTACGCCTTCAACTACCACACCTCGGTCCCGGGCCAGATGATCCAGTGGGTGTCCGCGATCGAGGAGTCCAAGGTGGACGCCGACATCGCGTACTGGAACATCGACGGCAACCTCTCCGACTCCGCCGTGCAGTCCAACCGCGGCAACGGGCAGTGGTGGCTGCTGAACGCGTACGCCTCGATGAGCGGGCACACGGTGAAGGTGACCCCGCCGTTCCCCGGCGAGAACTACACCATGCAGGGCGTCGCCACCCTCGACGAGAAGAAGAAGCAGGCCCGGCTGGTCTTCGGCGGCTCCACCGGCAAGGGCCACATCACCTTCGCGGGCGTTCCGAAGAAACTCTTCGGAAGGAGCGTGCACGCCTGGGTGCGGGAGATCGAGTGGACCGGGCAGGTGGGCGACTCCTCCGGCCCGAAGCTGCTCGCGGAGACGAACCTGCGGGTCGGGGACGACGGCACGGTGGTCGTCGACTTCGGTGACGGAGCCCTGCCGAAGCTGACGGAATCCTCGGCGTACGAGATCGTCCTCAGCCCGACCGGGAAGGCGAAGGCCACGCAGTCCTCGCCGGTGCGCTGGCAGAGCTCGTACGAGGCGGAGGACGCCGCCCACACCGGGTCCGGCTACTCCAAGAACGGTCCCGAGGGCTCGCCGCGCGACGTGTCGAAGTTCTACACCTCCGGCGGCTACGACGTCGGCGGCCTGCGCACCGGCTCGGACGTCACCCTCGACTTCGCCGTGGACGTGCCCGAGGACGGCACCTACGACCTGAGCGTCTTCGCCAACTCCCTCAACACCTTCGACAAGGTCAAGGAGCAGGGCCCCACCAACGTCTTCCTGCGGGTGGACGGCGAGGCGGACAGTGAGCGGGAACTGCACCTGCCGCTCGGCTACAAGTGGGTGGTCTGGGACCACACCGACACCCGGGTGAAGCTCACCAAGGGCAAGCACACCCTGACCCTCGCCGCGAAGAGCGCCGACGGCAAGCGCGTCACCAAGGGCGACGCCATCGTCGACCGCCTCACTCTCTCCCTCCCCGAGACATCGGCGAGCACACAGGTGTATGAGGGCGAACTCGCCTGGCTGGACGGCAGGGCACGGCCCGTCTACGACCTGCCGAAGCGGGCGGCCACGGGATCGGGCGCGGCCCGGCTCCGGAAGAAGGGGACCGCGACCTTCTGGGTCTACTCCCCCGCCGACCGCGAGGCCACCCTCAGGATCGACACCCTCGGCGGTTCGGACGCCCGCGTCGCCGTCAACGGCCAGAACGTCCTGCGCCTGGACAAGGGCGGCAACAGCGTCGCGGTCTCCCTGTCCGGCGGCATCAACAAGGTGACGGTGACCGGCGGTTCAGGCACCACCTTCGTCGACCGCCTGACGGTCACCCCGACCGAGGGCACCCTCAAGACGCGCACGTACGAGGCACAGGACGCCACCCTCGCCGGCTCGGCCACCCTCAGCCCGCTCTCCCTGGCCTCGGACGGCACCGCGATCACCGGCATCGGCGGCGCCCCGGGCAACGGCAACACGGCCACGTTCACCGTCGCCGCGGACAAGGCGGGCCTGTACGCGCTGCGCATCCGCTACTCCAACCCCGAACAGTCCCCGGCCACCCACTACAACCCGGACCCGCTCGCCCGCCACGCCGACCTCACCGTCAACGGCGGCGAGACGCGGCGGATCACCTTCCCGCACACCTTCCACCAGAACAACTTCTGGGAGCTGACCGTCCCGGTCCACCTCGAGGAGGGACAGAACACGCTCACGTTCCGCTCCGAGGAACTGCGCAACTTCGACGGCACCACCTACGCCTCGGACACCTTCCCCGGCGTACTGCTCCGCTCCCGCCATGCCCCGCTGATCGACCGGATCACGGTCGCGCCGTACGCGAGGAAGGTGCGATGAGGTGAGCGGCGTCGGCGGCGGCGGGGTGACGCCTACGAAGACCCGGTAGCGGGGCATCGCCTCCCCAACCCGCCACCCGTCGGAGCGCGCCCCGACCCGCCACCGACGCACGCAGCCGCTCATGGGTGAAGTGGGCGGAGTGAGCACTCACTCATTGACGGAGTGAGTGCTCACTCCGTACGCTCGGAGTCATGACAGCACCTGAGGAGAACCGAACCACACGCCGCCGCGCCCCCGTCATGTCGCCGGAGCGGCGCCGCGAGATGATAATCCAGACCGCGATCCCGCTGATCGCCGAGTACGGCGCCGCGGTGACGACCGCGAAGATCGCCCGCGCCGCGGGCATCGGCGAGGGCACGATCTTCCGGGTCTTCGCCGACAAGGACGAGCTGCTGCAGGCCTGCGTGTCCGAGGCGCTCTCCCCCGAACACGCGGTCCGCGAGCTCGACGCGATCGACGTGTCCCAGCCGCTGCCCGACCGGCTCGCGGAGGCGGCCGAGGCGCTGCAGGCGCACCTGTCCAGGATGGGCGCGATCCTCGGCTCCCTGGGGCATCGCGGCGGCAAGCACCCCGGCACGGTGCGCGGCGCGGGCCGCGACGACTCGACGGCCCGTATCCGCGCGGCCCTGGCGGAGCTGCTGGAGCCCGACAAGGCCGGCCTGCGCCGACCGCCGGAGCAGATCGCGGCCCTTTTCTTCGGACTGCTCTTCACCCAGCCGCGTACGGAGGACGAGCCCGACCTGACCCCGCAGGAACTGGTGGAGGTCTTCCTGCACGGGGCGCTCTCGGGCAGCGCCGAGTGAACGCGCGCAGAAGGCGCCCGGTGGTCACCGCCCTGGCCGTCCTGGCCCCCGTCCTGGTGTGGCTGATCGCGGACCCACTGCTGGGGCACCGGCTGCGGATCGCCGACGGCGAACGGACGCTCGACATCGGCGCCGTACCCGTGGCGGTCGTCGCACTCCTCGCGTCGCTCTCCGGATGGGGGCTGCTGGCCGCCCTGGAGCGGTTCGGGGCGCGGCGCGCCCCCGCCATCTGGACCGTGGTGGCCGGCGCCGCACTGGCCATGTCCTTCCTGCCGCTCGTCGGCGACGGCATGGACGGCGGCACCCGGATCTCCCTCGCTCTGATGCACGTGGCGGCGGTGCTGATCCTGGGGCTTGGCGGCAGGTCCCCCGGGGCGCGAGCCGGTGCCGCCGGGGGGTGACCGCCGGCACCGAGTACGCCGTGAACAGCACCGGCCGGAGGCAGCCCTGCGGCAGCGCGCGGCCGGGTCGACCGTCGAAGTGCCCCGGACGGGCGGTCCCCGTCAGCACCTCCCCAGCAGGCGAATCCGAGGCTCCCCGCCTCGCCGCCCACCGCCCACCGACGGCGTGCGGCCGTCGGGGCTGATGGCGAGGGCGCCGACGGCCTCCCAGGCGTCACCCATGACCGGTCTCCCGTGTTGTTCAGGCGGATTCGAGGATCGGGCGGATCTCGATGGTCTCCGGTGTGGGGAGGCTCTTGGCCAGTTCGAGGGCTTCCTCACGGTCGGCCACCTCGATGATGAACCAGCCGCCGAGGGTTTCCTCTCCGGCCTGCGCGGGCCCGTCGGTCACCACTGATGTCCCGTCGGCCTTTGTGCGCACCGTCGCCGGAGCGATGTGCTCGGTCTCCAGGGCCTCGCCGCCGACCAGTTTCCCGGCGGCGGCGAGGCTGCCGATCCAGCCTTCGTATTCCTTGCGGTATGCGGCCCGGTCGGCCTGGATCCGGCGGCGTGACTCGTCCGTCTCGAAGATCACGAGTGCGTATTTCATGAGGTTCCTCTCCGGCCGCCGTACGGGCGACCGCTGCTGATGGAATGTACGGGGGCAGCCTGGTCAGGGGGCGCTGTTCGCGGCGATGCGGGCGAGTGCGCCGGTCTCCAGTGCCGTCCACAGGGCACCGTCGGGGCCGACGGTGATTCCGTGCGGTTCGGAATGGGGAGTGGGCAGGTCGTGGACGGTGACGGAGCCGTCGGGGGTGATCGTGCCGACGCGGTTGCCTCCCCATTCGGTGAACCATGCGGCGCCGTGTTCATCGACGGTGACGGCGTGCGGTCGGGCGGTGCGGTCGGGCAGCGGGAACTCGGTGATCTGCCCGTCGGGAGTGATCCGTCCGATCTGACCGGCGGCGATCTCGACGAACCACAGGGTCCCGTCGTTGCCTGAGGCGATCCCCACCGGTGCTGCCGCCTCCGTCGGCAGGGGATGGATGTCGACCGCACCAGTCATGTCGATCCGGCCGATGGCGCCGGCCTGGTTGAGGGTGAACCACATCCCGTCGTCACCGGCGGTGATCGCGGAGGGGAAGGCGCCTGTGACCGGGAGCGAGAACTCGGTGATGTGGCCGTCGGTGGTGATACGGCCGATGCGGTCGGAGGCTGTCTCGGTGAACCACAGCGCGCCGTCGGGTCCCGTCGCGATGCCGAATGGTCCGCAGCCGGGTGTGGGCACGTCGAATTCGTCGATGACGCCGTCGGTGGTGATCCGCCCGATCCGGTCGGCCCGGTACTCGGTGAACCACAGCGCGCCGTCGGGTCCGGGTGTGATGACGGTCGGCCCGCAGGTGGGGTCGAGCCGGTGGCTCGTCGGCTCCTCACCGGGGACGAGGCGGCCGATCCGGCCGCTGTGGACGAGGGTGAACCATAACGCGCCGTCCGTCCCCGTGGTGAGGGCGTAGGGTCCGGCCTCGCTGTCGGCCACCGTGTGCTCTTCGATGGATATCCGGGTCAAAGGGGCTTCCCCAAACCGTGCTCGGTGGCGATGCGTTCGATGTCGGCCGGAGCTCCGGCCATGATGGTGCGGGCGTGTTCGGTGACCAGGTCGGCGGGCCAGTCCCACCACGCGGCGCGCAGCAGCCGCGTGGTGTCGGCGTCGGTGAAGCGCTGTCGGATCGGTCTGGCCGGGTTACCGCCGACGATCGTGTAGGGCGGAACGTCGGCGGTGACCACGGCACCGGCCGCGATGATGGAGCCGTCGCCGATCCGCACGCCGGGCATGACGGTCGTCTGGTAGCCGAACCAGACGTCGTTGCCGACGACCGTGTCGCCGCGGCTGGGCATGGCGGTGACGATGTCCAGGGTCTGTTCGGCCCACCGGCCGCCGAACATGGTGAACGGGTACGTGGACACCCCCATCGTCGGATGCTCGGCACCGGCCATCAGAAATGTGGTTCCCGAGGCGATCGCACAGTACTTGCCGATGATGAGACGCTCCGGCCCGTAGGCGTAGAGGACGTTGCGGTGCTCGAAGTCCGTGGCGCCGTTCGGATCGTCGTAGTAGGTGTACTCGCCCACGGCGATGTTCGGTGAGGTGACCAGCGGTTTGAGGAACACCACGCGGTCGTGGGCGGGCAGCGGGTGAACGGTGGTCGGATCAGGTGACAAGGTCGAGGTCCTTTGCCGGGTTGCGGGATGTCGCACACGGTCCGGGCCGGGCGTTGCCGGGGCATGGCCCGGATTCGGCCCGACGCGGTGGGCGGTCAGGCGTTCTCGGGGCCGGGCGGGGTGACCCATTCGACGAACTGGACGATCACCCCGTTGGGGTCGGTGACCTGGAAGAGGCGTTCGCCCCAGGGCTCCTCGCGCAGCGGCATGGTGATCTCGACGCCCTCGGTGCGCAGCCGCTGCTCCTCCTGCGCGATGCCGGTGGTGGTGAAGGCGAGGATCAGGCCGGAGGCGTGCTGGTCGCGCTGGTCGGCCGGTAGCACCTCGGTGCCGCGGGCGAGCAGGACGATGTCCATCGCGGCGTCGTCGCGCGACAGTGAGGCGAACCCATCGGCGGCGGCCTGCTCGACGTAGCCGAGGCGGGTGGTGAAGAACCGCTGGGACGCGGCGACATCGTCGACGGTGAGCGAGACGGTGGACGCGGTGATCTGCAAGGTGCCTTTCCTCAGTGGTTTCCGGGAGGTGGAGCGTGGGTGCCGGGTGGGCTCAGGTCAGTAGCCGGAGCAGCGTGGCAGATTACGGGCCTTCGGGGGAAACTTATTACGGACGTAAACTTAAACCGAACCCCCTCAAGGATGTCAACATAAAAATGCCACGAGGGTAAGATTGCTCCATGACTACCGACGCTACCTCGTCCGCACCCCCTACCGGCCTGAGGGAATCCAAGAAGCAGGAGACCCGTCAGCTCATCTCCGACGTCGCCACCGGCTTGTTCCTCGCCCAGGGTTTCGAGCAGACCACCATCGCCGAGATCGCCGCCGCCGCGCGGGTGGCGAAGAAGACGGTCACCAACTACTTCCCGCGCAAGGAGGATCTGGCCCTGGACCACCAGGACGCCTTCATCGCCACCCTGGCCGGTACGGTGACCGGCCGTCGGACCGGCGAGTCGGCCCTGTCGGCCCTGCATCACGCCTTCAGCGAAGCGGCGGCGAACGCCGACCCGGTCGCCGGGTTCTCCGGCCCCGACTTCGCCCGCATGATCGCCGACAGCCCCACCCTCTCCGCCCGACTGCGCGACCTGCACGACCTGCGAGAGGCCGCCTTGGCAGACGCCTTGGCCGATGCCACCGGCGCACTCCGCGGCGACATCACCCCCCGCACCGCCGCCGCCCTGCTCGGCGCCGTACACCGCACCCTGTTCCGGCGCATCCAGGAACTCACCCTCATCGGCCAGGACAACGCCCGGATCTCCGCCACTGTCACCGCAGAGGCGGACAGTGCCTTCGGCCTGTTGGCACCGTCGCTCGCGGACTACGCCGCAGCGTGACCAGGCCTCGCTCGTCGGCGTTCCGACGGCGCCCGGTCTGTGACAGCCGCCGAAACGGCCGCGCCTCCAGGGGGCGCGCTGGACAGATGCCGCCTGTCGTCAAACGATCGTTTGACGACAGGCGGCTGCGTCCGATGAACCCGTGCAGCCGCCTCCACCCCTCCAGCGCCCCAAGTTCCGCGAACCGCTCATCTACCCACGGCCGGGCGACACCGTGTACATCTCCGACCGGTCACATCACACCGAATCCACCTGCTGAGCACTCTCGCGGGGACCACGCCCCGGTGTCACGAACAGTGCCACGACCGCTACTACGGCGGCCACGACGGCGCCGGTGGTGAAGCCGCGGGAGAAGCCCGCCTCGTCGGTTCCGGCGATGCTCGCCGCGGCCATGCTGGAGACGACGGCAGCGCCGAGCGAGGCACCGAACTCGTGGAACGTGCTCACGATTCCGGAAGCGAGACCGGCTTCGTGCGGTTCGATCTGGCCCAGCGCGGTGGCGGAGGCGACGACGAAGAGCACCCCGGTGCCGGCGGCAGCGACCGCGATGCCGGTCACCAGAGCGGGAGTGCTGTCCCAGAGTGCCGGAATCAGCATGCCGGCGGCGGCGAGGAGAAGACCGACCACTCCCAGCGTTCGAGGTCCGGTGCTTCCGATCACACGCCCCGCCGCGGTCGCCCCGACCATCGTCGCCAGCGCGACGGGCAGGAAGAGCAGGCCGGTTTCGAGCGCACCGAATCCGCGGTGGTCCTGCAGGGAGAAGGTGCCGAGGAAGAACACCATGATCATCAAGGCGGTGGCCACGAGGATCAGCAGCGCTCCTGTCGCGACCGGCCGGCGGACCAGAAGCCGCACGTCCATCAGCGGAGACTCCGCCCGGCGCTGACGGACGACGAAGGCCCCGTAGAGGAGCACGGCGGCGACGACCAGCCCGGCGGTCGTCACCGTGGCCCACCCCTTGTCGCCGGCCTGGATCAGGGCGTAGGTCAGAGTGCCGGTGGCCGCGGTCACCAGCACCGCGCCCACCACGTCGAGCCGGCCCCGCGTGGCCGGGCGCGGCTGCGGAGGGAGCTGCATCCGCAGAGCGACGAAGACCACCACACCGACGGGGACGTTGATGAAGAACACCCACGGCCACCCGGGGCCCGCGGTGAGCAGTCCTCCCAGGAGCACGCCCAACGCCGCTCCGGTGCCGCCCAGTGAGGACCAGATGCCCAGCGCCTTGTTGCGCTCCTCACCGTCGAAGAGCGTGACGATCAGCGACAGAGCGGCCGGAGACAGCATGGCCGCCGCGAGGCCCTGAACCACGCGCCCCCCGAGGAGGACGGGTCCGGACGTGGCCAGGCCCGCCAGCAGCGAGGCGCCGGCGAACAGCAGCAGAGCCACCAGGACCATGCGGCGGGCCCCGAACAGGTCGGCCGCGCGGCCTCCGAGCAGGAGAAGGCCGCCGAAGGCGAGGGTGTAGCCGCTCACGACCCAGGTGAGAGCCTCGCGCTCGAGCCCGAGATCCGCGCCGAGGTGCGGCAGGGCGATGGCGACAACGGTGACATCCAGGATCAGCATCAACTGTGCGACGCCCACGAGCCCCAGGATCTTCCAGCGGCGTGGGTCGGGACTGGCAACGGGAGTGGTGGCAGCCATCGGTTCGGTCATGGCGGTCCCCCTTCTCAGTAAGTCAAACACCAGTGTTCGAGTTCTGGGCGCTACTCTAACCCGTACATTGGTGTTCGACTTACGGAGTTGCATGTCTCGCCCAGTTCCCGGAGCCACCCGCAGAGCCGACGCACAGCAGAACGTGGAGAAGATCCTCGACGCGGCGATCGACTGCCTCAGCCGCAACTCCGACGCGAGCGTGGTCCAGATCGCCCAGGCCGCGGGGGTCGGCCGGGTCACCTTGTACGGCCACTTCCCGTCCCGGGACGGGCTCATCGAGGCGGCGTTGACACGCCTGCTCACACAGGGCGACGAGGTTCTGGAGGGCCTCGACCTCACAGGCGATCCCCGAAGCGCGCTGGACGCCCTCATCCGGTCGAGCTGGCTCCTGATCGCGCAAGCGAGCGCGGTTCTCGAAGCCGCGCAGACAGTACTGCCCCCAGGACGGATCCACGCCCTCCATGCCAGGCCCGAGCAGCGCGTCCGTGACCTGATCACTCGTGGACAGGCCGAAGGCGTCTTCCGCGACGACCTTCCCGCGAGCTGGCTGGCGAGCGCTCTCCACCACATCCTCAAGGGCACGGTGGCAGACGTGGCCGACGGAACACTGGATCCGGAGGACGCCCCCCGCTTCATCACCCAGATCACTCTGGCGGCCTACACCCCGCCCCTGGACCTGTAGCAGGCGAAGACCCTGGATCCTTGAAGCGCCCGCCTCGATCGGCATGTACCGCACCGTCCGGGACGCCGGCTGAGTCGGATCAGCGGGCCCGGAGGCGAAGCAGGCTCGGTGCGGCGTCCGGGAGGGCCAGGAGATCCACGCGGTGGTGCCGCCCCTCGGTGTGGGCCGGGGTCTGGTCGTCGTAGTGCGGGGAGGCCGGGTTGCCCGAGGCGCCGTGGCGCAGGACGTCCCACAACCCCGGGCCGGAGGGCGTCAGTTCGGCCACGAACCTCCACGGTGCTCCGTCGATCACACCTCCCTTCGGGGAGGACGAGGCCAGGCCGACCGAGTGTGAGCTGCCACCGGCCGGTGTCGAGGGCGCGCCGAAGAGCGGGGCGAGTGCGGGGACGGCCCTGCCGAGCGGGTGCTGGTCGTTGATCCGGTGCACCCGGTCGTACCGCCACTGGGACGGGTCCTCGCCCAGATCCCCGGCGATCCGCAGCGCTGTCTCGGCCAGCGCGCGGCACACCACCGCCGACAGCGTCTCCCAGTCACCGAGTGCCACTCTGGCGTCGGGAGTGAGCACCAGGTGATCGACCTGGAGGGTCACGTCCGGCATGGCGGCGGCCAGTTCCTCTCCCAGACGGCTGCCGATCCAGTGCTCCGTGAGCATCTGCATAAGCCGGAAGAACACCAGGGGTGCCGCCAGATGGCCGTGGTCGTGGCCGTCCCACTCCGTCAGCAGCCGACGGCAGGTGACGGCGAGCGGCGCTTCCGGGGGCTCCCGGTCCAGCGCGTCGAGCAGGGTGGGCAGCACCCGGCGGGCCCGGCCGTTCAGGAGGTCGGACTGCCACCGGGCGCACGCCTCCGCGGTGACATCGCCTTCCGCGGTGATCAGCTCCTCGATCCGCTCCGCACGGTAGGGCGGTAGCCAGTCCACCCCCAGGTCCAGCGGAGCCGTAGCAGGCAACAGCCGGTGGTTGGCGGACACGATGTATCCCTCGGGCGGGTCGACCACCTCCGGCAGGTCGTCGAAGCCGAGGAATTCCTCCCACGAGCGTGCGACCTGGGAGTGTCCGGCCGGGACGTTCCCACTGCTGCCCGGCACTCGCAGGGGGACGTTCCCCGCAGTCTTCAGGGCGATGGTGCCGTCCTGACAGGCCACCACCACGTTGAGCACCGGGACCCCGAACGTGCGCAGTGCGTCCCGGAGTTGCGGGTAGTCCCGCGCGCGCCACATCCGTTGGCATGCCTCGATCTCCACCGAGGGCTCCAGGCCGCTCCAGAACAGGCCGTACCGGGCTTCGCCGACCGAGCCGGGCGGGTCCAGTTCGACGTGGCGTGCGCCGCCGGCCGCGCGTACCCGTACGGGCTCCGCGCCTCGTACGGTGATGACGCTGTCCTCGGTCCACGCGTCGTCCGGCGCCTGGCCGGCGCCGGCTTCGGCGTCGGCGTCGGTTTCGGCGTCGGCGTCGGCGTCGGCGTCGGCGTCGGCGTCGGCGTCGGGCCGCAGCGTGCACAGGTCCTGGGTGTCCACGGTGGAGTTGGTGATGCCCCAGGCCAGATGGCGGTTGGCACCGGCGATCAGACCCGGCACGCCGGGGACGGTGACGCCGTAGCCGGTCGTGCCGTCCGCCGCCGCTCCCTCGTCGGCCGGCCGGTCGTCGAGCCGCAGGCCCATCTGGTACCAGAGGCTGGGCTGGGTGAGAACGATGTGCGGATCGTTTGCCAGCAGCGGGTTCCCGGAAGCCGTACGGGCACCGGACACGGCCCACGCGTTGGAGCCGAGGGGCCGCTCGCCGCGCAGCAGGGCGTCGAACCAGGCCCGCGAGGGCGGGGGCAGGTCCGCCGGGGAGGGTGCCCCGGCTCCGGCCTCGGTCACGGGCGTCCCGCTCGCCGGGGCCGCGGAGGCCAGGCGGATGGTCACCGCCCCGTCGGCCGGGTACTTCGGGGTGGTGAAGGCCGCCGCGTACTGGGGGCACTCCCGGGCGAGCCGGGCACGGAACGCTTCGTTGGCGAGGTTCCGGCCGAGGTCGAAGCCGAGGTGTTTGATGATGGCGATCGAGTCCTGCGGGCTCCACGGTTCGGGGCCGTAGCGCAGCAGTACGAATTCCACGGGGAGACCGCCCCGCCGCCGCATCCTTCGTACGGCGGCGTTGATCCCGTCGCTGAACGCCACCAGGTTGGCCCGGTGTTCCGTGGACAGCAACGCCTCGGAACGGCGGGCGACCCGGCCGAGCGCCAGCTTCCGGGCCCGGATGTCCTCGTCGACCACGGCGGCGCCGAAGATCTCGGCCAGCCGTCCCAGGGCCCTGCGCCGCAGCACGTCCATCTGCCAGAGCCGGTCGGTCGCTTGGGCGTGGCCGACGGCGAAGTAGAGGTCGCGCTCGTCGGCGGCCGTGACGAAGGGGACGCCTCGTTCGTCGCGCCGGATGTCGGCGCCCTCGATCAGCCCGCCGAGCCGGAGCCGGCCACGACTCTGCTGGGCGCGCAGGCTGGGCAGTGTCAGCAGCCGCAGCCCCCTCTCACGCCACCTCGCCGGCATGCTCCTCCTTCGAGTGCTCCGCCGCGCGATCCGGGGCTGAGGTGCCCAGTCCGGGGATCCGTCGGCCGACGAACAGATAGATGATCACGCTGAGCAGGGCGAAGCAGCCGACACCGAGGAACATGGTGGTGCCGCCGTAGGCAGCGAGCAGCAGGCCGCCGGTGAACGGGCCGATGAAGACGCCGAGTTGGGCGAAGGTCTGCGCGCCGAAGTAGGCGCCTCGGCGTTCCTCCGGCGCGATCCGGTCGATGATGGCGAACTCCGCCGGATAGATGAGGATCTCACCGAGCGAGAACACCACCATCGCGGCGACGAAGTGCCAGATCTCCTGCGAGAACGCGAAGCCGGCCATGCCGAGGACGGTCAGCAGACCACCGACGACTATGGATGTCACCGGGTTGCGTTTATCCATGAACCGGGAGACGAACAGTTGCAGCGTCACCACGGTCACCGCGTTGGCGGTCAGCACGTACCCCAGGATCACGGTGCCGTCGACGAAGCCGTCGGAGAGATGCTGCGCGAGCAGCGAGGAGACGCGGCCGTGCACGGCCTCCAGCAGCAGTCCGGCGAGGATGAGGAAGAGCAGGCGCGGGTCGGTCGCCACGACCCGCGCGCTCTCCGCGAGCCCCTTGAGCGCGCTGCCGAGCCCCTCCGTGTCCGCGGCCGTCCGCCTGGGCTCTGCTGCTGCTGACGCGGTCGACGCCGATGTCAGCAGCAGGATTCCGGCCAGGCCGAGCAGGTAGACGCCATAGCCGGCCGCGCCGACGAGGAACGCCGACCTGCCGCCGGCCAGACCGATCGCCGCGCCGACGAGCGGTCCGACGGCGAAGCCCATGTTGGTGGCCATGTACTGGTACGAGAAGGTCTTCACCCGTCGTTCCGGCGGGAGCAGGTCGCTCAGCAAGGCCTTGCCCACCGGCCCGAAGGAACTGCTGCTCAACGCCAGCGTCGCGTTGAAGACGAAGACCGCCAGGACGCCGTGGCTGAAGTAGAGGCCGACGAAGGACCCGATCACGCCCAGGAGGGAGATCAGCAGCAGCCGGGTCCGTCCGAGGATGTCGGAGAGCGAACCTCCGACGAACCCGGCGAAGATCGAGAAGAACACGGACGAGCCGATGATGAAGCCGATCATGCCCGGCTGGAGCCCGAGTTCCTTGCGGAGGAACACGGCCAGGAAGGGGACGGTGACCGAGTTGGCGAGGCTCATGACGCCGGCGCCGACGATCAGTACCCGCGCCAGGACGGGCAGTGTCGCGCTGGGTGTGGGGGTGGGGGTGGGCGTGGGGGTCATCGCGCTGTGGCGCCTTTCCCTGGTGCGGAGTTCGTGCCGGGCTTGCCGGTGTCGGGCGGAGCGTCGTGCGCGCTGAGGAACCGTTGCAGGAGTTCGGCCAGACGCCCGGCGTGCGGGTTGCGCAGCATGCCCTCGTGGTCGGCGTCGATGCCTTCCACGCGGAGGGTGCCGGGCAGGTACCGGGACCAGCCCGTCGGACGGTCCGCGCTCGACCTGCCGGCTGTCGCCTCGGCCCTGACGAAGAGGGCGGGATGCTCGGCGGCCCGTGGTTCGGGCCAGCTGAGGTCGCACGTGCGCCGATAGGTCCGGAAGGCCGTCTCCAGGCCGCCCTCGAAGAACTCCACGGCGGGCGGTCCGATGATGCTCTCCGCACGTTTCAGGACGGCCTCGGTGGACTCCGTACGGAGCAGTTCCCGCAGGTCGGTGTCCCGGTGCCGGGCAAGGCCGGGGAAGAGGCCGCCGAGCGTGGCGAGGAACGTCAGGAGCTGGTCGTCGTGACCGCCGGAGAGTGTCTTCGCCAGCGCGGGCGGGTCCAGTGCGTCGAGCAGGACCAGACCGGCGACCGGGACGCCTCGCTCACGCAGTTCCTCGGCGACGTGGAAGCCGAGGGAGCCGCCGTAGGAGTGGCCGATGATGTGGAGGGGGCCGCCCTCCACGGTGGCGGTGATGATCCGGGCGCACTCCCTGGCGAGGGTCACGGCGGTTGCTTCTCCGTCGTGCGCCCGCACCAGGTCGGCGGTGGAGAGGGCGTAGAAGGAGCGGTCCCGGAAGTGGGAGGAGAGCTGGGCGAAGGACTCGCCCAGACCGAGCACCCCGGGCAGGGCGAACACGGGGGTTGCGCCCGCCGGGTTCTGCCGGAGGCGCACGAGGGCGGAGTGGTCGCCGAGGGAGGTCTTCGGTGACCGGACGGTGGGGGTGGATGCCGCGGGCCGTCCGGTCTGTCGCAGGGGCGCCGTCCTGGCTTCTGCTGTGCCGCTGAGGTGGGTGAGCAGCTGTGCGAACTCCTCTGCCAGGCCGGTGATCGAGTCCCTGCGGAACAGGCCCGTGTTGTAGCGCCACCGGAACGTCAGCTCCCCGGCTCCCTCGACCGCGTCGAGCATCAGTTCGGCCTGCGCGCCGGGGTCGGGGCTGCGTAGCGGGATGACGTCGAGTCCGTCCAGGTCGAGCGCCGCCGCCTCGATGTTCTGCAGCACGAGCATGATCTGGAAAAGTGGTGCGTGGTCCGGGCTGTGCCGGGGGTTCAGCCGCTTGAGCAGCAGGGCGAGTGGGAGGTGCTGACGTTCCAGGTCCCGAATGGTCTGCTCACGCACCTGGGCCAGCAGTTCGCTGAAGGTGGCGGCGCTGTCCAACCGGGTCCGCAGCACGATGGTGTTGACGAACATGCCGATCACGTCGTCGAGTTCGGCCGTCGGCCGGTTCGCCACGGGACTGCCGACCACGATGTCGTCACTGCCGGAGCGGCGGGCCAGCAGGAGCGAGAAGGCCGCCTGGAGGAACGTGAAGAGGGTGACGTTCTCCTGGCGGCAGGTTCGCCGCACCGCGTCGGCGACCGGCCCGGTCAGGCGGGTGGTGACGGTGTCCCCCGAGTATGTTCCCGCCGGTCGTGGCGAGTCGAGCGGCAGCCGGTGCACGGTGGGCAGCGCAGCCAGCCGCTCCTCCCAGTACGCGAGGTCCTGTTCCCGGTCCGGCCCGCTGAGCCACTGCTGCATGCTGTACGCGTAGTCCACGTACGTGTGCGGGAGCGGTTCGAGGGGGTGCCGCTCGTCCTGCGGGTTCTTCCGGAAGTGGGCGTACAGGGTTTTGAGTTCGCGGCCGAGTACGGCGATGGACCAGCCGTCCGTGGCGATGTGGTGCGCGGTGATCAGGAGGACGTGCAGCGCGGGTGCCACGCGGACCAGACGTACCCGGAGCATGGGGTCGCCGCCCAGGTCGAAGGGCCGGACGGACTCCCGCCCCGCCAGCCGGTCGACGGCCAGGCGCCAGTCCTCGCCCGGATACTGCGGCAGCTCTTCGGGCAGCAGCCGGAGGGGCTCCGCGGGCCGGACGACCTGGACGAGCTCGCCGTCCTCCACGTGGAGGACGGTACGCAGCGGAGCGTGCCGCTCGACGACGGCGGTGAAGGCCCGCTCCAGCGCCTCGGCGTCCAGGCCGCCCTCGAGCAGCAGCGTGGTGTGCAGGTGGTAGGCGGGGCTGTCCGGTTCCAGCTGGGAGAGGTAGTACAGCCGCCGCTGGGCGTCGGTGGCCGGATGGTGCGCGGCCGCTGGTGCCTTGACGATGCCGAAGCCCCGGCTTCTTCCGCGTGACGGCTCCGCCAGGCGCTCCCGGACGACGGCCGCCAGCGCGCGCGGGGTGGGCTCGCCGAGGAACTCGCGCAGCGGCACCTCGACGTCGAAGGCGGCTCGTACCCCGGCCAACAGCCGGGTGGCCAGCAGCGAGTGGCCTCCCAGGTCGAAGAAGTCGGCGGTCGGATCCGCCCGGTCGAGGTGCAGCAGCTCGGTGACGATCCGCAGGACATGGTCCTCGACGGCGTCGGCCGGCGTCTCCTCGCGGCCGGCCTCCGGGAAGGTGAGGGTCGAGTCGGCGGACGGCTCGGGGAGGGCACTGCGGTCCACCTTGCCGTTCCGGGTGAGCGGCAGCCGGTCGAGGCGTACGAAGACGCGGGGAATCATGTAGTCGGGAAGCGTCACTCCGAGTGCCTCGTGCAGCGGCTCTGCCGAGAGTCGCTGTTCTTCGAGTTCTCCGGGTTCTCCGGGTTCTCCGGGTTCTCCGGGTTCTCCGGGTTCTCCGGGTTCTCCGGGTTCTCCGGGTTCTCCGGGTTCTCCGACGGGGACGACGTACGCCACGAGGCTGTTGCCCCGCCCGGGCAGGTCGCGGGCGACCACCACGGCCTCGGCCAGGGAGGGCAGGGCGCGCAGCGCCTGCTCGATCTCGCCGAGTTCGATGCGGAAGCCGCGGATCTTGACCTGGTCGTCCTTGCGGCCCCGGTACTCGTACTCGCCCGTGGAAGTGAGCCGGGCCA
>NZ_JBIBEN010000026.1:0-140041 GCF_042955065.1 Streptomyces sp. NPDC012510
CCACCCCCCAGGTCATGCGTTCGACAGGGGGCAAAAGTCATGCCGGGCCCGGAGGCCAGCGGCCCTCTTGCAGGACCGCAAAAAACATAACGGGGGGGGCTGGTCGCGCAGTTCCCCGCGCCCCTGGGGACACGGCCCCTGCCGGGCCGAAAACCACGGGGCGCGGGGCCTGCTCTCAGGGGCGCGGGGAACTGCGCGGGCAACCACACACCACCCGCACCCACCGACGAAACCGCACCCCCCTCATCGAGAGGTCACGCGGAGAGGTCACGCGGAGAGGTCACGCGCGAGCGATCGGCGCGGACACCGCTTCCGTCAGTTTCAGCAGGTCCACCGGGGGCAGCTCGACCTCCAGCCCGCGCCGCCCGGCAGAGACGCAGATCGTGGCGTGGGTGTCGGCCGACGCGTCGAGCACCGTGCGGAGCTTCTTGCGCTGGCCCAGGGGGGAGATGCCGCCCCGTACATACCCCGTCGTGCGTTCCGCCAGCGTGGGGTCGGCCATCGCCGCCCGCTTGCCGCCGACCGCCGTCGCGAGGGCCTTCAGGTCCAGCGAGCCCGCCACCGGCACGACCGCGACCACGAGCGCGCCGTCGACGTCCGCCACCAGGGTCTTGAAGACCCGCTCGGGGGAGACGCCCATCGCCTCGGCCGCCTCCTCACCGTAGGACGGGTGCGCGGGATCGTGCTCGTAGGCATGGACGGTGAACTCCACACCCGCCGCACTCAGCGCCACCGTCGCGGGAGTGCCGCCCGCGCCCGACTGCTGCTGCTTCTTCGACTTCTTCGCCATTCCAGCCGTCCCAGCCGTCCCAGCCGCTTTCGGCCGTTTCCAGCCGTTTCCGTGGTTCACGTGGTGGTTCACGTGGTGGTTCGCGTGGTGATTCAGTTGAGGCTCGTCGGCCCGCGCGTCAGCTCCGACGCGGGCAACGACGGCAGACTACGGATGATCGCGGTCTCGGCGCGCAGCAGTTTCAGCTCGTCGCGCAGCCGGGACGCGGTGTCGGGAGCCTGCAGAAGCCGCTGCTTGGCAGGCGTGTCGAGCATCATCGCCGCGGCAACCAGATACGACACGACGGCCGGCTCGTCCGGCAGCTCCGCCCCCGTCGACAGCGAGCGTTCCCGGGCGCCCGCGAGGCGCTTCTGGTACTGGCGGAACGCCCGCAGCACACCCTCCGCGAGGGCGCCCGCCTCGTCACCGGCGTCCTCGGGCAGCTCCTCCAGGTCCGCCACGAGAAACGGTCCCGAGGCGTCCACCGAGCGCAGCCGTACCCGGGTGGTCCCGGTCGCGAGAACCTCGTACGTGCCGTTGTCGCGCTCCCGGATGGTGGCCGCGTCCGCGATGCAGCCCACGGAGTGGAACGCCTTCGTCGGTTCGCCGCCGAAGCCGGCCGTCGGTCCGCGTTCGGGCAGTGCCGTCGGATCCGGCATGCCGGGCGCGCTCGGCGCCACCTCGTGGCCGTCGCGGATGGCTACGACGGCGAAGCGGCGGGGCTGGTCCTCGGGGGTCTTCAGCAACTCGCGCATCATGGCGCGATAGCGCTCCTCGAAGATGTTCAGAGGAAGCACGAGCCCCGGGTACAACACCGAGTTCAGGGGAAAGAGAGGCAGCCGGACGGTGGTCACGAGGGCAGAGCCTAATGGTCGTCGGGGCACACGTGTCCGCTCGTACTCGTTTGGTGACCTCGCGAGGGCCCTCTCCGGCGGCCCGGAAGACCCGGGCGGACCTACCCGTCGGCCCGCGTCGGCCGCGACGGGCGTGAGCGCAGCGGTATCGAACACGCCACTTCCAGCCGTACGCCGTCCCGCAGTTGGAGGAACTGACCCAGCGGATCGTCCGAGACCCGGTCCCAGGGGAAGGACGTGGCGTACGGGCCGATCATGCGCAGTTGGGCCAGGGCGTCCGACCAGCGCTCCAGCCGGACCAGGACGTAGGTGAGGAGGTTGCGGACCTCGGCCGGCCAGGGGTCGCCGGGGTCGTACTCGGCGGAGAGCGCTATCGCGCCGTCCGCCGCCGCGTCCAGGCGGGCGCGCGGAACCACGTCCCCGCCACCCTCCATGAGGTGGGCGAAGGCCGCCCGTACGGGCAGGGCCCGGACGAGGGAGCCGGGGAGCGCGTCCTCGGCGGCCCGCTCGGCGAAGTCGAAGCACTCGCGGTGCGAGCCGTACCAGGCGGCCGAGAGGTACTTCAGGGCCGAGACGTGGCAGCCGTAGTGGTGAGGGGAGCGGCGGACCGCCTCCGCCCACACCTGTTCGAAGGCGGCACGCCCGAGGCCCGTGCCCCGTGCGTGGTCGAGGGCGATCCGCCAGGGCACCGGATCGCTCGGCTCGCCCTCGGCGGCCGCGGCGAGCAACGGACTCACCTCACGCAGCAGTTCGACCCGGGCGGGAGAGCCCCAGCCCCTGGCCACCGCCAGCTCGGCCCGGACCAGCAGGGCGTCCGGGTCGTGCGGGGCGGCCGCCTGCCAGGCCCGCAGCCACTGGTCTCGCGCGTGGGCGAAGGCGGCGAGCCGCAGGGCGTACCGGTCGCGGTTCTCCCACTCGGCGGACTCCCGGGTGGTCGCCAGGAGCTTCGCCGCCGGGGCGTACTCGCCGCGGCCCGCCGCCGTCAGCGCGGGGCCGAGCCGCTCGTCGGGGGCGTCGAGCAGCACCTCGTCGTCGGCGGTCAGACCGACGGCGAGCCGTGAGGTGTGGCGTGCCATCCGGGCGGTACGGACGAGCGCACGCAACGGACCCATGGCGACCCCCATTTCGCCTAGACCGGAGCCGCTGGTCTCGCGGACCGGGTGCTCACCGTCGTGATGTCGCACGTGCGGTTTCGCATTTGATGGTTTCGCTATCAAGACGGTGGGAAAACGCCTCAGGTTGTCTGCATCCGATCACGGTCCGGATCAAGACACCGGATCAGTCCCGGCGCACGGCCCGGATCGGTCCCGGCGCACGGCCCCGGATCAGTTCCGGCTCAGCAGCCGTGTCGCCCCCGCCGCCACCGTCGTCGCCAGGATCCAGCCCAGGATGATCACCACTGCGGCCAGCCACTGCCAGCCGCCGCGCAACTGCCAGTAGCCGACCTGGCCGAGGTCGATGACCGGCAGCAGCAGGTCCAGGGCGAACAGCGACGGGCTCCAGTTCGGGTGTTCGCCGCTCTTCATCGGCGGATGGTGCGCGTGCGAGAAGGCGTACGAGGTCAGCGCCCACAGCACCGCCATCCACACCGCCGCCCGGCCCGGCCGGTACCCGTAGGCGACCGTCCAGTCCTGCGCGTAGCCCCAGAGCTTGGCCGCGAACGGCAGGTTCTCCCGCCGGTGGCGCTGCTTGGCCAGGAGCACGTCGCGGGCGCCCTCGTCGTCACCGCCCGCCCGCAGCACGGTCGCCAGCCGCTCGTACGGCTCCGGGCTGTACTCGGCGGTCGCCGCCGCCACCCACTCCAGCCGCTCGGCCAGCGGGAACCGGTCACGCGGTACGAGGCTCTCGTACTGGAAGCCGCCCATCTGGAGGTTGCCCGGACCCGGCCAGCTGTCCGCCCGGTCGATCAGGACGCCCACCCGGGCACCGGACAGCACGACCTTGCCGCGCTCGGGCCTCTGGCCGAGGAAGCGCAGCTCCGGCACCTGGACGCGGCGCAGGGAGAGCTCCTGTTCGTCCGTGAAGGTGAACCGGGCCCGTTCCAGGTCGACGGAGTCACCGAACCGCCCGTCGTCCAGCCGGATGCCGCCCTGGCACTCGAACCTCTGGACACGGGTGCCACGCGCGGGCGTGCTGCCACTGGTGTGCAGCGGATTGCCGATGCCGGCCGGGGTCAGATAGAGCGTGCGTTCGACGGTCAGCTGGGGTGCGTTCAGGGCGAGGCGGCCGTACGGGTTGGCGAGGCGGCTGCCGCGCAGGCTGAGCGAGGCGCCGACGGTCGCGCCGCGCAGGCTCAGCTCGCCATGCGACTCCAGCATCTCGGCCTGGACGTCCTGGGCGACGGTGAGTCCGTCGGCGGAGAGCGAGCGGCCGTGCCGGTCGCGGTAGACGACTGCCTGGTTGAGCAGCAGGTCGGTGCCGATCTGGGCGTCCGCCAGCCGTACCCCGTTGTGGAACCGGCAGCGCGGCAGATGCAGATCGCCCTCCGTGTGCAGCCGGGCCGCCTCCAGACGCGGCACCGCGCAGTCGACCAGCCGGACGGTCGTGAACCGGGCCTCCGGCAGCAGGATCTCCTTCTCGAACCGGCAGCCCGTCATCTCCACGTACGGCACCACCTGGCCGCCCGCGAGTTCCAGGACGCCCTTGATCTGGACGCCGACCAGCTTCAGCGCCGACACCCGGCCGGCCAGCGCGGGCGGCCCGTCCAGCAGCAGCCAGGCCACGACCCGGGCCCGTACGCTCCGCTCGGGACCCCAGGGGTGGCCGCCGTGCGGATCGTCCACCGCCACGTCCCCGTCGCGCAGGTCGTACACGCTGCCGTTGCGGAACGCCTGCCACATGCCCGCCTCGGCTGCGGTCAGGTCGTCCGGCGGATCCCCGTCGTCCCGGATGCCGGGCCCCTCGCTCACGGCTGGTCCTTCCCCCGTCCTCTGCACTCAGGTGTATCGCGCAACTGTTTACGCTGGTGATGCCCGCTGGGTCACACCCTGAACACCAGACGTGAAGACGATCTTCCGGGTTCCCGTCGGGTGTCTTCCGCGGTCCCCGCGCGGGCGCGTATCAGCCAATGGAACGCGCGGACGGCGCCTCGCGAGGGTCTGCGAGAATTGAGCCTGTGATCTCCCGAATCGATCTGCGCGGCGACGCCCTCCCCGAGGGACCCGCCCTGCGCGACCTGCTGCCCCGAGCCGACTTCGACGTCTCGGCCGCCCTGGAGAAGGTGCGTCCGATCTGCGAGGCCGTGCATCATCGGGGTGACGCGGCGCTGATCGACTTCGCGGAGAAGTTCGATGGCGTACGCCTGAAGTCGGTACGAGTCCCGGCCGAGGCCCTCACCGACGCGCTGGAGCAGCTCGACCCGGCCGTCCGCGCGGCCCTGGAGGAGTCGATCCGCCGCGCCCGTGTCGTCCACCGCGAGCAGCGCCGCTCCACGCACACCACGCAGGTCGTCCCCGGCGGGACGGTCACCGAGAAGTGGGTGCCGGTCGAGCGCGTCGGCCTCTACGCGCCCGGCGGCCGGTCGGTCTACCCCTCGTCCGTGATCATGAACGTGGTCCCGGCGCAGGAGGCCGGCGTCCCCTCGGTCGCCCTCGCCTCGCCGGCCCAGGCCGAGTTCGACGGGCTCCCGCACCCCACGATCCTCGCCGCCTGCGCGCTCCTCGGCGTCGACGAGGTGTACGCGGCCGGAGGCGCCACCGCAGTCGCGATGTTCGCGTACGGCACCGAGTCCTGCCCGCCGGCCCGCATGGTCACCGGGCCGGGCAACATCTGGGTGGCCGCCGCCAAGCGGTACTTCACCGGGGTCATCGGCATCGACTCCGAGGCGGGCCCGACCGAGATCGCGGTCCTCGCGGACGACACCGCCGACCCGGTGCACGTCGCCGCCGACCTGATCAGCCAGGCCGAGCACGACCCGCTCGCCGCCGCCGTGCTCGTCACCGACTCCGTCGCCCTCGCCGACGCCGTCGAGAAGGAGCTGCAGCCCCAGGTCGAGGCCACCAAGCACATCGAGGACCGCATCCGCCCCGCGCTCGCGGGCCGGCAGTCCGCGATCGTCCTGGTCGACGGCCTCGACGAGGGCCTCAGGGTCGTCAACGCCTACGGCGCCGAGCACCTGGAGATCCAGACGGCCGACGCCGCCGCGGTCGCCGAGCGCGTCGTCAACGCGGGCGCGATCTTCCTCGGCCCCTGGGCGCCGGTCTCGCTGGGCGACTACGCGGCCGGCTCCAACCACGTGCTCCCGACCGGCGGCTGCGCCTGCCACTCCTCCGGTCTGTCCGTCCAGTCCTTCCTGCGCGGCATCCACGTCGTCGACTACACGAAGGACGCGCTGGCCGAGGTCGCGCACCACGTGGTCACGCTGGCGGAGGCGGAGGACCTGCCCGCGCACGGCGCGGCGATCAAGGCACGGTTCGGCTGGAAGGTACCTGGTCAGTGAGTTTCGGAATCGACGATCTTCCCGTCCGGGAAGAGCTGCGCGGCAAGAGCCCCTACGGCGCGCCCCAGCTCGACGTCCCCGTACGGCTGAACACCAACGAGAACCCCTACCCGCTGCCCGAGCCGCTGGTCGAGCGGATCGCCGAGCGGGTGCGGGAAGCGGCCCGGCACCTCAACCGCTATCCGGACCGGGACGCGGTGGAGCTGCGGACGCGGCTCGCCGAGTATCTGACGAAGACGTCCGGACACGGCGTCGATCCGGCACAGGTCTGGGCGGCCAACGGCTCCAACGAGGTCATCCAGCAGCTCCTGCAGACCTTCGGCGGGCCCGGCCGCACGGCCATCGGCTTCGAGCCCTCGTACTCGATGCACGGGCTCATCGCGCGCGGCACCGGTACCGGCTGGATCTCGGGTCCCCGCAACGACGACTTCACGATCGACCTCGCCGCCGCCGAGAAGGCCATCGCCGAGCACCGGCCGGACGTCGTCTTCGTCACCACCCCCAACAACCCCACGGGCAACGCCGTCTCGCGGGAGACCGTGCTCGCGCTGTACGAGGCCGCGCAGGCCGCCAAGCCGTCGATGGTCGTCGTCGACGAGGCGTACATCGAGTTCAGCCACGGCGATTCACTTCTGCCCCTGATCGACGGGCGACCGAACCTGGTCGTCTCGCGCACGATGTCGAAAGCCTTCGGCGCGGCCGGACTGCGCCTCGGCTACCTCGCCGCGCACCCGGCCGTCGTGGACGCCGTCCAGCTCGTCCGGCTGCCCTACCACCTCTCCGCCGTCACCCAGGCGACCGCGCTGGCCGCCCTGGAACACACCGACACCCTGCTCGGCTATGTCGAGCAGCTCAAGACGGAGCGGGACCGGCTGGTCGAGGAGTTGCGCGCGATCGGCTACGAGGTGACCGAGTCCGACGCGAACTTCGTGCAGTTCGGCAGGTTCGAGGACTCCCACGAGATCTGGCGGAAGATCCTCGACCGGGGCGTCCTGGTCCGGGACAACGGCGTGCCGGGGTGGCTGCGGGTGACCGCGGGAACCCCGGCCGAGAACGACGCGTTCCTCGACGCGGTACGTGAAGTGAAGAAGGAGCAGAGCGCATGACTCGCGAAGGCCGCGTCGGCAGAATCGAACGGACCACCAAGGAGACGTCGGTCCTCGTCGAGATCAACCTCGACGGCACGGGCAGGACGGAGATCTCCACGGGGGTCGGCTTCTACGACCACATGCTCGACCAGCTCGGCCGGCACGGTCTGTTCGACCTGACCGTGAAGACCGACGGCGACCTGCACATCGACTCCCACCACACCATCGAGGACACCGCCCTCGCGCTGGGCGCCGCCTTCAAGCAGGCCCTCGGTGACAAGGTGGGCATCTACCGCTTCGGCAACTGCACGGTCCCACTGGACGAATCCCTCGCCCAGGTCACCGTCGACCTCTCCGGCCGCCCCTACCTCGTGCACACCGAGCCCGAGAAGATGGCACCGATGATCGGCGAGTACGACACCACGATGACCCGGCACATCCTGGAATCCTTCGTCGCCCAGGCCCAGGTCGCGCTGCACGTGCACGTACCGTACGGGCGCAACGCGCACCACATCGTCGAGTGCCAGTTCAAGGCACTGGCGCGGGCGCTGCGCTACGCCTCCGAGCGCGACCCGCGCGCGGCCGGCATCCTGCCGTCGACGAAGGGCGCACTGTGAACGGGCTCTCCACCATCCTGATCGGCGTCGGCCTTTTCCTGGTCGGCGGGGTCATCTCGTTCGCCAAGCAGCAGATGCCGAAGAGCCTCATCACCCTGCTTGCGGTCGGCGCCGCGATGTGCCTGGTCGCGGGCGTCCTGCGGCTGGAGGTGTGGAATTGAGCACCGCGTCCAAGAAGGTCGTCGTCTTCGACTACGGCTTCGGCAACGTGAGGTCCGCCGAACGCGCCCTCGCGCGCACGGGGGCCGACGTCGAGATAACGCGTGACTTCGACAGGGCCATGAACGCCGACGGGCTGCTGGTGCCCGGCGTCGGCGCCTTCGCCGCCTGCATGAAGGGGCTGAAGGAGGTACGCGGCGACTGGATCATCGACCGCCGGCTCTCCGGCGGCCGCCCGGTGATGGGCATCTGCGTCGGCATGCAGATCCTCTTCGCACGCGGCATCGAACACGGCGTGGAGACCGAGGGCCTCGACGAGTGGCCCGGCGCCGTCGAGCCGCTCCAGGCCGAGATCGTGCCCCACATGGGCTGGAACACCGTCGACGCCCCCGAGGGCACCGAGCTGTTCGCCGGCCTCGACGCCGACGCCCGCTTCTACTTCGTGCACTCCTACGCCGTCCACGACTGGTCCCTGGAGACGCACAACCCGGCCCTGACCGCGCCCAAGGTCACCTGGTCGACGCACGGCAAGCCCTTCGTGGCGGCCGTCGAGAACGGTGCCCTGTGGGCCACCCAGTTCCACCCCGAGAAGTCCGGCGACGCCGGAGCCCAGCTGCTGAACAACTGGATCGGAACCCTGTAGACCATGGCAAAGCTCGAACTCCTCCCCGCCGTCGACGTCCGTGACGGCCAGGCCGTCCGGCTCGTCCACGGCGAGTCCGGCACGGAGACCTCCTACGGCTCGCCCCTGGAGGCCGCCCTCGCCTGGCAGGGCGCGGGCGCCGAGTGGCTCCACCTGGTCGACCTGGACGCCGCCTTCGGAACCGGCGACAACCGCGACCTGGTCGCCGAGGTCACCCGCGCGATGGACATCAAGGTCGAGCTGTCCGGAGGCATCCGGGACGACGCCTCCCTGGCGAAGGCCCTGGCCACCGGCTGCACCCGGGTCAACCTCGGCACCGCCGCCCTGGAGACCCCCGAGTGGGTCGCCAAGGTCATCGCCGAGCACGGCGACAAGATCGCCGTCGGCCTCGACGTCAAGGGCACCACCCTGCGCGGCCGAGGCTGGACCCGCGACGGGGGCGACCTCTACGAGACGCTGACGCGCCTCGACCAGGAGGGCTGCGCCCGGTACGTCGTCACGGACATCGCCAAGGACGGCACCCTCCAGGGCCCCAACCTGGAACTGCTGAGGAACGTGTGCGCCGCGACGGACCGTCCGGTCGTCGCCTCCGGCGGCGTGTCCTCCCTCGACGACCTGCGGGCCATCGCCGAACTGGTGCCGCTCGGTGTCGAGGGCGCCATCGTCGGGAAGGCCCTGTACGCGAAGGCGTTCACCCTGGAAGAGGCATTGGAGGCCACGTCGTGAAACCGGACACGGCGTCATGACGTCCGAACCCGTACGGCGCGTGCAGAGCGGGAGTCCCTGGGAGGACTCCATCGGTTTCGCGCGCGCCGTCGCGGCGGGCGACCGCGTCCTGGTGGCGGGCACCACGGCCTTCAAGGGCGATGTGCTGTACGGGGAGGGTGATCCGTACGAACAGGCCAAGGTCGCCTTCACCAGCGCGGTCGAGGCGCTCGGCGAGTTCGGGCTCGGCGCCGGGTCCGTGATCCGTACGCGGATGTACCTGACCCACATGCGGGACGTGGAAGCCGTGGGGCGGGCCCACAGGGAGATCTTCGACCCGGTGCGCCCGGCCGCGACCCTGCTGGTCGTGGAGGGCTTCGTCGACCCGCGCATCCTGGTGGAAGTGGAAGTAGAAGCCTTCAGAGGCTGAGCAGAGCCGTAAAACATTCGTGAGGAGCCGTGGATTCATGACCCTGGCGGTCCGAGTCATCCCCTGCCTGGACGTGGACAACGGCCGGGTCGTCAAGGGCGTCAACTTCCAGAACCTGCGCGACGCGGGCGACCCCGTCGAGATGGCCAAGGTGTACGACGCCGAGGGCGCCGACGAGCTGACGTTCCTGGACATCACCGCCTCGTCGGGCAACCGCGAGACCACGTACGACGTGGTGCGCCGCACCGCCGAGCAGGTCTTCATCCCGCTGACGGTCGGCGGCGGCGTCCGCACGGCCGAGGACGTGGACAAGCTGCTGCGGGCGGGCGCGGACAAGGTAGGCGTCAACACGGCGGCCATCGCCCGCCCCGACCTGATCCGCGAGATCGCCGAGCGCTTCGGCCGCCAGGTCCTGGTCCTGTCCGTGGACGCGCGCCGCACCGAGGCCGGCTTCGAGGTCACCACCCACGGTGGTCGCAAGGGCACCGGCATCGACGCCGTCGAGTGGGCCCACCGGGCCGCCGAACTGGGCGCCGGCGAGATCCTGCTCAACTCGATGGACGCGGACGGCACCAAGGACGGCTACGACCTGGAGATGATCGGGGCCGTGCGCAAGCACGTCACCGTCCCCGTCATCGCCTCCGGCGGCGCCGGCAAGCTCGCCGACTTCTCCCCGGCCATCGAGGCGGGCGCCGACGCCGTCCTGGCCGCCTCCGTCTTCCACTTCGGCGATTTGCGCATCGGCGAGGTCAAGGACGCGCTGAGGGGGGCGGGGCACCCGGTGCGCTGACACCGCGCCGCGCTTTCGGCCCCGGCCGCCCGAGGCGGCCGGGGCTCTCTGTGCCGCGACTCAGATCCCCAACTGCTTCGTCTCGTGCAGCTTGGTGACCGCCTCCTTCTCGCCCTCCAGTTCCACGTCGGCGACCTGCTGGCGGCCGTAGAGGAACAGCAGCAGCTCCGAGGGCTCACCCGTGACGGTCACCACGGGGGCACCTCGATGGGCCACCGCGGTCTGGCCGTCGGGGCGCCGCAGGACCAGGCCCGTGGGGGAGCCGCGGCCCATGAGACGGGCGGTGCGCTCCAGCCGGGACCAGAGGGCGTCCTGGAAGACATGGTCGAGATCGCGCGGGGACCAGTCGGGCCGGGCACGGCGGATGTCCTCGGTGTGGACGTAGAACTCGATCGTGTTGGACGCCTCGTCGATCTGCTTCAGGGAGAACGGCGAGAAACGCGGCGGGCCGGTACGGACCAGCTGGACCAGCTCCTCGTACGGCTTCGCGGCGAACTCCTCCATCACCCGGTCCAGGCGCGACGCGAGCTGCTTGATGAGGATGCCTCCGGCGGCGTCGGGGCGGCGCTCGCGCACCACCACGTGCGCGGCCAGGTCACGGGTCGTCCAGCCCTCACACAGGGTGGGGGCATCGGGGCCCGCGGTCTCCAACAGGTCGGCGAAGAGAAGCCGTTCACGCTTGGCATGGGTCGACATGGCAGCCAGCCTACGACCGGGCCCCCACCGCGCCCAGCGCAGGTCCCACCGATGTCTTGCCGGGATCCGGGATACCGACGCGGACGCGGGGCCGGGGTCGCCGTTCGTATGACAAAAGGGTCCGGCTTGTGGACAACGAACGAAGCCGGTCGGCGCGGCGCGGCACAATGGCACGCATGACCAGCACGCCGTCCTCCAGTAGCCCCAGCAGCCCCGGAGCCCCCGCCGGCCCCGGCGCTCCCAGCGCGCTGGACCCCGAGATCGCCGCACGTCTCAAGCGCGGCGCCGACGGGCTCCTGCCCGCCATCGCCCAGCAGTACGACACCGGTGAGGTGCTCATGCTCGGCTGGATGGACGACGAGGCACTGCACCGCACCCTCACCACGGGCCGCTGCACCTACTGGTCCCGCAGCCGCCGCGAGTACTGGGTGAAGGGCGACACCTCCGGCCACTTCCAGTGGGTGAAGTCCGTCGCCCTGGACTGCGACGCCGACACCGTCCTCGTCAAGGTCGACCAGGTCGGCGCCGCCTGCCACACGGGCGCCCGCACCTGCTTCGACGAGGACGTGCTCAAGGCAGTGGAAGGCGCCGAGGGCGGCGCCGATTCCGACGTATCGTCACTGGATCAGTAAGGTCAGCCGCCATGGACCTCGAGACGTTCCGCAAGCTGGCCACCGACCGTCGTGTCATCCCCGTCAGCCGCAAGCTCCTCGCCGACGGAGACACCCCGGTCGCGCTCTACCGCAAGCTCGCCGCAGAGCGCCCCGGCACCTTCCTCCTGGAGTCGGCGGAGAACGGCCGCTCGTGGTCCCGCTACTCCTTCGTCGGCGTCCGAAGCCACGCCACCCTCACCGCCCGCGACGGGCAGGCCCACTGGCTCGGCAGCCCGCCCGTCGGCGTCCCCGTCGACGGCGACCCCCTCGCCGCCCTGCGCGCCACCATCGAGGCGCTCCACACCCCTCACCAGGAGGGCATGCCACCCTTCACCGGCGGCATGGTGGGCTATCTGGGCTACGACATCGTGCGCCGCCTGGAGAAGATCGGCCCCGGCGAGCGGGACGACCTCAGGCTCCCCGAGCTGACCATGCTGCTCACCAGCGACCTGGCGGTCATGGACCACTGGGAGGGCTCGGTCCTGCTGATCGCCAACGCGATCAACCACAACGACCTGGACACCGGCGTCGACGATGCCTACACCGACGCCGTCGCCCGCCTCGACGCCATGCAGGCCGACCTCGCCCGGTCCGTCGCCCAGCCCCCGGCGGCCCTCCCGCCCTCCGAACTGCCCGAGTACACCGCGCTGTGGGGCGGCCCCGACTTCCAGGAGGCCGTCGAGGACATCAAGGAGCGCATCCGGGCCGGTGAGGCCTTCCAGGTCGTCCCCTCCCAGCGCTTCGAAACACCGTGCACCGCCAGCGCGTTGGACGTCTACCGCGTCCTCCGGGCGACCAACCCCTCCCCGTACATGTACCTGTTCCGCTTCGACGGCTTCGATGTCGTCGGCTCCTCGCCCGAGGCCCTGGTCAAGGTGGAGGACGGACAGGCCATGGTCCACCCCATCGCCGGCACCCGGCACCGGGGCGCGACCCCGCAGGAGGACCAGGCCCTCGCCGACGAACTGCTCGCCGACCCCAAGGAGCGCGCCGAGCACCTGATGCTCGTCGACCTCGGCCGCAACGACCTGGGCCGTGTCTGCCAACCGGGCTCGGTCGAGGTCGTCGACTTCATGTCCGTCGAGCGGTACTCCCACGTCATGCACATCGTCTCCACCGTCACCGGCCGGGTCGCGCCGGGCCGTACGGCCTTCGACGTGCTGACCGCCTGCTTCCCCGCCGGCACCCTCTCCGGCGCCCCGAAGCCGCGCGCCATGCAGATCATCGACGAACTGGAGCCGTCCCGCCGGGGCCTGTACGGCGGCTGTGTCGGCTATCTCGACTTCGCGGGCGACTCCGACACCGCCATCGCCATCCGCACGGCCCTCCTCCGGGACGGCACGGCCTACGTCCAGGCCGGCGCCGGAATCGTCGCCGACTCCGACCCCGTCGCCGAGGACACCGAATGCCGCAACAAGGCGGCGGCGGTCCTGAGGGCGGTGCACACGGCCAACCGTCTCGGACAATAGGGCGCTTCTCACGTGAGCCCCGGGTGACAACCCACCCGGGGCGCAGGCGATAGTGGAGTACGTGACCGCAGTACCTCACCCCCGTTCCGAACCCGCGCTCGTTCGCGCCGGCCGTCGCAGCCTCGCCCTGGCGCTGCTCAGCGGCGCGCTCGGCGCCGCAGTCGCGCTGCTCGCCAGCCGTCAGCGCTGGTCCGAGGGCACCGCCTCGGTGGCCGGCGGCGCCTTCCCGCTGACCGCCAGGGGCAGCGACGTCACGGGCGTGCCCGCGGCCCTCGCCATAGTGGGCCTCGCCGCACTCGTAGCCGTCTTCGCCGTACGCCGCTCCGGGCGTGTCCTGGTCGCCGTGCTGCTCGCCCTCTCCGGCGCGGGCACGGCCGCCGCCGCGCTGTTCGGCGCCTACGACAGCTCGGCGCTCGACGACAAGGCGGCCGAGGCCTCCGGTGACAACGCGGCGACCGTCGACACGCTCAGCCACACCGGCTGGCCGTACGTCGCGGCCGTCGGCGGCGCACTGATCCTCCTCGCCGGGCTGCTCGCACTCCGTTACGGACGGCTGTGGCCCGCGATGTCGGGCCGCTACGAACGCGACGGCACCCCTCGGCCGCGCAAGGCCGAGCCGGTGGACCCGGACCGGCCGGAGGACATGTGGAAGGCCCTGGACCGAGGCGAGGACCCCACGGGATCCGGCCCCGCCCAGCCGGGGCCGTAGGGGAGTGAAGACCCCCACTCAAGACACCCGTACCCGTACGGGACAATGGACGACGAGCGTCCGACTCACCACAGGCGTCGTGCGACAGGCACCGAGCGCCACGCATTGAACAGCGAGGAGCAAGTCATGGCGGGCAGCAGCCACGGTCACACCCCGGCCGCTTGGACCGGCGTCACCATCGCCTTCATCGGTTTCTGCGTCTCGGGCGCGTACATGGTGATGGCCCAGCCGCTGGGATTCTGGGCCGGCATGGTCATCGTCGCCCTCGGCGGCGTCGTCGGCATGATCATGCGCGCCATGGGCCTGGGCCAGCCGAAGGACCACCACGCCGTGTACGAGACGGTGGCGCGTGGCAAGACGGCCACGACGACCCCCGAGCCGGCCGGCGCCAAGAGCTGACTTGCACATGAGGGGCGGCCCGGCGCCATCGACGTCGGGCCGCCCCTCATGCGCGCCCGCGTCCGAGCGGGGCAGAATGCGGTGTGTGAACGCCGAGACTCAGCCGGTAGCGCCGCGCGTCGCCGTCGCCACCGCGCGACCGGACGGCTGTTGCGACGGACGGGGACGATGTGACTGACGCGAGTGAATCGGCCCGAGCGGCCGATGGCACTGACCCGGCAGGCGTGACCGCCGCGGCCCACGTGCCTGACGCGGCCGAGGCGCCGGCTGCGGCCGGGGCGCCTGGCGCGGCCGGGGTGGCAGACGCGGCCGGTGTGCCAGTGCCAGTGCCAGTTGCGGCCCATGTGCCCGGCGGGGCTGCGGGGCGCGACCATGGCCGGGACCAGGGGCATGCGCTGCGCGGGCTCTGGGTGCCTGCCGGGACGCTCGTGGCCGTCGGCTCGGCCTTCGCGTACGTCGCGGCCGTGGACCCCAACGAACCCGGCCACTACCCGGTCTGCCCGCTGTGGCGGTTCACCGGCCTCTACTGCCCCGGCTGCGGCGGTCTGCGCAGCGCGCACGCCTTCGCGCACGGGGACATCGCGACCGCCCTCACCGACAACGCGCTGGCCGTGGCAGGCTTCCTGGGCTTGGCGGTGTTGTGGACCGTTTGGGTGGTCCAGGTGGCGCGTGGACGACCTCTGCGCCTTCGGTTCGGGACCGTGCAGATGTGGTCGCTCGGTGCATTGGCGCTGGTCTTCACGGTTGTCCGGAACCTGCCGTTCGGTGGTTGGCTCCACCCTTGACCGAACGGCGAACGTCCAGGTAGTGGGACCGCCGTCAACCGGATGCGAGGCCTACGCCCTCCTCCGGATACCATCGCAGTGAACTGCCACAGCCCTGTGAACCACTCGACTGTCCGTACACGACGGTCAAACGTTGTCACGTTGTCACCGCTTTCCCACCGTCTGAAAGGGGGCCGCTCGCGTGAGTGTGCTCGACGAGATCATCGACGGAGTCCGTGCCGACCTCGCGGAGCGGCAGGCGCGCGTCAGCCTCGACGAGCTCAAGGAGCGTGCGGCGAAGGCTCCGGCGGCCAAGGACGGCGCGGCCGCCCTGCGCGGCGACGGCGTCAAGGTGATCTGCGAGGTCAAGCGGTCCAGCCCCTCCAAGGGCGCGCTCGCCGCGATCGCCGACCCGGCCGGTCTCGCCGCCGACTACGAGGCGGGTGGCGCGGCTGTCATCTCCGTCCTCACCGAACAGCGCCGCTTCGGCGGCTCGCTGGCCGACCTGGAGGCGGTCCGGGCGCGCGTGGACATCCCCGTCCTGCGCAAGGACTTCATCGTCACCTCGTACCAGCTGTGGGAGGCCCGTGCGTACGGCGCCGACGTGGTCCTGCTGATCGTCGCGGCCCTCGACCAGCCGGCGCTGGAGTCGCTGATCGAGCGTGCCGAGTCCATCGGGCTCACCCCGCTCGTCGAAGTCCACGACGAGGACGAGGTCGAGCGGGCGGTCGACGCGGGCGCCCGCGTGATCGGCGTCAACGCCCGCAACCTCAAGACCCTCGAGGTCGACCGCACCACATTCGAGCGGGTCGCCCCCGAGATCCCCGACTCCATCGTCAAGATCGCCGAGTCGGGCGTCCGGGGCCCCCACGACCTCATCGCCTACGCCAACGCCGGCGCCGACGCGGTGCTCGTGGGCGAGTCCCTCGTCACCGGCAAGGACCCCAAGACAGCGGTCGCCGACCTCGTCGCGGCGGGCGAGCACCCGGCCCTCCGGCACGGGCGGGGCTGACCGCCATGACCGAGCGCGCCTTCGCCGCCGACCTGCCGGGGCCCGCCCCGGCGGGGGCGGGGCGCGTACGGTCGGCCGTGTCACTGGATGTCGCTCACACGGGTGAACCGGGGCCGGTAGTCTGTGCCCCGATGTTCTCGATCACCATGACGACCAGGGACCCCTACGCCCGCCTCGCGCGTGGGTGCCGTCCCCGTGGCTGCAGGGCGCCCGCCCGCCGTGTCCACGGGCGCCGGGTCCGCTATGTCATCGGTGACGAGCCGGGCCAGGTGAACGGCATGCGATGGCCCAGGGCGCGCGTCACCTGCGGTGAGCTGAGCCGCCTCTTCCGCTGAACACACGCGATGTGCCGTACGACCGGCCCCCGTCCGGGCTCCGGTCGTACGGCGCCGACGCCGTACGCGCACAACACCGTGCGTATGCGCACACCACCTGCGTATGCGTACGACACCGTGCGTATGCGTACGGATGTTCGCCGTCGCGGCGGAAGCATGATCCACCGGAGCGAGGTCCGACGACCGTTCGCGAGGGTGTGTTCCGGCTACGGCTCTCAGTGCGGCGTGAGCGCGATCCCTGTGATCCCATCGTCCGACCGACCCGGGGCTGTGCCCCTGTGAGGTGATCGCATGTCCAGTGAGTTCTTCATCCCCGACCCTGAGGGTCAGGTCCCCAGCGCCGAGGGGTACTTCGGCGCGTTCGGCGGCAAGTTCATCCCGGAGGCGCTGGTCGCCGCCGTGGACGAGGTCGCCGTGGAGTACGACAAGGCGAAGCACGACCCGGAGTTCGCGCGTGAGCTCGACGATCTGCTCGTCCACTACACCGGGCGGCCCAGCTCGCTCACCGAGGTCCCCCGATTCGCCGAGCACGCCGGTGGCGCGCGGGTGTTCCTCAAGCGTGAAGACCTGAACCACACCGGGTCGCACAAGATCAACAACGTGCTGGGGCAGGCCCTGCTCACCAGGCGCATGGGCAAGACCCGGGTCATCGCCGAGACGGGCGCGGGCCAGCACGGCGTCGCCACCGCCACCGCCTGCGCGCTCTTCGGGCTCGACTGCACGATCTACATGGGCGAGATCGACACCCAGCGCCAGGCACTCAACGTCGCGCGGATGCGCATGCTGGGTGCCGAGGTCGTCGCCGTGAAGTCCGGCTCCCGGACCCTCAAGGACGCCATCAACGAGGCGTTCCGGGACTGGGTCGCCAACGTCGACCGCACCCACTACCTGTTCGGGACCGTCGCAGGGCCCCACCCCTTCCCCGCCATGGTCCGCGACTTCCACCGGGTCATCGGTGTCGAGGCCAGGCGGCAGATCCTCGAACGCGCCGGGCGGCTCCCCGACGCAGCCGTCGCCTGCGTCGGTGGCGGGTCCAACGCCATCGGGCTCTTCCACGCCTTCGTCCCGGACGCCGACGTACGCCTCATCGGCTGCGAGCCGGCCGGCCACGGCATCGAGACCGGTGAGCACGCGGCGACCCTGACCGCCGGTGAGCCGGGCATCCTGCACGGCTCGCGCTCGTACGTCCTCCAGGACGAGGAGGGCCAGATCACCGAGCCGTACTCGATCTCGGCCGGCCTCGACTACCCGGGCATCGGCCCCGAGCACGCCTACCTCAAGGACAGCGGCCGGGGCGAGTACCGCGCGGTCACCGACGACGCGGCCATGCAGGCGCTGCGTCTGCTGTCGCGCACCGAGGGCATCATCCCGGCCATCGAGAGCGCCCACGCGCTCGCCGGTGCCCTGGAAGTCGGCAAGGAGCTGGGCAAGGACGGGCTGATCGTCGTCAACCTGTCCGGGCGCGGAGACAAGGACATGGACACGGCCGCGCGCTACTTCGGCCTGTACGACAGCGGGGCCGACGCCGAGGTCGCCGCCGACGCGGCGGATCTCGCCGAGATCGAGGGGGACGCCAAGTGAGCGGCAACATCAGGCTGTTGAGTGACACCCTCGCCGCGGCCAGGGCCGAGGGCCGGTCCGCGCTGATTGCCTATCTGCCGGCCGGGTTCCCGACCGTCGACGGCGGTATCGCCGCCATCAAGGCTGTCTTCGAGGGCGGCGCCGACGTCGTCGAGGTCGGGTTGCCGCACAGCGACCCGGTCCTCGACGGGCCCGTCATCCAGACCGCCGACGACATCGCCCTGCGGGGTGGGGTCAAGATCGCGGACGTGATGCGTACGGTCCGGGAGGCCCATGAGGCCACCGGGAAACCGGTCCTTGTCATGACGTACTGGAACCCCATCGACCGGTACGGCGTCGAGCGCTTCACGGCCGAGCTCGCCGAAGCGGGCGGCGCGGGCTGCATCCTGCCCGACCTGCCCGTCCAGGAGTCGGCGCTGTGGAGGGAGCACGCCGAGAAGCACGGACTCGGCACGGTCTTCGTCGTCGCGCCCAGCAGCAAGGACGCCCGCCTCGCCGAGATCACCGCGGCGGGCAGCGGCTTCGTCTACGCCGCCTCGCTGATGGGGGTCACCGGCACCCGGGAGTCGGTGGGCGCCCAGGCCCAGGACCTGGTGGAACGCACCCGGGCCACGGGTTCCGGCCTGCCGGTCTGCGTCGGCCTGGGCGTCTCCAACGCCGAGCAGGCCGCCGAGGTCGCCGGGTTCGCCGACGGGGTGATCGTCGGCTCCGCGTTCGTGAAGCGGATGCTGGACGCGCCCGACGAGGCGGCCGGCCTGGACGCCGTACGGGAGCTGGCGGGCGACCTCGCGAAGGGCGTGCGCCGGGGCGCATGAGCGGGCGTGTGTCCCGGCCTGTGAGGGGGCGCGTCACGTTCACCCGTTTGTCTTATGGGACGGCTGGACGTAACGGGTAATCCGCTCACTCGAACGGGTGGAAGTGGGATCGGGGAGGCGCGGTGCGCCTCCCCGATTCGTTCTGCGGGATGTGAGCGAGAAGAACCGTGAGGGGAAGCGCACCGCCCGGGAACGGCTGGCGGAGGAGCGCGAGAAGCAGAAGGCCGCAGAGAAGCGCCGTCGGGCGCTGATCGTGGGCGCCTCGGTGGTGTGCGTGCTGGGGCTGGCCGCCGTGATCGGAGTGGTGGCGGCGAACGCGGGCAAGGACGAAGCCGGTGACTCGGGCCCGGTCGTGGCGCCCTCCGGGGCCAAGGGCGAGGACAGCCTCGCGATCCCCGTCGGGGACGCCGGCGCACCGTCGACCCTCTCGGTGTGGGAGGACTTCCGCTGCCCGGCCTGCAAGTCCTTCGAGGACGCCTACCGCTCGACGATCCACGAGCTGACCGAGGCCGGGAAGCTGAAGGTCGAGTACCACCTCGCCACCCTGATCGACGGGAACATGGGCGGCAGCGGCTCACGCAAGGCCGCGAACGCCGCCGCGTGCGCGCAGAACGAGGGCAGGTTCGCCGCGTACCACGACGTGCTCTACCAGAACCAGCCGCCGGAGACGAACGACGACTTCGCGAACGAGAGCAAGCTCTTCGACCTCGCGAAGAAGGTCGACGGGCTGGACACGTCCGCCTTCCGCACCTGTGTCCAGGAGGGCACGCACAACGGCTGGGTCGCGAAGTCCAACGAGGCCTTCCAGAAGGGCGGCTTCTCGGGCACGCCGAGCGTCTTCCTCAACGGCACCAACATCTATGCGGACCAGTCCATGACCCCCGCCAAGCTGAAGCAGATGGTGGAGGCGAAGGCAGCGGGGTGAGGCGCGGGTGAGCCGAGAACGCCATGGGGCGTCAGGGACGCAGGGCACGGGGGGTACGGCGTTATGGACCCGTTGCCGGGCTGCCTGCCGTCGGCCGGGCCCGGCAGGGTAGCGTCGACCCTGCCATGGAACTTGCCTACATTCCCAGCCCGTCGCGCGGGGTGCTGTACCTCGGTCCCGTCCCGCTGCGCGGCTACGCCTTCTGCATCATCATCGGTGTCTTCGTAGCCGTCTGGCTCGGCAACAAACGCTGGGTCGCGCGAGGCGGGCGGGCCGGTACGGTCGCCGACATCGCTGTCTGGGCCGTGCCCTTCGGCCTCATCGGCGGGCGGCTCTACCACGTGATCACGGACTACGAGCTGTACTTCAGCGAGGGCCGTGACTGGGTGGACGCCTTCAAGGTCTGGGAGGGCGGGCTCGGCATCTGGGGCGCGATCGCTCTCGGTGCGGTGGGGGCGTGGATCGGCTGCCGTCGCCGCGGCATCCCGCTGCCCGCGTACGCCGACGCCGTCGCGCCCGGTATCGCCCTCGCACAGGCGATCGGGCGCTGGGGCAACTGGTTCAACCAGGAGCTGTACGGCAGGGAGACGAAACTGCCGTGGGCCGTGGAGATCACGTCCTCCACCGACGGGCGGATGCCGGGCACCTACCACCCGACCTTCCTCTACGAGTCGCTGTGGTGCATCGGTGTCGCGGTTCTCGTGATCTGGGCCGACCGTCGCTTCAAGCTCGGCCACGGCCGGGCGTTCGCGCTGTACGTCGCCTCGTACTGCGCGGGGCGGTTCTGGATCGAGTACATGCGCGTGGACGACGCCCACCACATCCTCGGGCTGCGGCTCAACAACTGGACGGCGATGTTCGTCTTCGTGCTGGCCGTCGTGTACATCGTCCTGTCGGCCCGCAAGCGGCCGGGCCGGGAGGAGGTCGTCGAGCCGGGTGCCTCCGACGGTGACGGCGACGAGGGCGCTGCCGCGGTGGGCCTCGACAAGGACGGGGGCTCGGAGCCGGGGAAGGCCTCGGGCGAGCCCGACACGAAGGGAAAGTCCGACGCGAAGGGAAAGTCCGACGCGAAGGAAGAGCCTGACGCGAAGGTCGAGCCTGACGCGAAGGTCGAGCCTGACGCGAAGGTCGAGCCCGATGCCGACGCGGAGAAGGACGTTGAGCCTTCCGATGCTCCGGCCGCGAAGAAGCCAGAGTCCGCCGACAAGAGCTGAGGCACCGATCCGGTCACTGTGATCCGCCGCCGCTCCGCGACGGACCTTTCCCACCCACTCGCCCTGTCGGGCGGGTGGGTTTTCGGATTCGGGGGGACACGGGAGCGGGGCGGAGCGGGGCGGGTCAGTGTTTCGGGGGGCGGCCGGCCAGGGTCAGGGTTCTGTGGGCGCTGGCCACGACCGCGGGGTCGATGAAGCGGCCGTCGGGGAGGGCTTGGGCGCCCGGGTGGGTGGCGGCGGCTTCGAGGATCTTCTCGGCTGATTCGATCTCGGCCGCAGTGGGGGCGTAGGCGCGTTCGATCACCGGGAGCTGGCGGGGGTGAATGGCGGCGCGGCCGAGGAAGCCGAGGGCGCGGCCGTGGGCCGAGGTGATGGCCAGGCCTTCGAGGTCTCGGGTGTCCGGGTGGATCGACTGGGCCGGGGAGAAGAGGCCGGCGGCGCGGGCGGCGAGGATCACTCGGGAGCGGGACCAGTCCAGAGCCGGGTCGTGGTGGACGGCCAGGTCGGCGCGGAGGTCCGCCTCGCCGAGGGCGATGCCGTGGAGGGCGGGGTGGGATGCCGCGATGTCGTAGGCGCGTTCCACCCCCAGGGCCGATTCGAGGAGGGCGTACAGGGGGATCGTGTGTCCTCGCGCGGGCGCGGGCGCGGGCGCGGGCGTGGGCGTGGGCGTGGGCGTGGGCGTGGGCGTGGGCGTCGGTGCCGGTGCCGGTGAGGCGGAGGCGGCCGAGGCGGAGGCGGCGGCTGAAGCCGTCCGCTCCGCGACGTTCGCGATCTCGGTGGGGGACGTGATCTTCGGGAGGCGGAGGGCCGCCAGGCCGGGGAGGCGGGGGAGGGTTCTGAGGTCCTCTTCGGACTGGGGGGTGCCCAGGGCGTTCACGCGTACGTGGACGGGGACGGGGGGCGGGGTCATGAGGAGTTCGGCGGTGGCCGCGCGGGCGTAGTCCTTGCGGTCGGGGGCGACCGCGTCCTCCAGGTCCACGATCACCACGTCGGCGCCGGAAGCCAGGGCCTTCGTGACCACCTCGGGGCGATCGCCGGGGGCGTACAGCCAGGTCAGTGGGAAGGGCGCCGTCGGTCGGCCGGTCACAGGGCGCCCTCCTCGCGGAGGGTTTCGATGTCCGGTCCGGTCAGGCCCAGTTCCGTGAGGACCGCGTCCGTGTCGGCGCCGTGCGGGCGGCCCGCCCAGCGGATGGCGCCGGGCGTGGCGGAGAGGCGGAAGAGGATGTTCTGCATGCGCAGGGGGCCGAGATCGGGGTCGTCGACGGTCGTGATCGTGTCCAGGGCACGGTACTGCGGGTCGGTCATCACCTCCCGTACGTCCTGGACGGGGGCGACCGCCGCCTCCGCCTTCTCGAACGACTCGACGACCTCCTCGCGGGTGTGGCGCGCGATCCAGGCGCCGACCGCCTCGTCGAGGACGTCCGCGTGCCGAGCCCGCTCGGCGCCCGAGCCGAACCAGGGCTCGTCGATCAGTTCGGGGCGGCCCACCAGCCGCATCACCCGTTCCGCGACGGACTGCGCCGAGGTGGAGACGGCCACCCAGGAACCGTCCGCCGTGCGGTAGGTGTTGCGGGGCGCGTTGTTGGCGGAGCGGTTGCCCGTGCGGGGCTGGACGTGGCCCAGTTGGTCGTACCAGAGGGGCTGGGGTCCGAGGACGGTGAGGATCGGCTCGATGATCGCCATGTCGACCACCTGCCCCTCACCGGTGCCATCACGCGCGGCGAGTGCGGTCATCACCGCGTAGGCCGTCGCCAGGCCGGCGATCGAGTCGGCGAGGCCGAAGGGCGGGAGGACCGGTGGGGCGTCCGGCTCGCCGGTGATCGCGGCGAAGCCGCTCATCGCCTCGGCGAGCGTGCCGAAGCCGGGGCGGTGCGCGTACGGGCCGAACTGGCCGAAGCCGGTGACGCGGGCGAGGACCAGACGCGGGTTCGCGGCGGACAGTTCCTTCCAGCCCATGCCCCACCTCTCCAGGGTGCCGGGGCGGAAGTTCTCGATGACCACGTCGGCGGTGGCGGCGAGGCGGAGGAGGGTGTCCCGGCCACCGGGTCTGGAGAGGTCGAGCGTCAGGGTGCGCTTGTTGCGGCCCAGCAGCTTCCACCACAGGCCCACGCCGTCCTTCGACGGGCCGTGGCCGCGGGACGGGTCCGGCTTCGTGGGGTGCTCGACCTTGATGACCTCCGCGCCGAAGTCGCCGAGCATCGTCGCGGCGAGGGGGCCGGCGAAGAGGGTGGCGAGGTCGAGGACGCGAAGGTGGGTGAGCGGGGGGTCGTACGCCTGGGTCATGGGTGGTGGGTCTCCCGGAGGGTGAGGTGGGCCAGGGTGTCGAAGCCGATGCCGTTGAAGTCGGCGATCGAGGTGGCCAGGCGGTTCTTGAGTGGTGCCGTCCAGCGGTCGGGGAGGGCGTCCGGGGAGCCGGCCAGGAGGCCCGCGACACTGCCCGCCGCCGCGCCGTTGGAGTCCGTGTCCCAACCGCCCGACACCGCACGGCAGATGGAGGCCGTGAAGTCGCCGTCCGCGTGGGTCAGGGCGGCGGTCAGCAGGGCCGTGTTGGGGATGGCGTGGACCCAGTGGTGGTCGGCGTAGGTGGTGTGGAGCCGGTCGACGACCGTGTCGAAGTCGCGGGTCTCGGCGGTGAGTTGCAGGGCGTGCCGGACGGCTCCCGCGAGGCGGGAGTGCGGGGGGACGACCTTGAGGCCGGTGCGCAGGCAGTGGTGGACGTCGTGGGTGCCGGTCGCCGCGTCCGCGATGGTGGCCGCGAGGAACATCGCCGCGTAGACGCCGTTCGCGGTGTGGGTGAGGGTGGCGTCGCGGTGGGCCTGTTCGGCCGCGGTGGCGGGGTCGCCGGGGTTGGTCCAGCCGTGGACGTCGGCGCGGATCAGGGCGCCGATCCATTCGCGGAACGGGTTGCGGTGGCGGGCGGTGCGCGGGGGGTCGATGCCGCTGAGGAGGTTGCGGTAGGCGATGCGTTCGGCGGTGAAGGTGCGGCCCGCGGGGAGTTCGTCGAGCCAGAGCGTCGCCACGTCGGTGGTGGTGAAGTGCCTGCCGTGACGGGTGAGGAGGAGCAGGTTGAGCAGGGGGTAGTTGAGGTCGTCGTCCTCGGGCATGCCGTCGATGTTCTCGGCGAGGGAGGTGGGGGCGGAGCGGCGGTTCCAGGGGTGGGCGGTGAGGAGTTCCGGGGGGACGCCTCGGGCGGTGAACCAGGTGGTGAGGGGCCAGTTGCCGGTGGCGGCGGCGAGTTGGCGGATGGCGGTGAGGGAGAGCTTCTCGACGGGTTTGCCCAGCAGACAGCCGGCGGCTCGGCCCAGCCAGGCGGCTTCGAGGCGGGGGAGGTAGGGGGCCGGGGCGGGACGGGTCGGGCGGGTCGGCCAGTCCGGGCACAGGGCCTTGATCCGGTGCAGGTGTGTCGGCTCGCTGTCGGCCAAGCTGCTGGGGAGGTCGGCCAGTTCGTCCAGGAGGTCCCCGGCCAGCAGTCTCAGGTAGCGGGAGGCGCGTTGGGGGGAGGCGCCGGCGCGGAGGGGGGCCGGGGGGCCGCCCGCCGCGCGCCAGCGGGCGGCGATGGCCGAGGGTTCACGGCCGTCCAGCCGTGCCTGGTGGAGCTCGTGACCGAGGAGGTCCTCCGGCTGGACCCAGGTGAGGCGGAGGGGGGTCACCGGGCGGACGCCAGGGTGGTGAATGCGGACTCGTGGGCGCGGCGGCGGTGTACGTCCTGGTCGTGGATCTGGCGGGTGACCTCCGTCAGTGTCGTGGCGGGGGCGTGGAGGTCCAGACGGCTTGCCTCGGCCACCGTCTTGGCCCAGTCGGACGGAATGTCCGAGCCCAGCGCGCCCGCGAGGGCGCCGGACATCGTGGCGATCGAGTCGCAGTCGCGGCCGTAGTTCACGGAGCCCAGGACGGCGTGGCGGTAGTCGCCGCGCGCCACCAGCAACATGCCCAGCGCGATGGGGAGTTCCTCGATCGCGTGCAGCCGGGAGGGGCGGCGGGCACCGAGAGAGGGGGCGCGGTAGTCGGGGCCGACCGTGTCGAACGGGGTGACCGCCTCGCGCAGCGGCCGTAGCGCCGACTCGAAGTCCGTGTGCCGTCGGGCCACTTCGCACACCGACTCGATCGCCGCGCGGGTGCCGTCCTTCGCCAGGGCGAGGCAGGACTCGATCACCGACTCCGCCGTGGCGCCCGGCGCGCACGCCGCCGCGACGGCCGCCGCGAACACGCCCGCCGCCTCCCTGCCGTACGACGACTGGTGGGCGCCCGCGATGTCGAGGGCCTCGGCGTACGCGCCGGGCGGGTTGGCCGCGTTGACCAGGCCGACCGGGGCCATGTACATCGCCGCCCCGCAGTTGACGATGTTGCCGGTGCCGGCCTCGCGGGGGTCGACGTGGCCGTAGTGGATGCGGGCCACCAGCCACTTCTCGGCGAGGAAGACCCGCTGGAGGGGGAGGGCCTCCGCCTCCAGTTCCGGGATCCAGCGCGGGGTCGTCATCATGTCCGGCACCAGGTGCTCGGCGACGGAGTAGGCGTCCAGGTGGTCGCGGACCCGGTCGTAGACCCGTACGAGCGCGTGGGTCATCAAGGTGTCGTCGGTGACGTGGCCGTCGCCCTTGTGGTACGGGGCGATGGGGCGGGCGGTGCGCCAGTCGTCGCCGCTCCAGGGGCCGACGATGCCGTGGACGCGGCCGCCGTGCCGTTCGAGGATCTGTTCCGGGGTGTAGCCCTCGACCGGGCCGCCGAGTGCGTCCGCGACGGCGGCGCCGACCAAGGCACCGGTGATGCGCTCTTCTAGGTTCGCTCCAGCAGGGGGAGTCGCGTGCCGACTGGCTTCCATGGGGGGCGTCATGCCCGAATCATCCTCCCGGGACGGCGAGTTCCGTGGCTGCGAGAAGTTCGGCGAGGTGTACGAGATCCGTACCGGTGAGGCGGGGGAGGGCGCAGCCGGAGAGGGTGCGGCAGGCGTCCCGCCAGGCGTCGGGGATGGCGGTGCCGCCGCTGAGCGCGCCGGTCAGGGCACCGGCGAGGGCGGGGGCGGAGTCGGCGACGCGGGAGAGACAGGCCGCGGCGGGGACGGCCTCGGCGATCCGGCCCTCGGCGGCGGTGGCGAGGGCGAGGGCGACGGGGACGGTCTCGGCGGCGGCGATGCCGTAGCTGTAGACGTGATCCACGATCTGGTGCTCCAGGAGCGGGACGAGAGCGAATGTTCCTTCTTTTCTGTGCCGGTGGGCGAGATCGAGGGCGTGGCGGGCGTTGCGGCCGATCTCCGTCTCGGCGGGGAGTTCGGCGAGGGCGGCGGCCACGCAGTCGTCGACCTTCGCGCCGACGAGCGCCAGCGCGAGCGCGGCGGCCATCGCGCGTGCGCCGTGCACGCCGTCGCCGTCCTGGGTGTAGCGGGCGTCGAACTCGGCCAGGTCGGCGGCGAGTCGGGGGGCGCCGGGATGGGCGACGGCCAGCACGCAGGCGCGTACGCAGGCGGCGTCGTCGAAGTAGTGCGGGTTGTCGTGACCGGTGGCGGGCGGGCGCAGGCCGGTGGCGAGGTTGCCGAGGCCGGCGCGTACGGAGATACGGGCGCGCAGGGGGAGTACGGCGGACTCGACCTCGGGGGCGCGTTCGGCGGCGGCGGCGATCTCGCTGGCGACGGCGTTCCACGAGAGGTCGATCGAGGCGCGGGTGCGGCGTTCCAGGCTGAGGTCGCCGAGGGCTGCCGCGTCCGAGGCGCGCAGGACCGCCTCCGCCGCGAACGCCGCCCACTCGGCGTCGTCGGAGGGGCCGAGGCGCAGGGGCTCGGGGGGCTGGTTGAGGGCGATGGGTACGGGGAGGGTGGTGGTGGCGTTCTGCTCGGCGAAGGTGTCCAGCTCGCGGGTGAGGCGGCGGGTCCACTCCGGCATACGGGCCGCGCGGTGGCGGGCGGCGGGCCAGCCGGCGGCGTCGCCTGCGGCTAGGCCGAGCAGGAGGCCCTCGATTCGGCGAGCCGTCGGGGGGCGGGGGGCTGTCGCGGGGCGGGGGGTTTCGGCCTCGGCTCCGCCTTCGGCCGGGTGTTTTTTCCCACCCGCACCACCCGTGCGGCTTTCGTCGTCGGGTGCGGGTGGCCCCTGTGGGGTGTCCTCGCCGTCGGCGGCCGTGGGTCCGGGTTCGAACGGCTTTGCCGCGACGGCGATCTCGATTCCGTCGGGTGCGTTCGCCGCCCAGGAGGTGGGGGCGGTGCGGGTCGAGGCGCCGCCACTCGTCGCCCTGTCGGCGGCAGTCTTCGGCCCGCCGTACGGCGGGGGTGTCGCGGTGGCGGGTGTCTCGTCCCGGGTGGCAGGTGGTGTGGTCGGTGTCGGCGCGTCCCGCGTGGCGGGTGGTGTGGTCGGTGTCGGCGAGTCCTGGGCGGGAGGTGTTGTGGTCGAGGTCGGTGAGTCCCGGGCGGGAGGCGCTGTGGTCGAGGTCGGCTTGTCCGGCGCGGGAGTCGCTGTGCCGGGTGCCGGCTCGTCCCATGGTCGGGGCCAGGTCATGAGGGGGTCTCCGTTCTGGTGTCGGCGGCCAGGGTGAAGGCGCCCGGGTCCGGTGGGGGCCAGGGGGCGTGGGGGAGGGGGTGCGCGTTGGTGCCCCATTTGCCGCCCTCGCCCGGGACCAGGAGCTCCGCCACGTCCAGGACGTGGTGGCCGGCCATCGACGGGAGGCAGCTCCCGCGGGCCGGGCCGATCGCGGCGGTCCAGTCGGAGGGGATGGACGCCGCGCCGTGGGTCGCGCCGGCGAGGGCGCCGGCGACGGCGGCGGTGGTGTCGGCGTCGCGGCCCATGTTGACCGCGGTGAGGACGGACTCGGTGAAGTCGCCGTCCGCCGCCGCGTACGCGCCGAAGGCGAGGGCGACGGCTTCGGGGGCGAGGTCGGTCCAGGGGTAGCCGCCGATGACGACGGCGGAGCGCACGGCGCGCTCGCCGCGGTGGGCGACGGCCACGGCCCGGCGCAGGGAGCGGGCGGTCCAGGAGTCGTCGGGGACGACGGCGAGGGCGGAGGCCACGACCGCGATCGTGGGGGCGCCCGCCATCGCCGCCGCCACGCCGGCGGCGACCGCCTGACCGCCGTAGATGCCCTCACCGTCGTGGCTGACCGAGCCGTCGACGGCGACCAGCCGTGCGGCCTCCGCCGGGCGGCCGGCGGCGAAGACGCCGAAGGGCGCCGCGCGCATGGCCAGGCCGTCGCTCCAGGCATGCCGGTGCTGGGCGGAGATCGGGGCGGCCAGGCCCCGGCGCAGGTTTTCCAGGGTGCCGCGCTCGCTGAAGCCCGCACCCCGGAACGGGCCCTCGTCCTGGTCCGCGATCCACTGGTGCCAGGCCGTCTCCACATGGGTGACCGTGAGTGCCGAGCCGTGCCGGGCCAGCAGCAGCCCGGAGAAGATGGCGTACTCCGTGTCGTCCGTGCCCGAGGGGTTCTCGGCGACGTAACCCGTGATGCGCCCCCAGCGTGCGCGGATCTCGGACGGCTTCATGTTCTCCGCAGGCGCCCCCAGCGCGTCCCCGACGGCGAGTCCGAGCATGGCCCCGCGTGCCCGCTCACGGAGGTCGGCGGCGTCACCGGGCGCCGGGACCGAGGGAATGCAGGCGATGGAAGGCATACGGTCGCCTCTCTGGCCCTGTGGGCAGTTGATCCGCTCTGAAGATTTCTCTGTGCAGATCTCTCCCACACCGGGTGCCTCGGCGGTGCGCGGAACGCTCGTGTATCACCCGGTCGACATCTGTGCAGAGCCATGTACGAATGAGCGGCGACCGTTTCTCGAACAGCCGGTGGCCCGGGTAAGTATGGCCTTCCTTGCTGGCAGGAGCGATTTTCCGAGCGTACGTTCGACGTGAGGAAGGGAGCTGGATCGTGGCGATCATCGACACCGAGGCCGCGTTGCACGAGGCGCACCGCGACAACCACACCCACCGGGACGTGAACGGCGGCTGGCTGCGGCCGGCCGTGTTCGGTGCGATGGACGGGCTCGTGTCCAACCTGGCGCTGATGACCGGTGTCGCGGGCGGGACGGCCGGGCGGGAGGCGGTCGTCGTCGCCGGGCTCGCGGGGCTCGCGGCCGGGGCCTTCTCCATGGCCGCCGGCGAGTACACCTCCGTGGCCTCTCAGCGTGAACTCGTCGAGGCCGAACTGGCCGTAGAGCGACGGGAGTTGCGCAAGCACCCCAAGTGCGAAGAGAAGGAGCTGGCCGCGCTCTACGCGGCCCGCGGGGTCGAGCCGCATCTCGCGCACGAGGTGGCACGGCAGTTGTCCCGCGATCCCGAGCAGGCGCTGGAGATCCACGCCCGGGAGGAGCTGGGTGTCGACCCCGCCGACCTGCCCTCGCCCGCGGTCGCCGCCGTGTCGAGTTTCGGCTCCTTCGCGTTGGGCGCCCTGCTGCCCGTCCTGCCGTATCTGCTCGGCGCGGGCGCGCTGTGGCCGGCCGTGCTGGTGGCGCTCCTCGGGCTCTTCGGGTGTGGTGCGGTGGTCGCCAGGGTGACGGCCAGGACCTGGTGGTTCAGCGGGACGAGGCAGCTCGCCCTCGGGGGTGCCGCGGCGGGTGTGACGTACGTCCTGGGCAGTCTCTTCGGGGCGGCCGTATGATGGATCGGATCGCTATGTATGCGCGGGACCGCATAAATAGTGGTTACCAAGCGGTTTCGAATGCTTAACCGCTGGGCATGAGCCGTAAGCACCGCGGGCAATGACGCCTGCCGGGCACCTGGAACAGCGGGCGACGACGCCTTCTTCGCCCCCGTCGGCCGACATCGATCTGCCTGGTCGGCTCCCCTGATCACGCCACCGTGCGCGGCACCCCCTCCGTGCTCGTGGCGTCCGCATGCTGGGACGAAGTATCCGGTTCCCGGGAATCGTTCCATCATGTAACCTGCACGAAATTTTGCACTTTACGCAGAGGGCCAGCGTCGTCCCTCGGCAATTCGCATATGCCAGATGACGACGACGGGAGAGCCGATGCGTACGCCGCGCCAGCCGTCCCAGCACTCCACGAATGGCCAGAAGCGGTCGTTCATGGATGCTCGCCCTGCTGCGCAGGGTATGTACGACCCCCGCAACGAGCACGACGCCTGTGGCGTCGGCTTCGTGGCCACCCTCACCGGCGAGGCGAGCCATGCGCTGGTCGAGCAGGCGCTCACGGTTCTGCGCAACCTGGAGCACCGAGGGGCGACCGGTTCGGAGCCCGACTCGGGTGACGGCGCCGGCATCCTCTCCCAGGTTCCCGACGCCTTCTTCCGCGAGGTGGCCGGATTCGAGCTGCCCGAGGCCGGCTCGTACGCCGTCGGAATCGGCTTCCTGCCCGAGGACGGCGCGGACGACGCCGCCACCCGCATCGAGGCCATCGCCGCCGAAGAGGGCCTGACCGTCCTCGGCTGGCGTGAGGTGCCCGTCGCCCCCGAGCTGCTCGGCGCCACGGCCCGCTCGACGATGCCCGTGTTCCGTCAGGTCTTCGTCGCCGACGGCACGTCGAAGGACATCGACCTCGACCGCAAGACGTTCGTGCTGCGCAAGCGTGCCGAGCGCGAGGTCGACGTCTACTTCCCCTCGCTGTCCGCGCGGACCATCGTCTACAAGGGCATGCTGACCACCGGCCAGCTCGAGCCCTTCTTCCCGGACCTGTCCGACCGCCGCTTCGCCTCCGCGATCGCGCTCGTGCACTCCCGGTTCTCCACGAACACCTTCCCGTCGTGGCCGCTCGCCCACCCGTACCGCTTCGTCGCGCACAACGGCGAGATCAACACGGTCATGGGCAACCGCAACTGGATGCGCGCCCGCGAGTCCCAGCTGGTCTCCGACCTGTTCGGCGCCCAGGACAAGCTGGAGCGGATCTTCCCGATCTGCACGCCCGACGCCTCCGACTCGGCGTCCTTCGACGAGGTCCTGGAGCTGCTCCACCTCGGTGGCCGCTCCCTGCCGCACTCCGTGCTGATGATGATCCCGGAGGCGTGGGAGAACCACGACTCCATGGACCCGGCCCGCCGCGCCTTCTACCAGTTCCACTCCACGATGATGGAGCCCTGGGACGGCCCGGCCTGTGTCACCTTCACCGACGGCAGGCAGGTCGGCGCGGTCCTCGACCGCAACGGCCTGCGTCCCGGCCGCTACTGGGTCACCGACGACGGCCTCGTCGTCCTCGGCTCCGAGGTCGGCGTCCTCGACATCGACCCCGCCAAGGTGGTCCGCAAGGGGCGCCTGCAGCCGGGCCGTATGTTCCTCGTCGACACCGTCGAGCACCGCATCGTCGAGGACGACGAGATCAAGGCCGGCCTCGCCGCCGAGCACCCCTACGCGGAGTGGCTGGAGGCAGGGGAGATCGAACTCTCCGACCTGCCCGAGCGTGAGCACATCGTGCACACCCACGCCTCGGTCACCCGCCGCCAGCAGACCTTCGGCTACACCGAGGAGGAGCTGCGCGTCATCCTCGCGCCGATGGCCAAGGCCGGCGCCGAGCCCATCGGCTCGATGGGCACGGACTCGCCGATCGCCGCGCTGTCCTCGCGCCCGCGTCTGCTCTTCGACTACTTCACGCAGCTGTTCGCGCAGGTCACCAACCCGCCGCTGGACGCCATCCGCGAGGAGCTCGTGACCTCGCTGCGCTCCTCGCTGGGCCCGGAGGGCAACATCCTGGAGCCGACCGCCGCGTCGTGCCGGAGCGTCACCCTGCCCTTCCCGGTGATCGACAACGACGAGCTGGCCAAGCTCATCCACATCAACGCCGACGGCGACATGCCCGGCATGAAGGCCGCCACACTGTCGGGCCTCTACCGGGTCTCCGGCGGCGGTGACGCCCTCGCCGCGCGCATCGAGGAGATCTACGCCGAGGCCGACGCCGCCATCGACAACGGCGCCCGACTGATCGTCCTGTCGGACCGCCACTCCGACGCCGAGCACGCGCCGATCCCGTCGCTGCTGCTCACCGCGGCCGTCCACCACCACCTCATCCGCACCAAGCAGCGCACCCAGGTGGGCCTGCTGGTCGAGGCCGGTGACGTCCGCGAGGTCCACCACGTCGCCCTGCTGATCGGCTTCGGCGCCGCCGCCGTCAACCCGTACCTGGCGATGGAATCCGTCGAGGACCTCGTCCGCGCCGGAACGTTCCTCTCCGACATCGAGGCCGAGCAGGCCATCCGCAACCTGATCTACGCCCTCGGCAAGGGCGTCCTGAAGGTCATGTCGAAGATGGGCATCTCCACGGTCGCCTCCTACCGGGGCGCCCAGGTCTTCGAGGCCGTCGGTCTCGCGGACGAGTTCGTCGAGAAGTACTTCAACGGCACGGCCACCAAGATCGGCGGCGTCGGCATCGACGTCATCGCCAAGGAGGTCGCCGCCCGCCACGCCAAGGCGTACCCCGCCTCCGGCATCGCTCCGGCGCACCGCGCGCTGGAGATCGGCGGCGAGTACCAGTGGCGCCGTGAGGGCGAGCCGCACCTGTTCGACCCGGAGACGGTCTTCCGCCTCCAGCACTCCACGCGTACGCGCCGCTACGACATCTTCAAGCAGTACACGGACCGCGTGAACGAGCAGTCCGAGCGTCTGATGACGCTGCGCGGCCTGTTCGGCTTCAAGAGCGACCGGCAGCCGATCTCCATCGACGAGGTCGAGCCGGCCTCCGAGATCGTCAAGCGGTTCTCGACCGGCGCCATGTCGTACGGCTCCATCTCCAAGGAGGCGCACGAGACGCTCGCCATTGCCATGAACCAGTTGGGCGGCAAGTCCAACACCGGTGAGGGCGGCGAGGACCCGGACCGTCTCTACGACCCCGCGCGCCGTTCGTCCATCAAGCAGGTCGCCTCCGGCCGCTTCGGTGTGACGAGCGAGTACCTGGTCAACGCGGACGACATCCAGATCAAGATGGCCCAGGGCGCCAAGCCCGGTGAGGGCGGTCAGCTGCCCGGCCACAAGGTGTACCCGTGGGTCGCCAAGACCCGTCACTCGACGCCGGGCGTGGGCCTCATCTCCCCGCCGCCGCACCACGACATCTACTCCATCGAAGACCTGGCCCAGCTGATCCACGACCTGAAGAACGCGAACCCGCAGGCGCGGATCCACGTGAAGCTGGTCTCCGAGGTCGGTGTCGGTACGGTCGCGGCCGGTGTGTCCAAGGCACACGCGGACGTCGTCCTCATCTCCGGCCACGACGGCGGAACGGGCGCATCCCCGCTCACCTCGCTGAAGCACGCGGGCGGTCCCTGGGAGCTCGGCCTCGCCGAGACCCAGCAGACGCTGCTGCTCAACGGCCTGCGCGACCGCATCGTCGTCCAGACCGACGGCCAGCTGAAGACCGGCCGTGACGTGGTCATCGCCGCGCTCCTCGGCGCCGAGGAGTTCGGTTTCGCGACCGCGCCGCTGGTCGTCTCCGGCTGCGTCATGATGCGCGTCTGCCACCTGGACACCTGTCCGGTCGGCATCGCCACGCAGAACCCGACGCTCCGCGACCGCTTCGCCGGCAAGGCCGAGTACGTCGTCAACTTCTTCCAGTTCATCGCGGAGGAGGTGCGCGAGCTCCTCGCCGAGCTGGGCTTCCGCTCCATCGAGGAGGCCGTCGGCCACGCCGAGACACTCGACGTGACCCGCGCGGTCGACCACTGGAAGGCGCAGGGCCTGGACCTGGAGCCCCTGTTCCACGTCCCCGAGCTGCCCGAGGGCGCCGTCCGCCACCAGCTCATCGAGCAGGACCACGGCCTGGAGAAGGCGCTCGACAACGAGCTGATCAAGCTCGCCGCCGACGCACTCGCCGCCTCGGAGGCCACCGACGCCCAGCCGGTGCGCGCCCAGGTCAAGGTCCGCAACATCAACCGCACGGTCGGCACCATGCTCGGCCACGAGGTGACGAAGAAGTTCGGCGGCGCCGGTCTGCCCGACGACACCATCGACATCACCTTCACCGGCTCGGCGGGCCAGTCCTTCGGCGCCTTCCTCCCGCGCGGTGTCACACTGCGCCTGGAGGGCGACGCCAACGACTACGTCGGCAAGGGACTCTCCGGCGGCCGGGTGATCGTCCGCCCCGACCGGGGCGCCGACCACCTCGCCGAGTACTCCACCATCGCGGGCAACACCATCGCCTACGGCGCGACCGGCGGCGAGCTGTTCCTCCGCGGCCGTACGGGCGAGCGGTTCTGCGTCCGTAACTCCGGCGCCACGGTGGTGTCCGAGGGCGTCGGCGACCACGGCTGCGAGTACATGACCGGCGGCCACGCGGTCATCCTCGGCGAGACGGGCCGCAACTTCGCGGCCGGTATGTCGGGCGGCGTCGCGTACGTCATCGACCTGAACCGCGACAACGTCAACGTCGGCAACGTGGGCGCCGTCGAGGCCCTGTCCGACGACGACAAGCAGTGGCTGCACGACGTGGTGCGCCGTCACGCCGAGGAGACCGGCTCCACGGTCGCCGAGAAGCTGCTCGCCGACTGGACCGTCGCCGTGGAGCGCTTCAGCAAGATCATCCCCAGCACGTACAAGGCAGTGCTCGCCGCCAAGGCCGCCGCCGAGCAGGCCGGTCTCTCCGAGACCGAGATCACCGAGAAGATGATGGAGGCGGCGATCAATGGCTGACCCGAAGGGCTTTCTCAACCACGGGCGCGAGGTCGCCAAGTCCCGCCCCGTCGACGTACGCCTCAAGGACTGGAACGAGGTCTACGTCCCCGGCTCCCTGCTGCCGATCATCAGCAAGCAGGCCAGCCGCTGCATGGACTGCGGCATCCCGTTCTGCCACAACGGCTGTCCCCTCGGGAACCTGATCCCCGAGTGGAACGACTACGCCTACCGCGAGGACTGGGGCGCGGCTTCGGAGCGCCTGCACGCGACCAACAACTTCCCGGAGTTCACCGGTCGCCTCTGCCCGGCACCCTGCGAGTCGGCGTGCGTGCTCGGCATCAACCAGCCGGCCGTCACCATCAAGAACGTCGAGGTCTCGATCATCGACAAGGCGTGGGACAGCGGTGACGTCGCGCCGCAGATCCCCGAGCGCCTGTCCGGCAAGACGGTCGCGGTCATCGGCTCGGGCCCGGCGGGCCTGGCCGCCGCCCAGCAGCTGACGCGGGCCGGTCACACCGTCGCCGTCTACGAGCGCGCGGACCGCGTCGGAGGTCTCCTCCGCTACGGCATCCCCGAGTTCAAGATGGAGAAGCGGCACATCAACCGCCGTATCGAGCAGATGCGCGCGGAGGGCACCCGCTTCCGCACGGGCATCGAGATCGGCCGCGACCTCAAGGCGACGGACCTGAGGAAGCGGTACGACGCCGTCGTCATCGCCGCCGGCGCCACGACCGCCCGTGACCTCCCGGTCCCCGGCCGCGAGCTGAACGGCATCCACCAGGCCATGGAGTACCTGCCGCTGGCCAACAAGGTGCAGGAGGGCGACTTCGTGGCGCCCCCCATCACGGCCGAGGGCAAGCACGTCGTGGTCATCGGCGGCGGCGACACCGGCGCCGACTGCGTGGGCACCGCCCATCGCCAGGGCGCGGCCTCCGTCACGCAGTTGGAGATCATGCCGAGGCCGGGTGAGGACCGCGCCGCGAACCAGCCGTGGCCGACCTTCCCCATGCTCTACAAGGTCACCTCCGCGCACGAGGAGGGCGGCGAGCGGGTCTACTCCGTCTCCACCACCCACTTCGAGGGCGACGAGGACGGCAACGTCCAGTGGCTCCACCTCGTCGAGGTCGAGTTCGTCGACGGCAAGCTCACACAGAAGCCGGGCACGGAGCGCAAGATCCCCGCCCAGCTGGTGACGCTGGCGATGGGCTTCACGGGCACGGACCGCGAGAACGGTCTCGTGGACCAGTTCGGCCTGGAACTCGACGAGCGCGGCAACATCGCCCGCGACGCCGACTTCCAGACCAACGTGCCCGGCGTGTTCGTCGCCGGTGACGCGGGTCGCGGTCAGTCGCTCATCGTGTGGGCGATCGCCGAAGGCCGCTCGGCGGCACGGGGCTGCGACCGCTTCCTCACGGGCGCGAGCGAACTTCCGGCGCCGATCCGGCCCACGGACCGCTCGCTGATGGTCTGATCCCTCAGACCCCCTTCACGTCCCGTACAACGGCGTACGGAACACAGACGGCGCCTGCCCTCCAGTCCCCGACCGGACGACTGGGCAGGCGCCGTCGTATGCGCGCGTCCCGGTGTGTCTACTTGGCCGGGGCCAGCCAGGTGACGATGACGGCTGCGGCGACCGCGAGGACGCTGACCAGGCCGAGCCAGCGGGCGGCCTCCACCTGCAGCCAGACCGTCCGGGTGCGCCGCTTCTCGTACGACAGCAGCCGGTTGGGCTCGCTGTAGACCTCGACTCCCGGCCGGTCGTGGGTCGCGAGAACGCTGAGCCAGGTGGCGGTGATCAGCCCTGCGAAACCGCTGATCAGCAAGGAGATCACCGCCGAACGCCAGCAGCCGGAGAGTTTGCTCAGATCCTCCTGCCCCTTGAGGACGAAGACCGCCGCCAGCAGTCCGGTGAGCGAGGACAGAAAGGTCCGGTAGCCCTCTGCCTGGTGGACCGCGAGGCGGAGTTGCGCATGCGGGTCCCGCATCGCCTGTGCCCGGTCCTCGGCGTCGCAGAGCTGCTCGAAGGTGAAGCGTGGGGGTGGCATGCGGTGCGTCAGATCCCTCCGGTGAGATGGGCGGGCGGCGGTGCGAGGGTCAGCATGGCTCCGCAGCCGCCGCGATGTGCGGGGCGGGGCTGGTGGTAGCCCTCGCAGGCACACGACACATTCCAGATCTCCGGCTCGGCGGGTGCCTTGCGGCGGCCCAGGAAACCACCGCCGCCTTTCGCGATCAGCGGCTGAACGGGACCGAAGGAGTGGGTCATGGCGCACTCGCACACCGGGCAGGTGCCGGTGACCGTCAGCTCCTTCTCGTCGCCGTTGTTCTGCGCCGTCCACTGGAAGGTGAGCGTGCCGGGGTGTGGGTGGCGGCGGTAGGGCGTCTCTGGCGTCATGGGGCGGAGGCCTTTCGATGGAGCGCTGCGGCGGGGGCGGCCGGTCCGGACGGTTCGGCGGGGGCGGGCAGTGTGAACGAGAAGAGGCGGGCGTACCGGCTCAGGCGTTCGCGTACGCCGGCCTCGTCGGTCTCGGTTTCCTCGGCGCAGAGTGCGAGGTGGTCGACGGGCACGGTGCCGGAGAGCGCGGGGGCGCGGCCGGTCAGCCGGGTGGTGAGGATGATGACGTCGGCCCAGTCGGGGACGATGTCCCGCTCGTCGCCCTCCGGAGCACTGACGGTGACGTCCAGGCCCAGGCAGGCGAAGGGGGCGTAGCGATCGTAGGTCCTGGCCAGACTCCAGCTGAAGCGGCCGGCCAGGAGGACGAGTTCGAGGGGACCCAGGGTGCCGGAGGCCAGGAGGCCCTCGTCGAAGGCGGTGAGGTCGAAGGCATCGGGGGTGAAGTCGGCCAGACGCTCGGCGTCGGGGCCCTGGAACTCGCCAGGCAGCCTGATGCCTCCCAGAGAAGCCAGGCGGGCGACATGGCGGAACACCTCGCCGAGCGTGCGATAGCCGTCGCGCCCGCGCTGCGTGCAGAAGGTCAGGATGCCGTGGACGGATATCTCCTCCACGAGCTCGACAGGCCTGCCGATCAAGAGGAACTCGTCCGTCAGGAGAGGACGGAGGTCCCCTTCTGTCAGCCGTAGGCCGTAGGCCTCCGCCGGGATGTCGGGGACCTTGAGTTCGAGAGCGGTCTCGATCTGTCGCAACTCGTCGGCCACGGCGCCCACTTCCAGATCGAAGTGTGCGGCGAGTGCCAGGAGATAGCCCATGGTGGCCTCGCCTTGCTCGAACCGGCAACTGCCGATCAGCCCCACGGAGGGGAAAGGGCGCAGCAGACGGTGGGTCGGAGCGTCTGCCTGGCGTTGCACGGCCGTGCTGTCGGCGCCCTGCCAGTCCACCATTCCGCAGGCGTCCAGCGCTCGTACCGCGTCCTGGAGCTCGTCGATACGAGTGGACTCCTGGGGGATGAAGGCTCCCACCAGCTCCCACGGTAGGACGGGGGCGTCGACGATCGCCACCGGCCGTTCCCGGAAGATGCGGTAAACCCAGTCCGGCGCGGTCCAGTCGGCGGTCTCCGGGGGCAGGGCGGGCGCGTGAGCGCCCGTCACCGGGGTCGCGGAATTGATGTGGTTCACCGTGTCGCCCAGGGTCGCCCGTGTCTGCTGCGAGATCTGGATCAGGTGGTGCAGTGGAATGGCGCCTTCACGCCAAGGGCCTCTCCGGCCGAGGTCATGCGACAGCAGGAGCTGCTGGTCGGGCGGAAGGGTGCGTGTGTCGAGCGCCTCAGGTGTCACAGGAGCCTCCAGCGAGTAGCCGAGGCAGGCGAACTGCTCGATGCGCTGGGCGAGTTCCGGGAGGGCGAAGGGGGGCGCGCTGCGGCTGAGGAGGTCGACCGGACCGACTGATCCGGGCAGCCACTCGCTCTCCGTGATCCAGGGGGACTTGGGGGTGCCCGCCTCGGTCACGGCGAGGCGGCGCACCTCATCCGTCGTCAGGCGCTGCTTCGCGATGTCGTCGGGCAGTGCGGGCGGAGTCGGCAACGCCGGGTCGATCAGACGGAGCTGACGGAGCAGATCGGTGGCCTCCCCCAGGGAGACGCCGTGCAGCGCCGAAATCGCCAGCAGTGGTGCGTGCTGGGCGGGAGGACGCTCCTTGTCAAGCTCTCGGGAATGGTCCGAGAAGAACGAGAACACGTCGACCTCGTCGTGCAGACCCTCCACATGCTTCCGCATGGACGTATAGCCGTAGTAGAGATCGGCGGCCGCCTGGGGGACCAGTACGCCGTCGAGGGCTCTGATGTCCGCCACCTCGGGTATCTCCAGGCCGACCACGGCGTACCTGCGCAGTGCGCGGAGTGTCTCGCGCACCGGACGTCGGGCCTGCGCCGCGGCCTGCAGGACGAGCTGACGGCTCTCGAGCTTCGGTACTTGGAAGAGCAGGGCGTCGATGCCCCTCGGGGGTGGGTACCCCTCGGGTGTGAAGGGTTCCTCCGACTGGTGCAGACCGAGCTTGCTGGCCCTCCAACGTGCCAGAAGCTGACGGGCGTGGATTCCGCCCGAGAGGGCGGCCAAGGCGCCCGGAAAATCCAGGACGTCCTCATCGATGGGCAGACACCCGGGACCGGCCAGGCGCACCTTGCCCCGTAGCAGTCGTCTTCCCTGTCCCGACTCGAGCACGGCCATGGCTTCGGCGGGGAGGTGTTCCAGCATGGTGACGGCGATCCGTGGCGTCTTCCGCGCCAGGTCCCAGAGCCACGGCAGTGATATGTCCGGGAACCGCGAGGCCACTGCCGGAACCCCGCCCAGCACCTCCCGCATGACCAGCTCGTCGTCGTACGAGAGCAGTTGGTTACGGTCCACACTCGGCACCGGGGCGTGGCGCTCGCGCAGGTTGACCACATAGCCGTACGCCTCGGGCGCCTTCTCGATGAAGACACCGTCCAACAGCAGCTGACCCATGCCCTGGACCAGCCACGCCTCCACGGCTTCACCCTGCTGCTCGTCGCACAGGGGCACGGGCGGCAGACGCCACTCGTCGCGCCCGACCAACTGCCCAGGCTCCCAGCTGAGCTTGCGGAACGCGTCCCCCTGCTTGGTCAGTTCCTCCGCGCGGACGTTGTGCTCGGTCACCCAGAGGTGGGTCCGCAGGGTCTCCACCAGGGAGGGCACCTGCTCGCCCTCCTTAGGTTCCGCCAGGTAGAGACGCACACGGGTGCCGCCGTCCTCCGGTACCTCGGGATCGTCGGAGGTGTTGATCTGCAGGAGGCCGGAGCCCGAGCGGATGTCGACGCGCAGGGCGGCCTCCGCGCCGGTGCGGCCGGTGGCGTCGACGGCGCGGGTCCAGACGACGACCTCGTCGGCCAGCATGAAGTAGCTGAACACGCCGATGCCGAAGCGGGAATTGAGGGACCGGTCCACGATGCCGGCCCGCCGCCAGTTGCGGCGCTCCTGGACGAACTCGGGGTCCTGCTCGTACCGCTTGCCCGCCCTGGCGAACATCGAGGTGAGCCGGGCGCGGCTCATGCCGGAGCCGTTGTCCAGGCACTCGATGTAAGGGCGGACACCGTCCCAGCCCTGAGTGAAGACGATCTCGCCGTCCCAGGTGGAGCGGATCTTCCCGTACCGGCGGCGCATCTCCCGGTAGCGGCAGGCGTCCAGCGCGTTCTGGTACAGCTCCCGCACCGCGAGCATGCGGTCGCCGTACAACTGCGTGCCCATGAGCAGGGGGCGGATCTCGTCCTCGGCGAGGCGGAAGCGCTCCAACGGTTCCTTGTAACGACCGGACAGGGCACGCAGTTCGTCCGTGGACACACCGTCCGGAAGCCCCCGGAGCAGGGGCTGTGCCGCCGCGTCGGCGCCGAACGCCCGTACCGTGGCGTCCGCGGCGAGCGCCAGCTCTTCGACCGCCGCGTGAAGGGCCGGGTGCGGACAGCGCAGCCGTACGGCGATGCCTCGGCTGTCGGCAGTACGGCCCTCGGTGTCGTCGTAGTCGAGACCGCTCAGCGCGCCGACCACTTCGCCGGCGAGCAGCGGCTGATGTGCCCCCAGATGATCGACGAGCACGCTGGAGAGCCGACGCGGACTCGCGGCGAGCAGACCGGCCGTCCACAGCAGACGGGCCAGTTGGTGGCCGCGCCAGTGGTTTCCTCGCACAGGCCTGGCTTCCCTGTCCCACTGGTCGCCGTGCCGGCTGTCGTTGACCCGTGGGCTGAGGCCCGGCTTCACCGTGAGATGACCGAGCACCTGGCGTATCAGGCCGTCGATCTCCTTGCGTTCCTCGGTCGACCTGCGGACCGCCGCAGGGGTGTCGGCGGCGGCCTCGACGGCCTCCACGACCTTGGTGATCAGTTCGTCGACGGCGGTGGGGCGCTCGTCATGGCGCTCCCACAGTCCGTCCCAGTCGGCGATGAAACGATGCCGCAGCCAGTGGTCCGCGGCCGTGACGGCCTGGTCGAGTCCCCGGCTGCGCAGAGTCTCCGTGGTGCGCACGACGAGGGAATGAGCACGGCACACGTCACGGGCGGCGTCCCGCATCAGGCGCTGCCGTACGTCCGGGGTCTCCTCCTCACGGCCGCGCGGCCCCGGGTCGAACTGGTCGGGCAGGAGTCGCCCCAGCTGGTCCAGGGTGATGGCGACGATGCCCTCCTGGACGATCGCCGCCGACAACAGACACGCCGTCTCGGCGGGGGACAACCGCTCGTCGTCCCGTACCAGCCGGGCCCGTGCCACCAAGTCCGTGAGCCGGTCGTCCAGCCGCTTCGGGTACAGCGGGTCCCGCCATGGGTCCTCCCGGTACGCGCGGGTCTGCTCGCTGCTCTCCACCACCCAGCGCACCAGCTCGGTCAGGCTCTCCTTGACCCGCTCGTGGATCTCGGGCCTTCCCGACGTGTGCTGCCACAGACCGGAGTCGTGGATGATCCGGGTCCAGTCCAAGGTCTGTTCGGTGCCGTCACACACGGTCGGGTCCCGGTACTCCCCGCCCTGTACCGGATCCGGCCGCCGAAACGCCACGGCGGGTGGAGCGACCTGGGGGTGCCGGGAGGCGAACTGAAGCAGTTCCTCCTCCGCGAAGTCGGCGACCTGACGGAAGCTCGTGGGCGGAGTGACCCGGGACAGCGCGGCGGACAGTGCCCGCGCGAACCAACTGCCCTCCACGGGGTCGGCGTAGGCACGCTGGCCGGGGCCACAGCTGTAGAGCCAGTAGGCCTCCTCGCGCGCGGCCCACGCCGCGTCGGCGGCGCCCGACACCGGGCGTGGTTGCTCCGCCCTGCACAGATCGAGACAGATGATCGCCGTGACACCCCGCGGCAGGGCTCCCAGCAGGGTGGCGGGGGCGGCCCTCAGCAGGGTCTGCTGGTTCAGTCCCAGGTCACCGTCGGGGCCCGGAACTCCCGGCTGGCTGTCCCTGAGGACCAGGTGGTCCTGGCCGTCGACGGTCACTCCATGGCAGGAGAAGTAGAGGAAGGCGGTGTCTCCCGGCTCGCAGGCGGCCAGGAAGTTGGTGACGGCGGCGATGACGGGGGCGTACGAGGTCCTGTCGTCGCACTTGACCTCGACCTCGTAGTCGGACTGTTCGAGGGCCTGCTCGATCAGCGACACGTCGCGTTCGACGAAGTCGAGCGCCGGGTACGCGCGGCCGAGTGCGGGGTGCTCGGCCAGGTCCGGCGTTTCCTTGACCCCGACCAGCAGCGCACGGCGTCGGCCCCCGGTGACTTCGCTCCGCTCCAGCCCCACGTTTCGCCCTCCCGTCGAACGCGTTGGGGCACATCATCCCAGAAGTGACCGGAGTCGAAGGTGGGTTGACGACCTCCACGGCGTCGTGACCGGGGAGGTCAGCCCGTCATCGCCGCGACCTTCGCGACCGCCAGCACCATCAACAGCGCCAGCACGCCCGCACACGCCCCCGCCTGCACCAGCACCCGCCGCCGATCCCGAGGGGCGTAAGCGAACGCGAGGGCCACCACCCCGCCCGTCAGCAGCCCGCCGAGGTGGCCCTGCCAGGACGTGACGACCGCCGAGATGACCAGCCAGATCAGGAGCCCGGCCATGAAGCGGTTGATGCCGGCGGGGTCGGCGCCGAGGCGGCGGGCGAGGACGTAGTACGCGGTGCAGACGCCGAAGATGGCGCCGGAGGCGCCGACCGTGCTGTCGTCGGGGGCGAGGAGAAGGACGAGGACGGAGCCGCCGAGGGCGGACAACGCGTACAGGCTCAGATAGCGGGCGCGGCCGAGTTGGGCCTCGACGACCCGGCCCACGTTCCACAGCGTGACCATGTTCATCACGATGTGGAGGATGCCGAAGGTGCCCTCGGTGGGCGGGAGGTGGAGGAAGGCGCCGGTGAGGAGGCGGTACCACTCGCCGTCGATCACGCCCTCGGGGTGGAAGGCTGCGGGGTAGGCGCTCTGCCAGACGTAGTGGAGGCCGTCCGGGCCGGCCAGGCCCCGGCCCAGCATCGCGAAGTCGTCGACGATCTCCGGGCGGAGCAGCTCGGCGACGTACGCCACGACGTTCAGGCCGATCAGGACGTACGTCACCAGCGGGACCGCCGAGATCCGGCCGCCGAAGGCCGTGCGGGCCTGCCGGACGGTTCTCGCGCCCTCCTTCACGCACTCCGGGCACTGGTGGCCCACGGCCGCGTCCCGCATGCAGTCCGGGCAAATGAACCGCTCGCAGCGGGTGCAGCGGACGTACGATTCCACTTCCGGGTGGCGGTAGCAGGTGGTGACGGCGGGCTCGGATGGCGAGGAGGACTCGGGTTCCACGGCCGGCTCCTTGGGAGTGCGGGGCTGATGACGAGCCGGTGGTGACGGCGGCGAACAAAATAGCGAATGATTGCGAGGGGTGGAGAGGCGGAGTCCCCTCTTAATCTCGTAACTTTCGCAGAGCTTCGGCGTCAGGAGGACCCCTGTGCCCGCGATCAGCCTCAGCAAGATGCGGGAGACCGCCCCCGCGCTGGTGGACCTCTACAAGGCCGCCGGGGCCTCCCTCGACAAACACGGGCTGAGGGGGCAGCGGGCCGCCGTCTACCTCGTGCTCGACCACAGCGGCTCCATGCGGCCCTACTACAAGGACGGCAGCGTGCAGGCCCTGGCCGACCGCGTGCTCGGGTTGTCGGCACAGCTCGACGACAACGGGAGCGTGCCGGTCGTCTTCTTCTCCACCGGGGTCGACGCGGTCGCGGAGATCGGTCTCGCCGACCACCACGGGCGGATCGAGGGGATCGTCGGCGGGCTCGGACACATGGGGAAGACCAACTACCACGAGGCCATGGACGCCGTCATCGACCACTACCTCGACTCCGGTGCCGACGCCCCGGCCCTCGTGGTGTTCCAGACCGACGGCGGACCCACCGGCAGGCTCGCCGCCGAACGCCACGTCTGCAAGGCCGCCCGTCTTCCCCTCTTCTGGCAGTTCGTCGGCTTCGGCGACCCGGACAGCAAGCAGTTCGACTTCCTGCGCCGACTCGACGAGTTGGCGGTTCCGGGCAAGCGGGTCGTCGACAACGCCGGGTTCTTCCACGCCGGTGCGGATCCGAAGGCCGTGTCGGACGCGGAGTTGTACGACCGACTGGTGGGCGAGTTCCCGAAGTGGCTGGTGGAGGCGCGGGCCCGGGGGATCGTCGGGCAGCGGGTCTGAGGGCCGGCGTCATCAAACGGCTCTCGGGTCCCGATGCCGACCGCCGAGGAATCCCGGGAGCTCACCAGCGGCGACCACCCCCACTGAGGACCGCGGCGCGACACTCGGCCGGGCTGCCCCACGCTGTTCGCAGCGCGCGGGCCTTGGTCAGCCACAGGGACAGGTCGTACTCCGCCGTGTAACCGATCGCGCCGTGCAGCTGGAGCGCGGTGCGCGCGGTCGCGTACGCCGCCTCGCAGGCCGTCACCTTGGCGGCGGCCACGTCCACCGGGTCCAGGGTGACGGCCGCGCCGAAGATCAGCGCACGCGCGAACTCCAGGGCCACCTTGGCGTCGGCCAGCCGGTGCTTCACCGCCTGGAACGAACCGATCGGCGCCCCGAACTGGGTGCGCTGCCCGACGTACGCCACCGTCCGCTCCAGCAGGGCGAGCCCGACACCGAGGCCCTGGGCGGCCACCGCGAGCCTCGCCCAGGTGCGGGCCAGGGCGAAGGGCGGACGTGCGGCCAGGAGTTCCCCGCCGGGGGAGAGCCGGGTCAGGCGGCGGGCCGGGTCGAGGGAGGCGCGGACCGGGCCGTGGCCGGGGGACAGGAGCAGTGCGTCGGCGTCCGGGTCGAGCGACAGACGGGTCGTCGCCGCGTCCCCGTCCAGCGCGTACGACCCCGACGGCGCGACCGTGGCCATGGCCTCCCCGGACACCAGCGCCGGGAGCAGGCGCTCGGCCGGGCCCGGGTCGTCCAGGCCGGCCAGCAGAACCGCCGCCGTCACCGTCTCCACGAGCGGGCCCGGTACCGCGTGCCGCCCCAGCTCCACGAAGGCGACCACCAGTTCGACCGGCAGAGGGCCCACCCCCTCGTACGCCTCGGGCGCCGCCAGCGCGAAGACACCGGCCGCCGCCGTGCGGGACCACAGCGCCCGCCCTGCCCCGTGCTCACCGCGCCCCCAGGCCCTTACGGCCGACGGCGTGTCGGCGGCCCGCAGCATGCCGTCCAGCGACGCGGCGAACGCCCGCTGCTCGGTGTCGAGGAGGAAACGCATCAGCGGCGGCCCTTCGGCAGGCCCAGGAGGCGCTCGGCGATGATGTCGCGCTGGATCTCGTTGGTACCGGCGTAGATCGGGCCGGCGAGGGAGAAGACATAGCCATCGGCCCAGTCGCTGTCCGCCAACTCACCTTCCCCTTCGAGCAGTTCGAGTGCCGTCTCGTGCAGGGCGATGTCGTACTCGGACCAGAAGACCTTGTTCAGGCTGGACTCGGGGCCGATCGGCGTACCGTCCAGGAAACGGGACGCGGCCGCGTACGTGAACAACTGGTAGGCGCGGGCGCCGATCAGGGCGTCGGCGACGCGGTCGTGCGTGGACGCCGGGCTTCCCCGGGCGTGCCAGAGGTCGCACAGCCGGTTCGCGGAGGCCAGGAAACGGCCGGGCGAGCGGAGCGTCAGACCGCGTTCGTTGCCGGCCGTCGACATCGCGATGCGCCAGCCCTGGCCGGGCTCGCCGATGACGTCCTCGTCCGGTACGAACACCTCGTCGAGGAAGAGCTCGGCAAAGGCCGGCCTGCCGTCGAGACGGCCGATCGGGCGGACCGTCACGCCGGGTGCGCGCAGGTCGAACATGAGATAGGTCAGCCCCTGGTGGGGTCTCGTGGTGCTCGGCTCGCTGCGGAACAGGCCGAACGCCCGGTCCGCGAAGGCGGCGCGTGACGACCAGGTCTTCTGGCCGCTCAGCAGCCAGCCTCCGGCGGCGCGCACGGCCCGGGAGGTGAGGGAGGCGAGGTCCGACCCGGCCTCGGGCTCCGACCATGCCTGCGCCCACACCACCTCGCCCGAGGCCATCGGGGGCAGCACCCGGGCCCGCTGCTCCTGGGTGCCGTGGTCGAAGAGGGTCGGGGCGAGCAGACTGATGCCGTTCTGGCCGACGCGTCCGGGGGCGCCCGCCGCGTAGTACTCCTCCTCGAAGACCAGCCAGCGCGACAGCCCCGCGTCACGGCCGCCGTACGCGGCCGGCCAGTTCACCACCGACCAGCGGTCGGCGGCCAGTTCCGCCTCCCAGGCGCGGTGGGCGGCGAAGCCCTCCTCCGTCTCCAGGGAGGGCAGCGGCTCGGGCGGGACATGCGCGCGCAGCCATGCCCGCGCCTCGGCGCGGAAGGCCTCGTCGGCGGGGGAATGGGCGAGGTCCACGGGGTCACCCCTCTTCACCTGACGGACGTCGGGCTTCCCTAACAAGTGTTTGGTAGGTTAGCGTGCCGCCATGAAGAACGTCGAGGGTCCGGCGTACGTCCCCGGGCACGGCCTGCTCCGCGGACGCACCGCCGTGATCACCGCGGCGGCCGGCGCGGGCATCGGCGGGGCCACCGCCCGACGCTTCCTGGAGGAGAGCGCGCGTGTGCTCCTCAGCGACGCGCACACCCGCAGACTCAAGGAGTACGAGGCCGAGCTGGCCGGGGAGTTCGGAGCGGACTCGGTCGGAGCCGTGCCGTGCGACGTGACCGACGAGGAGCAGGTACGGGCACTGTTCGACACGGCCGTCCGGCAGCACGGCCGACTCGACATCGTCGTCAACAACGCGGGGCTCGGCGGCACCTCGGACCTTGTCGACATGACCGACGCACAGTGGTCGAAGGTGCTGGACGTGACGCTGAACGGCACCTTCCGCTGCACCCGCGCCGCCCTGCGGCTGATGCGGGACAGCGGCGGCGGAGTGATCGTCAACAACGCCTCCGTCGTCGGCTGGCGCGCCCAGGCCGGCCAGGCGCACTACGCCGCGGCGAAAGCGGGCGTGATGGCCCTGACCAGGTGCGCGGCGATCGAAGCCGCCGCATACGGGGTACGCGTCAATGCCGTTTCCCCGAGCCTCGCCCTGCACCCGCACCTGGTGAAGGTCACCACCCCCGAGCTGCTGGAGGAGCTGACCGCCAGGGAGGCCTTCGGGCGGTACGCCGAACCCTGGGAGGTGGCCAACGTGATCGTGTTCCTGGCGTCCGGCTACTCCTCGTACATGACGGGCGAGATCGTGTCCGTCAGCAACCAGCATCCCTGAGGACAATGAACAGCGTGCCGACCAAGAAGAAGCCCCAGGTGTCCGCCGCCGCCGAGTCCGCCGCCGACCGGCCGGCCGCCGAGTCCGGCGCGGACAAGCCGGCCGCCGACCGGGCCGCCGCCGTGCCCGCCCGCCGTCGCGAGCTCCTCGACAAGGCCGCCGCGGTCTTCGCCGACCTGGGCTACAACGCCACCACCGTGCGCCGGATCGCGGACGACGCGGGCATGCTCGCGGGCAGCCTCTACTACTACTTCGAGTCCAAGGACGCGATGCTGGAGGAGATCCTGCGGACCTTCCTCGACGAGCTCTGGGAGCACTACGACACCGTCCTGGACGCCGGACTCGGCCCACGGGAGACCTTCGAGGCCCTGGTCACCGAGTCGTTCCGGGCGATCGACCGGCACCGCGCCGCCGTCGCGATCTACCAGAACGAGGCCAAGCAACTGGTCGCGCGGGACCGGTTCCTGTTCCTCGACGCCTCGCAGCGCAAGTTCGAGAAGACATGGCTGTCCACGCTGGAGCGCGGAGTGGCCACGGGAGAGTTCCGGGCCGACCTCGACACCAGGGTCACCTACCGGTTCGTGCGCGACACCGTCTGGGTCGCCGCGTCCTGGTACCGGACCGGCGGACGGTACAGCCCGGAGCAGATCGCCCGGCAGTACCTGTCGATGGTGCTGGACGGGATCGCCGTACGTGCATAACCGTTGACGTCAGGGGAGTCGCCATGGCCGAGGCCTACATCGTCGAAGCGGTCCGTACGCCCGTCGGGCGGCGCGGAGGAGGGCTCGGCCAGGTCCATCCGGCCGACCTCGGCGCCCACACGCTCAAGGCGCTCGTCGCACGCGCGGGCGTGGACCCGGCAGCCGTGGAGGACGTCGTCTTCGGCTGCCTGGACACCGTCGGACCCCAGGCCGGTGACATCGCGCGCACGAGCTGGCTGGCCGCCGGGCTGCCCGAGGAGGTGCCGGGTACGACCGTCGACCGGCAGTGCGGCTCCTCGCAGCAGGCCGTGCACTTCGCCGCCCAGGCCGTGCTCTCCGGCACCCAGGACCTGGTGGTCGCGGGCGGCGTGCAGAACATGACGATGGTCCCCATCGCCTTCGCCTCCCGCCAGGCCGCCGTACCCCTCGGCCTCACCGAAGGCCCCTTCGCGGGTAGCGAGGGCTGGCGGGCCCGGTACGGGGACCGGCCGGTGAACCAGTTCGCCGGCGCCGAGATGATCGCCGCGAAATGGGGCATCGGCCGCCGCGACCAGGAGGAGTACGCGCTGCGCTCCCACCGGCGGGCGGTACGGGCCGTCGACGAGGGCCGCTTCGCCCGCGAGACCGTGCCGTACGGGGAGGTGACCGTGGACGAGGGGCCGCGCCGGGACACCTCGCTGGAGAAGATGGCCGCCCTGAAGCCCGTCATCGAGGGCGGCACGGTCACCGCCGCCTGCTCCTCCCAGGTCTCCGACGGAGCCGCCGCGCTGCTCGTCGCCTCCGAACGCGCCGTACGGGAGCACGGGCTGACCCCGCGCGCCCGTGTCCACCACCTCTCCGTACGCGGCGAGGACCCCATCCGCATGCTCACCGCCCCGATACCGGCGACCGCGTACGCCCTGAAGAAGACCGGCCTCCGCCTCGACGACATCGACCTCGTCGAGATCAACGAGGCGTTCGCGCCGGTCGTGCTGGCGTGGCTGAAGGAGACGGGAGCCGATCCGGAGAAGGTCAACGTCAACGGCGGCGCGATCGCCCTCGGCCATCCGCTGGGCGCGACCGGCGCCAAGCTCATGACGACCCTTCTGCACGAACTGGAACGCACGGGCGGCCGCTACGGGCTCCAGACGATGTGCGAGGGCGGCGGCCAGGCGAACGTGACGATCATCGAGCGGCTGTGACGGTCACCGGGTGTCGCCCGGCCGTCCCAAGGACGACAGCACCTCCTCCGCCTCCTCCATGATCCGTTCCACCAGCTCCGCGCACGACGGCAGGTCGTCGATCACCCCGGCGACCTGACCGGCGGCCATCACCCCCAGGTCCGTACGGCCGTCCACCATCGCCGACCTGAGCAGCACGGGCGTGTTGGCGGCGAGCAGGACCTGGCTCCAGGTGAGGTCCTTGCCGTGCCGCAGCGCCAGACCGTCGCGGACCATACGGCGCCAGGTCAGCCCGGAAAGTCTTCGGAAGCCGGCCGCGTGGCGCACGGCGCGCAGCAGGGCGCGCGTACGGCCGGACGCCTCCAGGGCCCTCACGAACTCCGTACGGAGCATCCGGTGCGGCAACCCGTCCACGGCCCTGGTGACGGTGACGTCCTTGACCGTTGCCGCCAGATACCGTGCCTTCACCGCGTCCGGCACCGTGGACTCCGAGGTGAGCAGGAACCGCGTGCCCATCGCCACCCCGGCCGCCCCGAACGCCAGCGCCGCCACCAGACCACGCCCGTCGTGAAAACCGCCGGCGGCGACGACGGGAATGCCGACGGCGTCCACGACCTGCGGAAGCAGCACGCTCGTCGCCACCTCCCCCGTGTGCCCGCCGCCCTCGCCGCCCTGCACGACCACCGCGTCCGCACCCCACGCCGCCACCTTCTCGGCGTGCCGCCGGGCGCCGACCGACGGGATCACGACCACGCCCGCGTCCTTCAGCTCGGCGATCAGCTCCCTGGACGGCGCGAGTGCGAACGACGCCACCCGGACGCCCTCCTCGACGATGATCCGTACCCGTTCCCGCGCGTCTCCCGCGTCCGCCCGCAGGTTCACCCCGAAGGGCGCGCCGTCCGTGCGGGCCTTCACCTCCCGTACGGCCTCCCGGAGCCGGGCGGGCGTCATCGTCGCGGAGGCCAGGAAGCCGAGCGCGCCCGCGTTCGCCGTGGCGGAGACCAGCCGGGGGCCGGCGACCCAGCCCATACCGGTCTGCACGATCGGATGGCGGACGCCGACGAGCCGGGTGAGAGCCGTGTCCATCAGCCCGGAACCTCAGTCGCGCGGGTGTTGTCCGGGTCGATCACCTCGCGGATCAGCCGCAGCTCGGCCTCGGTGGGGTCGCGGGTGTACGGCACCTCGTCCGGGACGGCGAGCGGGAACCCCGTCGCCTCCCGGACCTGCTCGACCGTGACCCCCGGGTGCAGCGAGGCCAGCCGCATCGAGTGGTCGGGGGTGGCGAAGTCGAACACCCCGAGATCGGACACGACACGCGGCAGACGGTGGAAGCGGGCGGTCACGGGATGCTCGGCCGCACGGTCGTAGCCCACCCCGCACACCATGTCGACCCTGTCGACGAACACCCGCCGGGAGTGCCTCGGCACCCAGTAACTCGTCGCGTGGTTCAGGGTGTTGACGGGCGCGCCGCGCACCCCGAGAAGCTGTCTGCGGGGCCTGGCCCAGTCGCCGACGCACGAGATGTTCTGGTTGCCGTACCGGTCGAGCTGGCTCGCGCCCATCATCACGTGCCGTCTGCCGCCCATGGCGAGGGCCAGGTGCCCGCGGTACGGCAGCCAGCCCTCCGGTGTCCCGTCGAGCCCCACGAGCAGGGCCTCGCCGTCGGTCAGCAACAGGTCCGGCGCGAAGGTCCGCCTGGCGAGCCGCGCGCCCAGGGACGGGACGAGGCCCATGGGGCTGGCGAGGATCTCCCCGGCCCCGCGCCACGCCTCGGCACAGGCGAGGACGCAGTACTCGGCACGGGTCGCTCCGCTCATGAGTCCGCTCATGAGTCCTCCTGGTGCCAGTCCCGCACGGTCGACTGGTAGGTCTGCTCGTCGCCCGTCAGGAACCGCTCGGCGAAGTCGGCCCAGGGCGTGGTCGCGTAGTACCTCTGGAACGCCTCGTCCCGCCCGTGATCAGGGGCGCAGGAGGTGAAGTGCGCGCCGTTCGGTGCCTCGACCACGCCTGTCACCACATGCCGGCGGACCAGCAGCGTCTGGGGCGGGGCCGCCTTCGTCAGCTCGGCAGTGTCCACGAGCCGTTCGCAGGAGACGTACGCCGTGTCGGCCGCCTCGCAGAAGAGGTCGTCGAAGTACGGATCCGGGCCCAGATACTGGCCGTTGCCGAGCCGGTCGGCCCGGTTGACGTGCACGAACGCGGCGTCCAGGCGCAGCGCGGGCATCGCGACGAGCGTCTCCCCGTCGTCGTACGGCGACGTCACCGTCCGCAGGCCGGGATTGACCCGCATCACGTCCGAGCCGATCCCTGCCCGCACCGGCAGGAAGGGCAGCCGGTGCGCGGCGGCCCGCAGCCCGCACATGAACATCGCCTCGTCGATCTCCATCAGCTCGAAGGCCCCTCGCTCGCGTGCCGCGCGGAAGTGGGGTTCGAGAGGGATGGAGTCGAGGGTGGCGAAGGCGGCGACCAGCTTCCGTATCCGTCCGGCGGCAGCGAGCATGCCGACGTCCGGGCCGCCGTACGAGACCACCGTGAGATCGGTGATCTCGGACCGGAGCACCGCTCTCACCAGCGTCATCGGCTTACGCCGCGAACCCCAGCCGCCGATACCGAGGGTCATCCCGCTCTCCAGCCGCGCCACGGCCTCGTCGGCGGTCATCGTCTTGTCACTCACCTGGGTCCCCTCACGTAGGCCCACCTGGGTCTCCTCACGTAGGCCCCCTTCACTCGGGTCCCTTCACTCGGGTCCCTTCAGCCGGGTCCCTTCACTCGGGTCCCTCCGTTCCCTCTGTGCCGTCCCGGCCTTCCCGAACGTGTCGCGGACCTCGTCGGCCACCCCGCTGAGGTTCGCCTCGAAGGTGAACCCCTGCTCGAAGCGGTAGCTGCGGCGGACGTCGACGGGGTCGATACCGTTGAGGGCGGCCTTGGCCAGCCGCAGCAGCCGGCCGTCCTTCGCGGCGACCTCCCGCGCCAACCCCAGCGCCGCGCCCGGTAGTTCGTCACGCGGCACGACCCGCCACACCGACCCGTGCGCGTACAGCTCGTCCGCCGTCGCCGTACGCGAGGTGTAGTACAGCGCGCGCATCAGATGCTGCGGCACCAGCCGCGCCAGATGCGTCGCGGCCCCCAGCGCGCCCCGGTCCAGCTCCGGCAGCCCGAACGTCGCGTCGTCGCTCGCCACGATCGCGTCAGCGTTGCCCACCAGCCCGATCCCGCCGCCCAGACAGAAGCCCCGCACCGCCGCGACCACCGGCACCTCGCACTCGTACACCGCCGCGAAGGCCTCCGCGCAGCCGTGGTTGGCGCCGAGCAGCGCGCTCCGCCCGACCGACTGGATCTCCTTGATGTCCACGCCGGCGTTGAACCCGCGCCCCTCCGCCGCCAGCACCACACACCGGACGTCCTGATCACGACCCGCCGCGCGCACGGCCTCGGCCAGCTCGAACCACCCGCGCACCGGCAGGGCGTTCACTGGCGGGAAGTCGACCGTGACAACGGAAATCCCCTTTTCCGGGGACGAGGTGGAGACACCCATCGGAGCATCAGCTACCTTCCACCTAACGTTTGTTAGGTACTTCTCCTGTGTGGAAGGTAGCAGCGGATGCGGCTCGACGGGAAGCTCGCCGTCATCACCGGAGGCACGCGCGGTGTCGGCGCCGGAATAGCCCGAGCGTTCGCCGAAGCGGGCGCCGACGTCGTGACCTGCGCCCGCCGACCACCCGAAGTACCGCTCAAGGGCGCCGAGTTCCTCCCGCTGGACGTCCGGGACCCCGAGGCCGTCCACCGCTTCTTCGCCGCGCTGCCCCGCGTGGACGTCCTCGTCAACAACGCGGGCGGCACCCCCCACCGTCCGCTCACCGCGACCGACGCCCACCATCACGCCCGCGTCGTCGAACTCAACCTCACCGCCCCTCTGACCGTCTCTCTCGCCGCCCACGACCACCTCCGGCGGGCCAGGGGCGCGATCGTGATGATCGGCAGCGTCAGCGGCAGCCGCCCCTCACCCGGCTCGGCGGCGTACGGTGCGGCCAAGGCGGGCCTGGAGCACCTCGCGCGTTCCATGGCCGTGGAGTGGGCCCCCGAGATACGCGTCAACACCCTTGTCCTCGGCATGGTCCGCACGGAGCTCTCCCACCTCCACTACGGCGACGAACACGGCGTCGCGGCCGTCGCCCGCACCGTCCCCCTGGGCCGCCTCGCCGACCCCGCCGACATCGGCGACGCGGCGGTCTTCCTGGCCTCCGACGCGGCGGCCTACATCACCGGCGCCTCCCTGCTCGTCCACGGCGGCGGCGAACGCCCCGCCTTCCTCGACGCGGCGACGACCGCCGCAGAGCGGATCACGACCGACGGAAGCGGATCATGACCGCCGGGGAGCGGGCGACGGCAGCCGAGGGCCGATGGGGGCGGGTGACGGCTGATGGGGGGCGGGCGATGGCTGATAGGGGCCGGGTGACGGCCGACGGGAGCGGATCATGACTGCCGGGGAGCGGGCCACGGCTGATGGGGACCGGGCGACGGCCGACGGGGGGCGGACCAAGGCCGATGAGAAGCGGGCGACGGTCGATGGTGGGCGGGCGAGTGTCGACGGAGAGCGGACCATGGGCGACGGGGGCCGGGCGAGGGTCGACGGGGAGCCGACGGCGGTTCCCAATGACCGGACCGCGGCTCACAGGGACTGGACCGCGCCCACGGGGACTGGGCCGCGGCCCACAGCGACCGGACCACAGCCGGCCCGGACCGTGAGAGAGGAGACCCGCGATGAGCGGAAACCGTCGGCTCTGTGAGGGGCGCGTCGTGATCGTGACCGGCGCGGGCCGCGGCCTCGGCCGCGCCCACGCGCTCGCGTACGCCGCCGAGGGCGCCCGTGTGGTCGTCAACGACCTCGGCGTCGCACTCGACGGCACCCCGGCCCCCGACAGCCCGGCCGCCCGCGTCGTCGAGGAGATCCGCGCCGGGGGCGGAGAGGCGGTCGCCCACGGCGGGGACATCGCCACGACCGACGGGGCCGCCTCCCTCGTCCGCACCGCCCTGGACACGTACGGCCGACTCGACACCCTCGTCAACAACGCCGGCTTCCTCCGCGACCGCATGCTCGTCAACCTCGACGAGGACGACTGGGACGCCGTCCTCCGCGTCCACCTCAAGGGCCACTTCCTCCCCCTGAAACACACCGCCGCCCACTGGCGCGCCGAGACCAAGGCCGGCCGCCCCCCGACCGCGCGCATCGTCAACACCAGCAGCGGCGCGGGCCTGCTCGGCTCCCTCGGCCAGGGCAACTACAGCGCAGCCAAGGCCGGCATCGTCGGCCTCACCCTGGTCGCCGCCGCCGAACTCGCCCGCTACGGCGTCCAGGTCAACGCCATCGCCCCCGCAGCCCGCACCCGCATGACCGAACGGACCTTCGCCGACACCATGACCGCCCCCGACACCGGCTTCGACACCATGGCCCCCGAGAACATCTCCCCCCTGGTCGTATGGCTCGGCTCCGCCGCGAGCGAGGGCGTCACCGGCCGGGTCTTCGAGACGGAGGGCGGCCGCATCACCGTCATGGAGGGCTGGCACCCGGGCCCGACGGCAGACAAGCGAGCCCGCTGGACCCCGGGGGAAGCAGGGGAGACCGTACGGAAACTCCTGGCGGAGGCGGAGCCGCCCGGGTCGGTGTACGGGACCCGCTGACATCGGGCGCCGGAGCGTGGACCAGGGGCCCGCCCGGGCCCTTCACGGGCGCGGGGAACTGCGCGACCAGCCCTCACCCACCCGCACCCGCCGACACACCGCCCCACCCACCCCCTTCCGCTCCCAAAAACCTACGTGTCGCACTCCAGAACCGTCCGGCACAACCCACACCGCGCCCGCACCCGCCCCCGCACCGGCACCCGAATCCGCTGCTGACACGTCGGACAGGGAAACGACACCCGCAACGCCCCCCGCCCCTCCGGCGTGAACACATACGGCACACCAGACCCAGGCCCACCAGACCCAGGCACACCAGACCCAGGCACCCCCGCCCCGGGCACCCCCACCGGCGAGGCCGACCGCAGGTCCCGCGCATGGCGCCGGTCCCGCGCGTACCGCCGCCGCCCCGCCCACCCCGCCGCCGTCAGCGGCGGCTGCCGCTCGTCCCGCAGAGCCCGCGCCCGGCCCTCCACGTACGCGGAGTACGCCTGGGGACTGGTGAACCACACCGAAGGATCCTCACCGAACAACTGTGCCCGCTTGGCCAGCACATACCCGAACTCCTCCGGCGTCAGATACCCCAGCTTCTGCGACGACGCGGCATCCTCCCGGTACGCGTCCAGCAACAGCCACCCCGCCCCCAGATACGTCGTCGCCGTGTCCGTGAGAATCTCGTTCTCCCGGGTGCCCGGGAACGACAGCCCGAGCCGGTGCAGGTACACATGCATGACCTCATGGGCGAGAGCCGCGCCGATGTCCCGGCGATGCGTCCGGAACCGGTCGTTCAGCTCGACGAAGTACTCGGGACCCGCCGCCAACTCCACGTTCGCCGCATGGGTCATCTCCCGGAACCCGACGATCACCCGGGCCTCCGGCAGCCGATAGTGCCGCACCAGCTCCCGCGCCACCCGCTGGGCACCCAGATGCAGATCGTCGGTGTCGCAGAACGCCACATCGACCGGGGCCACACTGGTGGCGAAGGTCTGGATCGTGTCGTACGACAGCCGCTTGTACAGGGCGGTGATCGACGCCCGCACGGTGTCCAGGTGCGGGTAGCCGTGCTCGACAGGTCCGCCGTTCGCCACGTCCGCACCCCCAGAGACGCCTCGATACGTTCCACTCTAAGCCGGTGCGGGGCCCACACCCGGGCGTCGTAGGGTGACGACCATGACCACCAGCAACACCAACGAAGAGACCGGCGAGGCGCCCGCCGGTGAGGTCGACGCGGACGTCCGGGCGGAACTCACCCGGCTTCGGGACAGCATCGACAACATCGACGCCGCCGTCGTCCACATGCTCGCCGAACGCTTCAAGTGCACCCAGCGCGTCGGACACCTCAAGGCCGCGCACCAACTGCCCCCCGCCGACCCGGGCCGCGAGGCACAACAGATCAACCGGCTGCGCACACTCGCCGAAAGTGCCAAGCTTGACCCGGCGTTCGCGGAGAAACTCCTCAACTTCATCATCGCCGAGGTCATCCGGCACCACGAACGCATCGCGGACGACGCACTGAACGGCACGACAGGCACGGCCAGCACGACAGGCACGGCGAGCACGGCAGGCACGGCCAGCACGACAGGCACGGCGAGCACAGCACCCGACGCAGGGGAGTGACACCAAGTCCTCCACGGGGCATCCTGCGTGAGCACTCCTTGTCAGGAAACGACCACACGCGGTGAGGATCCATGCCCTCGAAAGCCAAGATCCTCATCGTCGACGACCACGAGGACACGCTGTACGCCCTGGAGAGCGCACTGGCACCCCTGGGCCACCGGCTGACCCGCGCCACCAGCGGCGACGCCGCGCTCAAGGAAGTCCTGCGCGGCCAGGTGGGCCTGCTCCTCCTCGACGTCCGCATGCCCGGCGTCAGCGGCCTCGACGTCGTCCGCTACATGCGCGGCGTCGAACAGACCCAGCACATCCCGGTCATCCTCCTCACCGGCTTCGGCCCCGACGCCGAACTCACCACCTCCGCCTACCGCCTCGGCGTCGCCGACCTCGTCATGAAACCCATCGACCCCTGGGCCCTGCGCACCAAGGTCCGCTACCTGTACGACGCCCACGCCCGCTCCCACGCCCTGGAACGCGAAATCCGCGACCTGCGCGCCCGCCTCAAGGACCACGAGGACCGCGACCACCACGACGACGACGGCCACACCGAACCCCCAGGTACCGCACACGTACCCGCGCAGACCGACCGCTCCGGGCACCGTGCACAGGACGCACAAGGCCGGGCACACGGCGCGTACGACCGGACATAGGTCGCGTACCAGGCCCGCCCCTGTCCCGTGCCACAGCCATCAGGCAGCATGTCCCTCATGTCCGTACTGACGCGCGACGAAGCGCATGCCCGTGCCCGGCTCCTCGAGGTCCACCGCTACGAGATCGCACTCGACCTCACGCGCGGCGACGAGACCTTCGACTCCCGTACCGTCATCCACTTCACCGTACGGGGGAAGAAAAAGGCCGCGGACACCTTCGTCGAGCTCAAGCCCGCCGAACTGCGCTCCGTCACCCTCGACGGAGAACCCCTCGACCCGGGAACCCTCGACGGCAACCGCCTCACCCTCAAGGGCCTCACCGCGGGCACACACGAACTACGCGTCGACGCCGCCATGCGCTACTCCCGCACCGGCGAAGGCATGCACCGCTTCACCGACCCCACCGACGGCGAAACCTACGTCTACACCCAGCTCTTCATGGACGACGTCCAACGCGTCTTCGCCGCCTTCGACCAACCCGACCTCAAAGCCGTCTTCGACCTCACCGTCACCGCCCCCGAAAACTGGACCGTCCTCGCCAACGGCACCACCGAACAACACGAGGACGGCACCTGGCACGCCGCCACCACCCCCCTGATCTCCACCTACCTCGTCGCCGTCGCCGCGGGCCCCTGGCACTCGATCCGCACCGAACACCGAGGCCTCCCCTTCGGCATCCACTGCCGCCGCTCCCTCGGCCCCTACCTCGACACCGACGCCGACGAAATCCTCGACATCACCCGCGCCCTCTACGACCGCTACCACGAGAAATTCGAGGAGCCCTACCCCTTCGACTCCTACGACCAGGCCTTCGTCCCCGAGTTCAACGCCGGCGCCATGGAGAACCCCGGCCTCGTCACCTTCCGCGACGAGTTCGTCTACCGCTCCGCCGTCACCGACACCGAACGCCAGACCCGCGCCATGGTCATCGCCCACGAGATGGCCCACATGTGGTTCGGCGACCTCGTCACCCTCAAGTGGTGGGACGACATCTGGCTCAACGAGTCCTTCGCCGAGTACATGGGCTACCAGACCCTCGTCGAAGCCACCCGCTTCAAGGACACCTGGGTCGACTTCGGCATCGCCCGCAAAGCCTGGGGATACGACGCCGACCAACGCCCCTCCACGCACCCCGTCGCCCCCGAGAACGTCGACGACACCGCCGCCGCCCTCCTCAACTTCGACGGCATCTCCTACGCCAAGGGCGCCTCCGCCCTGCGCCAACTCGTCGCCTGGCTCGGCGAGAAGGACTTCCTCGCCGGCATCAACGCCCACTTCACCCGCCACCGCTTCGGCAACGCCACCCTCGCCGACTTCATCGACAACCTCGCCGGCGCCACCGAACGCGACGTCCACGCATGGGCCGACGCCTGGCTGCGCACCACCGGCGTCGACACCCTCACCCCCAAGGTCACCCGCGGCGCCGACGGCACCCACACCCTCACCGTCGCCCACTCCGGCAGCCGCCCCCACCACATCGCCGTAGGCATCTACGACCAGGACCTCGGCGACGACCAGGGCCACCTCACCCTCCGCGACCGCGTCGCACTCGACATCCCCCAGACCACCGACCAGCCCATCGGCAAACGACCCGCTCTGCTCCTCCTCAACGACGGCGACCTCACCTACGCCAAGGTCCGCTTCGACCCCGACTCCGCCATCGCCGTCACCGGCCACCTCTGCGGCCTCCCCGACCCCCTCACCCGCGCCGTCGTCTGGAACGCCCTCCGCGACGCCGTACGCGACGCCGGCAGCGCCGTCCAGGGGACGACCCCCGAACCCCCGATGCCGCCCACCGCCTACCTGGAGGCCGCCCGCACCCACCTCCCCCGCGAAACCGACCTCGCCATCGTCCAAGGCGTCCTCGCCTTCGCCACCACCCAGATCGCCGACCGCTACCTCACCCCCGAACAGCGCCCCGCCGGCCTCGCCACCCTCACCTCCCTGTGCCGCGACCTCATCCGCCGCACCGAGGACGGCGACAACCCCGGCCTCCGCCTCACCGCCGTACGCCACTTCATCGACGTCGCCGCCCACCCCGAGACCATCGCCGCATGGCTCGCCGAGGGCACGGTGCCGGGCGGCCCCGAACTCGACCCCGAACTGCGCTGGCGCGTCCTCGGCCGGCTCGCCGTCCTCGGCGCGGTCGACGCCGACACGATCACCGGGGAACTGGAGCGGGACCCGAGCGCCAGCGGCCAGGAGGGCGCCGCACGGTGCCGGGCCGCACTGCCCGACCCGGAGGCCAAGCGGGCCGCCTGGGAGGCGATGTTCACCACGGACGATCTCTCCAACTACCTGTTCACCGCGACGGCCCAGGGGTTCTGGCAGCCGGAACAGGCGGAACTCCTCACAGAGTACGTCGAACGGTACTGGGCCGACGCGGTCGCGCTGGCCGCTCGGCGTGGACCGGCGATCGCGGAAGCCGCGGGGCGGTGGGCGTTCCCGGTGTACGCGGTGGACCAGCAGACGCTGGACCTGGGGGAGCGGTGTCTGCGGGACGGCGAGCTGATTCCGGCGCTTCGGCGCAAGCTGGTGGATCAGCTGGACGACCTCGCGCGTGCGCTGCGAGTGCGGGAGGCGTAGGGGTACCTCCAGGTTGCGCCGCGGGGGCCCGGGTGTTCCGCGGGCTTGCGGTTGCAGGTGGCTGGTCGCGCAGTGCCCCGCGCCCCTTCAGGGCGCGGGGCACTACCCTCTTTTGGTGGTAATCAGCCGCCTTTTCAGGCTCGGCACCTGATTGGCGTACAAGATGGGATTCCCCGTGCTCGGAGGAATCCATGACCGCTGCGCCTCTCGCCTCGGGACCCCAAGGTCCCGACGCGCTACGGCCGTTGCTCGACACCGTGCTCGACGTGTTGCGGGAAGGGGCCGAGGCGCGGGGCGGCCCCCTCCCCGCCGGCGGCCCGGAGGCGGTCGCGGCAATGGTGGGGGACGCGCTCGGGGAGCCCTTCCCGGAACAAGGCGACCCGCAGGCCCTGGCGCTCCTGGTCCACACCCTCGCGGCAGGCACCGCCGACCCCGCCGACCCCCTGTGCGCCGCCCACCTCCACACACCACCCCTGGCCGTCGCCGCCGCAGCCGACCTCGCCGCCTCCGTACTCAACCCCTCCCTCGACTCCTGGGACCAGGCCCCCGCCGCCTCCGCCCTCGAAGCGGCGGTGACCCGAGCACTCGCCACGGAAGTCGGCGCGGGCGACGCGCTGGTCACCACCGGCGGCACCGAGTCCAACCAACTCGCCGTGCTGCTGGCCCGGGAGGCCCACCCCGGAACACGACTGGTCTGCGGGGTCAACGCCCATCACTCGCTGCACCGGGCCGCCTGGCTCCTCGGCCTCCCCGAGCCCCTCACGCTCCCCACCCCCGCCGGCACCCTGGACCCCGCCACTCTCGACGACGCCCTCACCCACCTCCCCGGCCCCCTCCTCGTCGCCGCCACCGCCGGCACCACCGACGCCGGCCTCATCGACCCCCTGCCCGACATCGCCGACCTCTGCGAGGCCCACGGCGCCCGACTCCACATCGACGCCGCCTACGGCGGCGGCCTCCTCCTCAGCGAGCGACACCGAACCCGACTCGACGGCCTCACGCGCGCCCACACCATCACCCTGGACCTGCACAAACTGGGCTGGCAGCCGGTCGCCGCCGGACTCCTCGCCGTACGCGACACGGCCGACCTCGCCACACTCGAGCACCAGGCGGACTACCTCAACGCCGACGACGACACCGACGCCGGTTTCCCCGACCTCCTCGGCCGGTCACTGCGCACCACACGACGGGCCGACATCCTCAAGATCGCCGTCACCCTCAAAACCCTCGGCCGCACGGGACTGGGCGCACTCGTCGACCACGTCTGCGACCTCGCCCATGAATTCGCCGCCCTCATCGAGGCACACCCCGGCTTCGAACTCTACGACCGGCCCAGCATCAGCACGGTCCTCTTCCGCCCCTCCGAGGCCACCGACGACACCGTGGCCGCCGTCCGCCGACACCTGCTGCACCACGGCCGGGCCGTCATAGGCCGCGCCGCACTCGACGGCCGCCTCTGGTTCAAAACCACCCTGCTCAACCCACACACCCGGCTGAGCGACCTCACCGCCCTGCTCAAGCTCGTAGACCTCGTAGCACTCTCCGAAGGACACACCCCCACATGAGCGCGCCCCCCGACCACGACCAGCAGGAACCCGAAGCCCCCCGCGACCTCGTCGGCGTGGGCATCGGCCCGGCCAACCTCTCCCTCGCCGCCCTCGCCCACCCCCTCGCCGAACTCGACACGGTCTTCTACGAGCGACGCCCCGGATTCGACTGGCACCCCGGACTCCTCATCGAGGGCGCCACCGTCCAAGTCCCCTTCCTCGCCGACCTGGTGACACTCGCCGACCCCGGCAGCCCCTGGTCGTTCCTCAACTACCTCAGAACCCACGACCGGCTCTTCCCGTTCTACTTCGCCGAGCGATTCCACATCCAGCGCACCGAATACGAGGCCTACTGCCGCTGGGTCGCCGAGAAGCTACCGGCACTGCGCTTCGGCCACCAGGTCGACTCGGTGCGCTGGAACCCCGAACGCAACCTGTTCGAGGTCGACTTCACCCAGCTCGACGACCAAGGAGAAGCCACCGCACTGGGCCGCACCTACACCCGCAACGTCGTTCTCGGAGTCGGCACCGAACCCCATGTGCCCGAGCCGCTGAAGCCACTCGTCGAAGCCCCCGGCGTGCCCGTCATCCACGCCACGGACTACCTCCGCGAACGCGACCGCCTCCTGGCAGCCGAACACGTCACCGTCGTCGGCGCCGGACAGTCCGGCGCCGAGGTCTTCCTCGACCTGCTACGACACCGGCCCGCCGGCCGGGAGAAACTGCACTGGCTCGGCCGCACCGAGGCCTTCGCACCCATGGAGTACTCCAAACTCGGCCTGGAACACTTCACACCGGACTACACCCGCTACTTCCACGCCCTCAACGAACCCACCCGGGACCGACTCGTCGCCGCCCAATGGCAACTCCACAAGGGCATCGGCGCCGACACCATCGCCGCGATCCACGACGAGCTCTACCGCCGAACCCTCGACGGCGGCTGGCCCGACACCGTCCTCACCCCCGGTGTCCACGTCCGCACGGCCGGCCGCCTCGCCACCACCAAAGTCGAACTCCACCTCGAACACAGCGAGCAAGGCACCCGCTCCCGCCTCACCACCGACGCCGTCGTCCTCGCCACCGGCTACCACGAACGCTCCCTGGACCACGTCCTCGCCGGCCTCGACCCGTACATGCGCCGGGACAACCGCGAACGACCCCGCGTCGACGACAAGTTCCGCATGATCCTCGACCCGTCCGTCACCGACTCCGGCTGCCACGTCTACGTCCAGAACGCCGAACTCCACACCCACGGCGTCGGCGCCCCCGACCTCGGCCTCGCCGCCTGGCGCAGCGCCACCATCCTCAACACCCTCACCGGCAAGGAGCCCTACCCGCTCCCCACCCGCACCGCCTTCACCACCTTCGGCCTCGAACCCAGCCCCCAGATCCCGGCCGCCCGACAGGAGAAGACCCCGACCCCGCTGACACCCCTCGTCGACGCCAGGTGAGTGACCACGGCGCCGGCGCTGAACCCAGCGCCGTCGCCGTCGCCCTCACCCTCCCGCGGACCTAGAAGACCGGCGTACCGTTCCGCGTCAGCTTCCAGTCCACCGACGCGAACTCCGCCGGATCGATCGAGCCCTTCGCCTTCACCCACGCGATCATCGTGTTACGGATTTCGTCCGAGTTCGACCACAACAACTGCGCCGCCGCGACGTGCGGGAAGTTGCCACCGCCATTGGCCCGGTAGTTGTTCACCGCGAACACGAACTTCTGGTCGTCCGCCAGCGGCGCACCCTGGAACCGGACGTCCGTGATCCGCGACCCCGCCGGCTTGGCGATGTCGATCTCGTACGACAGACCACTCACCGCGTCGTAGTTGTAGTCCGGCGTGCCGTTCGCGTTCGTCAGCTTCGCCGGATCGACGACGGCGTCCGCCGCCGTCTGCACGAAGTAGTTCGCCGAGTACTCCAGATACGCCTTCATCTGCGCACCCGTCATCAGACGCGCCTCCAACGTGTTCTCGAACACATACAGACCCGCCACATCCCGGATCGTGACGTTCCCCGCCGGAATCACCGCACTGCGGGAGAACGCCGCCGCCTGCGACAGCACCGGCAACGACGCGTACTCGGACGAGGACAGAGCCTGCTTCACCGTGTCGGCCTGGATGTGGTTGATCAGATCGATGATCGCCACATCCTTGTACGGCGCCTCCACCGACGTCATCTCCGCCGCGTTCGTCCCGATGACCTGGTTGACGTACGCCACGACCTTCTCGTGCTCGTCACCCAGCAGCTTCACGATCTTCGGGTCCTCCTCCACCGTGTTGGAGTTGAGAACCTGAGCACCGACCCTCTCGACCTTCCAGCAGCCCTTGCTCCACACCAGCTCGAAGTCGAACAGCGTCAGCCGCTGCCCCCACTTCAGCGGCTCCGACAGCACGACCTGCTTGCCCGTCTCCTTGTTGGTGACGAAGTACTCCGGGATCTCCGTGTGCGCGTGCCCCACCAGGATCGCGTCGATCCCCGGCACCTGCTCGGCCACCAGACCTGCCGCGTTCTCGATGTAGGGCAACTGGTCACCGTACGAGGACGTGCCGGAAGAACCACTGTGCGCCGACACGATGACGACATCCGCCCCCATGGAGCGAAGCTTCGGCACCCACTTCGCCGCCTGCTCCTCCAGCCCCGGGAACGTCATCTTCCCCTGCACGTTCGCCTTGTCCCAGATCGCGATACCCGGGTTGGTCAGCCCGAGGACCGCCACCTTCACATCCCGCCCGAACGGCGTACGCAGCCGGTGCATGCTGTACGGCGGGAAAGCGGGGCGCAACGTCTTCGCGTCCAGCGCGTTGGCACCCAGCAACGGGAAACGACACTGCTCCTGGAACTTCCGCAGCACCGGAATGCCGTAATTGAACTCGTGGTTCCCCAGCGCCGCCGCGTCGTAGTCGATCGCGTTCATCGCCTGCGCCATCGGGTGCACCGGACCACCCTTCGCGGTGATCGGATCCACCTTCGCGTAGTAGTACGACAACTGGGTGCCCTGGATGGTGTCACCGGCGTCGATCAGCAGTGTGTTCCGGCGACCCTTCTCCTCACGGATCCGGTTCACCAGCGTGGAGATCTTCGCGAGACCGACGTCGTTGTGCGCCTTGTCGTCGAACTCCTTGTCCGTGAAGTAGTCCCAGTTGAAGACATTCCCGTGCAGGTCCGTCGTCCCCATCACGGTGAAGCTGTACCGCTTCGGCGCCTTCTTCCCGCCGGTCTTCGCCTCGGCCGCCCGCGCACTCGGGGCCAGAGCCGTACCGGCGACGGCCGCGCCCGCGCCGGTCACGGCTGACTTCTTCAGGAACTTCCGGCGGTTCAGGGGCATATCGGGTACTCCTAGGAGGAACGGTGCGATGAGTGACGCGCGTAGACCGTGAGGTGAACGCGCGTAGATTGTGCCGCGCCCATCGCCCGCGGCAACAGATCCCGCAGGTTTCGATCTGATGACCGGCCCTCCCCCCGGCCCCCCGACACCAGTGACAGAGTCGGACGTATGGCCACCAGCCCCGAGGAAGCCCAGCCCACCGCCGCCCCCTACGGCACCCCCGACGCGCCCCGCATCGCCGTACGCGGCGAAGCCCACCTCGAAGTCGACCCCGAGATAGCCGGCATCCGCGTCACCGTCCTCGCCCGCGGCAAAGACCGGCGCACCGCCCTCGACGACCTCACCCGCCGCAACACCACCGCCCTCGACCTCATCAAGACCTACGGCCAAGCGGTCGAACGACTCGAAACAGGCACCTTCTCCCTCACCCCCGAACTGAAGGAGAAGGGCAGGGGCGAAAGGATCCACGCCTACCACGGCCGCGTCCACATCACCGCCGAGCTGACCGACTTCACCGCACTGGGCGAACTCACCACCCGCCTGGCCGACCTCGACCTCACCAGCGTCGACGGCCCCTGGTGGTCCCTCCGACCCACCTCACCCGCCCACAAACGAGCCAGGCAACAGGCAGTGAAGGACGCCGTACAGCGCGCCCGCGAGTACGCCGAGGCACTCGACACCACACTCGCGGCCCTGGTCGAACTCGCCGACATCGGCGCCGAAGCCCCCCAGCCCGTCCGCCCGGCAGCCCCCGGCGGCGCCCTGCGCGCCCGATCCGCCACGGGAGCCGAGGACGCCGCAGCCCCCCTCGACCTCGAACCCCAACGCCAACGCCTCCACGCCCAGGTCAACGCCCGCTTCACCATGCTGCCGCCACGGCTGTGACCCGCCATCCGGGTGCCCCGTGCCGCGCGCCGGGGCACCCTCCGATCGCCATGACCGGTTGTCAATTACCCTTCACACAAAGGGCGTTGAGTAGTCACGCTTCACCAGATCGCTACCCGCTGGTAAGCCATAGGCTCGCACCATGCGCCGAGCAAAGATCGTCTGCACCCTCGGGCCCGCCACCGACTCCTACGACCAGCTCAAAACCCTGGTCGAAGCCGGAATGGACATCGCCCGCTTCAACCTCAGCCACGGCGACCACGCCGAACACGAGGAGCGGTACCGCCACGTCCGCAAGGCCTCCGACGAGACGGGCCGCGCCGTCGGCATACTCGCCGACCTCCAGGGCCCGAAGATCCGCCTCGGCCGCTTCACCGAAGGACCCGTCCTCCTCGAACGCGACGACACCTTCACCATCAGCGTCGAGGAAGGCGTGGCGGGCGACAGCGAGGGCTGCGGCACGACCTACCGCGGCCTGGCCGCCGACGTCACCCCCGGCGAACGCATCCTCATCGACGACGGCAAGGTGACCCTCCGGGTCACTGCGGTGGACGGCCCCCGCGTCCACACCACGGTCGTCGAAGGCGGAATGGTCTCCGACCACAAGGGCCTCAACCTCCCCGGCGTCGCCGTATCCGTCCCCGCCCTCTCCAAGAAGGACGAGAACGACCTCCGCTGGGCCCTGCGCACCGGCTTCGACATCATCGCCCTGTCGTTCGTCAGATCCGGCCGGGACATCGAGGACGTCCACCGGATCATGGACGAGGAAGGCCGCCGGGTCCCCGTCATCGCCAAGGTGGAGAAACCACAGGCGGTGGACGCCCTCGCCGACATCGTCGACGCCTTCGACGGCATCATGATCGCCCGCGGCGACCTCGGCGTGGAAATGCCCCTCGAACAGGTCCCGATGGTCCAGAAACGCGCCATCAAACTGGCGAAACGCAACGCCAAGCCGGTCATCGTCGCCACCCAGATGCTCGAATCCATGATCAACAACTCCCGCCCCACGCGGGCGGAGGTGAGCGACGTCGCCAACGCGGTGCTCGACGGCACCGACGCGGTGATGCTGTCGGGCGAGACGAGCGTCGGCAAGTACGCGGTCGAGACGGTCCGCACCATGTCCCGCATCGTCGCGGCAGCCGAGGAGGACATGCTCTCCCAGGGCCTCCCGCCCCTCACCGAACACAACAAGCCCCGCACCCAGGGCGGCGCCGTCGCCCGAGCCGCCGCAGAGATCGGCGACTTCCTCGACGCCAGGTTCCTGGTCGCCTTCAGCCAGTCCGGCGACACCGCCCGCCGCCTCTCCCGCTACCGCTCCCCGATCCCCCTCCTCGCCTTCACCCCCGACCCGGCGACCCGCTCGCGGCTGAGCCTGACGTGGGGCGTGGAGACGTTCCTGGGGCCGCGCGTCGACTCGACGGATGCGATGGTCGACCAGGTGGACGAACTGCTGCTCCAGTACGGCCGCTGCAAGAAGGGCGACGTGGTGGTGATCACGGCGGGCTCACCGCCGGGGGTGGCCGGCTCTACGAACCTGGTGCGGGTGCATCACATCGGGGAGGGCGGCGGTCCGAAGGCGTAGGGGTGTCAGTACTTCGGGCCCACGTGGGCGTCCATGAGGGCGACGGAGGCTTTGCGGGCGATGGAGACGTTGCGAGCGTTGGCGAATTTCCATTCGACGCCCAGTCGGTCCAGCGTGTCTGTGAAGAGACGAATGATGTCGGCCGACAAGTTGGTGAAGAAGTAGCGGGGGTATTCGTAGCGCTTGCGCTCGCCGTCGACCAGTCGCGTCGTCCAGTTGGTGATACGGCAGCCGTCGGAGTGGATGAGGCCGCGAACGAACTCCCACGGGTAGGCATCGACGATGGTTCGTTGCCAGCCTTCGAGAGAGATGGCGCGCTCGTGCTTTTTGCCGGGGCCGTGCTGAGGAAAGAGGTTCGGCCAGCGCCGGGAGTAACTGGTGACCATCGTGTAGCCATCCTTCCGGAGCAGATACACACCGATACCTGGGCGCACACTCGTCATTGCCTCGCGGCACTGTTCCATGAGTCCAGGCCAAGCGTTGGCACACGCGATGCGCAGGTAATAGCCGCTGCGCGGGTGGGCGCTGATGCAGCCGTCGCCGAGGTAGAGGCCCAGCAGGTAGGAGTACGCCCGCTCTTCTGCGGGTGGACCTGGGTCTGCCGGTGCCATGCGAGGCAGCGGTTCAAGGCGCCACTGCCAGGAACGGATCGCGGCTCGTGAGATGCCCGTCTCCCGGCTCACCGAGTTGAGGCTGCGCCCCTGGGCAACCAGGGCGAGCGCTCGCTTGCGCGTGCTGATGTCGTACATGCGGCCACTCTGTGCAACTGTTCGTCGCCGCGCACAGCAAAAAGCGGATGTTCACGGGAACGTGGACATCCGCTTCTGGTTGGTGACCTTGGAATCGAAGGAAAAGTGCCCCGGGTCGGACTCGAACCGACACTGTATGGGTTTTGAATCCATTGCCTGCTGCCAATTGGGCTACCGGGGCCCAGTGAATCGAAGGTTTCCCCCGACCCGCTGCCAGACCACCTTACCGCAGCTAGGTACCCTCTTGTCAGCAGTACCCCGCCCCGAACGAGGAGCCCCCGTGACCGCCCCCGAGTCGCCCCAGCCCGTCGCCGACGACGATGACAAGTCGCACGTGCCTCCGCTGACGACCCGTGTCGTCATCGCCGAGGACGAGGCGCTGATCCGCCTCGATCTGAAGGAGATGCTCGAAGAGGAGGGCTATTCCGTCGTGGGCGAGGCCGGTGACGGTGAGCAGGCCGTCGAGCTGGCCCGGGAGCACCAGCCGGACCTTGTGATCCTCGATGTGAAGATGCCGAAGATGGACGGCATCTCGGCGGCCGAGAAGATCGCCGAGGAGCGCATCGCGCCCGTGTTGATGCTGACCGCCTTCTCGCAGCGTGACCTCGTCGAGCGGGCCCGGGACGCCGGTGCGATGGCGTACCTGGTGAAGCCGTTCAGCAAGAGCGATGTCGTGCCGGCGATCGAGATGGCGGTGTCGCGGTTCACGGAGTTGAAGGAGTTGGAGAAGGAGGTCGCGGACCTCACGCTCCGGCTGGAGACCCGCAAGCTGGTGGACCGGGCGAAGTCGATTCTGCAGACGGAGTACGGGTTGACGGAACCGGCGGCGTTCCGGTGGATCCAGAAGACGTCGATGGACCGTCGGATGTCGATGCAGCAGGTGGCGGAAGCCGTTATCCAGGATGCCGACGAGAAGAAGGCCGCCAAGGGCTGAGTGCCCGACCAGTCGTACAGTCGCAGTCGTGCACGACGAGGCCCGCACCCCTTTTCCAACCGGGGTGCGGGCCTCGTCGTACGTGGGCCGGTGGCTAGTCCTCGCCGAGGTACGCCTTGCGGACGGACTCGTCGTGGAGCAGGTCGGAGCCGGTGCCGGAGAGGACGACCTTGCCGATCTCCATGACGTGGCCGTGGTCGGCGAGGGAGAGGGCGGCCTGGGCGTTCTGTTCGACGAGGAGGATCGTCGTGCCCTGGGCCTTCAGCTCGGCGATGGTGGCCATGATCTTCTGCATCATGATCGGGGAGAGGCCCATGGAGGGCTCGTCCAGCATCAGCAGCTTGGGCTGGGACATCAGGGCCCGGCCCATGGCGAGCATCTGCTGTTCACCGCCCGAGAGGGTGCCCGCGGCCTGCTTGCGGCGTTCTCCCAGGATGGGGAAGAGGTCGTAGGCGCGCTGGACGTCCTTCTCGATGCCGGGCTTGTCGTTGCGCAGGAAGGCGCCGAGGTACAGGTTGTCCTCGATGGTCATGCGCGGGAAGATGTGCCGCCCCTCGGGGGAGTGGGCGAGTCCGAGCGCGACGATGTCGTGCGCGGGGACCTTCTTCAGCGACTTGCCGTCGAACTTGATCTGGCCGCCGACCGGCTTGAGGAGGCCGGAGAGGGTGCGCAGGGTGGTGGTCTTGCCGGCGCCGTTGGTGCCGATGAGGGTGACGACCTCGCCGGCGTCGACCTTGAAGGAGATGCCCTTGACGGCTTCGATCTTGCCGTAGGCGACCCGGAGGTCCTCTACTTCGAGCAGTGCGGTCATCGGTCGTTCTCCTTGCCGGGCGCGGTGTCCGTCGAGGACTCGGCGTTCGCTTCGGCGGCCTCGACTTCGGCGACCTCGTCCTTGCCGGGGGCGTCTTCGAAGGGTTCGCCGAGGTAGGCGGCGACGACGCGTTCGTCTCCCTGGACGGTGGCGCTGTCGCCCTCGACGAGTTTCTCGCCCTGGACGAGGACGGCGACGCGGTCGCAGAGGTTGAAGATGAACCGCATGTCGTGCTCGATGACGAGGACGGCGATGCCCTTGTCCCGGATGGCGAAGACCAGTTCTTCCGTGGTCCGCGTCTCCTGGGGGTTCATGCCGGCGGTGGGTTCGTCGAGCAGGAGCAGGCCCGGCTCGCTCGCCAGGGCGCGGGCGATCTCCAGCTTGCGCTGTTCGCCGTAGGGGAGGTTGCGGGCGAGGTGTTCGGCCTTGGCGGCGAGGCCGACGAACTCCAGGAGTTCCATGGCGCGTTCGCGTGAGGCCTTCTCGGCCTTGTGGAAGCCGGGGCCGCGCAGGAGGGCCGACCAGAGGCCTTCCTTGGTGCGGGTGTGGCGTCCCACGAGGACGTTTTCCAGGACCGTCATGTTGGCGAAGAGACGGATGTTCTGGAAGGTGCGGGCGATGCCGGCCGCGGTGACCTTGAAGGACTTGGGCGGCAGGACCTGGCCCTTGTAGCGGACTTCGCCCTCGGTGGGGATGTAGAGCCCGGTGAGGCAGTTGAAGAAGGTCGTCTTGCCGGCGCCGTTGGGGCCGATGAGTCCGACGATCTCGCCGCTGTTGACGGTGAGGTTGACGTTGCGTACGGCGGTGAGGCCGCCGAAGCGCATGGTCACGCCGCGGGCGTCGAGGACGGTCTCGCGGGGTGTGGCCCCGGCTGTGGCGTCCTTGGTGGTGGTGTCGGTGGTCATGGGTCAGGCCCCTGCCTTGCTGAGGACTGTGGGTGCTTCGGCGTCTTCGTGGAATTCGAGCTGGCGGCGCCGGTTGGGGATGAGTCCTTCCGGGCGGAAGCGCATGAGCAGCACGAGGGCGAGGCCGAAGGCGAAGAGCTGGAGGTCGCCGAGGAACTGGAGCTTGGCGGGGATGAGGTAGAGCAGAGCGGCGCCGACGAGGGGGCCGCTGATGGTGCCCATGCCGCCGAGGACGACCGCTGCCAGGAGGAACGCCGAGTTGGGCGGGACCACGTGGGCGAACTGGTACTGCTCGGGGGTCACGGTGTAGGTGACGTGTGCCTGGACGGTGCCGGCGAGGCCGGCGAGTGCGGCGCCGAGGGCGAAGGCGATGAGCTTGACGCGGAAGCCGTTGATGCCCATGGCGAGTGCGGCCGTCTCGTCCTCGCGGATGGCGATCCAGGCGCGGCCGATGCGGGAGTCGCTGCTGCGTCGGAAGACGATCACCACGACGAGGGTGATGAGCAGCATGAGGAAGAAGTAGTTGGCGAAGCGGGCGATGGTGAACCCGGCGATGGTGTGTTCGGCGCCGAAGTCGAAGCCCAGGATGTTGAGGTTGGGGATCGAGGAGATGCCGTTGGAGCCGTTGGTGATGTCGGGTCCGGAGGTGCCGTCCATGTTGAGGACGGCGATGCGGAAGATCTCGCCGAAGCCGAGGGTGACGATGGCGAGGTAGTCGCCGCGCAGTCGGAGGGTGGGGGCGCCGATGATGACGCCGAAGATCATGGCGACGGCGGCGCCGAGGATGGCGGAGGCCCAGAAGGGCAGGTGGATGTCGAAGGGGGAGGAGGGGGAGCCGGAGACCATGGCCGCGGTGTAGGCGCCGACGCCGAGGAAGGCGACGTATCCGAGGTCGAGGAGGCCGGCGAGGCCGACGACGATGTTGAGGCCGAGGGCGACGGTGGCGAAGATCAGGATGTAGACGCCGATGGTCGCGTAGCGGTCGTCGGACTGGGTGAAGGGGAACGCGGCGGCCGCGGCGAACGCGCCGGTCATGGTGACCGTGCGGTGTTTGGCGGTGAGCGTGGAGATCCGGTTCACGAGTCCGGCTTTGGCGATGGCGGCGAAGCCGAAGCCCGCGGTGATGAGGAAGCCGACGAAGAGTTCGTCGTATTCGGTGCCGATGCCGTAGGTGAAGACGGTGAGGCCGACCGCCATGGTGGCGACGATGACCAGGATCTCGGCGTAGGCGGGCAGCTGGCGGGCCGGGGCCGGGGCGGTCGTGTAGAGCGCGGACTTGAGGAGGGAGACGATGTGGCGCTTGATGCGGCCGATGCGCTCCCCGAGGGTCTCGTCGTCGTCGGCGGTCTCGTCGGCGGGTCGTTCGAACGGCAGGGCGAGGGCGCCGAGGAGGGCGACGAGGGTGGCGACGGCGACGACGTAGCCGCCGGGCTCCAGGTTGACCAGGCCGCCGAGCTGGATGCTGATCGCGAGGATCGTGTACCAGGCGGTGGCGAAGGTGCCGAGTGCGGCGAGTTTGATGGCGCTGTCGGCGCCTGCGGGGGTGAGCCAGCGCAGGCCCTTGACGCCGTAGGAGGCGAGGCCGAAGAGGGCGGTGAGGGCGCCGCCGATGAGGACGAGGACCTGGAGGCCGCCGGGGTAGCCGTAGACCGTGAGGTTGCCGGGGAAGGCGGAGGTCCAGGTCCAGGACAGGAAGGTGGAGATGACGGCGAGGACGCCGCCGCCGGTGGCGAGGGCGCGGCCGGTGTTCTCCGGGAGGCCCACGAGACCCCTCGGAGTGGTGTCGTGCTTGGCGGTGGTCGCCGAGGATGCGGTGGTCTGTGTGGTCATCGGTGTCACGCCCTGTCCGCCACGCGCTCTCCGAGCAGGCCCTGGGGCCTGAACAGGAGGACGAGGATGAGGAGTACGAACGCCCAGACGTTGGCCCAGGACTGGCTTCCGAACTGGTCCATGCCGGGGATGTCGGCGATGTAGGCGGTGGAGAGGGCTTCGGCGAGGCCGAGGGCGACGCCGCCGAGCATGGCGCCGTAGATGTTGCCGATTCCGCCGAGGACGGCCGCGGTGAAGGCCTTGAGGCCGAGGATGAAGCCCATGCGGAACTGGACCTGGCCGTACTTGAGGCCGTAGGCGACGGCTCCGACGGCGGCGAAGGCGGCGCCGAGGGCGAAGGCGACCACGATGATGCGGTCGGTGTTGATGCCCATGAGCTTGGCGGTGTCGGGGTCCTGGGCGGTGGCCTGCATGCCGCGGCCGGTGCGGGTCTTCATGACGAAGTAGGCGAGGATCGCCATGCTGATGGGGGCGGCGGCGAGGAGGAAGATGTCGCCGGTCTGGATGGTGACGCCGCCGATTTCGTAGGGTCCGCCGTCGATCTGGGGGAAGTTGACGGATTCCTTGGCGTCGGGGTACCAGGCCCACACTGCCTGCTGGAGGGCCAGGGAGAGGCCGATGGCGGTGATGAGGGGGGCGAGGCGTGGGGCGGTGCGCAGGGGCCGGTAGGCGAGTCTTTCGGCTCCGACTGCGGCGAGTACGGCGACGAGGATGCCGCCGATGAGCATGAGGGGGAGTGCGATCCACAGGGTGGTGCCGTCGGGCAGTACGTACAGGTAGACCGTGATGGCCCCGAAACCGCCCAGCATGAAGATTTCACCGTGGGCGAAGTTGATGAGCTGGACGATGCCATAGACCATCGTGTAGCCGATGGCGACCAGCCCGTACATGGATCCCAGTAGCAGGCCGTTGACCAGCTGCTGCGGCAGTTCGTTCACCGCATGTCCTCCGAGATTCGGATGTTCGACGAATGTGACCGGATGTGAGTCCGCGCGGGGCGCCATTGGTGCAGCGCCCCGCGCGGCTCATGAATGTGCGGGCTGGGTCAGCCGGTGTAGGTGCCGGACTTGACCGCCTTCCACTCGCCGCCGTCGACCTTGTAGACGGTGAGCTGCTTGTTGGTCGTGTCGCCGTACTCGTCGAAGGAGACCTTGCCGGTCACGCCGTCGAAGGAGACGTTCTGCATGGCCTCGGTGATCTTGGCGCGGGCGTCGTCGGGGAGCTTGCCGTCGTTGTCCTCGACGACCTTCTTGACGGCCTCGATGATGGCCCAGGCGGAGTCGTAGGAGTAGCCGCCGTAGGCCGCGTAGGGCTCCTTGTAGCCCTCGGCCTTGTAGTCGGCGACGAAGTCCTTGGCGGAGGGGAGTTCCTCGACCGGGGCGCCGACGGAGGTGGAGAAGTCGCCGGTGGCGGCGGCGCCGCCGAGGTCCATGTAGGCCGGGTTGTTGATGCCGTCGCCGCCGGCGACGGGGATGTTGGCGCCGGCGGCCTTGATCTGCTTGGTCAGGGGGCCGGCCTGCGGGTACTCACCGCCGTAGTAGACGACGTCGGCGCCGGAGGACTTGACCTTGGTGGCGACCGCGGAGAAGTCCTTGGTCTCGGGGTCGATGTGCTCGGTGCCGACGACCTCGCCGCCGAGCTTCTCGAACTCCTTGGTGAAGGTGGCGGCCAGGCCGGCGCCGTAGGTCTTCTTGTCGTCGATGACGAAGACCTTCTTCTTCTTGGCGTCGTTGAAGAGGTACTGCGCGGCGAACGGGCCCTGGATGGCGTCCGTGGTCGCGGTGCGGAAGTACGACTTGTACGGGCGGACCTTCTCGGTCTCCCACTTGGGGCCCTGGGTGAGGGTCGGGCCGGTGTTGGCGGGGGAGACCTCGACGAGCTTGGCGTCGTCGAAGACCTTCTGCATCGACTCGGCGACGCCGGAGTTCAGCGGGCCCACGACACCGAGGACGTCCTTGTTGGCAACGAAGGTGGCGGCGTTCTGCTGGCCGGAGGAGGGCTGCGCCTGGTCGTCGAGGGCTTCGATCTTGAAGGATATGCCCTCGACGTACTTCTCCTTGGTGGCGATCTTGGCGGCGAGGTCGGCGGAGTTTTTGATGCCGAGACCCATCGCGGAGAGGTCACCGGTCAGCGGGGCGTCGACGCCGATGACGACAGTGGTGCCACCTTCGGCTTCCGAGCCGCCGTTGCCCTCGTCGCGCGAACCGCAGGCGGTGAGAGTGAGTGCTCCCGCCGCCAGCGCGGCGGTGATGGCGATGAGCGAACGTTGACGCACGATCAGTCCTTTCCCTGGCACGGCCCTTCCTGTTTGGAAGCGGCCGAGTCGAGCGCTGGGCCGAAGCGTGGCTTCGATTCCGGTGGCGCGGTGACTGGCGGTGACTCTAAGCGGGTGTGGGGAATGTCGAGGAGAGTCTGGCCAAGGCTGTGACGCTCTTGTTATGACACGAGGTAATGCAGAGCGGTACTCAGTGGGTGGATCTGCGGAATTCGGGCGGATTCGCCCTGTCCGCATGGTGAGAACGTGCAGGGTTGACGCGGGTAGGTTCAGGAGCGTTCAGGCTTTTGGTGATGACGGGAATTTGTTGCGACAGGCGGTCCGGAGGGCGTCGGAGAGGTCCTGTGCGTAGCGTTCGCCGAGGATGAAACTATGCGCTTTCATTGCGTGTTTATTACGTAGAGTTACAACCAGGAAAGGCATCCGGACGCTCTGCGGCGCTTTTCCGCAGGCCCTGACGCGCATGGTGATGACGATCGGACGCCGCCCGCCCGGCTCGATCGGGAACGGAGTGGGCGGCTCCGTGTCCAGTGCGAGCCCGGCGCAGGGCTGGGACATCCGTCCGAGCCCGGCGGCAGGGCTGGGACATCCGTCCGGCGGTGACCGGGGGGCCGTGGCGCAGATTCAGGGCCACCTCGAAGCCGAAGCTCCCGGGCGGCGCCCCGTCGGCCCGGGTGGCGTACGGACAGGCGCGCTCCGTGTCCCGCGCGCGCGTGCCTTCTCCGGGCTCCACGGGACCGACCCCGCTCACCGCCAGGGCCTCTCGCCCGGACCGCCCGCGCGGTACCACTCCTGGCAGCCCGTGCGTGCCCGCCGGTCGATCAGCCGCTCCGCCGCCGCCCGGCCCGCACGCTCGCGTTCGGTCCGGGCCGCGTCCACGACCTCGCGCAGGATGTCGTACTGCCCGTTCGACAACCCCATCGCCTGGTAGTCCCCGTAGGTGTCCCCGTCCAGCGTCTCCCGCGACCAGTACGCCACGAGCTTCGTGCACAGTTCCTCGGGCGGGGTGGCCGACGGCGACGCTGAGGCGCTGCTCCGGGCGTCCGCGGCTCCGCCGCCCGGGGCATCCCGGGCATCCCGTGATCGGCCCGTCGCGCCCGACGCCGTGCACGCGGCGACCAGGGCGCCGGTCAGCAGCGCCGACGTGAGTACGGCCCACGGTCTGAGGGCTCCTCCCGTTGTCATGTCCCGACGCTAGGGCCTGTCCGGCGTGGGGGACCAGAGGGGAGAGGTCTTCGCCTCCGGTTGCTCCCCGTACGCCCGCAGCGGCCCGCGGTCCGTACGCTCTACTCCGCCGTCCGCGCCTGCTCACCCTGGACCGGCGCGTCGCGCAGCAGACAGGTCAACCGTGCCGTGCACACCCGCTTGCCCGCTTCGTCGCTGATGACGATCTCGTACGTCGCGGTCGAGCGCCCCCGGTGCAGCGGGCTGGCGACACCGGTCACCAGCCCGGACCGCACGCCCCGGTGGTGGGTGCAGTTCAGGTCCACGCCCACGGCGATCTTGGAGCTGCCCGCGTGCAGCATGGAGCCGACCGAGCCCAGCGTCTCCGCCAGCACGGCGGACGCGCCGCCGTGCAGCAGCCCGTACGGCTGGGTGTTGCCCTCCACCGGCATGACGCCGACGACACGGTCCGCCGAGGCCTCCACTATCCGCACGCCCATACGAGTGCCCAGGTGGCCCGCCGAGAACATGGCGACCAGGTCGATGCCCAGGGCCGCGAACTCGTTGATGATCTCTTGCGGAAACGTCACGTGGTGGTGCTCGCCCATCGGGGCTCCGTTCGTCGTCGATCGCGCTGCGCCGCCGACGGTGGTACGCCGGCCTGGCTGAGCAAACGCTCAGTCGGTCGACGATTGTTCCAGACGGACCACGACGGACTTACTGGCCGGGGTGTTGCTGGTGTCGGCGGTGGAGTCCAGCGGCACCAGGACGTTGGTCTCGGGGTAGTAGGCGGCGGCACAGCCGCGGGCCGTCGGATAGTGCACGACCCGGAAGCCGGGCGCGCGCCGCTCGACACCGTCCTTCCACTCGCCGACGAGGTCCACGTAGGAGCCGTCGGCGATCTTCAGCCGTGCCGCGTCCTCGGGGTTGACCAGGACGACCCGGCGGCCGTTCTTGATGCCCCGGTAGCGGTCGTCCAGGCCGTAGATCGTGGTGTTGTACTGGTCGTGCGAGCGCAGCGTCTGCAGCAGCAGGCGGCCCTCCGGCAGCGTCGGGTACTCCACCGGCGCGGCGGTGAAGTTGGCCTTGCCGGTGGCCGTGGGGAAGCGGCGCTCGTCGCGCGGGGCGTGCGGGAGGGCGAAGCCGCTCGGGTCGGCCACGCGGGCGTTGAAGTTCTCGAAACCGGGGACCACGCGCGCGATGCGGTCGCGGATCGTCGCGTAGTCCTTCTCGAACTCCTCCCATGGCGTACGGCTGTCCTCACCGAGCACCCGGCGGGCGAGCCGGCACACGATGGCCGGCTCGGACAGCAGTTGTCCGCTCGCGGGTTCGAGGCGCCCGCGTGAGGCGTGCACCATGCCCATCGAGTCCTCGACGGTCACGAACTGCTCGCCGCTGCCCTGGAGGTCACGTTCGGTGCGGCCCAGGGTGGGCAGGATCAGCGCCCGCGCGCCCGTGACCGCGTGCGAGCGGTTCAGCTTCGTCGACACGTGGACGGTCAGCCGGGCCCGGCGCATCGCCGCCTCCGTCACCTCGGTGTCGGGGGACGCCGAGACGAAGTTGCCGCCCATCGCGAAGAACACCGTCGCCTTGTCGTCGCGCATGGCCTTGATGGCGCGCACGACGTCGTAGCCGTGCTCCCGGGGCGGCGCGAAGCCGAACTCCTTCTCCAGGGCGTCCAGGAACGCCGGGGCGGGCCGCTCGAAGATGCCCATCGTGCGGTCGCCCTGCACGTTGGAGTGACCGCGCACCGGGCACACGCCGGCGCCCGGGCGGCCGATGTTGCCGCGCAGCAGCAGGAAGTTGACCACCTCGCGGATGGTCGGCACGGAGTGCTTGTGCTGGGTGAGGCCCATGGCCCAGCAGACGATGGTCCGCTTCGAGGCGAGGACCATGCGCAGGGCTTCCCGTATCTGGTCCCGGGTGAGTCCGGTCGCGGTGAGTGTCTCGTCCCAGTCGGCGGCGCGGGCGGCCTCGGCGAACTCCTCGTACCCGTGGGTGTGCTCCCGGACGAACTCCTCGTCGACCGCGCCCTCCGTCTCCAGGATCAGCTTGTTGAGGAGGCGGAAGAGGGCCTGGTCGCCGCCGATGCGGATCTGCAGGAACAGATCGGTGAGGGCGGCGCCCTTGAGCATGCCCTGCGGGGTCTGCGGGTTCTTGAACCGCTCCAGGCCGGCCTCGGGCAGCGGATTAACGGTGATGATCTTCGCGCCGCCCGCCTTCGCCTTCTCCAGCGCGGAGAGCATGCGCGGATGGTTCGTCCCCGGATTCTGCCCGGCGACGATGATCAGATCGGCCTTGTACAGGTCCTCCAGCAGGACGCTGCCCTTGCCGATGCCGATCGTCTCGGAGAGTGCTGAGCCCGACGACTCGTGGCACATGTTGGAACAGTCCGGCAGGTTGTTCGTACCGAACTCGCGGGCGAAGAGCTGGTACAGGAACGCGGCCTCGTTGCTCGTGCGGCCGGAGGTGTAGAAGAGAGCCTCGTCGGGCGAGCCGAGCGCCTTCAGCTCCTCGGCGACGATGTCGAAGGCCCGGTCCCAGGACACCGGCTCGTACCGGTCGCCGCCCTCGGGCAGATACACGGGGTGGGTGAGCCGTCCCTGCTGTCCGAGCCAGTACCCACTGCGCGTGGCCAGATCCGCCACCGTGTGGGCGGCGAAGAACTCCGGGGTGACCCGGCGCAGCGTCGCCTCCTCGGCGACCGCCTTCGCGCCGTTCTCGCAGAACTCCGCGGCGTGCCGGTGATCAGGCTCCGGCCAGGCACAGCCCGGGCAGTCGAACCCGTCCTTCTGATTGACCCGCAACAACGTCAGCGCGGTCCTCTTCACACCCATCTGCTGCTGCGCGACCCGCAGTGTGTGTCCGATCGCCGGCAGCCCAGCCGCCGCGTGCTTCGGCCCCGCGACCTGCGGCGCGTCCTGAACCGGATCATCCTTGGGCGCCTTGCCGGCCATCGCTGCTCCCCATTCACGTACCTGTATTCACGTACCTGTGCGTTCGGGCGTGAGGCTACGACTCCGATCCTCGCACGCCACACCGACACCGAACGAGCCCGGGCGGCGGTGCGACGGGGGCGGAGGGCGAGGGCGCGCCACGCCCCCGCCCCTGGCGGCAGGGGCGGGGGCCCCTACCGGTAGGGGCCCCCGGCCCCGAGGGTTCGCTCGCGGTTTGCCTGTGGCGGCGGGGGCGGCTTCGCCGCGGCCCGCCCCAGGTGGTCGCCGCGACGGCGATCGACCACGGTGGTGGTGGCGGTGCCGAAACCGGCCTCGGGCGGTGCCCGGTCGGTGCTCGACTCGTCCCTGGGGGTCGAGTGTCAGTGGCTCGTGGCAGGATCGGGTCCGTGGCAGAGACAGGATCGAAGAAGACCGACAGCACCCCCGGCGGAAGCCGTCCCCGGCTCATGCTCATGGACGGGCACTCGCTGGCCTACCGCGCGTTCTTCGCGCTGCCCGCGGAGAACTTCACGACGGCGACGGGCCAGCCGACCAACGCGATCTACGGCTTCGCGTCGATGCTGGCGAACACGCTGCGCGACGAGGCCCCCACCCACTTCGCGGTCGCGTTCGACGTCTCCCGCAAGACCTGGCGCTCGGAGGAGTTCACCGAGTACAAGGCGAACCGCTCGAAGACCCCGGACGAGTTCAAGGGCCAGGTCGAGCTGATCGGCGAGCTCCTCGACGCGATGCACGCGGTCCGCTTCGCGGTCGACGGCTTCGAGGCCGACGACGTCATCGCCACCCTCGCCACCCAGGCCGAGGCCGAGGGCTTCGAGGTCCTCATCGTCACCGGCGACCGTGACTCCTTCCAGCTGGTCAGTGAGCACACCACCGTGCTCTACCCGACCAAGGGCGTCTCGGAGCTGACCCGGTTCACCCCGGAGAAGGTGTTCGAGAAGTACGGCCTCACCCCGGCCCAGTACCCAGACTTCGCTGCCCTGCGCGGCGACCCGTCCGACAACCTCCCCGGCATCCCCGGCGTGGGTGAGAAGACCGCCGCGAAGTGGATCAACCAGTTCGGCTCGTTCGCGGACCTCGTCGAGCGCGTCGAGGAGGTCAAGGGCAAGGCCGGGCAGAACCTCCGCGACCATCTGGAGGCCGTCAAGCTCAACCGACGCCTCACCGAAATGGTGCGCACGGTCGAACTGCCGAAGGGCGTCGCCGACTTGGAGCGCACCGCGTACGACCGCAAGGCCGTCGCGTTGGTCCTGGACACCCTGGAGATCCGTAACCCGTCGCTGCGCGAGCGCCTGCTGGCCGTCGACCCGGGCGCCGAGGAGGCCGACGCCGGGCAGCCGGCCGCCCCCGGTGTCGAGGTGGACGGCACGGTGCTCGGCTCCGGCGAGCTGGCCCCCTGGCTCACCGAGCACGGCACGGAGGTCCTCGGCGTCGCCACGGTCGACGCCTGGGCGCTCGGCACGGGCTCGGTCGCCGAGATCGCGCTCGCCGCCGCCGGGGGAGCGGCCGCCTGGTTCGACCCGACGCAGCTCGACGAGACGGACGAGACGGCGTGGGCCGCCTGGCTGGCCGACACGGCGAAGCCCAAGGTGTTCCACAACGCCAAGGCCGCGATGCGTGTGTTCGCCGAGCACGGCTGGACCGTGGACGGCGTCACCATGGACACCGCGCTCGCCGCCTATCTCGTCAAGCCGGGCCGTCGCTCCTTCGACCTGGACGCGCTCTCCCTGGAGTACCTGGGTCGGGAGCTGGCCCCCGCCGCCACGGCCGACGGCCAGCTCGCCTTCGGCGCGGACGAGGGCGCCGAGGCGGACGCGCTGATGGTGCAGGCCCGCGCGATCCTCGACCTCGGCGTGGCCTTCCGGGAGCGCCTGACCGAGGTCGGCGCGGCCGAACTCCTCCAGGACGTGGAGCTGCCCACCTCCGCGCTCCTGGCCCGTATGGAGCGCCACGGCATCGCGGCGGACCGGGCGCACCTGGAGGCCATGGAGCAGATGTTCGCGGGCGCCGTGCAGCAGGCGGTGAAGGAGGCGCACGCGGCGGCGGGGCACGAGTTCAACCTGGGCTCGCCCAAGCAGCTCCAGGAGGTTCTCTTCGGCGAGCTGGCCCTGCCCAAGACCAAGCGCACGAAGACCGGCTACACCACGGACGCGGACGCCCTCGCCTGGCTCGCCGGCCAGACGGAGAACGAGCTGCCGGTCATCATGCTCCGCCACCGCGAGCAGGCGAGGCTCCGTGTCACCGTCGAGGGCCTGATCAAGACGATCGCCGCGGACGGCCGTATCCACACCACGTTCAACCAGACGGTCGCCGCCACGGGCCGTCTCTCCTCGGTGGACCCGAACCTGCAGAACATCCCGGTCCGCACCGACGAGGGCCGTGCGATCCGGCGTGGCTTCGTCGTCGGCGAGGGCTTCGAGTCCCTGATGACGGCGGACTACAGCCAGATCGAGCTCCGCGTGATGGCCCACCTCTCCGAGGACGCGGGTCTCATCCAGGCGTTCACCTCCGGCGAGGACCTGCACACCACGGCGGCCGCCCAGGTGTTCGGGGTCGAACAGTCGGCGGTGGACGCGGAGATGCGCCGCAAGATCAAGGCGATGTCGTACGGCCTGGCCTATGGCCTGTCCGCGTTCGGTCTCTCGCAGCAGCTCAACATCGACGCGGGCGAGGCCCGTGCGCTGATGGACGCGTACTTCGAGCGGTTCGGCGGAGTACGGGACTATCTGCGCCGCGTCGTGGACGAGGCGCGCGCCACGGGCTACACGGCGACGCTCTTCGGGCGCCGCCGCTATCTCCCCGACCTCAACAGCGACAACCGTCAGCGTCGCGAGGCCGCCGAGCGGATGGCGCTCAACGCGCCCATCCAGGGCACGGCCGCCGACATCGTGAAGATCGCCATGCTCAACGTCGGCCGCGCCATGGACGAGGCCGGCCTCGCCTCCCGCATGCTCCTGCAGGTCCACGACGAAATCGTCCTCGAAATCGCCCCCGGCGAACGCGAACGCACCGAACGACTCCTCCGCCACGAGATGGCCAACGCCGTTCACCTGAGGGCCCCGCTGGACGTCTCCGTGGGCTACGGCCCCGACTGGGAATCGGCCGCCCACTGACCACCGAGGAGGGGCCGGCCCCACCCCGGCCGCGCCCCTCCCACCACACCTCCTCCCACCGCATCCCCTCGCACATCACGCCGCCTGCCGCACCACGCCGCCTCGCACACCACACGCCCACTGCTCTCAGCCGCCGCCCGCGCAATCCGCCGCGACGGCGAGCAACCCGTATGTCGGTTTCCGGCGGTGCCGAACCGGCAGGTGCCTTCCCGCCTCGCCTCGCCGCGTTGCCCCGCTTCCCGGCGGGTGGACCGACTACTCCGCCGCACCTCGCGACCGAGCCGGCAGCGGCCCTCTCCCGAGCCCGCAGCCCAGCCGCCGCCCGCGCCGAGCCGGCAGTACCCCCTCCGCCTCCGCCTCCGCCTCCCCCTCCGCCGCCGTCGAGCCCCGTCCCGCCCTGTCACCCGCCTGGCCCCCACCAAGCGGCCCCCGAGGCAGCGCAGCCGTAAGGATGCCCGCATGGGTATACGCATGCTCCGCCGCCGTACCGCGACAGCTGCCACCCGTCTGTCAGGGATGCGTAACCGGCTCAGCCGGGCGCACCCCGGCCTCCCGTGGGCGCGACCACGCGTCCGGCGGCCGCACAGTCTCTACCCCCGGGTGCTGACCCATCCCCTGGCGGCCCTCCTCGGACACGTACCGCCGTACGCACCCCGCGCCGCCAGGCCCCGCACCCCCAGGGGAGCGCCCCCGTGGCGCCCCGCGGTCAGCGCGGGACCGAGCTGTCCGCCGCCGCGTCGGCGGCGGGAGCCGCGGCGGCGGGAGCCGGGCGCCAGATCCTGACGCCGACGCCGTAGAGGACCACGCCGAGTACCAGCCCGGCGCCCGCCCCGAAGCACACGGTCGGGATCACCTCGTACGGCTTGGCGACCGACCCCCAGTACGCCCACCAGCGGGCCACCCGTTGCACCGCCGCGACCAGCGCGCAGCCCCCGATGACGGCGCCCGCCAGCCACCGGTCGGCCGAGGACAGCACGGGCACACCCACCGGCACACCCACCGGCTGTCGGCGCAGGGCCACCGTGACGAAGACGACGATCACCACCGCCGCGACCGCCGAGCCGCCGTACTGGAGGTACCAGTAGAGCGGTGAGCCGGCGATCTCCTCACCGAGGACGGGGAACAGCCGCATTCCCCACCGGTCGAGGTGCGTGAACGCGTCCCAGACCACATGGGTCAGCGAACCGAGTGCGGCGGACACGTACCACCACAGCGCCAGCGAGGGGCTGAACCGCCGTACCCCCGCACCGCAGCGCACCAGCGAGGCCACCCGCCCCTGCCGCCCGGGCGGCAGCAGCGCCACCAGCGGCTCCCGCAGCACCAGCCACAGACCGACGAGTGCCCAGGTGACCAGGACATCGACGGTGAAGACCCCGGTGAAGGAGTGTGTGACATCGCCGAACTCCATGGCCTCGGGCAGCACACTCGCCACGTAGTAGGTCATGTCGGGCGCGAAGGAACCGGCGACGAGCACCGACGGCACCAAGGGCCCGCGCCCGGTCCCGTTCCCCCGCAGGGCGGGCAGTACGGCGGCCGCATGGCTGAGCGTGAAGGGCAAGTCGTCCCCCTGTGACGGACTTTGGCCGGAGGTGGCGGCCCGGCGATGACCGGTCGCCAGTATGCGCGACTTGTGAACGCCCGACGGAGGGTGCCCACCTGACAGGAAACCGATAACGCCAATCGGTGAATATCGGGCACGAACGGGTGTCCGGGCGACGGAAGTTGTCGTAGGGTCGCCTGGGTTCCCGTGCCCATGGGTATGGGGCCACTGGATTTCCGGAAGTGGAATGCCGGAACAGGGCAACCAAAACCGGAACTCCGGAGTCGGTGTACCAGAGCAGGGAAATTGGTCCGGCAAAGCGGACAAGTGACTGAGACGGCAGTAAGTCGGTAGAGCGCCAAGGCGGTCGACCACCGGGGAGGGGTTCACTCAATGGCGGCGCAGTTCGGTTTGAGGCTCCGCAAGGGGGCGGCGACCACCGCCCTGGCCGCGGCCACGGTAGCGGCGCTGGCCGCCTCTCAGGCCCCGGGAGTGACCACCGACAGCGCGGGCAGACAGACCACCGGTGCCCCCGTGCCGGACGTGAGCCCCCAGGCCGAGGACACCGCGTCGGGCAACTCGCAGTACTTCACGGACCTTCCGCCGCTCGACAGTCCCACCACGAAGCCCGGCACGGGTGGCGGCTCGGGCGCGACAGCCGGCGAGCGCGGCGTACCCGCGACCGTCCTCGACGCCTACAAGAAGGCCGAGGCGGCCCTGCGCGATTCCAAGCCCGGCTGTCACCTCCCCTGGCAACTCCTCGCCGCCATCGGCAAGGTGGAGTCCGGCCAGGCCAGGGGCGGCCGCGTCGACGCCGAGGGAACGACGATCGGCAAGATCCTCGGCCCTGTCCTCAACGGCAACGGTTTCGCGAACATCAGCGACACCGACGACGGCGCGTACGACGACAACACCGTGTACGACCAGGCGGTCGGGCCCATGCAGTTCATTCCGTCCACCTGGAGGTGGGCGGGCCGCGACGCCAACGGCGACGGCGCCAAGGACCCGAACAACATCTACGACGCCGCCCTCGCCGCCGGCAACTACCTGTGCCGGTTCAACTGGGACCTCTCGGACAGTGCGAACCTCCGCAGCGCGATCCTCAGCTACAACAACTCGACGGAGTACTACAACACCGTCATGACGTGGCTGGACCACTACCGCGAGGGCAGTCACGAGATCCCGGACGGCACCGGCTCCCTGCCCGAGACGCCGAGCGGCAACAGCAACAACGGCAATGGCGGCACCGGCAATGGCGGCACCGGCAACGGTGACGGCTCCACGAAACCCGGCCCGACGCCGCCGGGGACGAACAAGCCGGAGAAGCCCGGGAAGCCCGGGAAGCCGGGGAAGCCCGGGAAGCCGGAGAAGCCGGAGAAGCCGGACACCGACGAGCCGGACGGCGGCGGCACCACCACCCCGCCCGAGGACCAGACCCCCACCGACACGGTGCACCACCTGGAGAACGCGGGCCCGTCGAACCTCACGGCCATGGCCGGTGACACCTTCACGCAGAAGCTCGTCGCCCGCACCGAGACCGGGACGGGCAAGGCCGTCGCGAAGGTCCGGGTCCGCTTCGCCCTGGTCGGAGACACGGACACCACCTTCGCCGGTGGTGAGAAGTACGCGACCATCATCACCGACGGCTCGGGCAAGGCCACGGCCCCCGCGCTCGTGGCCGGCGAGAAGACCGGCGCCGTCACGGTCCGCGCCACCGTCGTGGGCCGCTCCGTCCCCGCCCTGGACTACAAGGCCACCGTCACCGCCCGCCAGGCCGACGCCCTCGCCCGCACCACCACCACCGCGATGACCTGCGTCCCCAACGGTGAGTTCGCCGAGCAGGTGGAGATCAAGGCCACCTACAAGGGCGCGGTCGCCGACAAGGTGGCAGTCAAGGCCACGCTCGTCAAGTCGGCCCTCGACGCCACCGAGAACGACAAGGGCCCCTACTTCACCAAGGACGCCGCCGGTAATCCGGTACGCACCCTGACGACCCTGGAGACCGACGAGAACGGCCTGCTCAAGCTGCCGAAGCTCTACTCGGACGCCGCCACCGGCACGTTCCTGCTCCACATCCAGGCCGTGGGCGGCGCGATCCTCACGGTCGAACTGACCGTGGAGGCAGCGGCACCGGCACCGGCCGAGACCACCGAGTCGGCGACACCGACCCCCAGCGAGTCCTAGACGACACCGGCCGCCGGCCGGCTGGCCGTCCGTACGTACGGTCAAGGCGGCGCTCCTCTTCCGGGAGGGGCGCCGCTGCCGTGTTCTGGGCCGGAGGGTGTCGCTGCCCTGTGCGCACCATCCGCACGACCCACCCGCACGGCCTACCCGCACGCCCCACCCGCACGCCTCGCGCGACGTGTTCTCATCTCGCCCGACCGTTGCTACCGTGCCAGATCTGACGAACTATCAGTTCCCGTCGACGGTCCGTGGATCGGGAGGTCCGTATGCGTGCCCTGATCGCTGCCGTGACCGGTCTCGCGCTCGCCTGCGCCCTCGCGTTCACGATCACGGCGCTGGGGTCGCCGACGGGGGAGACCTCACCGAAACCGTTGCTGACGACGGTCCCCGCACACCCCTAGCCGAGGGAGGCCGCGATGCGCCGTAGGGCCGGCCTGATCCTGCTCGCGCTCGCCGTGTTCTTCACGGCGCTGTCCCCACTGCTGCGCTGGTACGTCTTCCCGAACCTCGCCAAGATCCCGGCGAACCAGTACCAGGACATGGTCCTGGAGGCCAAGGACGCCACCCTCCTCGACTACGGCACCATGACCGCGCGGACGGTTCCGAAGGTCACCATCGTGCAGACCCTCAAGGGCAACGTGGAGGCCTCCGAGGAGATCGAGAGGACGACCGACCGGGACGTGGTCGTATGGGACGGCCTGTCGTACGCCCAGGGGCCCGACGGCGAGACGGTCTCCCGCATCCCCGAGCGTTACATCTTCGACGCCCACACCCAGGAGCCCGTCCACGCCAAGGGCGAGATGGTCGACGGCGACCCCGTGCAGCGCGAGGGCCTGGAGTTCAAATGGCCCTTCCTCACGGAGCGGAGGGACTACGAGTACTTCGACGCGCAGGCCCGGATCACGGCCCCCATCCACTACAAGGGCACCCGGGACTTCCGGGGCGTCGAGGTCTACTACTTCGAGCAGACCATCCCCTGGACCGAGGTCCCCTTCCCCCGGACCATGCCCGTCGAGGGCATCACCCGGGAGACGGTGGCCCAGACGGGGACGAGCCGTTGGTACACCACGGTCCGCAAGTTCTGGGTGGAACCCGTCACCGGCGCACCCGTCTACGGCGAGGAGATCCACAAGGAGGAGCTGCGCGGCGGCACGCTCCTCGGCGACCGTGAGAAGGTCACCGCCTTCGCCGGCCATGTGAAGATGCGCGAGGACTACATCGAACACACCGTCGACCTGGTCAAGTCCCAGCGCCTCCTCGTGCTCCTCATGACCTCCTACCTGCCCTGGGGCTTCCTGGGCCTGGGCCTCCTGCTCCTCGCGCTCTCCCTCTGGGTCGAGGCCCGTGGCCGTCGGCACGGCGAACCGGAGTCCAGCAGGCCCCCGGCGCCAGAGCCGGTCAGCGCCTGAGCCGGTCAGCGCCTGAGCCGCGCGTTGGTGTACCGGGTCGGCTCGGCGGTCGCCGGGTCCTCAGGCCAGGGATGCTTGGGGTACCGGCCGCGCAACTCCGCCCGTACGGCGCTGTAGCCGTCCTTCCAGAAAGAGGCCAGATCGGCGGTCACGGCCGCCGGCCGGCCGGCGGGCGACAGCAGATGCACCAGCACGGGCACCCCGGCCAGCACGGGCGACTCCCGCAAACCGAACATTTCCTGCAACTTCACCGCCAGCACCGGTTGTTCAGGCCGCGCGTAGTCCACCCGGATCCGGGACCCGCTCGGCACCTCGATCCGCTCGGGCGCCAGCTCGTCCAGCCGTACGGCGTCCCCGCTGGCCCACGGCAGCAACCGCCGCAGCGCCTCCCCGGCGTCGATCCGCCCCAGATCCGCCCGCCGCCGGGCCCGGCTCAGCTCGGGCTCCAACCACTCCTCCACGCGCGCGTGGAGGGCGCCGTCGGACACGTCGGGCCAGGGCGCGCCGAGCCGCTCCCGCAGAAACGCCAGCCGCTCCCGCAACCGCGCCGCGTCCTGGGACCACCGCAACAGCCCGAGTCCCTCGACCCGCAAGCCCTCGATCAGCGCAGCCCGTACGAGCCCGGGTGGGGCCTCCTCGAGCGGCCGTACGGCCAACCCCACGGCCCCCAGCCGCTCCACCCTCCGCGCGACGACATCCCCCTCCCGCCACCCGACTTCTTCCTCCCGGCCGTGGAAGGCCCCCGCCGCCTCGCGGGCCACGCCCTCATCGATCACGGCCCCGAGCCGCACGCGCGCGTGCCCGGCCCCCACCGCCCGATCGGCCACGGCGACGCCCACCCACTCGGCGCCACCCAACCCGGACCCCGCCCCGGCCTCGGCACGAGTTCCGGACACCATGAGCAACGACCCACCCTCCCTCCTGCCGACCCGCTCAGGGAACGCCAGCGCCACCACGACCCCGACGCCGCGATCCCCCGCCCACCCCTCGACCCCGGCGAACCGGGACACCATCCCGACCCCACCCGCCCCGGAGCCGGCCCGCCTGCCACCGACGCCGCCCCCGCAGCCGACGTCGCCACCGACCGCACCCCGCCCCACGTCACCGCCTTCACCACCGCCTCCGCTTCCGCCCACAGCGTGCGTCCCGCCGAACGCGCCGCCGACGGGGAGTGCCGTGCTGTCGTCGGCGGTCGCGGCGCGCGCCTCGCCGGTGCCGCCGGCGGCCACAGTGTGATCCCGGGGGGCGCCACCCGCCGCGGGGGAGTGTTCGGCGTCGTTCCCGGTGCTCGCGGTCCGTCCCCGCCCGGCGCCACCGCTCGCGCCTTCCTGAACTGCGGTCTCCCCCTCGCCCCACGGAGCATCGCCGCCCGGTTGGCCCGGGAGGGAGCCATGGGCGGGTTCCGGGTGGGAAAGGGGCCGCGCCGGAAGCGCGGGCGAGGATGCGGCCCGCAGGCGCCGGACCTCGGTGCGCCAGCGAGCGGCGTAGGCGTCGCCCCCGCGCCGGACGCGGCGCAGCACGGCGGCCAGGTCGTCGCCGTACTCCCGCGGCGGCTCCTCGCTCAGCAGCGCGACGACCTCCGCAGCCTGCTCGGCGCCCACGAGCGGCGTGGCGTCGAGGAGGGCGCGGGCCAGCCGGGGGTGCAGGCCCAGCAGGGACATGCGCACCCCACGTGACGTCGCGCGCCCGGCGGGATCGACCGCGCCGATCGCGAGGAGAACGCTCCGGGCCGCCGCCATCGCCCCGCTCGGGGGCGGGTCCAGCAGGGCGAGCCCGGAGGCGTCCGGGGCGCCCCAGCAGGCCGTCCGCAGTGCGAACGCGGTCAGGTCCGCGACCTTGATCTCGGGCGAGGGGAAGCGCGGCAGACGGATGTCCTCGGCCTCCGCCCAGCACCGGTAGACCGTGCCGGGGGCCTCGCGCCCGGCACGCCCGGCCCGTTGCCGCCCGGCCGCCTGCGAGGCCCGTACCGTCGTCAGCGTGCTGAGCCCCCGAGCGTGGTCGACGCGTGGCTCCCGCGCGAGCCCGGAGTCGACGACCACCCGCACCCCGGGCACCGTCAGCGACGACTCCGCCACCGAGGTCGCCAGCACCACCCGACGCCGGTCGCCGGCAGCCAGCACGGCATCCTGCACGGCGGCAGGCGCCCGCCCGTGCACCTGGAGCACGTCCACGTCACCGAGGCCGCCCAAGTGTCCGGCCACGCGCGCGATCTCGCCGACCCCGGGGAGGAAACAGAGGACGTCCCCCCGCCGCTCCGCCAGAGCCCGCCGTACCACCGACGCCACGTGCGTCAGCGCCGCCGGGTCCACCCGCATCCCGTGCGGCGGCCGTACGGGCCGGGCCGGCGGCGCCCACACCACTTCGACCGGGTACGACACCCCCTCCGCCGCGACCACCGGCGCCCCGCCCAGCAGCCGCGCCCAGCCCTGCGCGTCCGTCGTCGCCGACGCCGCCACCAGCCGCAGTTCGGGCCGCAGCGCCTCCCGCACGTCCACCAGGAACGCCGCCGCCGTGTCCGCGTCAAGATGCCGCTCGTGGCACTCGTCGAGGACGACGACGTCGACGCCCGGCAACTCCTGGTCCCGCTGCAACCGTTGCAGCAGTACACCCGTCGTGACGACCTCCACGCCCGCGCGGCGCCCCACGACCCGTTCGCCGCGCACGGTGTAGCCGACGCTCCCGCCGACCTCCTCGCCCAGCAGCCACGCCATCCGACGCGCGGCCGCCCGCGCCGCGATCCGCCGCGGCTCGGCGACGAGCACCCGCCGCACCGGCCCGCCGTCCAGCAGCCCGGCCAGGGCCAGGGGCACCAGCGTCGTCTTGCCGGTCCCCGGCGGCGCCACGAGGACAGCGGAGCCGTGTCCCTCCAGGGCGTCGGTCAGACCGGGCAGGGCATCGCGTACGGGCAGCGTTTCCAGGGCGTCGTCACGGATCACGCCCCTAGTGTCGTACGCCCCAGAAAAAGGCCCTCCACGCGCGCGTACCTTTTGACGGCCGTGGGCCTCAGGCCCGTCGTCGCCACTCGGCCCCGCCCAGTCCGCACAGTCCGCTCAGTCCACGTGGCCCGCTGCGCCCACACAGTCCACGCGGCCCGCCGCGTCCGCTCGGCCCGCTCGCTCCGCCGCGTCCGCTCAGTCCCGTTCGCAGACGAAGATCGCCGTCCCCGGGATCAGATTCCCGCGCAGGGGCGACCAGCCGCCCCACTCCGAGGTGTTCCAGGTGGGCCACTCCGGCTCGACCAGGTCGACCAGCCGGAAATCCGCCGCCACGACGTCCCGGACCCGGTCGCCGATCGTCCGGTGGTGCTCCACGTACACGGCCTGCCCCTCCTCGTCCTGCTCGACGTAGGGCGTGCGGTCGAAGTAGGAGCCGGAGACGGACAGGCCCTCAGGGCCGGGCTCGTCCGGGAAGGCCCAGCGGATCGGGTGGGTCACCGAGAAGACGAAACGGCCACCCGGACGCAGTACGCGCCGCACCTCCCGGAGAACCTGCACGGGGTCGGCGACGAACGGCAGTGCCCCGTACGCCGAGCACGCCAGGTCGAAGGAGGCGTCGGCGAAGGGCAGGTCGCCGGCGTCGGCGCACACCAAGGGAATCGATCCGCCGATGCGCAGCGCGTGCTGGAGCTGGCGGTGGGAGAGGTCCAGGGCGACCGGACGGGCCCCCTGGGCGGCCAGCCAGCGCGAACACTGCGCGGCGCCGGCACCGATCTCCAGGACGTCCTTGCCCTTGAGCTCCTCGGGCGGCCCCAGCAGTTCCGCCTCCACCTCGTCGAGCCCCTCCGGGCCCCACACGAAACGGTCGTCACCGAGGAACGTGCCGTGCTCGATCTGGTACTCGTCCGCGTTGCGGTCCCACCAGCCCCGGTTGGCCCGGGAACTCTCCGTCACCCCGGCCGCACGCCGGGTGGCCTCCGGTTCGGCGGCCTCGGTGGCCTCGACTGAACCGGGGGTCCCGTGGACCTCGCCGCTTTCGTGGACATCGGGCTCTTGGATGATGGGCTCCCTCGTCGTACTCTTCCGTAACCTGCGTGGCGCGACCCGTTCCGGCGGTGACACGAAGGGGTCTCTCAGGCTTGCGTGGCCTCATGGGACAGGTTTTGTGCCGGGTTTGCGGTGTTCCGCCCCGGGTGTGCGCCTTCGCGCATTGACCCTGCCTGGCTGCCCCCGTATGCTACAAGTTGCGCTGCGGGCCTGCGCACCTCAGACGTAGCAGGCTGCGCTCGCATCTGTTGTATGTCCCCTCGGTTTTCGAGGCGCCACGGGAATGTCCTGGTGACTTTCCTGGTGTGGCGCTTCCTTGGCTGTCCGGCTTCTTCAGAGCGATACGGGCTCCCGGCGTAGCAGTACCTACGACTTCAATGTCCGTACCGGAGCCCTTTCCCACATGACGAGCAGCACCGAGACCACCGCCACCACCCCGCAGGTAGCGGTCAACGACATCGGTAACGAGGAAGCCTTCCTCGCCGCGATCGACGAGACGATCAAGTACTTCAACGACGGCGACATCGTCGACGGCGTCATCGTGAAGGTCGACCGGGACGAGGTCCTGCTCGACATCGGTTACAAGACCGAAGGCGTCATCCCGAGCCGCGAGCTCTCCATCAAGCACGACGTCGACCCCAACGAGGTCGTCGCCGTGGGCGATGAGATCGAGGCCCTGGTTCTCCAGAAGGAGGACAAGGAAGGCCGCCTCATCCTGTCCAAGAAGCGCGCTCAGTACGAGCGTGCCTGGGGCACGATCGAGAAGATCAAGGAAGAGGACGGGATCGTCACCGGTACCGTCATCGAGGTCGTCAAGGGTGGTCTCATCCTCGACATCGGCCTCCGCGGCTTCCTTCCGGCCTCCCTGGTCGAGATGCGCCGTGTCCGCGACCTCCAGCCCTACGTGGGCAAGGAGCTCGAGGCGAAGATCATCGAGCTGGACAAGAACCGCAACAACGTGGTCCTGTCCCGCCGTGCCTGGCTGGAGCAGACCCAGTCCGAGGTCCGCCAGACGTTCCTCACGACCCTCCAGAAGGGTCAGGTCCGTTCCGGTGTGGTCTCCTCGATCGTCAACTTCGGTGCCTTCGTGGACCTGGGTGGCGTCGACGGTCTGGTCCACGTCTCCGAGCTGTCCTGGAAGCACATCGACCACCCCTCCGAGGTCGTCGAGGTCGGCCAGGAGGTCACGGTCGAGGTCCTCGACGTCGACATGGACCGCGAGCGCGTCTCCCTGTCGCTGAAGGCGACCCAGGAAGACCCGTGGCAGCAGTTCGCCCGCACCCACCAGATCGGCCAGGTCGTGCCCGGCAAGGTCACGAAGCTGGTTCCGTTCGGTGCGTTCGTCCGCGTGGACGAGGGCATCGAGGGTCTGGTCCACATCTCCGAGCTGGCCGAGCGCCACGTGGAGATCCCGGAGCAGGTCGTCCAGGTCAACGACGAGATCTTCGTCAAGGTCATCGACATCGACCTCGAGCGCCGTCGCATCAGCCTCTCGCTGAAGCAGGCCAACGAGTCCTTCGGTGCCGACCCGGCCTCGGTCGAGTTCGACCCGACCCTGTACGGCATGGCCGCGTCCTACGACGACCAGGGCAACTACATCTACCCCGAGGGCTTCGACCCCGAGACCAACGACTGGCTCGAGGGGTACGAGAAGCAGCGCGAGGAGTGGGAGCGCCAGTACGCCGAGGCGCAGACCCGCTTCGAGCAGCACCAGCAGCAGGTCATCAAGTCCCGCGAGGCCGACGCCGCTGCCGCGGCCGAGGGCGGGGACGCCGCGGGTGCGGCTCCGGCCGCGGGCGGTGGCTCGTACTCCTCCGAGGGTGCGGACACCTCCGGTGCCCTTGCTTCGGACGAGGCCCTGGCTGCCCTCCGCGAGAAGCTGGCCGGCGGCCAGAGCTGAACGCGCAAGGCTGACAGCTAGCCGCTGACGCTCGAGGGCCCGCATCCTTCTGGATGCGGGCCCTCAGTGCTGTCCAGGCCGGGAGGGCGGGAGCGTGCGCCCACACGGGTGTGCCGCGGGCGTGCTCCATACGGGTGTGCCGCGGTCCGACGAGCCGTTCGGGAATGCCAGGCCCCCGTGCGGCGTTGGGGAGTACGGACACGAGGAGGAGCGGTCACAGTGCTTGATCCGCAGGGTTTGTACGCATGGGAGCCGAAGGGCCTGGCAGTCGTCGACATGGCGCTCGCCCAGGAGTCGGCGGGACTTGTCATGCTCTACCACTTCGACGGATACATCGACGCGGGTGAGACGGGCGACCAGATCGTCGACCGGCTCCTCGGCTCACTGCCCCACCAGGTGGTGGCCCGCTTCGACCACGACCGGCTCGTGGACTACCGGGCGCGCCGCCCGCTGCTGACGTTCAAGCGCGACCGCTGGACCGACTACGAGGAGCCGACCCTGGACGTACGGCTCGTCCAGGACGCCACCGGGGCGCCGTTCCTGCTGCTGTCGGGCCCCGAGCCGGACGTGGAGTGGGAGCGCTTCGCGGCCGCCGTCCAGCAGATCGTGGAGCGCCTCGGCGTCCGCCTCTCGGTGAACTTCCACGGCATTCCCATGGGCGTACCGCACACCCGTCCGGTCGGCCTCACCCCGCACGGCAACCGGGCCGAGCTGGTGCCCGGCCACCGCAGCCCCTTCGAGGAGGCGCAGGTGCCGGGCAGTGCCGAGTCCCTCCTGGAGTACCGCCTCATGCGGGCCGGTCACGACGTGCTGGGTGTCGCCGCACACGTCCCGCACTACATCGCGCGCTCGCCCTACCCGGACGCCGCCCTGACCGTCCTGGAGGCCGTCACGGCCGCCACCGGTCTGGTGCTTCCCTCCGTCGCGCACGCCCTGCGCACCGAGGCGCACCGTACGCAGACCGAGATCGACCGGCAGATCCGGGAGGGTGACGAGGAACTGGTCGCGCTGGTCCAGGGGCTCGAGCACCAGTACGACGCCGCCGCGGGCGCCGAGACCCGCGGCAACATGCTCGCGGAGCCCGCCGACATCCCCTCCGCCGACGAGATCGGGCGTGAGTTCGAGAAGTTCCTGGCGGAGCGGGAAGGCGACGGCTGAGCCCTTCGCGCTCGCCCGTGCCGCGGAGCTGTGGGGAGGCCCTGTTCCAGGGTCTCCCCACAGCTCTGTCAGCGGGAGGGCCTAAGCTGCCGGACATGCTGAAAGTGGGTCTCACCGGCGGTATCGGCGCCGGCAAGAGCGAGGTGTCGCGGCTGCTCGTGGAGTGCGGTGCCGTGCTGATCGACGCGGACCGGATCGCACGCGAGGTCGTCGCCCCCGGCACCCCCGGACTCGCGGCGGTCGTCGAGACCTTCGGCGCGGACGTGCTCGGCCCGGACGGTGGCCTGGACCGCCCGAAGCTGGGCTCCATCGTGTTCGCCGACCCGGAGAAGCTCGCCGCGCTCAACGCGATCGTGCACCCCCTGGTGGGCGCCCGCTCCAGAGAGCTGGAGCAGGCCGCCGCCGAGGACGCCGTCGTCGTCCACGACGTCCCCCTGCTCACCGAGAACGGCCTGGCCCCGCTGTACGACCTGGTGGTCGTCGTGGACGCGGCCCCCGAGACGCAGCTCGACCGTCTCGTACGCCTGCGCGGCATGACGGAGGAGGACGCGCGCGCCCGCATGGCCGCCCAGGCGACCCGCGAACAGCGCCTGGAGATCGCGGACATCGTCGTGGACAACGACGTACCCCTGGAGGACCTGCGGCGGCGCGTACGGGAGGTATGGGCGGATCTCAGTCGCCGGGCACACACGCCCCCGGAGCGATCCGAACACACACAGGAATAGCGAGCCCGCTGGGGGCGTTGAACGGTCGCAGCAAGGGAAGGATTCAGCCGTGCCCGAGACCAGCGGTTCCACCGGACGTTCCCCGGAGACGCATGTCATCGACTTCCGCGCCGCCGAGCGACTGCTCGCCGCCAAGGATCCGCGGGGTGCGGTCAAGCTGCTCGACCGTGTCATAGCCGAGCACCCCGAGAACACGGCGGCCCGGCTGCTGCGTGCCCGCGCCTTCTTCGCGGCGGCCCAACTGCGGCCCGCCGAGCTGGAGTTCACCATCGTCCTGGAGCGTGAGCCGGACAACGCGTTCGCGCACTTCGCCCTTGCCCGCACCTACCAGCGCCAGGCCCGCCCCGACCAGGCCAAACGCCACTTCCGGCTCGCCGCCGCCCTGGATCCCAATCCGCAGTACCTGGAAGCGGCACGGTTCGACTCCTGAGGAGGCGCGCCGAGGAACCCGACGAGTGCGGCCGGTGGCCGACCACTACGGCAGGTGGCCCGACCGGTACGTTCGGTGAGGGGAGCGGGGTGGGGTGGTTCGGTCCGTCATGGCTCTCGCGCCTGCTCCACCCCCTCAGGAGACGCGGTGTCCCAGGAGCGCGGTGTCCTAGTCCCGCGAGGGTGGGTACGGGGGGACGTCGGGGCCCGGCTGGTAGTGGGGACCCTGGCGGATGCGGCGGACGATCACACTCAGATCGACGGTGACGATCAGCCAGAGCACCCCACAGGCGACGGCCCACCCGGGGCGGCCCGCGAGAGCGAACGCCGCCGCTCCGGCGATCGCCCAGAACAGGCCCCAGACGCTCAGCCAGAGCCGCATCCGCAGGGCACTGCGCGCTGTCCTCGGTTCACTACCGGTACGCATCGGACCACCGTCCTCCTCGTCCTACTCGGAACGTACTCTCCGCCTCGTACGTTCTCCACAAGACCGTTCTCCACAAGACAAGACCGATCGGTGTGACGGGGGAGGCGACGGTGCTAGGGGGATATGAGCATGCAGATGCGTGAGGGATACGAGGGCACCGGTCCCGGCGCGATCACCCCTGACGGCTGCGCGGTCGAGCTGTACGCGCGGCTGCCGGTGGGGGACGAGCCGGAGGTGATCGCGGGCGTCGCTCCCGAGGGTGCGCGCATTCTCGAACTGGGCAGCGGTGTGGGCCGTATGACCCACCCCCTGATCGAGCGGGGGTTCACCGTCACGGCCGTCGACGAGTCGGCGGAGATGCTGGAGCGGGTGCGTGGCGCCCGCACGATATGCGGCCCGATCGAGGAACTCGACCTGGACGAGAAGTTCGACGTGGTGCTGCTCGCGTCGTTTCTCGTCCACACAGGGGACCCCGAGGTGCGGCGCGGGATGCTGGCGACCTGTCTGCGGCATGTCGCGGACGACGGCTTCGTGCTGATCCAGCGCGAGGGGGAGGACTACCACACGAACGTGCCCCGGGAGCGGGTGGACCCCCGAGGCTTCACCGTCCGCATAGCCTCGGCCGAACCGGTCGGTGACGGGGTCAACTCGGTGTTCGTGGAGTACTTCTTCCCGGACGGTGAGTGGACGCAGACGTTCCGGGCACGGCCGTTGACGAGGGCGCAGTTCGAGGAGGCGTTGGGTGAGGCGGGGCTGAAGGTCGACCGGTATCTGACGGAGGACCGGATTTGGGTGAAGGTGGTGCCGGTGAACTGAGCGACCGACGGCGGGGCAACGCGGAGATGGAAAATCGGGCATGAATTCCCGTCGGGCGGCGATGAGTTCGCGGACCTGCTCCGGTCTACCTCTGTGACAGCACGACGGACGCTTCACACAGGAGATCCCATGTCCGAGACCACCGCTCCCGCCCCCCACACCGAGTCCCTCGCCTCGGCGGCCGCCGGTTCCCCCACCGCCACAAAAGGCACCGGCGGCGTTCGCGGCAGGGGTGCGCGGGTCTCGCTGCGGGCGCTGCAGATCGTGCTCGCGCTGTTCTACGCGTTCGCCAGCGCGCTGCCCAAGCTGATCGCGCACCCGTCGGCCGTCGAGTCCTTCGACACGCTCGGCTGGGGCAGCGCGGGGATGTACACCATCGGTGCGCTGGAACTGGCCGGTGCCATCGGGTTGTTGATTCCCGCGCTGGCCTCGGTCGCGGCGGCGTCGCTGGGCGCGCTGATGGTGGGCGCGTTCATCACGCAGCTCACCGCCTTCGACGGGGAGTACGCGGCCACACCGCTCATCCTGATCGTCCCGCTCGCCCTGATCGCCTGGGTGCGGCGCCAGGACACAGGGGGTCTGACGCGTCGGGTGCGACGGGAGGCGTGACCGCTTGCCGGCCCTGCGCGCGGCGGGCGTCGCCGAGGGACTTCCCGATGACCACCGGGAAGTCCCTCGGCGACACCCGCCGCCCAGGTCGTACTCGTCGGCCTACGCCTCTGTGGAGCGGCGGTGGCGCTCGGCGTTCGCGGCCTCGGTCAGGCCCCGCAGTCGTTCCAGTTCCCGGCGGTCGCGTTTGGTGGGGCGGCCGGTGCCACGGTCGCGGATCCCGGCGGGGGCGGTGGCCTCGCGGGGCGGGGGCGGCGGGGAGTTGTCGACGTAGCACTCGACGGCGACGGGCGCGCCGACCCGCTTGCGGATCAGACGCTTGACGACGACGATCCGCTCGTGGCCCCCGGCCTGGCGGAGCCGCACCTCGTCACCGACGCGCAGCGCGTACGCCGGCTTGACGCGTTCGCCGTTGACGCGGACGTGGCCGCCCCGGCAGGCGGTGGCGCCCATGGAGCGGGTCTTGACCAGGCGGACGGACCAGATCCAGCTGTCGACGCGGACGGTCTCGCCGTTCGAGGGGCGGGCGGCCTCGGCCGCCGCTGTCGCGTCGGAGCCCCGGCCCGTGGTGCCCGGACCGTTCGTCCGCTCCTGCGTACCTTCAGAAGCCATGCTCCGACCTTAACCGCCCGGTCGGCCACCTGAGGGAGGCGATCACCGGACGTACCGTGGAGGCATGGGCATGGGCATGGGCATGGGCATGGGCAGCGGCGGAGGCGGTGACGGCGGTATCGGCGACGGTGGTGGCGGTGGCGGTGGGGCGAGTGGGCTCGCCGCGCTCGACGAGCGGATCACCGGGTGCCGGGCCTGCCCCCGGCTGGTCGAGTGGCGGGAGGAGGTGGCGCGCACCAAGCGGGCCGCCTTCGCCGACCAGGAGTACTGGGGGCGGCCGGTGCCGGGTTTCGGGCCGCCCGACGCGGCACTGCTGCTCGTCGGGCTGGCCCCCGCCGCGCACGGAGGGAACCGGACCGGGCGGATGTTCACCGGCGACCGCTCGGGCGATGTGCTGTACGCGGCGCTGCACGACGTGGGCCTGGCCTCGCGTGGGACGGCCGTCGGCGTCGACGACGGACTCGAACTGCACGGCGTACGGATCACCTCGCCCGTGCACTGCGCGCCGCCCGCCAACAAGCCGACCCCCGAGGAACGCGACACCTGTCGGCCGTGGATGGTCCGGGAGCTGGAGCTGCTGCGGCCGTCGCTTCGGGCCGTGGTCGTCCTCGGGGCCTTCGGCTGGCAGGCCACGCTGCCCGCGCTCGTCGAGGCCGGTTGGGACATGCCCCGGCCGCGCCCCGTCTTCGGCCACGGCACCCACGTACCGCTCGACGGGCTCGACCTCTTCGGCTGCTTCCACGTGAGCCAGCGCAACACCTTCACCGGCCGGCTGACCCCCGCCATGCTGCGCGAGGTCCTGGGGAGGGCGGCGCGGGCCGCGGGGCTGCCGGCCCGGGATGGAAAAGAGGGTGCCGGGGCGGCGTACGGCGGTTAGGGTCGCGCGATGCCTACCTATCCGGAGATCGAACCGTACGACCACGGCATACTCGATGTCGGGGACGGCAACCGCGTGTACTGGGAGGTCTGCGGGAATCCGCGGGGCAAGCCGGCGGTCGTGCTGCACGGCGGGCCCGGTTCCAGTGCGAATGCCTGGTTCCCCCGGCTCTTCGACCCCGAGGCGTACCGGGTCGTGATGCTCGACCAGCGCGGCTGCGGACGTTCGACGCCGCCGGCGAGCGAGTACGGGACCGACATGAGCGTCAACACGACGGATCGTCTGATCGCCGACCTGGAGCTGCTGCGGCGGCACCTCGGGATCGGGCGGTGGCTGGTGTGGGGCGTGTCATGGGGGTCGGTGCTCGGGCTGCGGTACGCGCAGACGCATCCGGAGGCCGTGACCGAGCTGGTCCTCACCGGCGTCGCCACGGGTTCCGACGCCGAAGTGGCCCTGCTGACCAAGGGGCTGGGACAGTTCTTCCCGGAGGCCTTCGAGCGGTTCCTGGCCGAGCTGCCCGAGGGTGAGCGAGAGGGGAACCTGGCGGCCGCGTACAACCGGCTGATCGAGTCGCCCGACGAGGCGGTGCGGGTGAGCGCCGCGCGGGCCTGGACCGACTGGGAGACGGCCATCGCGGCGCAGCCGCCCCGCTCCGTGCCGCGCTACGAGGACCCCGTCTTCCGTTACGGCTTCGCCCGCACCGTCACCCACTACTGGGGCAACGGCCACTTCCTCGGCGAAGGCGGCGACGACGGTGTGGTCCTGCGTGACGCGCCCCTGCTGAAGGGCATCCCGGGCACCCTCGTGCAGGGCAGCCTCGACCCCGGCAACCTCCTCGGCATCGTCTGGCGCCTCCACCACGCCTGGCCGGGTAGCGAGCTGGTCCTCATCGACGACGTGGGACACAACGCGGGCGCGCCGGACATGGCGGAGGCGTTGGTGGAGGCGACGGACAGGTACGCCAAGGGCTGACAGCGGCGAGCTCGCGGCCCTACGCCGGGTGCCGCGACCCGGACGACGCGGGCCGCCGGGACGGGGCGCGCGGTGACGTCGTTCTACGGTCCGCTGCCGCACCGTCCTGGCCGGCTTCGCTGTCCTTGCTGTCCTTGCTGTCCTTGCTGTCCTCGCCGTCCTAGCTGTTCTCGCTGTCCTCGCCGAACAGGTGCCGCACGGTGGAGCGGTAGTTGGTCCGGACGTGGGTGAGCGCGTGCGCGCGGGCGCGGTCCGGGTCGCCGGAGGCGATGGCCTCGTACAACTCGCGGTGTTCGGTGAGTAGTTGCGACCACTCGGTGTTCCGGCGGGTCAGCCAGCGCAGCCGGCCGTCGACCGGTTCCATGACCGAGATGAGCAGGCTGTTGCCGGCCATGGCGAGAACGCGGTCGTGAAAACGGGTGTTGATGTCGGTGATCGTCTCGGCGTCCCCCGCACGCGTCGCGTCCGCCGCCCGGTCGAGCAGGGCCGACAGCTCGGTCAGGGACTCGGGAGTGGCGCGGGAGGCGGCGAGCCCGGCGGCGTAAACCTCCAGTGCCTCGCGCAGTTCGAAGAGTTCCGCCACGTCCGCCGGTGTGAGACGGCGGACGACCGTACGGCGCGGGGTCTCGAAGTGCACGAATCCCTCGGCGACCAGGGCGCGGATCGCCTCGCGGACGGGGACGCGGGAGACTCCGAAGCGGTCGGCCAGCTCGCGCTCCACTAGGCGGTCGCCCGGGCGGAGGCGTCCCGCGATGATGTCCTGCCGCAGGGTGCCCAGGACGCGCTCGCGCACCGCGCCGAGGGGTTCGATCTTCGCTCCTTCCGGAGCCAGCGAGCTCATGGGCCAATCTTCGCCGACTCCGGGACTGTTTTACGTGGCGTTAACGGCAACGACATCGGTCGGAACGGTTGACGGGAGGACCATGTGCGCAGTTTGGTATACCAAACACCCCGTGGTGCTTGCCCTGGCCCCCAACAGGGTCCCGCGCCCGTCCCCACCACCTACTCTCGTCTCCTCTCGCTCCTGGAGGCCACGTGTCCCTCGCCGACAGTGCCGAAGCCACCGGCACCACAGCGTTCGTCCCCGACCCCCGCCTCACCAACGAAGACCTCGCACCCGCCGGCAAGCGGAACTGGAAGGTCTTCGACCTCTTCGCCCTGTGGATGTCCGACGTCCACAACCTCGGCAACTACACGTTCGCCGCGGGCCTGCTCGTCCTCGGCATGAACGTCTGGCAGGTGTTCACCTCGCTGCTCGTCGGCTTCGTGATCATCTACATCGGGATGAACTGGATGGGGAAGATCGGGCAGCGCCACGGTGTGCCCTTCCCCGTCGTCAGCCGCATCAGCTTCGGTGTCTGGGGCGCCAACATCCCGGCCATCATCCGGGCCGTGATCGCCATCATGTGGTACGGCATCCAGACCTACCTCGCGTCCGTCGCGGTCAACATCATGCTGCTGGCCGCCTGGCCGGGCCTGGAGTCCTGGACGCACGACTCCTTCCTCGGCCTGCACCACCTCGGCTGGATCACCTTCGTCGCCCTCTGGCTCATCCAGGCACTGATCATCAGCCAGGGCATGGAGTCGGTCCGCAAGTTCCAGGACTTCTGCGGCCCCGCGATCTGGATCGTCATGATCGCGCTGGCCGTCTGGATCCTCGCCAAGGCCGGCTGGACGATCTCCCTGACCTCGACCCCGAACCCGGTCTCCGTCGGCGAGCAGTGGCGGCAGTGGTTCGGTGCGATCGGGCTGGTCCTCGCCACCTACGGCACCCTGATGCTCAACTTCTGCGACTTCTCCCGCTTCGCCCCCGACTACAGGACGGTCAAACGGGGCAACTTCTGGGGCCTGCCCATCAACTCGACCGCCTTCGTCGTGGTGTCCGTCATCGTCACGGCCGGCTCGATCGAGGTCTTCGGCAAGGCGATCACCGACCCGGCCCACCTCGTCGCCGAGATCGGCAACACCTGGATCCTCGTCCTGGGCGCCCTGACCTTCGCCATCGCCACCATGGGCGTCAACATCGTCGCCAACTTCGTCTCCCCGGCGTACGACCTCGCCAACGTCTGGCCGCAGAAGATCACCTTCAAGGTCGGCGGCATGATCAGCACGGTGGCGGCGCTGGTCGTGACCCCGTGGAACCTCTTCTCCAACCCCACCGTCGTCCAGTACTTCCTCGGCGGCCTGGGCGCCTTCCTCGGCCCGCTGTTCGGTGTGATCATGCTCGACTACTTCTGGGTCAAGCGCGGCCGTATCGACGTCGACGAACTCTTCAACGCCCGGCCCGGCTCCCGCTACTACTACCGCAAGGGCGTCAACCCCAAGGCCCTGTGGGCGTTCCTGCCGGCCGCGGCGGTCTCGGCGGTCCTCGCCCTGGTGGGGACCTTCCACGCGGTCGCCCCGTACTCCTGGTTCATCGGAACGGCGCTGGCCGCCGCGCTGTACGCGGTGCTCTGCCGGGACGAGCGCGCCGCGGCACAGCCCGTCGGGGCCGAGCCCGCCGGTGTGGTCGGCGGGGTCGGCGGTACCGGTGGTTCCACCAAGTCGGCAGCCGTGGAGGGCTGAGCGTGCGCATCGTCGTCACCAACTGCAACACGACGCAGGGGATGACCGAGGAGATCGTGCGAGGTGCCCGGGCCGCCGCAGGCCCGGGCACCACCGTGACCGGACTGACCCCCGCCTGGGGGCCCGAGTCCGCGGAGGGCTGGCTCGACAGCTACCTCTCCGCCGCCGCAGTCCTCGACACCCTGCGAACCTACGAGGAACCGTACGACGCCGTCGTCATGGCCGGGTTCGGGGAGCACGGGCGGGAGGGTGCGCGGGAACTGCTGGACGTCCCAGTCGTCGACATCACCGAGGCCGCCGCCCACCTCGCGTGCCTGCTCGGACGGCGCTACGGCGTCGTCACCACCCTCGAACGCACATGCGGGCAGATCGAGGACAGCCTGGAGGCGGCCGGCGTGGCCCGCAACTGCGCCGCCGTCATCGGCACCGGGCTCGGCGTCCTCGACCTCGCCGACACCGACCGCACCACCCGCGCCTTCCTCACCGCCGCCCATCGGGCCCGCGACGCAGGGGCCGAGGTGCTGGTCCTGGGGTGCGCCGGGATGACCGGGCTGCAACGGACGGTGGGGGAGAAGCTGGGGGTGCCGGTCGTCGACGGGGTGGGGGCGGCCGTGAAACTCGCCGAGTCGCTGGTCGCGCTGGGGCTGACCACCAGCCGGGCGGGGAGCTACGCGAAGCCGCTGCCGAAGAGGAGGACCTGGGGGAACGGGGTGCGGTAGAAGGCGCGGCCCCGTCGGGACCACCGCCCTACGGGGCCGCCGTCTCACACGACTATCGCCCTACGGGGCCGCCGTCTCACACGACTATCGCCCTACGGGGCCGCCGTCTCACACCACTATCGCCCTACGGGGCCGCTGCCCTACGGGACCACCGCCGTCGCCGTGATCTCGACCAACTGGCCGGTGTAGCCGAGGCAGGCCACGCCGAGAAGGGTCGAGGAGTGGGGCCCGATGCTCAGCCCGGACGCCTCGACGACGTCCCAGACCGCGGAGAGGACAGCCGGCTCGCTGCTCACGACGTACACATCGGTGTAGGCGACGTGCTCGAAGTCGCTGCCCACCGACCGTAGTTGCTCCCCGAGGTTGGCCAACACCTGCTCGGCCTGCCGCACCGGATCGCCCTCCCCGACCAGTTTCCCATCGGCGTCCAGCGGGACGGAACCGGCGAGGAAGGCGAGCTTCGTCCCGGCCTCGACGACGGACGCGTGCGCGTAGACGGGCGGCGAGAAGAGGCTGGGGACGACGGTGCGCCGGATCATTACTGCTCCCGATCGAGGACTGAGGGCTGAGGGCTGAGGACCGAGGACTGAGGACTGAGGACTGAGGACTGAGGAGGAACGGGGAAGGCAACCTGTCGATCATCCGCCTCCCGCTGCCCCCGCCGCATCCGAATTCCGGCGGCGGAGCGGAAGAGGGGATGCCGGAAGCCGGGGCAGAGGACGTGGGCCGAGCACGCGCAGGTCAGTCGTCCGACGTCACGCGGACCCCGTCGGGGGCGCGAGGGAGGGCGGCCTGACCGGTCGGCGCGCGCCCGGCGTGCGGGCCCCGCGCAGCGCCGGGGCGGGGGCCGATCAGGCTCGCGAGGGGCGGTTCTCCGTGAGGGCGCGGGACTAGACTGCCTGGTGGCGTAGGCATACGAGGGGGAGGTCCGCGGCCCGTGGAACCACTGCAGGACGACGACCCCCCGGTCATCGGCGGGTACACGCTGCGGGGCCGGATCGGTGTCGGCGGGATGGGGCAGGTCTATCTCGGTGAGTCGGCCGCCGGGCTCCAGGTCGCCGTGAAGGTGATCAGGGCGTCCGTGCTCGACGAGGACACCAGGGCGCGGTTCGTCCTGGAGGTCGACAGCCTCAAGACGGTCTACGGCCCCTTCGTCGCGGCCTTCGTCGCCGCCGACGCGTACGCGGACCAGCCCTGGCTCGCGGTCGAGTACGTCCCGGGTCCCGATCTGCGGACGTTCATCACCGACCACGGCCCGCTGCCCCTCGCCGAGACCGCGAGCCTCGGCGCCCTGCTCGCCGAAGGGCTGCACACCGTCCACGAGGCCGGGCTGCTGCACCGCGACCTGAAACCGCAGAACATCCTGCTCGCCGGGTACGGCCCCAAGCTGATCGACTTCGGGCTGGCCGTGCTGGCGGAGCGCCGCTCCACGCTGACGGCCACCGGCTTCGTGGTCGGCTCGGTGCTGTGCATGCCGCCCGAGCAGGCGCGGGGCGAGCACGACCTCAAGCAGGCCGCCGACGTGTACGCGCTGGGTGCCGTACTGCTCTACGCGGCCACCGGCCACTACCCCTACACGGGCCCCGGCTGGCAGGCCGTCGCCCTGCGGATCGAGGACCCGGCCACGCCGCCCGACCTGTCCGAGCTCCCCGGCGAGCTGCGGCCGACGATCGAGGCGATGCTCGCCTACGACCCCGACGCGCGCCCCGCCCTGGACGAGGTCACCGAGCGGCTCGTCCAGGTCATCCGTGACTGCGGGCTGACCCCGGCCCAGGCCAAGCGCGCGCTCACCGAGCGCACCCCCGAGGTGCCCCTCCCGGACCTGCCCGCGCGGCCCGAGCACACGGCCTACACCCCGACCGTCGTCGACCCGGCCGCGCACGAGGACGAGGACGACATCCGCCCCGCCGGGCCGTCGGAGCCGGAGCCGCGGGACGAGCAGCCGGACGACCTGGAGCCCGAGCCCACGCCTGCCCTCGCCGCCACCTCCACCACGCCCACCACCCCGGCACAGCGCTCACGGGACTCCCTCTCCCGTCTCTCCGCCCCCTTGCAGATCGCCGAGCGCCTCCGTGCCGCGTACGCCCGTGACGCCCGTTTCTGACCGGGGCCCTTTCCGGCGACCGGGCTCCCCCGCTCCCTCCGCCCCGTGAAAGACTTTGCCCACATTTCGCTCTGCTGACGGAGGAACTCCGGGTGCCAGACCAGGGGGAGACCCGCTACCCGCCGGGCGCACAGATTCTGGTGCGCGACGAGGAGTGGCTGGTCAAGAACGCCACACCCACCGACCACGACGGCGACAAGATCGAAGCCGTCGGGGTGTCGGAGTTCGTGCGGGACGAGGAGGCGGTCTTCTTCACGAAGATCGACGAGGTCGATCTGCTCGAACCGGAGAACACCCGCCTCGTACCGGACACCTCCTCCTATTTCCGTCGCAGCCGACTGTTCCTCGAAGCCGTCCTGCGCAAGACGCCGCTCCCGCAGTCCGAGCGCGGCCTGGCCCTCGCCGACCGCTTCCTCCTGGACCCGCTGCCCTACCAGCAGCGCCCCGCCGAACTCGCGCTGTCCATGGAGAACCTGCGCCCCCGCGTCCTCATCGCGGACGTCGTCGGCCTCGGCAAGACGCTGGAGATCGGCCTCACCCTCGCCGAGCTGATCCGCCGCGGGCGCGGCGAGCGGATCCTCGTCGTCACTCCGCAGAGCGTGCTGGAGCAGTTCCAGCACGAGCTGTGGACCCGTTTCTCCATCCCTCTCGTGCGTCTCGACTCGCTCGGCATCCAGCGCATCCAGCGTGAGATCCCGGCCGGCCGGAACCCGTTCACGCACTACAAGCGCGTGATCATCTCGGTCGACACCCTGAAGAACATCGGCCAGTACCGCCACCACCTGGAACGTATCCAGTGGGACGCCGTCGTCATCGACGAGTCTCACAATCTCATCAACCCCGGCAGCCAGCGCCGCGCCCTCGCCGAGATCCTCGCCCCGCGCACCGACGCCCTGCTGCTGGCCAGCGCCACCCCGCACAACGGCGACAAGCAGTCCTTCGCCGACCTCGTCTCGCTCCTCGACCCGGCCGCCATCGCCGACGCGAACCACTACGACCCCGAGAAGGACCTCGGGCACCTGTTCATCCGGCGTACGAAGATCAGCCCCGAGGTCCGCGACCAGATGGGCACCGAGTGGGCGGACCGCGGCCCCACCCACTCCCTGCACTGCGCGGCCTACCAGGACGAGGAACGGATCTTCGCCGAGCTGACCGAGCACTGGCTGCCCGCCCAGCCCACCTCGGCCGAGTTCGGCACGGCCGACCAGGACCGGCGGTCCGTGAGCACGGACGTGCTCTTCGCCTACAACCTCCTCAAGTCGTTCCTCTCCTCGCACCGGGCCCTGGCGGAGACGCTCGCCACCCGCGCCAAGAACCTGACCGACCGCGCCGCCAAGGCGGAGAAGGACGGCAGGAAGCACGATCCCGCCGTCGACCGTGAGCAGGAGGCCATCGCCCGCCTGCGCGCGATCACCGACTCCATGGGCGACGGCAGCGCCCCCGGCGACTCCGCCAAACTCGACACGCTCGTCGAGCAGTTGAAGCAGATCGGCGTCGGCCCGGGCAGCGCGACCCGCGCCGTCGTCTTCTCCGAGCGCGTCCAGACCCTGAAGTGGCTCGCCAGGGTCGTACCGCCGAGGCTCGGCTTCCCCGCCAAGGACTACGCCGAGGAGTCCGCGAAGGCCGGCAAGGACGCGAAGAGCGGCAAGAAGGCGCAGGAACCCGTCCGTGTCATGCACGGCGGCCTCAGCGACGACGAGCAGCAGAAGGTCCTCGAAGCCTTCGGCCTGGCCGAGAACCCGGTACGTCTCCTCTTCACCGGCGACGTCGCCTCCGAGGGCGTCAACCTGCACCGGCAGTGCCACCACCTGATCCACTACGACATCCCGTGGTCGCTGATCCGTATCGAGCAGCGCAACGGCCGTATCGACCGCTACGGCCAGAAGCACGAGCCGCAGTTCCGCGCCCTGATCCTCACCTCCGCGACCCCTGGCGCCAAGGACGACCGCACGGTCGCCGAGAAGCTCCTCAAGCGCGAGGAGGAGGCCCACAAACTGGACGGCACGGCGGAGGCCGTGACCGGCTACTACCGCGCGGAGGAGGAGGAACGGCGGCTGATCCGCGAACTGGTCGAGGGCGGAACCGTCGAGCGGTTCCTGGACGCGGCGCCCGCCGCCGACGACGGCATGCTCGCCGACCTCTTCGGCCAGGTCGACACCATCACCGAACAGGAACTCCCGCCGCGCGCCGACGTCCCCAGCCTCTTCGAGGGCGACACGGCCGCCTTCGCCGAGGCGGCCCTCGCCGAGCTGTACGAGGACCGCGCCGAGGATCTGATCGCCCTCTCCCGGGGCGAGGACCCCAAGGGCGGCGGCTTCCTCTCGCTCTCCCCGGTCAAGGCCCCCGACCTCCTGCACCGCCTCAAGGCCCTCCCGCCGTCCTACCTCAAGGAACAGGGCGTGGCCGAGCGGATGCTCGTGACCTTCGACCGCGCGCTCGCCGAGCGCAAGCTCGGCGAGGCCCGTGAGAGCTCGGCCACGATGTGGCCGAAGGTCTCCTTCCTCACCGACATCCACCCGGTGGTGGAGTGGCTGATCGACAAGGTGCTCGTGCAGTTCGGCCGCCAGGAGGCGCCCGTCATCACCTCCCGGCACGTCACCGAGCCGACCTTCCTCGTCCAGGGCATCTACTCCAACGCCCTCGGCCGCCCCACCGTCGTGCGGTGGATGGCCGTCTCGGGCCTGCCCGGTACGCCGGTGGTCCGCGACATGTCCGAAGCGCTGGAGGCCGCCGGGGTCGGCCCGCGTCTGGCGGTCACCGGCGGCCCCCGCGACCTCGATCACCTCACGTCCCTCGTCCCGGCCGCCGTCTCGGCCGCCCGCGACCACCTGGAGCGGACGAAGGACGAGTGGGCCGATCTGATCAGCGAGCCCCTCGCCAAGTACCGCAAGCAGCTCGCCCAATGGCGCCAGGACTCCCTGCTGCCCGAGCGGACGAGCCGCGGCCGACGCCGGATCGAGGAGACCGCCGACGAACAGGCCCACCTCCTGGACCAGCTCCAGACGACCGGCCGCCCCCTGCTGCGCGTCCTCGCCGTCCTGGACCGACCGGCGGATACGGACACCACAGAAGCCACCGTGACGGCCGACGACCCGGCGGAGAGCTGAGACATGACGTACGACTCGCTGGTCAACCACGGCGACTACCTCTCCGCCCACTACCTGGCGGAAGTCCTCCCCAAGGATCTCAAGGCCAAGGAGGGCCTGCTGGCCCGCTGGGCGGCGACCGAGGACGAGGAACGCCGCCGCCACGCCGACGCGGTGGCCGAGGCCGAACGCCTGGGCACCGACCCGGACACGGTCCCGCCGCGCGCCCGCACACCGCGCGAGGGCCTGCGCGCCCTGCACGGCCCGTACTTCGCCGGTCGCGCATCCTTCGCCCAGGACGCCGAGGCCGCGACCGACCCCGACCGCCCCACCCCGGCGGACTGGGAGAAGCGCCTGACCGACCTCCACCTCACCACCCTCCGCGCGCTCGGCTTCGGCGAGGCGCACGAGCAGACGGTGACCGTGCACCGGTCGGGCCACGAGTACGCCGTCGACGTCCTCCACCACGAGCCCGGCCTGGTCACGGCCGTCGCCTGCGGCTGGACGACCCAGCCGGACGCGGCCCTCGACCCGGACGGCCCCGGCGCCCTGCTCCACCCCGTCGCCCTGGAGGGCTCCGCCCGGCTCACGCACGGCAAGGCGCTCACCGACTTCCTCTTCGAGTGCGACGAGCCCTCGCGGTACGTGCTGCTGCTCGTCGGCGGCGTGCTGGTCCTCGCCGACCGCATGGCCTGGCACGAGGGCCGCTATCTCGCCGTCAGCCTCGACACCGCGCTCAACCGCCGCGACGACCGCGCCGGCGGCGAACTCGACACCATCGCCGCCCTGTTCAGCGCGGACGCGATGCGCGCGCCGGAGGAGGGCGGTACGGCGCCGCTCGCCGACTTCGTCGACAAGTCCGGCAAGCACGCGGTCGGTGTCTCGACGGAACTCCGCGAGGGCCTACGGCTGTCCGTCGAGTGGATCGCCAACGAGGTGCTGGAACGCCTCCGCGAACAGGGCGTCAGCCCCGACCAGCTGGACGACCCGACCCGCCTCGCCAAACAGCTCAGCCGCGAGTCGCTGCGCTACCTGTACCGGATCCTGTTCCTCCTCTACGCCGAGGCCCAGCCGACCCTCGGCATCCTGCCGTCCTACTACCCCGAGTACGCGCAGGGGTACGGCCTCCAGCGCCTCGGCGACCTCGTCGTCCGTGACCTGATCGGCGAGCGTTCCCGCCGGGGCACCCACCTCTACGACTCCCTCGACCTGCTCTTCCGCATGGTCGAGCGGGGCCACCGGCAGTACGGCAGCGAACCGGAGGACGCGGCGGCCGACGCCGCCGACCGCGAGGCGAGCGCGGCGGAGGCCGAGGCGGCCGAACTGCTGGCGGCGGGCTCCCTCACCCAGGCCGCGTACGAGGAGCGGCTGCGGGAGGCCGCACGCGTGCGGCGGGCCGCCGCGCTCAGCGCGAGCGCCGGGCTGCGGTTCGAGCCGCTGCGGTCGGAGCTGTTCAAGGAGGACGCGGTACGGCTGATCGGCCGCCGCCTGGACAACCCGCTGTACGAGGCGGAAGGCGAGGGTGACGAACAGGACCAGCCCGAGTTCCTGGACACCACCCTCCGCAACGCCACCCTCCACCGGGTGCTGCGCCGCCTCATGCTCACCAAGGGCAAGGGCCGCGAGCGCGGCGGCTTCATCTCGTACGCGCAGCTGGGCATCAACCAACTCGGCGCGGTGTACGAGGGGTTGATGTCCTACACCGGCTTCATCGCCCAGGAGGACCTGTACGAGGTCGCCAAGGGCGGGGACCCGTCCGGTGGCAGCTGGATGATTCCGGCGTCGAAGGTGCAGGACTATCCGGACGACGTGTTCGTGCACCGGGTGGACGAGGAGACGGGCCAGCTGCGGCGGGTCGTGCACCCGGCGGGCTCGTTCGTGTACCGGCTCGCGGGCCGCGACCGGCAGACCTCGGCGTCGTACTACACCCCGAAGAGCCTGACGGCGGTCACGGTCGAGCTGGCGCTGCGGCACCGCCTCGACCAGGACGGGACGACCACTCCGGCCCGGGACCTGCTGGAGTGGAAGATCTGTGAGCCGGCCCTCGGGTCCGGGGCGTTCCTGAACGAGGCCATCGACCAGGTCGCGGAGGAGTATCTACGGCGCCGCGAGGCCGAGTTGGGGGAGCGGGTCGACACCGAGCTGCGGCAGATCGAGCTGCAGAAGGTGAAGGCGTACATCGCGCTGCACAACGCGTACGGCGTCGACCTCAATGCCACGGCCGTGGAGCTGGCGGAGGTCTCGCTGTGGCTCAACACCATGCATCCGGGGATGCAGGCCCCCTGGTTCGGCCTGCACCTGCGGCGCGGGAACTCGCTCATCGGCGCGGGCCGGAAGGTCTACGCCGGTGACGTCCTGCCGGGCGGTGGATGGCTGGCGAAGAAGGACCCGCTGCCTCCGCGTGAACTCCCCTTCAGGGAAGGCGAGTTGCCGGAAGGGGCCGTCCACCACTTCCTGCTGCCCGCCGTCGGGTGGGGCGCGGTCGCCGGTGAGGCCGAGGCGAAGAAGCTCGCGGAGGACGAGGCGAAGGCCCTCGGGCAGTGGCGCAAGGGGGTGCTGCGGGCGCCCAAGCCGTACAAGCCCTTCGAGGAGAAGGAGGGCGAGCCCCGGGAGAAGCGGCAGAAGCGGTACGAGCGGTGGGCCAAGGCGCGGGAGAAGACCGAGCTGTGGCGTGTCCAACGGGTCGCGCGGCGGGCCGAGTTCCTGTGGAGCCTGGTCGCCAAGCGGCTCGAACTGTCCGAGCGGAAGGTGTCGCGGCGGATCGAGGTGTGGGGCGCGGACTGGCTGACGCCGTCGGCCGAGGTGGACGCCCACGCCAGGCAGAGGGTGCTGGACGACCTGACCGCGCTCGGCACGCCGTACTGGCGGCTGAAGACGGTCATGGACGCGTGGTGCGCGCTGTGGTTCTGGCCGCTGGACAAGGTGGCTGACCTCGACGGTACGAGTGCGGACTACTCCGTGGGCGGGGGTGTCGTTCGCGAGGCCGATCTGCCGGGGCTGCTGGTGGGGGAGGGGGCCGCCTCGGGCGAGGGGACGGCTGTGGTGGCGGAGACCGACGCCGCTGCCGTTGCCGAGCCGAGTGGGCCCGCGCCGGGGGATCTCGCCTGGCGTGCGGCCGGGCTCTTCGACGACCCGGATGGGGAACAGGGGGAGTTGGAGGAACCGCTGCTGGTCGCCGACGGGGGGCGGGGGCTGCGGACGAGGGCGTCGCTGGCGGGTGGTGGCGGTGGGCGCAAGGCCCAGATCGGCGACAGCCCGTGGCGTGACGTCATCCCCTTGAAGACGTTCGAGGACTGGCTGGACTTCCTGGAGGCGACCCTCGGCACGGACGACGCCGACGGGTCCTTCCTCGACGGCCTCGACGACCTCCCCGTGGACGAGGCGCTGCCCATCCTGGAGGACTTCGAGCGGGATATGGATGTCGCGCTGGGGATGGACCGGGCGTTCAACCTCCGGTCGCGTTTCCCCTGGCTCCACACGGTGGAGGACATCGCCGGCACGACCGAGAAGGACATAAAGGCGGAGGACGGCCACGGGTTCTTCCATTGGGAGCTGCACTTCGCGCATGTCTTTCGGGGGGTGAGTGGCGGGTTTGATCTGCAGGTGGGGAATCCGCCTTGGGTGCGGCCGGAGTGGGTGGAGAACCCGGTACTCGCGGAGCGCGAGCCATGGTTCATGTTGCAGGAGAAGCCGTCCGCTACTGCTCGGCAGGAGAAGAAGGACAGGCTGCTGGCGGAGGCTAGCGCGCTGCGGTACTACCTGGGTGAGCTGGCCTCGGTCAGCGGTGTCTCGGAGATGCTGGGATCGCCGGTGGCATACGCAGCGCTGGCAGGGACTAGGCCGGACCTCTATCGGGCGTTCATGTGCCGGGTGTGGGGGAACCTAGGCGCTGGCGGGATGGCGGGAATGGTGCACCCCGACACGCACTTTGGAGGCGTGAAGGAGGCTCGGCTTCGGGGAGCGGCCTACCGGCACCTGCGCCTGCATGCGGGATTTGTGAACGTCGGGAACTGGGCGTTCGAGGCCAGCCGGAAGATTGAATTCGGCGTCCACATTTATGGGGCAGCGCTGAACGCGATCCACTTCGAGAACCTCAGTGGTCTCTATGGGGTCGCGCCGCTCGTGGCGTCGTTGGATCATGACGGCCGGGGCGAGGTTCCTGGGATGAAGTACGGCGGTGAATGGGACCTGCGCCCTCACCGCGCGCGTGTGATCGAAGTGGACGACGAACTGCTCGCGGACTGGCAGCAGCTAGCCGGCGAGACGAACACTCCGCCCACGCAAGCGGCTCTGCTGCAGCCGTTGACGACCGAGGAACAGGGGGCCATCGCGGCGCTGTCGGCCGTACGGCAACGAGTGGGCGGACATGAGCCGAGAATCACACAGGGCTATAACGAGACTAATGGCAAGAAGGACGGCTTCATCAGCTGGGGTACATCCCAACCTGGCGATATTTCCGAACTGGTCCTTCAAGGGCCGCACTTCGGAATCGCCACGCCTATAAGGAAGCAGCCGAACGTTCCCTGTCGTGGGAACCATGACTGGACGGGCTTTGATCTGACGAGGCTTGCCGCTGACGCAGTACCTCGCACCAATTACGTGCGCCCGGAGAAGTGTTCGCTGGCATGCTATGAGGAGGAGCAGGCCCGCTGGCTGGACTGGTCCCGGGTAAGCGCCAACTGGCTGCCCGCCGTAGAAGAGTGGGAAAGTCGTCATGGCGTCCTGACGGAGGAGGAGTTGTTGCTCCCCGAGGACGAGCAACGAGAGCTGCTGCGGCGGCACCTGTGGCTGTTCCGGCCGTACACCAGGTTTTATAGGCTGGCGTGGCGACGCATGATCCCTGTCAGTACTGAGCGCAGTCTGTTTGCCGCACTGATCCCGCCTGGGCCGGCGCATATCGACGCCGTGCACTCGATGGCTCTAGCGGACAACCGTGTGACTGCCCTCAACGCGGGATTCTGGGCTGCCCTACCCATCGACTACCTTCTGCGCATCACAGGACGCTCAGACCTCCGGGTCGCCGAGGCACATAAGATGCCCTACGCCGACCCAGCCCACCCCCTTGCCGCCCCCCTCCTCCTCCGCACCCTCCGCCTAAACTGCCTCACCGAGGCCTACTCCCCCCTCTGGGAAGAGCTGTACGACATGACCTGGCCCGGCTACGAGGATTGGGCCGTGAAGTGGCCCGAGCTCAAGCCGCTCGCCGGACACCTCAAGTCGGCCTGGGAATACGGCACCCCGCTGCGGACCGAGTACGAGCGGCGAGCCGCGCTCGTCGAGATGGACGCGCTGGTCGCCGTATGGCTCGGCATGAGTGCCGACGAACTGATCGCCATCCACAAGGCCCGTTACGCGATCCTGGCGGACCGGGAGTCGGAGATGTGGTTCGACGTGGAGGGGCGCCAGCTCGCGAAGGACCCGTACGCCTTCGGCCACGGCCAGACCAAGGAGCACTACGAGCAGTACATGGCTTACCAGAACAAGGAGCGCACCGAACCCCCCGAGGGCTACATCGCCCCCTTCTACAAGGCCAATCGTGAAGAGGAGATGCGCACCGCGCACGCCCACTTCGAGAAGCGGCTGAAGGGCGCCATCGCCAAGGGCGAGTGGACACCGCCGCCCGCCCGCGAAGAAGCCTCGGCGTAGAACGCGAACGCCCCGCACCGGACTTGACCGGTGCGGGGCGCTCTGACGTACGGGTCAGACCTCGGCGGCGTACGAGACGAAGCCGTTCCACGCGGTGGGCGAGAGGGTGAGCTGAGGGCCGCGCTTCTCCTTGGAGTCCCGGACTCGGACCGCTTCTGCGGCGCCCGAGCCCTGCCAGGAGACAGCCACTTCGACGCAGCTGTCACCCTGCGAGCCGCTGTAACTGCTCTTGAACCAGGCCAGGTCGGACGTGCTCATAGCGCTCCTCGCATTCGCTTCAGCAGGCTCAAGGAGTCCGCCGGAGTGAGAGCCTGCGAGCGCAGTTTCGCATACCGCTGGTGAAGGATGCTGATCTCCTTCCGGACAGTGATGAGGCGGCCGTTCTCCTGCCCCTCCGAGTAGCCGAACCACTCGTTCTCCGGAGTCTCCAGAAGCTGAAGGGGCCCATCCATGCCCGCATGCACCGGCTGCCGCAACGGCATGATCTGCACCTCCACGTTCCAGTACCGCCCCACCACCTCCACCAGATGGTCCAGCAGCTCCCGCGTAACCGCCTCCCCGCCCGTATGCCGCTCCAGCACCGCCTGTTCCACGATGAACGTGAACCCGGTCGGCGGCTTCCTGCGCGTGGACAGCAGCTCCTGCCGTGCCATCCGCGCGGCGACCCGTTCGTCCATCTCCTCGTCGGTCGGACGCGGCGGCACGCTCGACGACACCGCCCGCGCGTACGCCTCCGTCTGCAACAGCCCCGGCACGACCCGGCACTCGTACGTGTAGAGGCTGATCGCCTCCGCCTCCAGCTTCGCCCACTGCCGGAACCAACTCGCCAGCCCCGGCTGCCGCGACAGATGCTGCGCCGCCGCGCGCAGGGCCCCGAACGCGTCCAGCACCTCCTCCGCCCGCGTCACGAACTCCGGTTGCGGAAAGCGCCTGCCCTGCTCGACCGAGGCGACGGTCTGCACCGAGTACCGCACCCGCTCGGCCAGTTCCTCCTGTGTCAGACCGGCCCGCTTGCGGAACGCCCTCAGCACCGCGCCGAACGTCTTCAGGCTGTCCGAGGTCTCCGGCTCACCCCCACCCGGCGGCGGCCCACCGGCCACCCCGACCACCCCGCCCCGCCCCCCGTTCCCCTCGACCACGCCCGTACCGCCCGCGCCCTCCGCCACCACCAGGCCACCTCCCGCGCACCTGCCCCGCCGCACACTCCGAACCCGCCCATGATTACGCCCCGTCATGAACACTGTCCACTCTTCGTACTCGTACGCTGACCCAGAGTACGAGTCGCTGACCTGGTGAGCGGCTTCGCCCACACGTCAGCTTGGTGCCCATGACGCCTCCCCGGCCACCCGCGACCCATCAACCCCCGGTAACCGTGCGTGTGTTCACCCAACGCTTCAGCTCGACCCCGCTCGGCGCCCGCCTCGCCCGGCACCTGACCCTCGTCCAGCTGAACATCTGGGACATCCCGTACGGCAGCTCACTCTCCGACACCGCCGCGGCGATCGTCGCCGAGCTGGCCGCCAACGCCGTGACCCACGGCCGCGTACCGGGCCGCGACTTCGAACTCCGCCTCGCCCACGCCCCGGACCACCTCCTGCGCATCGAGGTGTCCGACACCCGCGGCGAACGCCGACCGCCCCGCCCCGAGGACCTCGGGTGTCCGGCGGCGCTGGACACGTCCGGGCGTGGACTCGTCCTCGTCGACGCGCTCGCCGACCGCTGGGAGGTGGTCGACCGGGTGGCGCGCGGAGCGGTCCTCCTCGGCAAGACGATCCGGGCCGAACTGGACCTGGCCCGAGACTGAGGACCGCCTTCGCGCCGGTCCTCGCCTCAGCCGGGCCCGGTGGGCGGGACGGCGCACGGTTCTCGATCACTCGGCCCCGTGCCCGTCCCGTATCCGGCGCCGCCCTTCGCCGATCGGCGTCAGCGGTGTCAGCTGTGTCAGTAGTGTCAGTAGTGCTCTGCGCGGTAGACGCCGTCGGTGTCGACGCCACCGCTCCACTCGCCGAAGTTCGTGTTCGCCAGCTCCATGTTGACGACGAAGGAACCGGCCGCCGCGAGGGTGATCCTGAACGGGGCGTCGTCCTCGTCGGGCAGGTTGTTCACAGCCAGCAGCGGGAACTCCGCGGAGGCCAGTGCCCGCTCGTCGGCGATGAGGACGAGCGTGCTGTCGGGCCAGTCCTCGTCATCGCGCCCGATCCGTGACTGGATCTGATCCGCTGTGAAGCCCGCGTAGGCGCGGTTGTCGATGACGGTGATCGAGTCGTTGTGCTCGGAGCCTTCTTCGAGGGCCTGGAGCAGACGTGCCCACTCGTCCGGCCGCTCGAAGGACGTCCGTACCAGGAGCGGACCGGCGGCCTCCTCGATCATCGAGGAAGGAGGCTCGGGCGCGGCTCCCGAACGTTCGCCGGGGGTGACCTGGATGAGGAAGCGGGGCCTCTTGCCGTCCGCCGAGCGGTCGCTGGCGTGGACGCGGACCAGGTAGGGGCCGGCTCCCGCGGTGGCCAGATTCTCCTTGCGCAGAGGTTCGTATCCGCTGTCGCACAGGGCGAGGAAGCCGGTCGTGGAGATCACGGTGATCTCCACGACCTCGTCCCAGCCGCTCTCGGCTCCCGGGTCCACTCCGGCGTAGAGGGTGACGATGGGGTTCTCCAGGGCGCTCCCGGCGTCGATGTGCAGCCAGTCCTTCTCGGCGGCCAGGAATCCGCGTCCGCGCGGCGGCTTGCCGGCGTCGGGGTCCATGACGGCCAGGTCGCCCCACTCCTTCAACTTGAGCGGCCGGGTGCGGCCTTCGAGGAGCGGCCAGTTGGAACGCTGCATGGAGAACCCCCATCGTGCTTGCTGTGCCCGCCGGTCACGTCTCGGAAGGGTAGACGGGCGCGAGGGAAGGCGCGTTGCGGCGCCTTACTTGATGTGGACGTAGTAGGCGTCGCCGTTGAGGACGCGCTGGTTCTTGTAGAAGCCGCCGAGGCGGGCGCCGGCGCTGCGGTTGTCACCGGCGGAGATGATGCGCGCGCTGCCGCGGGCCGGGTTGCCGCCCTCCTTGCTGGCGGCGAACGGGTACTCGTCGCAGTCGTACTTCTTGGGGTCGGGGTTGTGCACCTTCCCGCACATGGCCTTGCGGTGGGCGTTGATGGTCTTCGCGCTGGTGATGCGGTGCAGCGGGGTGGAGGCGCCCGGGTGGCCGGATATCTTGCGCTGGGCGTCGAGGATGTGGGTGGCGGACTCGTTCACCTTCGCGTCGCTGCGGGAGAGGGTGAAGACGGGGGCCGCGGACGGGAAGACGCAGCCGGGGTTCTTGGTGCGCTTCTTGGGGCCCCAGAACGTGTCGTCGCAGCGGTACTTGGCGGACTTGTAGGTGAAGCCGCCCATCGTGTAGCCGGGCTTGGAGAAGGTGAAGCGGTAGGAGGCCGGGCCGGCGAGCTGCTTCTTCTTCGCGACCCGGGCGGCGTAGCCGACGGTTCCCTTGCGGGCCGGGCCGAGGGTGGACCCCTGCGGGAACTTGACGGCGGTCTTGACGCCCTTGCCGCCGCCGACAGAAACGTTCATGCGGATGCCGCCGGCGTTGACGAGCTTGGCCTTGCCGACGGTGAAGCTCTCCGCCCACTTCAGCTTGCTGGTCTTCAGCGTCATCGAGTGCTTGATGTCGAAGGAGGCGGAGCCGACCGGCTTGCCGTTCCTGAGCACGTCGACGCGGGCGCCGACGAACAGGCACATGCTGGTGCGGGTGACGGTGAGGGTGTTGATCTTGCAGCTCGCGGCGGCGGCCGTGTCGGCGTAGACGGTCCTGACGGCCGGGGCCTGGGCGGCGGTGATGTCGTACGTCGCCGGTGCGGCCTGCGCGGTCGCGGCGCTGAGGCCGGTGAGGAGGAGCGTGCCGACAGAGGCACCGATGACGACTTGTCTGGGCCCGCTGATGCGCATGAGTGTGTGTCCCCTCGTTGCTGGAAGCACGGCGCCTCGTGGGGGGCGCCGTCCCGAGGTGAGCACGCTATTTGCCGCAACTGCCCTATTTCTATTGGCACTTGGGGCACTGCCCGTTGGGGCGGGTAGGGCCGTCGGGGCGGGCTGCCGGAGGCTCTCCGGTACCCGTTCGGCCTGGCGGCCACCGAAGCGTTGGCGGTGGACCTGTTCGGCCGACCTGTCGCACGTCGTCCTCGCCGAAGCGCTGGGTAGTGTTGCCGCATCCGCGGCGACACGAGCGCGGCATCGACAGGCGAGGGCGACGAGGAGACATGACAGGGCTGGAGGACGACGCGGCCGACCCGAGCGGGTTGCTCTTCGAGAGCCCCGTCGAGATCGGTGCGAACGGGCGACCGACCGGAGTCGAGCTGGAGCTGCCCGCCGACGAGCCGGACCGGGGCTCGGAGCCCTTCGACCCGGACAGCGTCAGCATCGACATCCTGCAGCTCACAGTCGAGGAGCTGCTGGACCGGCTGACCCGGGGCGCGCTCGATCTGGCGCCGGACTTCCAGCGCCGGGCCAGCATGTGGAGCGAGGTGCAGCAGAGCCGCCTCATCGAGTCGCTGCTCCTGGGTATCCCCTTGCCGCCCTTCTTCCTGGCCCAGCAGGAGAACGACGACTGGTCCGTCGTCGACGGCACCCAACGGCTCACCGCCCTCGTCCGGTTCATGGTTCCCGGACTCATCGACGCGACCCCGCTGGCGCTGCGCGGCCTGGACTTCCTGGAGCGGTTCGAGGGGAAGGGCTACCAGGAACTGCCCGGGCGGCTGCGCATCCGGCTGCGCGAGACGCGGCTCGTCGTCCACCTCGTCCGGCAGGGCACACCCGAGGCCGTGAAGTTCAACGTGTTCGCCCGGATCAACGCGGCCGGGACGGCCCTGAACGGCCAGGAGATCCGGCACGCGATGATCCCCGGCCCCGCCCGCGACTTCCTCGCCGACCTGACGGAGGAGCCCGCCTTCGGCGAGGCCACCGGGTGGGCTGTGTCGAACGAGCGGATGACCGACCGGGAGATGGTCCTCCGCTACCTGGCCTTCCGGCTGTCCCCTCCGGAGGAGTACCGGCAGCGGGACTTCGAGCAGTTCCTGAACGAGACCATGCATCGCGTCAACGACCTGTCGGAGGAGCAAAGAGTCTGGGAGGCACGACAGTTCCGCGAGGCCATGAAGTGCGCGCACGAGGTCTTCGGCAGGCACGCGTTCCGGAAGTCCGTGGGACGCACCCGCAAGTCGCCCGTCAACAAAGCCCTGTTCGAGGCCGTGGCCGTCAATCTCGCGGAGCTGGAGGACCATCAGCGTGAGCTGCTGGTAACGTCCCGTGACAAGGTCCGGGCCGATCTCGCGTTCCAGCTCGACGTGGACTGGAACTTCGCGCGTGCGATCTCCGTCGACACCAGCAACGCGGAGAACGTCCGGACGCGGTTCAGGGTGGTGAAGCAGCTCTTCCAGGGGGTACTGAGCGGTGATTGACCGGCTGACGCTGACCAACTTCAAGGCGTTCCAGCACGCGGACATCCCGCTCGGCCCGCTCACGCTGCTGACCGGGCTCAACTCGTCGGGCAAGAGCACGGTGATCCAGGCGTTGGCGCTGTTGCGTCAATCGCATACGTCGGGCGATCTGGTCATGGCAGAGGCGCACCACGTCCGCGCTGTTCGCGAGGCCACAGACCCGGGTGGCTTCCTGCTCAAGGGAGAACTCGTCGGCCTCGGCACCGGACAGGACGTCCTGCACGAGGACTTCACGGGGGACCAGCCGGAGATCACGCTGACGGTGGGCGAGGGGCCGTATCACTACTCCTGGACGGTCGGTTACGAACCCGAGCAGAACCTGCTGCCGGTGGTCTCCGTCCGGACACCGTTCACGGATGAGGGACTCCTGGCACCGACCGGCTGGGCCGGAAAGTGGCCCAGCTACTTCGGCCCGTTCTTCCAGTACCTCCACGCCGACCGCATCACCCCCGCCGAGCGATACCCCCGCGACCATCAGGTGGCCATCGGCCGCGGTTTCCTCGGCGTCCGTGGCGAACACACCGTCAACTTCCTCCGGCACCACGCCCGTGACGAGGTGCCGGACGGCCCGCTCCGGCACCCGCGCGCCGAGTCCGCTTTGCTGCTGGACCAAGTCGCCGCCTGGCTGGGCGAGTTGTGCCCCGGAGTGAACATCGAGGCCGTTCCCATCGAGGGCACCGACACCGTCCGCCTCTCCTACGGCTTCGGCGACGCCCTCACCGCCACCCGGCGCCGCCGCCCCACCAACGTCGGCTTCGGCCTGACGTACGCCCTGCCCATCGTCGTCGCCTGCCTCACCGCTCAGCCGGGCGGACTCGTCCTCCTGGAGAACCCGGAGGCGCATCTGCATCCGCAGGGGCAGACCAGGATGGCTCATCTCGCCGCAGCCGCAGCGGCGCACGGCGCGCAGCTGATCGTCGAGACCCACAGCGACCACGTCCTCAACGGCATGCGCCTCGCCGTCAAGCAGGGCCTGCTCAAGCCCGAGCAGGCCGTCGTGCACTTCTTCCGCAGCACCAACGGCTCGGGCGTCGAGGTGATCACCCCTCGCATCGACGAGGACGGCCTGCTCGACCAGTGGCCCAAGGGCTTCTTCGACGAGCTGGAGAACACGCTCGACCAGCTTCTCGACTGACTTGAACCCAGCATGACCAAGGGGGACCTGTGCCGCTGTTATTCCTGAACGAGCGGTCCTACGGCAGCGCCTGTGATCCGCTGGACGCGGACCGGGCCATGACGGAGTTCGCCCGGACCGCGGTGGCGGTCGCGCGGGTGGACCGGGCCGGAACCACGCTCGTGAGCGACGTACCGCTGAAGGAACTCCAGGTCGCGGACGGATACCCCGTTCAGAAGTGGATGGGGAACCCGAAGAACCGTGACTCCTGGCAGCGGCTCCGGCTGATGCAGAGCAAGGCTCCCTTCAAGACGGTGCTCCCGAACGGTGAGGATCCGTTCGACATCGAGTACCGGTACCAGGGCGGTGTCGCGAAAGGCCTCGGCGGGGCCCACCTCATGGACGGCCTGGGCATCTCCGTGCCCGCGCAGGCCTGCTGGGACGCCAGCACCATGGTCCTGGAGTGCGAGCAGCTCGTCGAGTCGGCGGACGGTTCCACGGGCACCTGGGTCAGCGAGGTCGAGGTCCGGCACGTCTCCGTCGAGCGGCACCTGGACACACACCTCGCGTGGATCAGGGCGGCGCGTGACACCGCCGTCCACACGGGGGCACAGCTGTGGGAGAGGCGGGCGGACCTCTTCCCGCACCTCCAGTTCCTGCCGCGAGTCGAAGCCGACCTGCGTGTCCTGCCCCAGGTGTGGGTGGGGCCGGTGCGTCGACGTCTCATCGAGCTGGAGGAGGCCGTGGCCGAGTGGGACCCGGCAACACGGCCGGAGGGGCCGCAGTGGCGGTCATGGGTGACGGGAGAGCACGGGGAACGCAAGCGGGACTACGGCTGGTTCACGGACCTCGACGGACGGCCGGGGCTGTTCGACACGCACTCCCGGTTCACCCCGGACGAGGGGCGCGTGCACTTCCGGCTCGTGCCCGAGGACAAGGCGGTACGCGTCGCGTACCTGGGCAGGAAGCGCGGTATCTGAGGTCCCCGCACAACCCACCGTCCCTTACGGTGGGTGTGCGAATCATGATCCAGCGCAGAAGGGGGACCGCGCGTGCGACCGACGCTCGCCGCCGACCAGGTACGGGCCAGCCTGAGCCAGTATCTGTCGACCACGTACGCCCTGGCGGACGAGTCCACGCGGCGGGCACTGGAGCAGTTCCTCGGCGACCCCGACGACGGCATCTTCCGGGGGCCGTACCTGCGGATCCGCACGCCGTTCCGAGCCGCCGAGAACGACGACTGGCAGCGGCACCTCCAGTGGTGGCCGCGCGGATTCCATCCGCACCGGCACCAGGCCCAGGCCTGGGAGCGGCTCTCCACGCTGCACGGGCCCGCCGAGCCGACACTGGTCACCACCGGCACGGGCTCCGGCAAGACCGAGTCCTTCCTCGTGCCGCTGCTCGACCACTGCCGCCGGGAGCGGGAGGCCGGGCGGGGCGGGGTGAAGGCCGTCCTGCTGTACCCGATGAACGCGCTCGCGACCGACCAGGCCCAGCGCATCAACGACCACCTCGACAAGGACACACGGCTGGAGGGGGTCCGGGCCGGGCTGTACATCGGGGACAAGCCGTCCCGGGAGTTCAAAGAATCCGTCCGCAAGGTCGCGGTGGAGCGGGAGGAGATCCGGCGGACCCGGCCGGACATCCTGATCACCAACTACAAGATGCTGGACCTGCTGCTCCAGCGGCCCGAGGACCAGAAACTGTGGGAGGGCTCCTCCCTCGCGTACGTCGTCCTCGACGAGTTCCACACCTACGACGGCGCCCAGGGCACCGACGTGGCGATGCTGCTGCGCCGGCTCGGTTCCGTGACCGGGCTCTCGCGCGACGGGCGGCCGCTCGGGCCGGTCTGCCCGGTCGCCACCTCGGCCACTCTCGGCGAGACCGGGGCCGGATCGGCGGGCGGCTCCATGCTGGAGGTCGCCGAGCAGGTCTTCGGCGTGCCCTTCCCGGCGGAGTCGGTCGTCGGGGAGTCCCGGCGCAGCGTGCAGGAGTTCGCGGGGGAGAGCGACTTCAGCCTGCCCTTCCCGGCGCCCCAGGACGTCGTACTCCTCGGTGACCCGACCCGGGACGAGGGCGCCCTGGACCGGCTCGCGACGGAGTTCACCGGTGAGGCGGGGCTCACGCCCGAGGAACTGGGGGCCAGGCTGCGGCGGCACCGGCTCACCGCCGCGGTCCTGGAGATCCTCGACGGCAGTCCGCGTACGCTCGCGGAGCTCATGGAGGTCCTGCCCAGGTACGCCTACCACTGGGGCATGGCCGCCCAGCAGAAACCGACCGTCGCCGCCCAGGCCCTCGCCCGCTATGTCGCGCTGCTGTCCACGGCCAGGGACCCGGACGACCCCGGGCGGCCGCTGCTCTCCGTCGAGATCCACCACTGGGTGCGGTCCGTGTCCCGGGTGCTGCGCGGCATCACGCCCGCACGGGCCGAGTTCCGCTGGGACGACGAGCGGGTGACGTCCGGCGGGCTGCTCGTCCACAAGGCACCGGGCGGGAAGGACACCGACCCGGCGGACGAGGACGCCGCCGTACCGGCCGACGACAGCGCGCCCTCGCCCGCCGAGGTGTTCCTGCCCGCCGTGTTCTGCCGCGAGTGCGGACGCTCGGGGTGGGCCGCGCTCTCCCCGGAGTCGGACGCCGCCGAGCTCGACCTGAACGCCACCAAGATCCGCCGGGCATCGGTGGGGCGGGACAAACGCCGGGTACGGAACATGATCGCGGCGACCGCGGCCGAGGCCTACGAGACCGCCTTCGCCAAGGAGCCGGTGCGCGGCGGGCCCACCGTCATGGTGCTCGACGGGGACAGGGGCCGACTGCGGCCGCTCTCGCCCGAGAAGGACTTCGAGAAGCCGCGCGACGGGGGCGGGCCGAGTGTGGCGAAGCCGCTGCGAGGCGCCGCGTTCGTGGTCGTCGACCTCGAGGGCGACCGTGCCGCCGAGACCGACCAGTGCCCGGCCTGCCGCACCTTCAACGCCATCCGCTTCCTCGGCACGGGCCTCGCCGCCCTCGCCGCCGCCTCCATCACCCAGCTGTTCACCGGCGGCGAGCTGGACGAGAACCTCAAGGAGAACAAGACCCTCCTCTTCAACGACTCCGTCCAGGACGCCGCCCACCGCGCCGGATACGTCGCCAGCCGCTCGTACACCTTCTCCCTCCGCTCACTGCTGGCCAGCCGCGTCGACGAGGACACCCCCGTCGCGCTGAGCGACCTCGCCGCCGACATCGTCGAGGAGGTCGTCGACAGCCGGAAGGTGCGCGTCGCCGTCATCCCACCGGACCTGCACGTGATCCGGGGCGTGGACACCCTGCTCGCGGGCCGCAGCCACGGCTCCAGACCCACGTGGGAACTCATCGCGCAGCGGCTGGCCTTCGCGACGGTGATGGAGTTCGGGCTGAGGTCGCGGCAGGGGCGCACCCTGGAGCTGACGCGGACGGTCGCCGCGGAGGTGCCCCTCGAAGACCCCGACGGTGTGGCCGAGTTGGTGCGTGAGCTGCTGCACACCACACCCGGTGACATCGCCCTGCCGGACGGCTCCGTCCCCGGGCCGGACCGGTTCGTGGGCTATGTGCGCGGACTGCTGGAGCGGATGCGGACCCGCGGCGCCATCCGCCACGCCTGGCTGGATCCCTGGCTGGACCAGGCGGGCGTGCGTCGCTGGCTGATCTGGGGCGGCCGGAAAGCCGGCATGCCCGCCTTCCCGCCCGGAGTCTCCGCTCCCGCCTTCCTCCTCGGCAGCCCCAAGAAGGGCAGCGACGACTTCGACGTCCTGACCGGACGCCTGGGCTGGTACCAGGACTTCACACGCCGCGGCCTCGGCCTGCGTCAGCCGGACGCGGCGAACGCCTTCCTCGTCAGACTGTTCCCCGCTCTCGCCGAGGCCGGTGTCGTGTCCGTACGGACGGCCAAGGACGGGGCCACCCGGGTCTACGGCCTCCAGCCCGGCCATGTACGGGTGCGCAAGCTGTCGGACGAGGTCGTCGCCGAGGCCGGTGTGCGCTGCGCGGACTGCTCCTGGCAGCAGACCGTCCACCCGGACCTCGCCCACCACTGGCACGGCCAGCCCTGCCCGCGCTACCGGTGCGGGGGCCACCTCCACGCGGGACGCGACGGCCAAGGGAGCCTGCGACAGCGGGACTTCACCGACGACTTCTACCGGCGGATGTACCGCGAGGCCGGGGTCTTCACCATCAACACGGCCGAGCACACCGGCACCCTGGACCGGCCGAAACGGGAGGCCGTCGAGAAGGCCTTCCGCGACGGCACCGACGTCCACTACGCCAACCCGCAGGTCCTGTCCTGCACGCCGACCCTCGAACTCGGCATCGACATCGGCGACCTGTCGGCCGTGGTGCTGGCCTCGCTGCCCAAGGGGCCGGCCAACTACGTCCAGCGGGTGGGCCGGGCCGGACGCACCACCGGCAACGCCTATCTGCTCACCATGGTCGACCGCGGCCCGCGCGACCGGTACTACCTCGAAGACCCGCTCCGGATGATCGCGGGCGACATCCAGCCGCCGGGCTGCTTCCTCTCCGCCGTGGAGATCCTCCAACGCCAGTACCTGGCACACCTGTTGGACCTCGCGGGAGCCGGGCGGCTGCTGTCGGCGGACGGGACTGCGGTGTTCCCCCTGCCGCGTCTGGCCACGGCGCTGTTCGGCCGGGCCGGCTGGCTGTCCGACTTCACGGCGGCGGCGCTGGCGAGAGGGCCGGAGCTTGTCGAGGTCTTCCTCCGGCTCTTCCCGCCGTACGACGCGAGTCGAGGCACCGGCGTCAGTCCGGAGGCCGCCGACGCGCTGCGGAGGTTCGCGGCCGAGGGGATCGCCGAGTCCCTCGCCGACGCGACCCGCGAGTGGGACGGCCGCAGAGGCGAACTCCAGCGCCGTATCGCCTCCATCGACGACGCCATCGGACGGCTCGTCGCCGGCGATCCCGAGCACGACCGGCAAGGGCGCGAGCTGCGAGCCGAGCGCCGGGCCGTAGCCGCGCGCGCCGGAGTGATCAGCCGGGGCACCGCGCACGGGACCCTCGTCGACCTCGGTCTGCTGCCCAACTACAGCCTCGTCGACTCCACCACCGAACTGGAGGCCACCCTCCTCTGGCGGGAGGAAGGGACCGACGGGCAGCCCGAACACCACAGCAAGGTGCTCCGGTACGAGCGGTCCGCACGCCTCGCCCTGGAGGACTTCGCACCCGGAAACCACTTCTACATCCAGGGCTACAAACACCGAGTCAGCGGCCTCGACATCGGCAGCCCCGGCCGCCCGGCCTGGCTGTGGTGGCGGGTCTGCCCCGACTGCGGTCACGTCCGCACCCACAAGGCCCAGCAGGACTCCTCCGCCTGCCCGCGCTGCCGCTCGGCGGCCATCGGCGACGTCGGCTGTCTGCACAAGGTCCTCGTGCCGCACCGGGTGCACTCCCGGGACCAGCGCGACGACGCCCGGGTGCGCGACGACACCGACGAGCGCGAGCGGCGCCACTACACCGTCGTACCGGCCGTGGACATCCCGCACGACAGCGTGGTCGAGGCGTGGCGGCACCCCCGGGCCACCTTCGGCTGGGAGTACACCCGGCAGGCCACCGTCCGGCACATCAACGTCGGCGCGTCCCGCGTGGACGCCGTCGCGGACGACGCCTTCGCGGGCCGACGCGTACGGCTCAACCCCTTCTGGGTCTGCGACTCCTGCGGACAGGCCGACGCCGACGGCGGACCCGTCATGAACCAGGACGCCCTGATCCAGGTGAAAGCCACGCAGTACCACCGGCCCTGGTGTCCCAAGGTGCGCTCGGGGCTGACCGAGTCCAAGGCCCAGCAGACGGGCGTGAAGGTGTTGCTCGCGCACGTCCTGGAGACCGAGGCGCTGCGCATCCTCATCCCGGCCGTCACCGCCCACACCCAGGAACGGCTCGTCTCCTTCAAGGCCGCCCTGCTCGCGGGCATCGCCCAGAGCTACGGCGGCGACCCCGACCACCTGGCCGTCGTCACCGACTCCATGCCCGACCCGGACAGCGGCGGCGACCGGGACGTGCGCCGGCACTTCCTCGTCCTGTACGACGAGCTGCCGCGCGGCACCGGCTATCTGCAGCGGCTCGCCGGCCCCGAGGGCCTTCGGGACGTGCTGGCGCGGGCCCGTGAGGTCATCGAGAAGTGCCCTTGCGTCGAGGAGGGGCGGCCCGCCTGCCACCGCTGCCTGCTGCGCCACGTCGCCGACAGCGAGTACGAGCTGGTCTCCCGGGAGCACGCACTCGACATGCTCGGCGAGCTCTTCGGCGCCGAGGGCGAGAGCTGGGGCGCCAAGCCGGTCACCACCACCGGTGACATCAACCTGGCCCCGCAGGTCGAGAGCGAACTCGAAGCACTGTTCCGGCAGGGCCTCCTGGACTGGGCGGCACGCGACGACGTCGACGAGGCCAGTGTGCGTACGGCCCTCACACCGGACGGCGCACGCAGCACCGAGCTGCGCCTCACCGCGCCCGACGGCTCCGTGACGCGCTGGCAGATGGAGACACAGACCGACCTGGGCTTCACCCGCCCGGACGTGGTCTTCCGCAGGCTCGACGCCGAGGAGCTGCGGGTCGCCGTCTACCTCGACGGGTACCGCTACCACGCGAGTCCCGAGTGCGACAGGGCCGCCGACGACGCCGCCAAACGCACCCGGCTGAGGGCCTCCGGATGGCAGGTCTTCCAGCTGACGTGGGACGACGTCGAGGCATGGACGGGCCGACGCAAGCCGGTCGCCGACCCGGTGTGGGTGCCGTACCAGAACACCGCGCAGAAGACCGCGCTCGACATCCACCGGCGTCTGCACGCGGGTGACACCCGCGATCTGCCCCGCCTGGTGTGGGCCAACCCCGTCGACACCCTGATCGGCTATCTGACACGCCCGGAACCGGAGTTGTGGCGACGCCGTACGCAGAGCGCGCTCGCCGGGTTCGCCACCGTGTCCGCGACCAGCCGGGCACTGGCCGACGGTCCGGCGATCGCAGAGCGGCTGAGCGAGGCGCTGCGGGGCGGGCGGCTGGCCGGTGGGCAGGGAGCCGTACAGGTGATGACCACGCGGGACGCGAGTGGCTGCCCGCTCACCATCGCCCTCGACCTGCGCCGGGGGCAGGCCGGAGCCGTCTGGTCGGCGCTCACGGTGCTCGACGACAGGCCGGACGTCGTCAGCGCCGACGAACCCGCGCACCGGCGGCGCTGGCAGGCATGGCTGTACTGGACCAACCTGCTGCAGTTCCTCAACGAGGGCGAGGGCGACGGAGTCCAGCTGACGACCAGCCTGCTCGCCGGGTTCGACACGGCGGAGCTGGCCGTCACCGGCGGGGTGGGGTGGCTGACCTCGCAGCGACGGGCGGCAGCACCCGAGGCGGAGGTCAAACCGGCCTCCGCCGTGCGGGACCCCGCCTGGGACGAGGTCATCGGATACCTGGTGGAGGAGCCGGGGCTGGCGGACCTCGCCGTTGCCCTGGCCGACCGGGGAGCGCCGGTGCCCGAGGCGGGCCATGAGCTGGGCGCCGCCGCCTGGCCTGCCGAACTGGCCTGGCCGGACCGTCGTATCGCCGTCGTACTGGCTCATGAGGAGCACACCGACGGTACGCCCGACAGCGACGCCGAGGCCCGCGACAAGGCATACGCCGACGCGGGATGGCAGGCGCGTACGGCACCGGAATGGGACGCGGCAGAACTCGCCGCGCTGCTTGCGGACAACGAGAACGAGGAGCACGCCCGATGACCAGCCCCGCCACGCCGAGCACGGGGGCCACGCTGCGCCTGCTCGACAAGGCCGACAAGGAAATCGTCAAGCTGGACCGGGCGATCGTAGGGGCGGTCTACAAGTTCCAGCACGACTTCCGGAAGAACCCCGACGCCGGTGGATTCGACCTCAAACAACTCAAGGGCCACGACCGTCTGTGGTCCGCACGCGTCAACCGTGAGTACCGTGCGCTGCTGCTGCGCCTCGGCGGCAACGACTGGCTGCTCGTCTCGGTCAAGCACCGGGGACACGTCCACCAGAACCTGGACCGGCTCGCCTACGGCATCAACCAGATCACCGGTGCCATCGAGTACGTCGACCTCCAGGTGGTCGAAGAGGACGTCCTGCGTCGGGCAGCCCCCGAGCCCGCCCCCGCCGCTCCCCGTCAGCCGGTGGAGCAGCCGCTGTTCGCGCAGTACAGCGCCGGGCAGCTCGCCGAGCTCGGTGTCGCCGAACCGCTCATCCCCATCGTCCTCAAACTCACCAACGACGACGAACTCCTCGGCCTCGCCGAGTACGCGCCCCGCCACACCGGCGAGGTGCTGCTGCGGCTGCGGGACGGCTTCTCGTTCGCGGACGTCAAGGAACAGGTCACCGAGCCGGTCGCCGTCGAGAAGCCGGAAGAACTCGACTCCGACGACTGGCAGACCGCCGCGGGCCGTTCCCAGGCCGTCGTCATCACCGACGACGAGACACTGCAGAGCATCATCGAGGAAGGCGACTTCGGCCGCTGGAAGGTCTTCCTCCACCCCACCCAGGACAAGCTTGTGCGCCGGGCCTACTCCGGCCCCGCCCGGGTCAGCGGAGGGCCGGGCACCGGCAAGACCATCGTGGCGCTGCACCGCGTCAAGCACCTCGTGGACCGACTCCCTCCCGGCCACACCAAGCCCGTGCTCCTCACCACGTTCAACAAGAACCTCGCCGCCGACCTGAGGGCGCGACTGCTGTCGCTCGGCGGGCCCGAGACCCTGGCCCGCGTGGACATCGTGCATGTCGACCAGCTGGCGACGCGGGTCGTGCGGGAGTCCGACCCCGGCAACACCAAACGGCGCATGGAAGACTCCCAGGCCCTGGGCGAATGGCGTCAGTTGCTGGTGGAAGCGGGGGAGAACCGCTGGGACGCGGAGTTCCTGAGCGACGAGTGGAACCAGGTCATCCTGGGGCAGGCCGTGCACTCACGCACCGACTACTTCAAGGTGCGCAGGGCGGGACGTGGCCGCAGCATCACCCGTGCCGAGCGCGCCGAGATCTGGCAGCTCGCCGAACGTTTCACCCAGAGGCTGGAGCTGAAGGGACTGGAGACCCACCGGCAGGTCGCCGAGCGCGCCGCCCGTCTGGAGATCGACCGCAAGACCAAGATCGACAAGCGGCAGCAGCAGAAGGACGACCACGGCGGACTCGGAAACGTCCATGTGGAGTCCGGGTCCGGGGCGTTCCTGCGCTACCGCTACCGGCACATCGTCGTCGACGAGGCCCAGGACCTCAGCGCCGCGCACTGGAAGATGCTGCGCGCGATGGTCCCGGCCGGGCCAGACGACATCTTCCTGGTGGGCGACACACACCAGCGGATCTATGACAACCAGGTCACCCTCGGCAGTCTCGGGATCAACATCCGTGGCCGGTCGGCCCGGCTCACCCTGAGTTACCGGACGACATGGGAGATCCTCCGCTCCGCCATGGGAGTGCTGGAGGGCGTCGACTACGACGACCTCGACGGTGACCAGGACACACTGGGCGGGTACCGCTCCGTCCTCCACGGGCTCCGTCCGACACTGCACGAGGCCGACAGCTGGGACGAGGAACTCGACCTCGTCGTCGAACAGTTGAGGACGTGGACCGACGTGCCCCGGGAGTCCGTGGCCATCTGCGTACCGACGAACCAGATGGTCGCCGAAGTCATACAGCGGCTGGGACGCAGAGGCATCGTCTCGACGGAGATCACCCGGGACGGACCGAGGAGCGATGAGGGTGTGCACGTCGGCACGATGTACCGCTTCAAGGGGCTCGAGTACCGATGCATGATCATCGCGGGTGTCGCGGAAGGACTGGTGCCGAGGTCGTCCGTCGACGCGTGGGAGCACACCGACGCGCTGCGCCACAGGCGTGAGCTGCAGCGCGCCCGCTCGCTTCTGTTCGTGGCCGCTACGCGGGCCAGGGACGCACTGGCGATCTCCTGGAACGGGGAGCCGAGCCGCTTCCTGAAGCCTTTGAGGGCGCGGGCCGGACGGTGACACAGGCGCCGGGGCACTCCGCCCATGGCGCGGTGCACTTTCGTCCGGTGGGGGTGCGGGCGCCTCGCCAGGCCCCGCCGCGCCCATCCGGCGGGGCCTCTCCCGTTGCGTTCATAAAGAACATGGCCTCTGCAGGGATCGTCACATCGCGGTAATACGGGCATCCCATATCCTCCAAGTCCGCGCCCTACGGTGGAGCGCACACGTACACGCACACGCTCGCCCTACGGTGGAGCGCACACGTACACGCACACGTGCACGCACACACCACCAACGCCCCGGCCGCCGTCGCCCGAAGGCACCCCCCCGCCCTCACCCGACGACAGGAGCCCCGTGTCCCGCCGCGCCGTCCTCGCCCTGCCGCCCTGGCTCGCCCATGCCCTGCGTGCGCAAAGGGGGCCGGTGCCCTGGAACGCGGTGCTGCGAGGAGCGTTGGCCGGCGGACCGCTGCTGCTGGTCGCCGTGGTGTCGGGGCGCCCCTCCGTCGGGGTGCTCGCCGCACTCGGCGCCATGCTCGCCGGCATCAACGACCGGCCCGGCAGCAGGCGCGTCGCCGTGCAACGACTCGGCGTGCCCGCGCTCGCCGGAGCCGTGGGGCTCCTCGCCGGGACGTACGCCGGACAGTACGCCGGAGCCGTCGTCCTCACCGTGCTGCTCACCGCGCTCGGCCTGCTCGCCGGCGCGATGAGCGCGGTCGGGACCGTGTCCTCCGGTGCCGGCACCCAACTGCTGGTCGCCGCCGCGATCGGCGCCGGGATGCCCCTGCCGGAACCAGGATGGGAGCGGGCGCTGGCCTACCTCGCCGGCGCCGGATGGCTGCTCGTCCTGCGTCTCGTTCTGCCCACGCCCGCCGTTCTCACCGCCGGTGACTACCGCTTCGACGGGGAACGCGACGCCCTCGCAGACGTGTACGACGCGATCGCCGTCCTGCTGGACGCCGTCGGCACCCCGGACGCGACCGCCCGCCGCGCCGCGCTGACCGCCGCTCTCGACCATGCCCAGGACGCGCTCGCCGGGCCCCGGCTGCGGCGGTACGCCAGTTCGTCGGCCGAGCGGCGACTGCACGCCCAGTACGCCGCCGCCCTGCCGCTCGCCGAGGCGGCCACCGCGTTGGCCTGGGCCGGGGACGCCGACGTCGGCCGGGCCTTCGAAGGGCCTCGACGGCTGGCCGATGCCGTGCGCGGCAACAGCGCCACCGGACCGCTGCCCGCGCCCTCCCGCTCCGCACCCGAACTGCGCGCCCTCGACGACGCGCTGCTGCGCGCCGCCGAGGCCTTCGACCGGGGCGGCGACGCACAAGACCTGCACACTCGGCGCCGTACCGTCGGATCGCTCGTGCGACTCGGCCTCGGGTCCGGCGGGCGCGAGTACGGGCTGCGGGTCGCCCTGTCGTTCGGGGCCAGCGCGGCTGTCGCGCAGGTGCTGCACCACCAGCACTGGTACTGGCTGCCCGCGACCGCCGTGTTCCTGGTCAAGCCCGACCTCGGGCCGCTCGTGTCCCGGGTGCTGTGCCGGGCGGCGGGGACCGTGCTCGGCGCCGTGCTCTTCGCCGGGTTCGCCGCCGTGCTGCCCCGGCCGGAAGGGCTCATCCTGCTGGTCGCGGTCAGCGGGGCGCTCATACCCGTCGCCACACGGCACTTCGCCGCCCAGACCGCCGTCGTCACCGTGCTCGTCCTCGCCCTCGTCATGGTGGGCGGCGATCCCCAGGCATCCTGGAGCCGCATCGCCGAGACGCTGCTGGCCTGCGCCATCGTGCTCATCGTCGGCCACCTGCCGATGCCGAAGGGGCAGCGCGGCGGGGGCGTACGCGCCCGGCTCGAAGAAGCGGGCACGGCCGCGCACGCCTACCTCGCGCACGTCCTGAACGAGTCTCGCGCGCCGGTGGGCGCCGCCTTCGAAGCGACGGGGGCGGCCGGTTCGGGCGGCACCTGCGCGTCGACGGGGGCGTCCGTGTCGGACGGGATCTTTGGGGCGAGCGGGTGCGACGCGGATGTCCCCCTCGCGGCGGAGGAGCAGCCCGGCAGGGATGTCCGCGCCCGCGAAGGGAGCGAATCGTTTCCGTTCAATGGCGGGGCAACGCCGAACGGTGTGTCCGTGTCCGTCGGGGCCGCGCTGCCCGGCGAGTCCGACGATCGCGCCGCCCGCTGGACCCTGCGCCGCGAGGCGTACCGCGCGCTCGCCCGGGCCCGCGCCGCGATCGCCCTCTCCGGGGCCGAACTGCCCGCCCTGGCCCGGCACACCGAGGGCACCGACGAGGTCGCCGCCGTACTCGAACGACTGGTCGACACCACCACCGCGTGCGCCGTGCACCTCGACGACACCGGACGGCTCACGCGCCGGCACACCGAGCGGCTCACCGCACTCCTGGACGAACTCGCACGGCACCAGAGGCACGCCCGTGTCAGCCTCCCCGAGATACGGGACGTGGTCGGCCTACCGGCCAGGACGGGCCGCACCTCCTGAGCGAAGCCCTCACGTCCGAGCCACACCGCCGGATGCCCGACTCAGCCCCTCCCGAGCCCGTCATCGTCGTACGGTGACGGCATGACGCCCTCTCCGCCTCCCGCAGATCTCGTCATCACCGGCTGCACCGCCCTCGTCCACGACGAGGACGAGGGGATCGCCTTCGTAGAGGACGCCGCGATCGTCGTACGGCAAGGGTCGATCGAGAGCATTGGGCCGGCGGAGGAGGCGGCTCCGGTGCCCACGGCGGAACGTATCGACGCTCGCGGCCAGGTCGCGATGCCAGGGCTGATCAACTGCCATACGCACGCCCCGATGGTGGCGCTGCGCGGCCTCGCGGAGGACATACCGGCGGAGGAGTGGTTCAACGACGTCATCTGGCCCGTCGAGTCCAATCTGACGGCGAAAGACGTGGAGTTGGGGGCCCGGCTGGCCTGTGCGGAGATGATCCGTGGCGGGGTCACCTGTTTCGCCGACCACTACTTCTCGATGGACACCGTCGCCGCCGTGGTCGAGGAGACCGGGATGCGCGCTCATCTGGGAGAGGCCTTCTTCTCCTCGCAGGGGCCCGAAGGCCGGGAGAGGTCACTGCGGTTCGCGCTACGGCACCGGGGCGCGGCCGGCGGTCGTATCACCACCGCGCTCGCCCCGCACGCCCCCTACACCGTCGACGAAGCCGACCTCGCCGCGACCGCCGCGCTTGCCGAGGCGCACGGCCTCCCGGTGCATCTGCACGCCGCGGAGAGCCGTGACCAGACCGACAACAGCCTCGCCCGGCACGGTGTCACGCCCATCGAGGTCCTGGAGCGCACCGGACTGCTCGGCGTCGCGGCGGGCGTCCTCGTCGCGCACGGCACCGGGATCGTCGAGCGCGACCTGCCGGTGCTGGAGCGGGCGACGGGCCCGGTGGCCGTCGCGACGGCGCCCCGCGGCTATCTGCGGTTCGCCTGGCCCACGACCCCGGTGAGGGCCCTGCGCGGCATCGGCGTGCCCGTCGGGCTCGCCACGGACGGGGCCGCGTCCAACAACTCCCTCGACGTGTGGGAGTCGATGGCCCTCACCGCGCTCCTGCAGAAGTCCACCGAGGGCGACCCGCGCTGGCTGACCTCCCGCCAGGCCCTGCACCACGCGACGCTGCAGAGCGCCCGAGCCGTGGGCCTGGGGGAGCGGATCGGCAGCCTGGCCCCCGGCCGGCGCGCCGACATCGTCCTCGTCGACCTCACCGGCCCGCACACCCAGCCGGTGCACGACCTCGCCGCCACCCTCGTGCACAGCGCACGCTCTGCCGACGTCCGCACCACGATCGTCGACGGCCGCGTCCTCATGCGCGACCGTGTACTGCTCACGGTCGACGTGTCGGCGACCGCGCGGGAGCTGGAGGACCGGCTGGCCGCCCTCACCGACCGCAGCCACGGCGGTCGCGTCCAGGACTACGACAAGCCGCCGGAGTGATGCACAGAGTCACCGGAACGTGTGGTTCTTGCGAGGCATCTCACGACCTTCATTGACCAGGTGTCAACTACGTCTCAGTACCGTCACTCGCCGAGCCGTTCACCCCATGATTGGCGTTTACATCTACGGACGACGAGCTACGCGTACAGCGTGACATGGAGGTGCAGGGTGAACGGGCGAATGGTGCTGGGGCGCTTTCCCGCCGGTGGACCGCGCGGCTCGTGGCCGGCGGAGGAGTTCGCGCACGCGGCGCGTCTGGAGGGTCAGCAGGCCGAGGTCGTGATGGACATCGCGACGGACACGTTCCTGGTCATCGTGCGCGGCGCCGACACCGCGGCGGGTGCCGCGGCCTGACCTCGGCCGGCGGGTGCCGCGGCCTGACGTCGTCGGGCGGGGGCCCGGCCTGGCCTCGGTCGGCGGCGGGTGTCGCGGCTGGCCCCAGTCGCGGGCGGATCCCAGCCCGCGGTGGATGCCGTGGCCCGGGTCAGCCCGCTTCGGGGGCGGGTGCCTTCGCCGCGAACTGTCCGGCCTGGAGCGAGTACAGCTCCGCGTACACACCGCCGGTGGCCAGGAGTTCGTCCGGGGTGCCGGACTCCACGAGCCGTCCCTGGTCGAGGACGTGCACCAGATCGGCGTGGCGGACCGACGCCAGCCGGTGCGTGATCAGGACGACCGTCTGCCCGGTTCCCGCCAGCGCGCGGATCTTCTCGAAGACCTCCAGCTCGGCCCGGGCGTCCAGGGCCGCCGTCGGCTCGTCCACGATCAGGATGCGCCCGCGCCGGTACGCGGCCCGCGCGATGCCCAGCCGCTGCCACTGGCCACCCGACAGCTCGTGCCCCCCGCTGAAACCACGTGCCAGAAGAGTGTCGAGGCCTCGCGGCAGGTCCTCCACCACGTTCTGTGCCCCGGCCTCGGCGACGGACGAGGCCAGACGCTCGTCGGTCAGCGGCGCCGAGGGGCGGCCGATCGCCATGTTGACGCGGGCAGTGAAGGGCCACCGCTTGAAGTCCTGCGCGACCATCGCGATGCGCTCGGCGAGCTGCCGCCGGTCGGCGGTGGCCGTGTCCACCCCGTCCCATGTGATCTTTCCCTGGTCCGGCGTGTACAGGCCGGCGAGCAGCTTGACCAGGGTCGTCTTGCCCGAGCCGTTCTCGCCGACCAGGGCCACGATCTTGCCCAGCGGCACGGTCAGGGTGACGTCGTCGAGCGCCGGCCGGCCGGCCTTGCCCGGGTAGCCGAAGGTCACGTTCTCCACGCGGATCTCGCGCGGGTCCTCGGGCAGCGGATCGCCGCCCTCCGGGATGGCCCGCTTGGCGGCCTCCACGTACAGGCGCTGCATGTCACCGACGAAGAGGGCCTCCTCGTGGAGGGAGTTCACCTCGAGGACCAGCGTGTCCAGGCTCGACGAGCCGGTGCGGATCGCGATGACCGCCGTACCGGCCACCGACAGCGCCATGGTGCCGCCGAGCAGCAGCCCGCCCAGTGTCGCGTACGTCGCCACGGTGGCCAGCCCGGTCCAGACGGCCGCGTACAGGCCGGTACGGGCGGCCAGCCGGGCCAGGCGCGCCTGCTCGGCCTCCGCCGTCTCCGACATGGCGCGGAAGTGACGGAGCAGGAACGGGCCCACACCGTGCACCCGGATCTCCGGGGCGGCCTCCGGCTCGATCAGCAGGGAGCCGATCAGATAGCCCGCGCGCGCGTGCTGCACCCAGGCGTGGAAGGACTCGTAGCGGCGGCGGGCGATCGTCAGGGCGCTCCAGGCGCTCGGCAGGGTCATCGTGATGAGCAGCGGCAGCAGAGCCGGGTGCAGCACGGTCAGCACACCGGCGGCCGCGATCAGGGAGATCAGGGCGTTCACCACGCGCGCCGAGTAGCTGATCATGCGGCGGGCCGACTGGGCGCCGTACTTGGCGGTGTCCAGCAGTTTGTGGAAGCCGTCGTCCTCGATCGCGGACAGCTCCACGGCCGCCGCCCGCTCCAGATACAGCTCGGTCGCCACCCGCTCCACCTTGGGCTCCAGGCGCCCCGTGGCATACGTCGACGCCGCGCGCAGCAGCGTGGCCACCAGCATCACGGCGGCGATGGTGACGAGCGCGGGGGCGGCTCCCCGTAACCGCTCCTCGACCGTCCCGTCCGCCATCAGCCGGGCCAGGACCGCGTTCACCGCGAACAGGCTCACCGCCTGGGCCAGGCCGCGACCCGTCTCGGCGGCCAGCACGGTCCGGGCCGCCGGGCGGTCCGCCTGCCAGGCCAGCCGGAAACTCGACGCCAGCAGCGACGGCAGCCGCCGCACCATCCCACGGAAGTTCAGCTCCAGGAACGCGTCCGCGTGCTGCGACCACCCCATGTCGTACCGCAGCGGGCCCCCGAACAGCAGCAGCTCCGACTCCGACGTCTCCGGCTTGCCCCTGTCACGCGCCTTGCCCACCGGTGGCCTCCCCCGAGTCGTCGCCGACGGCCACTATCCCCGTACTCTCCGTTTCCGGCCAGGGCGCACGACAGCCCACCATCCCGCACCCGGAGCACACGGGGCGCTCGGAGACGAGGCAGTGCGCCCCGAACGGGGCGCGGAACCGCGCGACACGCCAACGACGGAGCCGCAGCCGCGATCCGGCCGGCCCCACCGGGGGAGCCCGTCCCGGAGGCCCGTCCCGGAGGCCCGTCCCGGAGGCCCGTCCCGGAGGCCCGTCCCGGAGGCCCGTCCCGGAGGCCCGTTCCGGAGGCCCGATCAGAAGGCCGCCACGGAGTCGGACGCCGAGACCTACGCCGTCATCGTCCGAGACCACGTCGGCGTGGTTCCCGTGACCCGGCAGAGCGCCAGGTACAGCGGTATGGGTGGCGTATAAGGAATCGTCCCCTCCGGCCTGAGGATCAGCCCAGGCACGGCCGAACCGTCGGAGACCAACGCTCCGGTGGTGTAGTGGACCGGCGCAGGCCACTCCAGCGCGTAGTCGGAGTCGGCCGGCACGATCCACCACCAGTGGGCCCGGTCGGCGTAGACGCAGCCCACTCGGGGCAGCCGGGGCAGAACCATCGGCCCGAAGCGGGCCGGAACGGCCACCGCGTCGCACCCCATGGGCGCGGTCATGCCCTCGGGCAGCGGAAGCGGGCGGGGCGTCACCGCGGCCCGTTGGGCGCGGCGCAGTCGGGTCAGGGTGTCGAGGCTCACCACGCGGGCCACTCTGCCCCCACCGGGGGGCCGAGTGGGACCGATCGACGCGCTCACACCCATTCGGCCCCCGTCCGCCGTCCGACTTCTGTCCGAACTTCGACTTCCGCAGGCCTCCCGGCGCCGGCAGGACGCTCCATGCCGGCAGGACGCTCCATGCGGGAAGGATGCTCCATGAGGGAAGGACGCTCCCGGCGGGCAGGGTGTTCGGTGCGAGCCGGCCGCCCGGCGACAGCAGGACGTTCGGCGTTGTCGCGGCTGTCGCGGCTGTCGAGGCCGTGGCGGGCGTCGAGGCCGTGGCGGGCGTCGAGGCCGTGGCGGCCAGCGAAGCCGTCGCGCCCGTCGGTCCTTGCGCGGTCATGACGGCCGTCGGAGCCGGCGCGGTGAAGCGCCTGCGCCTCGTCCTCCCTGTCCTCCGTGGGCGGCTTCTTGGCGCCCCACCCCAGGTCGGCCCGAGCCTCCACGTCGGTGGGCGCGGCCGTGGACGGAGACGGGGCCATGGACGGAGACGGGACCGTGGACGGCCTCACCCCCACCCCGGTCGCCAGACTCGCGCCCGCGTCGGGGCAGATCGCCTCGGCGACCAGCGCGCGCGGTACGTCCGCCCACACCAGGAGCCCCAGCCCGATCGGCTGCGCTCCCCAGGAGCGGCAGAGGGACTCTATGAGGAGCAGCCCTCTCCCGTGTTCCTCCTCGGGCCGCTGCGGCGAGGGGTGCGGCTCACCAGGCGTGCAGCCCTCGTCCCGTACCGCTATGCGCACCAGATCGTCGCCGTCGTGCAGCTCGCAGACGATCTGGGTGCTCGCGGTGTGCACGATCGCGTTGGTCACCAGCTCGGACACGACCAGGGCGGCCGTGTCGCAGGTGTCCTCGCAGAGGGCCCAGCCGGTGAGCTGGGTACGGGTCACACGCCGAGCCTGGGCCACGGCACCCGGGTGCGCGGCCAGCTCGAACCGAAACCGGCGCTCGGCGATTGTCGTCTCGGGGCGCGCCCCGGCGGCCGGACCGGGACCGACACGGTCTCCGGCGGCGTCTGTTCCTAACGGCGCGGGGGGCGGAATCACGCTTGCCACTATCGCCCCGCCATGAACACTTGGCAAGTGTCACTCTGAAAATTGCAGAGTGCCGTGTGACTCTCTGAACGGTCATGGCACACTGCACGCAACAGCACGTGTAGCGGCGCCAGTTGGAAATCCCTCGCACAAAGTCCTTATGTACGCACAGTGTTCGTTTGGGTACACGGACCAGCACGGTGGCGGGCGGGGCTTCGAACGGCGCCGCCGGGCTGTCAGGGCCGGACAGAAGCGGACGGGGCCGGCGAAAACCAGGTCGACGCAGGTGAGTCAGATGAGGAGAGGGGCGAGATGAGCGAGCCGCGGTCCGCGCCGACGGTCGGCCAGGTCGTCCTCGGTCGCCGACTGCTGGACCTGCGCGAGCGGGCGGGCATCAAACGCGAGGAGGCCGCGCGCATCCTGCACGTCGCCGCCGCCACGGTCCGCCGCATGGAGACCGCCGAGGTCGCCCTCAAGATCCCTTACCTCCAACTCCTGCTGAAGGCGTACGGGATCGGCGACGAGGAGGCGGAGACCTTCGTCCGGCTCGCCGAGGAGGCCAACAGGCCCGGCTGGTGGCAGCGCTACCACGACATCCTGCCGGGCTGGTTCTCCATGTATGTCAGCCTGGAGGGCGCAGCCTCCCTGATTCGCGCCTACGACCCGCACTTCGTCCCCGGACTGCTGCAGACCGAGGATTACGCGCGTGGCGTCATGACCTCGGGCGCCATCGGCCAGACCGAGCCCGAGGACATCGAGCGCCATGTCGCCCTGCGCATGCAACGGCAGGAACTGCTCACCCGTGAGGGCGCGCCCCGGCTGTGGTTCGTGATGGACGAGACCGCCCTGCGCCGCACCGTCGTCGGCCCGACGGTCATGCGTGCCCAACTCGACCGACTGCTGGAGACCATGGAGATGCCCCATGTGACGCTGCAGGTCGCCACGTTCGACACAGGACCGCACCCGGGCACGTACGGGCCGTTCGTCCTGTTCCGATTCGCCATGCCGGAGCTTCCGGACATGGTCTACAGCGAGTACCTGACCGGCGCCGTCTACCTGGACGACCGCTCCGAGGTGGCGACCCACCTGGAGGTCATGGACCGCATGGCGGCGCAGGCCGCCACGGCACAACGCACGAAGGAGATCCTCCGGGATCTCCGCAAGGAGCTCTGAAGACCGAATGGATCGCATCAACATCAAGCCGCAGTCGCGCACACACGCGCAGTCGCAGCACGCTCACACCCGCATGCCGGTCTACAACGGAATGCCGGCCCGGGAACTGGGCAGCGAGGGCTGGCACAAGCCCTGGAGCGGCGGCAACGGAGGCAACTGCCTGGAGGCCATGAAGCTCGACGACGGCCGTATCGCCGTACGGCAGTCCACCGACCCCGACGGGCCGGCGCTGATCTACACACCCGACGAGATGAACGCCTTCATCCAGGGCGCGAAGGCGGGGGTGGCCGACTTCCTGCTGTCCTGAGGCCTGTTGCGCCCTCCCTGTTGGTTCAGCCGATCCCCCTGTGTTGGCACTGAGTTGACTACCTATTGCTTCACCTATTGCTACGCCTACTACTGCTTCACGTGCTGCTGCGGCAATCCCTGGAGTTCGTCATGAGCGGACGTCCGTCGAGATCGACACGAGCAGACCCCACCCCGCGCGGATGTACGACTGGTACCTCGGCGGCAAGGCCAACTACCCAGCCCCGTCGACGAGGCGATGGGCAGGCAGATGCCGCCCAACTTGAGTCCGGCGGTCGCTTGAGTCCGGCGGTCGCTTGAGTCCGGCGGTCACTTGAGTCCGGCGGTCACTTGAGGCCGATGGTCACATGCGTGCGCTGCGTGGGCCAGGGGGGGTGCCTCTATGTCCTTCGTCAAGGCCCGGCTGGTCATGCGGTGGCTGCTTCGGGGAGCCGTGATTCGTAGAAGGTGCCGTCGCGGAGCA
>NZ_JBIBEN010000027.1:0-136502 GCF_042955065.1 Streptomyces sp. NPDC012510
TGCGTTTCCGACTCTATCAGATCGTTTTCCGATCCGATTTCCTCGGTGCTTTCCAGGTTCCCGCTTCCGCGTTTCCCTTTCCGGCGGTTCCGACTTTATCAGAGGTTCTGAGTCGGATTTCCACCCGGTCCGGGTGGCTCCTGGCGCATCAGTTGCACCGGGTTCCCCCCTGGGCGGAGCCGTAAACGTACTGGAGCGGGGCGCCCCGATGCAAATCGAGGGGCCCCGCTCCGGAACGGGCGCTGACGGTCGGTCAGACCTCAACCACCACAGGGAGGATCATCGGCCTGCGCCGGTAGGTGTCGGAGACCCACTTGCCCAGGGTGCGGCGGATGAGTTGCTGCAGCTGGTGGGGCTCGACGACCCCGTCCTGTGCCGAGCGCTCCAGGACCTCGGTGATCCGTGGGGCGACCGCGCTGAACGAGGAGTCATCGATGCCGGAACCGCGGGCCTGGATGTGCGGGCCACCAGTGATCTTGCCGGTGGAGGCGTCCACGACGACGAAGACGGAGATGATGCCTTCGTCGCCCAGGATCTTCCGGTCCTTGAGGGCCGGCTCGCCGACGTCACCGACCGAGAGGCCGTCGACGTACACATAGCCGGCCTGGACCTTGCCTGCGATCTTGGCCTTGCCCTCGATGAGGTCGACGACGACGCCGTCCTCGGCGATGACGATGCGGTCGTGCGGTACGCCAGTCATGGCGCCGAGTTCGGCGTTGGCGCGCAGGTGGCGCCATTCACCATGCACCGGCATCAGGTTCTTCGGGCGGCAGATGTTGTAGAAGTACAACAGCTCGCCGGCCGAGGCGTGTCCGGAGACATGGACCTTGGCGTTGCCCTTGTGGACGACGTTGGCGCCCCAACGCGTCAGGCCGTTGATGACGCGGTAGACCGCGTTCTCGTTGCCGGGGATCAGGGACGAGGCCAGGATCACCGTGTCGCCCTGGACGATGCGGATCTGGTGGTCCCGGTTGGCCATACGGGACAGGGCCGCCATCGGTTCGCCCTGTGATCCGGTGCAGACGAGGACGATCTCGTGCTGCGGCAGATCGTCGAGTGTCTTGACGTCCACGACCAGGCCCGGTGGGACCTTCAGATAGCCCAGGTCCCTGGCGATGCCCATGTTCCGGACCATCGAGCGGCCGACGAAGGCGACCCGGCGGCCGTACTCGTGGGCTGCGTCGAGGATCTGCTGGATGCGGTGAATGTGGCTGGCGAAACTGGCCACGATGATCCGCTTGCTGGCACCCGCGAAGACCTGGCGCAGGACATTGGAGATGTCGCGCTCCGGCGGAACGAACCCGGGGACCTCGGCGTTCGTGGAGTCGGAGAGCAGGAGGTCGATTCCCTCCTCGCTCAGCCGTGCGAACGCGTGCAGATCCGTCAGGCGGTTGTCCAGCGGGAGTTGGTCCATCTTGAAGTCGCCCGTGTGGACCACCATGCCCGCGGGCGTGCGGATGGCCACGGCGAGGGCGTCGGGGATGGAGTGGTTTACCGCGACGAACTCACAGTCGAAGGGGCCGATGCGCTCGCGGTTCCCCTCGGCCACCTCAAGGGTGTACGGGCGGATGCGGTGCTCCTGGAGCTTGGCCTCGATGAGGGCGAGGGTCAGCTTGGAGCCGATCAGCGGGATGTCGGGCTTCTCCCGCAACAGGTACGGGACCGCGCCGATGTGATCCTCGTGGCCGTGCGTGAGGACGATGCCCTCGATGTCGTCGAGGCGGTCCCTGACGGACGAGAAGTCCGGCAGGATCAGGTCGATTCCGGGCTGCTCCTCCTCGGGGAAAAGCACGCCGCAGTCGACGATCAGCAGGCGGCCGCCGTACTCGAAGACGGTCATGTTCCGGCCGATCTCACCGAGGCCGCCAAGTGGGGTGACCCGAAGGCCGCCTTCGGCCAGCGGCGGCGGCGGGCCGAGTTCAGGATGCGGATGACTCAAAAGACTCTCCTCACCATGCGCGCCACGTACCTGTGGCACGTGGCGCGCATGACGTTCGTGCAAAAGCAGTTGTGGATGTGGACGCAGGCACTTTCGTCCTGCCTATTCAGTTGTGAAGTCTGGTTGCCGCGTCGTGCGAAGTCCGGTGTCAGAGCTGTACCCCGCCGGCACCAAGATCGATCTTGAGCTGGGCCGTCTCCTCGGGCGAGAGCTCCACCATGGGGGCGCGCAGCGGCCCGGCGGGCAGACCCTGGAGGGCGAGCGCCGCCTTGGTGGTCATCACGCCCTGGGTGCGGAACATGCCGGTGAAGACCGGGAGCAGCTTCTGGTGGATCTCGGTGGCCTTCTGGACTTCACCGGAGACGTACGCCTCTACGAGAGCGCGCAGCTCCGGGGTGACGACGTGGCCGACGACCGAGACGAAGCCGACCGCGCCCACGGAGAGCAGCGGCAGGTTCAGCATGTCGTCGCCGGAGTACCAGGCGAGGCCGGAGCGGGCGATGGCCCAGCTCGCGCGGCCGAGGTCGCCCTTGGCGTCCTTGTTGGCCACGATGCGTGGGTGCTCGGCGAGCCGGACGATCGTCTCCGTGTCGATCGGGACACCGCTGCGGCCGGGGATGTCGTAGAGCATCACCGGCAGGTCGGTGGCGTCGGCGATGGCCCTGAAGTGGCGGTACAGGCCCTCCTGCGGGGGCTTGTTGTAGTACGGCGTGACGACGAGGAGGCCGTGGGCGCCGACCTTCTCGGCGGCGCGGGCCAGCTCCATGCTGTGGTGGGTGTCGTTGGTGCCGACGCCGGCGATGACGTGGGCGCGGTCGCCGACGGCCTCGAGGACGGCTCGTACCAGGTCCGATTTCTCCGCGTCACCGGTGGTGGGGGACTCGCCGGTGGTGCCATTGATGACCAGGCCGTCGTTGCCTGCGTCCACCAGATGGGTGGCGAGCCGCTGCGCGCCGTCGAGGTCGAGTGCGCCGTCCGCCGTGAAGGGCGTGACCATGGCGGTGAGGACCCGCCCGAAGGGGGTCTGCGGAGTCGAGGTCGGAGCCATGGGTAACACGCTACTCGCTGCTCAAGGCACGGTCTGCCCTCGGGGGGCGGGAAAAGTCAGGACAAATGCGGAGCCCGGCACTGCCTGCTCGGGGGTTCAAGCAGTGCCGGGTCCGTTTGATCAGGCTAGATGAACTTCTCGAAATGCCGCAATACGGACACTTCGCTCGGCTGACCCGTACATCTGTACCTGGCCGAAAGTCGGCGGTGCGCTACGGCGCCACCCGGCCGTTCGCATTGAACGCGGCATGGGTGAGCGGCATGACCTTCGCCCACTCCGCCTCCATCCGCTCGCCGACCATCTCGATCTCCCGCTGCGGGAAGGACGGCACCTTGGCGAGCTCGTGCTGGGTGCGCAGACCCAGGAAGTGCATCAGCGAGCGGGCGTTGCAGGTGGCGTACATCGAGGAGAAGAGACCGACCGGGAGGACCGCGCGGGCGACCTCGCGGGCGACACCGGCGGCGAGCATCTCCTGGTACGCCTCATACGCGTGTACGTAGGTGTCCTGCATGACACGGCCGACCAGCTCCTGCTGGGCCTGGGTGCCCTCGACGAAGACGTATTTGCCGGGCCGGCCCTCCTGCACGAGCTTGCGGGACTCGTCGGGGACGTAGAAGACGGGCTGGAGCTCCCTGTACCTCCCGGACTCCTCGTTGTACGACCAGCCGACACGGTGGCGCATGAACTCGCGGAAGACGAAGATCGGGGCGCTGATGAAGAAGGTCATCGAGTTGTGCTCGAAGGGGCTGCCGTGCCGGTCCCGCATGAGGTAGTTGATGAGGCCCTTGGAGCGCTCCGGGTCCTTCTTCAGCTCGTCCAGGGACTGCTCGCCGGCGGTGGAGACACGGGCGGCCCACAGCACGTCCGAGTCGGCCGCGCTGTGCTTCACCAGCTCGACGGTGACATCGCTGCGCAAGCTGGGTTTGAGGTCGTCGGAGGGGGTGTCGGTCACGGCTCGGAAAATCCTTCCCATTGCTGCTCTCGGGCGGCGCCCACTTTACGGCCCGACACGGACAGGGGGCAGGATGGCCCGAGTTGCACCCTCTTGTGCCCCCGTCGGCCCTTCGAAGGTGGTGACCGGGCATCCGGCTAGGTAGCCTCACCGAGCGAAACTCGTGCGTGCATTGAGTGAGGATCAGCCGTGCCCCTGCCCTTCCTGACCGCCGACCGCGCCTTCGACCAGGCGGCGGACGAAGCGTTGCCGTTCGACGACCGCGACCGCTGGCGCCGCCCCTACCGGCCCGGCCCGTGGCGGGTCGGCGCGGCCGCGCTCCTGCTGCTGCTCGCCTCGTACGTGCTGGTCGCGGCGGTCATCATCGCGGCTGCCGAGACACCGCAGGCGGGCGCGGTCTTCTTCGGCGTGGCGCTGTCCGTCATCGCCTGCGCCCTGCGGCTGCTGCGGGTCGGTATCTGGGTGAGTGCGCGGGGCGTGCGTCAGGTGGGCTTCTTCAGGACCCGTACCGCCTCCTGGGAGCCGACCGTCTCGGTGCGTACCGTGCAGCAGCCGGTGCGGTGGCTCGGGCTGCCGCGGTCCGTACAGGGGCAGGCGCTGCTCCTCGTCCGCAGGGACCGGGTGCAGGAGTATGTGACGCCGCTGATGACCACGCACAACGCGGACTTCCTGGCGCGTACGGAGGCCTTCGACCGGGCGGCCGACACGATCGAGGCGTGGGCGGCCGAGTACGGGCATGCCGCGTAGTCGCCCGTACGACTGAGGGGCCGGTCCGCATGGACGGATCGGCCCCTCACTCATGCGCGGGGTACGTGTATCAGGCGGTCTGCGCCGGTTTGCCGTCGTGGAGGGCGATCGCGCGCTGCATCGCCTTGCGGGCGCGTGGGGTGTCGCGGGCGTCGTGGTAGGCGATGGCGAGGCGGAACCAGGAGCGCCAGTCGTCGGGGGTGTCCTCGGTCTCCGCCTTGCGCCGAGCGAAGACCTCGTCGGCCGAGTCGCGGTCGACCCGGCCGCTCGGGGTGCGCTTCAGCTCGTCGACGGGGAGGCCACCCTCGGCGTCGAGCTCGGCGGCGAGCTGGTTGGCCTTGCGGACGAACTGGGTGTTCTTCCACAGGAACCAGACGCCGATCGCCGGCAGGACGAGCACAGCGACGCCGAAGGCGATCGTGACCGGCGTCCCGGCCTCTATGAGCAGGACCCCGCGGCTGCCGACCAGGACGAAGTAGACGACCAGGACGGCTGCCGTGACGGCGTAGGTGATCTTCGCGCGCATGGTGTTCCGGCCGTTCAGCCCAGGTCGAGGAAGTGTTCGAGGCCGAAGGTGAGGCCCGGGGTCGTCACCACGCGACGGGCGCCGAGCAGGATGCCCGGCATGAAGCTGCTGTGGTGGAGGGAGTCGTGACGGACCGTCAGGGTCTCCCCCTCGCCACCGAGCAGGACCTCCTGGTGGGCGAGGAGGCCGCGCAGGCGTACGGCGTGGACGGGCACGCCATCGACGTCGGCGCCCCGCGCGCCGTCCAGGGCCGTGGCCGTGGCGTCCGGCGCCGGGGCGGTACCGGCCGCGCGGCGAGCCTCGGCGATGAGCTGGGCGGTGCGGGTGGCGGTGCCGCTAGGGGCGTCGACCTTGTTCGGGTGGTGCAGCTCGACGACCTCGACGGACTCGAAATAGGGCGCGGCGATCTGCGCGAACTTCATGGTCAGGACGGCGCCGATGGAGAAGTTGGGCGCGATGAGCACGCCGGTCTCCGGGGAGCCGTCCAGCCAGCCCTTGAGCTGCGCGAGGCGGTCGTCGGTCCAGCCCGTGGTTCCGACGACCGCGTGGATGCCGTGGCGGACGCAGTAGTCGAGGTTGTCCATGACCGAGGCGGGGATCGTCAGTTCCACAGCGACCTGGGCGCCGGTCTCGGCCAGCGTGTCCAGCTTGTCGCCGCGGCCCAGGGCGGCGACCAGTTCCATGTCCTCGGCGGCCTCGACGGCCCGTACGGCCTCGGAGCCGATGCGGCCCCGGGCACCGAGGACCGCCACGCGCAGCTTGCTCATTGCTTGGTTCCTTAACTTGGTGTGTCAGGCGACGGCTTCGTGCAGACGGGACGCCTGTTTGTCCTTGAGCGGGCCGATCACCGACAGGGAGGGGCGTCGGCCCAGGATCTCGCGGGCCACGGCACGGATTTCGTCCGGGGTCACCATGGCTATCCGGGTCAGCATCTCGTCGACGGACATCTGCTCGCCCCAGCACAGCTCGCTCTTGCCGATGCGGTTCATCAGCGCACCGGTGTCCTCCAGGCCGAGGACCGTGGAGCCGCGGAGCTGGCCGATGGCCCGCTCGATCTCGTCGTCCGGCAAGCCGTGCTCGGCGACCTGGTCCAGTTCGTCGCGGCAGATCTTGAGCACGTCGTGCACCTGGGACGGGCGGCAGCCGGCGTAGACGCCGAAGAGGCCGCAGTCGGCGAAGCCGGAGGTGTACGAGTACACGCTGTAGGCGAGGCCGCGCTTCTCCCGGACCTCCTGGAAGAGGCGGGAGGACATGCCGCCGCCGAGCGCGGTGTTGAGGACGCCGAGGGCCCAGCGGCGCTCGTCGGTGCGGGCGAGGCCGGGCATGCCGAGGACTACGTGCGCCTGCTCGGTCTTGCGGCCGATGAGCTCGACGCGGCCGGCCGTACGGAGGCTGCGGTGGCCCTCACGCGGGGCGATCGGGGTGGCGTCGCCGCGGTCGAGAGCGCCGGCGCTCTCGAAGGCCGCACGGACCAGTCGTACGACCTTGTTGTGGTCGATGTTGCCGGCGCAGGCGACCACGAGGTGGGTCGGGTCGTAGTGCTTCTTGTAGAAGCGGCGGATGCGGTCGGCGGTGAGGGCGTTGACCGTGTCGACCGTGCCGAGAACCGGGCGGCCGAGGGGGGTGTCGCCGAACATGGTGTGCGCGAACAGGTCGTGCACACAGTCGCCCGGGTCGTCCTCGGTCATCGCGATCTCTTCGAGGATCGCGCCGCGTTCGACGTCGACGTCCTCCTCGCGGATCAGCGAGCCGGTGAGCATGTCGCACACGGTGTCGATGGCGAGCGGCAGGTCGGTGTCGAGCACGCGCGCGTAGTAGCACGTGTACTCCTTCGCCGTGAAGGCGTTCATCTCGCCGCCGACCGCGTCGATCGCGGACGATATGTCGAGCGCGCTGCGGCGGGCGGTGCCCTTGAAGAGCAGGTGCTCCAGGTAGTGGGTGGCGCCGTTCAGGGCGGGCGTCTCGTCGCGGGAGCCGACGTGGGCCCAGATGCCGAAGGTGGCGGAGCGCACGGACGGGAGGGTCTCGGTGACGATGCGCAGGCCGCCCGGGAGGGTGGTCTTGCGGACCGTACCGATGCCATTCATGCCCTTGATCAGGGTTTGGGTACGGGCGACGGCCCGCGCCTCCGAAGAGGTGCGGGCCGTCGCCTTGGAGCTACGCGACGTCACTGGTCGGCGTCGTCCTTCTTGTCCTCGGAGCCTTCTTCGCCCTCGATCACGGGGATGAGGGAGAGCTTGCCGCGGGAGTCGATCTCGGCGATCTCGACCTGGACCTTCTGACCCACGCCGACGACGTCCTCGACGTTCTCCACGCGCTTGCCGCCGGCGAGCTTGCGGATCTGCGAGATGTGCAGCAGACCGTCCTTGCCCGGGAGCAGCGACACGAACGCGCCGAAGGTCGTGGTCTTGACGACCGTGCCCAGGTAGCGCTCGCCGACCTCCGGCATGGTCGGGTTGGCGATGCCGTTGATCGTGGCGCGGGCGGCCTCGGCGGCCGGGCCGTCGGCGGCACCGATGTAGATGGTGCCGTCGTCCTCGATCGTGATCTCGGCGCCGGTGTCCTCCTGGATCTGGTTGATCATCTTGCCCTTGGGGCCGATGACCTCGCCGATCTTGTCCACGGGGATCTTGACGGTGATGATCCGCGGGGCGTTCGGGGACATCTCGTCCGGGGTGTCGATCGCTTCCATCATCACGTCGAGGATGTGGAGGCGGGCGTCACGGGCCTGCTTGAGGGCGGCGGCCAGGACGGAGGCCGGGATGCCGTCCAGCTTGGTGTCGAGCTGGAGGGCCGTCACGAACTCCTTGGTGCCGGCGACCTTGAAGTCCATGTCGCCGAAGGCGTCCTCCGCACCGAGGATGTCGGTGAGGGTGACGTAGTGGGTCTCGCCGTCGATCTCCTGGGAGATCAGACCCATGGCGATACCGGCGACGGGGGCCTTCAGCGGCACACCGGCGTTCAGCAGCGACATGGTGGAGGCGCAGACCGAGCCCATGGACGTCGAGCCGTTGGAGCTGAGCGCCTCGGAGACCTGGCGGATCGCGTAGGGGAACTCCTCACGCGTCGGCAGGACCGGCACGAGGGCGCGCTCGGCGAGGGCGCCGTGACCGATCTCGCGGCGCTTCGGGGAGCCGACGCGGCCGGTCTCGCCGGTGGAGTACGGCGGGAAGTTGTAGTTGTGCATGTAGCGCTTGCGCGTCACCGGCGACAGCGTGTCCAGCTGCTGCTCCATGCGGAGCATGTTGAGGGTGGTGACGCCCAGGATCTGGGTCTCGCCACGCTCGAACACGGCCGAGCCGTGCACGCGCGGGATGGCCTCGACCTCGGCGGCGAGCGTACGGATGTCCGTCACGCCGCGGCCGTCGATGCGCTTCTTCTCCTTGATCACACGCTCACGGACCAGGGTCTTGGTCAGCGAGCGGTACGCGGCGGAGATCTCCTTCTCGCGGCCTTCGAACTGCGGGAGCAGCTTCTCGGCGGCGAGCGCCTTGACCCGGTCCAGCTCGGTCTCGCGCTCCTGCTTGCCGGCGATGGTGAGCGCCTGGGCGAGCTCGTCCTTGACGGCGGCCGTGAGGGCCTCCAGGACGTCGTCCTGGTAGTCGAGGAAGATCGGGAACTCACCGGTCGGCTTGGCGGCCTTGGAGGCCAGGTCGGCCTGGGCCTTGCAGAGGACCTTGATGAAGGGCTTCGCGGCGTCCAGACCGGCGGCGACGACCTCCTCGGTCGGCGCCTCGGCGCCGCCCTTGACCAGCTGGATGGTCTTCTCGGTGGCCTCGGCCTCGACCATCATGATCGCGACGTCGCCGTCCTCCAGGACGCGGCCGGCGACGACCATGTCGAAGACGGCGTCCTCCAGCTCGGAGTGCGTCGGGAAGGCCACCCACTGGCCGTTGATCAGCGCGACGCGGACGCCGCCGATCGGGCCGGAGAAGGGCAGACCGGCGAGCTGCGTGGACGCGGACGCGGCGTTGATCGCGACGACGTCGTACAGGTGGTCGGGGTTGAGCGCCATGATCGTGGCGACGACCTGGATCTCGTTGCGCAGGCCCTTCTTGAAGGACGGGCGCAGCGGGCGGTCGATCAGTCGGCAGGTGAGGATGGCGTCCTCGGAGGGACGGCCCTCACGGCGGAAGAAGCTGCCGGGGATCTTGCCGGCGGCGTACATCCGCTCCTCGACGTCCACCGTGAGGGGGAAGAAGTCGAGCTGGTCCTTGGGGTTCTTGGAGGCGGTGGTGGCCGACAGCACCATGGTGTCGTCGTCCAGGTACGCCACGGCGGAGCCGGCGGCCTGCTTGGCCAGACGGCCCGTCTCGAAACGGATGGTGCGGGTGCCGAAAGAGCCGTTGTCGATGACGGCCTCGGCGTAGTGGGTCTCGTTCTCCACTAGCGAATTCTCCTCGTCTTCGTCCCTGGTCCCGCCCGTGTGGCAGGGGGACGGTGGTGGAGAAGCGCGCCGTCTGGTGCGGGCCGGTCTTCGATCGAAGCCCTCGGGGTCGCAATCCCCCGGGGGCCACTACCGAGGACCGGCGGCGGCGAGGTGCGCTTCTCCTCGTTCGGTGTGTGCGGCTGCCCGTGTTCCGGGCGCCTCACACGGTGTCGTACGTATCGCGTCGTGCTACCACACTACAAAGGGGTGGTGACACTCCGCACGTTTCCGCACGTACATCCCGCGTGCGGTGGGGCCGCGCGCCCCCTTCGAGAGGGGGAGGCGGTGGTGCGTACGGCACGCCGTGGCCGTGTGCACGGCGAACCGTGGTGGTGCGTACAGCAAAGGGAGCGGTCCCCAGTTCCCGGGAACCGCTCCCCTGCACGGCGTCCTACTTGGCGCCCGCCGCACCGCGGCGGATGCCGAGGCGGTCGACCAGCGTACGGAAGCGCTGGATGTCCTTCTTGGCGAGGTACTGCAGCAGACGGCGACGCTGACCGACCAGGATGAGCAGACCACGACGGGAGTGGTGGTCGTGCTTGTGGGTCTTGAGGTGCTCGGTCAGGTCGGAGATGCGGCGGGAGAGCATCGCGACCTGGACCTCGGGGGAGCCGGTGTCGCCCTCCTTGGTACCGAACTCGCTGATGATCTGCTTCTTCGTAGCGGCGTCGAGCGACACGCGATACTCCTCATGAGTCTCATTGATGCCACCGAGTGCCCCTGGTCTTCATCTCAGGGGAGCTTCTGTGACTCGGGGGACGGGATCCGTCGGCGCTGCCTCCGGGGTTCTCGGGAGAGCCCGGGGGTGCGTACACAGACGGCCGTCAGACAGCGTACCAGGCTGGGGGGCGTGCTCGGCCGGGTGGTCGGGGACGCCCTCAGCCGGTCAGCGACCGGACCTTGGTGAGGACGCCCAGGACCGCCAGGCACAGCGGGATCAGGGTGAGCAGCACGAACGCCTCGGCAAGGTCGAGGAGGCGGCCCCAGAAGGGGGACAGGCCCTTCTGGGGAACGATCAGACCGATCGCGGTGATCAGGGCGGCTCCGGCGGCGACGACGGCCGTGAGCCAGATGGTGCGGAGGTCCAGGGCTCCCCGGTCGCCGTGGAGCACGAACTCGGTGAGGGCCTCGGTCGGCGGGTTGAGCGCGAGGCCGAAGAGGAGAAGGGCGATCGCCGCGATACCGGCGACGAGGGCGCAGGCCACCTGCGAGGTGTAGCGGAACAGGCGGGCGCGGATAAGCATGGCGAGGCCTGCGGCCAGACCAAGGAGCCGGCCCCACAGGTCGTCCGAGAAGCCGAGCACGGCGGTGGAGGCGACCACCACCACGGACGTGCCGCCGACGAGGCCCAGCAGCATCTCGTGCCCGCGCCGGGCCTGGGCGGCGATGCGCTCGGCGTCGAGGGGCTCGGTGTCCGGGCCCTGGGAGGAGTCCAGGTCGAAGTCCTCGTAGGCGGCGGAGCGCGGCGAGGCGTAACCGATCGGCAGCCGGGCGAAGCGGGCCGACAGGCCCGGGAGGAAGGCGACCAGGCCCAGGGCGACCGGGGCGCACACCGCGGCGATGTCGGTCGCGGAGGCGTTGGCGAGGATCGCCACGAAGGTGGCGACCGCGCCGACCGCCGCCGCGAAGGTCGTGGCCACGAAGGCCGCGTCCCCGCTGGGGGCGAGCGCGACGAGGGCGACGGAGGCGATCAGCACCACCACGCAGCCCAGCATGAACTGCAGCATGCCCGGCCCTTGGCCGTCCGCCGGGCCGACGATCCCGAAGCCCGCGAGGAGGAGCAGGGGCAGGGCGGCGAGTCCGATGGCCGCCGCGGCCACGCGGTCGCCGTACACACGGGCGCGCACGGCCGCGTAGGCGGTCAGGAGGACACCCAGACCACCCGCGACGATGCCGGGCAGACCGCTCATGTCGTGGCGGACGGGGTCGGCGTACCAGAGCACGAAGGCGGCGAGCAGCAGGAGCAGGGCTCCGCCGACCAGTCCGGCGACGCGCAGCAGGTCGTCGCTCCACAGATGACGGTCACGAACGACCGCGGAGGCGACCGCGTCGGAGACGTCGTCATGGACGGTCGGTGGCAGCGACTCGGCGAAGGGGCGAAGGCTCAGCACCTCGCCGTCGAGCACCCGTTCGTCGGCGAGTGAACGGGCGCCGTCGAGGGCGGTGCCGTCGCGGCGCACCAGGTGGTAGCCGGTGGGGGTGCCGACCGGCTGGGCCTGGCCCGTCAGGCGCAATATCTCGGGATAGACGTCGGCGATGGTGATGTCCACTGGGAGGGCGACGTCGATTCGGCTGTCGGGTGCCACGACGGTGACTCGGCAGAACCCGGTCGCCGCGGTCGTACTCACCTTTACTGACCCCCTGCTTCGCGGATGCGTACGCTGCGGGCGTCACCCTACCGGCAGGGACCGTCAGCGGTGACAAGTAGGATCCCCGGCTAGCGGATGGCGGCCGTCACCACGGGGGTGACGGTACGAAACTGCTCGTCCGTATAGGGGGATTGATGCACCGGTGAGCCAGATCGTCATCAAGCGCCCACCACGTTCCCTGCCGCCCGAAGTGCCCTCCGACGAGCTGCGCCTGGAGTCTCCTCCGGAGCTTCCGCGAGGACAGCAGGAGGGCATGCTGATGCAGATCCTGCCGACCCTCGGCATGGGCTCGTCGGTGGTGTTCTACTTCGCGTCCCCGAACGCCCATCCGTTCATGCGGATCATGGGTGTGGTGATGCTCGTGTCAACGGCCGCGATGGTGGTCGCCCAGATCGTGCGGCACCGTCGTGGTACGCAGGGGCAAATGGCCGATGTGCGTCGCGACTACCTCAAATACCTCGCGCAGACCCGGCGTACGGTCCGCAGGACCGCCTTGAAGCAGCGTGACGCGCAACTGTATCTGCACCCCTCTCCCGAGCAGTTGTGGTCGGTGGTCGCCGAAGGCAGCCGGGTGTGGGAGCGACGCGTCGGGGACGCTGACTTCGGGCAGGCGCGGATCGGTCTGGGTCCTCAGCAGCTTGCCTCTCCCCTGGTCGCTCCCGAGACCGCTCCCGTGGACGAGCTCGAGCCCCTGTGCGCCGGCGCCATGCAGCGCTTCCTCGCCGTGCACGGTCAGTTGGACGGGCTGCCGGTCGCGGTGTCGATGCGCGCCTTCTACCACGTGACGGTGTCCGGCACCCCGGAGAGCGCACAGGCCGCGGCGCGTGCCCTGGTCGCCCAGCTCACCACCCTCCATTCCCCCGACGATCTGCTGCTGGCCGTGGTCGCCGCCCCGAACGCGGTCGGCCGCTGGGACTGGACCAAGTGGCTGCCGCACAGTCAGCTCACCGGGCAGTTCGACGGCGCCGGCACCCGAAGGCTGTTCGGTGACGACCTGGGTGAGCTGGAGCAGTTGCTGTCGGCCCGCCTCGAAGGCCGCCCTCGTTTCAGCCGGGCCGGCCAACCCGTACTTGAACAGCCGCACATCGTCGTCGTCCTCGACGGCGGAATCGTCCCCCCGACCTCCGCTTTCGCGGCCGCCGAGGGTCTGCAGGGGGTGACGATCATCGAGGTGGTCTCGGGGGAGCTGGACCAGCCCCGGGGTGGCCTGTCCATCGTCGTGCGACCGGACCGGCTGTGGTTGGACTCGGGTGCTGAGGTCGCCTACGAGGGCACGCCCGACGGGTTGTCCCTGCCCGCCGCGGAGGCGCTCGCCAGGCAACTGGCCCCCCTTCGCATGGGCGGCGGCAACGACGACGAACCGCTTCTCGCCAACCTGGACTTCACCGATCTGCTGGGCCTCGGCGACGCGGCCTCCGTGGAGGTCACCCGCACCTGGCGGCCCCGGTCGACGCCGGAACGCCTGCGGGTGCCGATCGGTGTCGGTGAGGACGGCCGGCCCGTGATGCTGGACCTCAAGGAGGCTGCCCAGGACGGTATGGGCCCGCACGGTCTGTGTGTCGGAGCGACCGGGTCCGGCAAGTCGGAGCTGCTGCGCACGCTGGTGCTCGGCCTCGCGGTCACCCACTCCTCCGAGACCCTGAACTTCGTCCTCGCGGACTTCAAGGGTGGCGCCACCTTCGCCGGCATGTCCCAGATGCCGCACGTGGCCGCCGTCATCACCAACCTCTCCGACGATCTGACTCTCGTCGACCGCATGGGCGACGCGATCCGGGGCGAACTCCAGCGCCGCCAGGAGCTGCTGCGTTCGGCGGGCAACTACGCCAACATCCACGACTACGAGAAGGCGCGGGCCGCCGGTGCGCCGCTGGAGCCGCTGGCCTCGCTCGTCCTGGTGATCGACGAGTTCAGCGAACTCCTCACGGCCAAGCCCGACTTCATCGACATGTTCATCCAGATCGGTCGCATCGGCCGCTCCCTGGGTGTCCATCTGCTGCTCGCCTCGCAGCGTCTGGAGGAGGGCCGGCTGCGCGGGCTCGACACCTATCTGTCGTACCGGATCGGCCTGCGTACATTCTCGGCCGCGGAGTCGCGTGCGGCGCTTGGGGTTCCGGACGCCTACCACCTGCCGTCCGTGCCCGGTTCCGGGTATCTGAAGTTCGGTACGGACGAGATGACCCGTTTCAAGGCTGCGTACGTGTCGGGCGCGTACCGCTCCGGCGGCCCCGAGGTCTCCCGGGACCGCATGCCGATCGAGCGGCGACCCGCACTGTTCACGGCGGCGCCGGTACCGGTCACCTACGCGTCTTCCGATCCGGCACAACCCCCGGCCCCTTCGCGCCAGGACGACGACGCGCTGGCCGACACGGTGCTCGACGTCATCGTGCAGCGGCTGGAAGGACAGGGTGTGCCCGCCCATCAGGTGTGGTTGCCGCCGCTGGATCAGGCGCCGACGCTGGATCAACTGCTGCCGCCGCTCGCCTCGACGGCCGAACGCGGTCTGCAGGCCGCCGAGTACACGCGGCCGGGCGGGCTCACGGTCCCCCTCGGCCTGATCGACAAACCGTTCGAGCAGAAGCGTGAGGTGCTCTACCGGGACTTCTCCGGCGCGGCGGGACACATGATGGTGGTCGGCGGCCCCCAGTCCGGCAAGTCCACCCTGCTGCGGACGCTGGTCGGTTCGTTCGCCGTGACCCACACACCGCACGAGGTGCAGTTCTACTGCCTGGACTTCGGCGGTGGCGGCCTGTCGTCGCTGGCGGACCTGCCGCATGTCGGCGGAGTCGCCTCCCGGCTGGACCCAGAACGGGTGCGGCGTACGGTCGCTGAGGTGGCTGGCATCCTCAACCGCCGCGAGCAGTTCTTCCGCGCGAACGGCATCGACTCGATCGGCACGTATCGTCGGCGCCGCGCCGCCGGTGAACTGCCCGGTGAAGCCTGGGGCGACGTCTTCCTGGTCATCGACGGCTGGGGCAACTTCAAGGGCGACTACGACGCCCTGGAGGGTGTCGTCAACGACATAGCGAGCCGGGGCCTCGGCTACGGCATCCATGTCGTCCTCTCCGCCTCGCGCTACATGGAGGTGCGGTCCGCGCTGAAGGACCAGATCCTGGGTCGGCTGGAACTACGTCTCGGTGACGTCATGGACTCCGAGTTCGACCGCAAGGTCGCCGCGAACGTGCCGGCGGGTGTGCCGGGCCGTGGCCAGGTCCCGGAGAAGCTGCACTTCATGACGGCGCTGCCACGCATTGACTCCTCGTCGGACGCGGACGGCCTTTCGGAGGCCACGGCACAGCTCGTGCAGGCGGTCAAGGGCAACTGGCAGGGCCCGGCGGCCCCGACGGTCCGCCTCCTGCCCCGCAGGCTGGCGGCCGACCAACTGCCCAAGGGCTTCGAGTTCCCGCAGCACGGCATCGCGATCGGCATCGACGAGGCCAACCTCGAACCGGTCTTCATCGACTTCGAGACAGACCCGTTCTTCCTGGTCTTCGGGGAGAGCGAGTCCGGCAAGACGAACCTGCTGCGCCTGATCGCGAAGCAGATCGCCGAGCGATACACGCCCTCGGAGGCCCGGATCGTCGTCGGCGACTACCGCAGGACGATGCTGGAGGCGGTCTCCGAGGAGCATTTGCTGGAGTACGCGCCGATGGCATCCGCGATGGACGTCCACATGGACGCGGTACGGCAGTTCATGGAGATGCGGGCGCCCAAGCCCGACATCACACCGCAGCAGCTGCGCGACCGCAGCTGGTGGAGCGGCCCGCGGCTGTTCATCATCGTCGACGACTACGAGCTGGTCGCGACGAACTCCGGGAACCCGCTGTCGGCCCTCGTCGAGCATCTGCCCTTCGCCCGTGACGTGGGCGTCAAGTTCATCATCGCCCGCAACGCGGCGGGGGCATCGCGTTCCATGTACGAGTCCTTCATGCAGCGGGTGAAGGAGCTCGGCGCGCAGGGACTCGTCCTGTCCGGTGACCCGATGGAGGGCGACATCCTCGGCAATGTCCGGGCGCGGCCCATGCCGCCGGGGCGGGGCACATTCGTGTCACGGAAGCGCGGAGCGCCTCTTATCCAGGTGGGCTTGCTTCCGCAACGCCATTAGAGTGGCGAACAGCGTTGAAAAAGGCTTCGGTTGACTTGTGTGGACGGGGAGAACGGGGAGGCGGCTGACGTGAGTTCGGGCGGGGGCGGCAGCGGTGGTGGGGGCACGCCGGACACCGGCAAGTCCTTCGACAGCTTGTACGGCGTGAACCCCCAGATGGCGCTGGACATCCAGCACGATGCCATGAAGGACTTCAAGAAGCGTGTCGACGATCTGCTGATCGAGCTGGGCAAGTCCGAGGCCTCCCCCGACAAGGTCGGCCAGGATCGCCTCTCCCGCGCCCAGCTGGGGTCCGTCGACTTCAAGGAAGCACAGTTCCTCTACGAGTCGTACGCCATCGTTCACGACGAGTTGGAGAACCTCTCGAAGGCGCTCAGCGCGCAGATCGAGGGGGTGGGACTGGCGGTACACGCGTCGCGGGTGGGCTTCGAGAACCTGGACGAGGACATCAGGGCGCGCATGCGGGAGGTCAACGCGGAGGTCGACAAGTACTACGACGTCGACCGTGATCCGTATGCGCAGCGGCAGGCCGAGCAGCAGGGCGAGCAGCAGGGCAAGCCGGTCGCGGAGGTCACGGAGTCGGAGAAGGGCCTGTAATGAGCGAGCAGCCCAATCGGAAGCAACCCACGCCTCAGCACACGGACTTCGAGTCCATGACCCACGCGCAGCTCGCGGCCATGCTCGACTCCGCCAACGCCGAGGGCGCCTACGACCTCGCGGCGAAACTCTCCAAGGCCGCCTCGACGATCACCAAGATCGGCGACGACCTCATGACGTACGTCAAGGGTCTGGAATGGCAGGGCGAGGCCGGCGACACGTTCCGTGAGTGGGGCGGGCAGACGGCGAGCGCCACGCTGCACCTCGGCGAGTACGCCGAGGTGGCGTCCCGGTGGATGGGCATCGTCTCCCAGGCGATCGCGGAGGCGAAGGCGGTCATGCCGGACACCTCCGAGACCACGGCCGCGCAGGCGGACCTCCGCACCGCGGAGAAGTCCCTGGCGGCCACGAAAGAGCCCGGCGCCCGCAACGACCCCGACTCCCGAAAGCTGGCCCAGACCGCCCAGACCGACGCGACGGCGGCCCAGGGGCGGATCGACGCGGCTCGGTATGAGGCCGTGCAGCAGATGCGGAAGCTGGCGCAGGCTTATCAGCAGTCGGCTGCGCAGGTTAATTCTGTGGAGCCGCCTACGTTTGTGCCGCCGGCAGAGCGACTGGACGACCGGTGGAGGCAAGCTGAGTACGTATCCCCCGTCGGCTCTCAAGGAGCGTCCGGCAGCTCGGCCGTGTTCACACAAACCGGGACCGGAAGAGTCACCAGTCCGCATGCCACCACCCAAGTAGCTCCGCATGGGCAGGCTCAAGAACCGGCCGACCGCTCTGAACCGGTCTCCATGGGAATCGACGGCTTGTCCACGCTTCCCGATTCATCAACGCCCAGTTTCCCTACCCCGCCTTCCAACGGCCCTGCCCAGCGCGCTGAGGCCCCGCCTGCAACACAGCCCGGTCCTATTCCTCACTCCTTCAACGGCGGCGGAAAGCAATTGGGCCAGTCCAATCCCGGGCGTGTTCCTTCGACCACGAGGCCTCCGCTTCTGCCTGGGCAGGGGCCTGCCAACGGCGGTGGGGCCCGCATGCCACGCGAGACCGGAATCGTGGGTGGCCGTCCCGTGCCACCCACTTCCGGTCGTACGGGCGGCCTTCCGCGCGGAACGGTCATCGGCGGCGACGGCACACAGGGCCGTACGCCGATGGGACGCGGTGTGACTCCTGGGATGCCGGTTGGCAACCCCAATGTCCACCAGAATGGCGTAGCCGGAGGACGGCGTCTTGCCTCTGAAGGCGGCGGAGTCATGGGCGGTCGTCCAGCTCAGCCCGGTCGCTCCGGGACCCGCCCGTTCACGCCCGGTGGAGCCGGTCTGGTACGTCCCTCCGGTGCCCCCGATCCGACACACGGTTCGACGGTCGGCCGCGCAGGAACATCTTCTCACCACGCCCCTGCCTCAGACACCCGTCGAGATCGGCCACAGGGGGAACGACCCGACTATCTCGTCGAAGACGAGGAGACTTGGAATCGCGGCAATCGCCGCACCCTTCCACCTGTCGTCGACTGAAGCCAAACAACTTCCAGGAAGGCACATGCTCTCCAGTGGTAAGCGAACACTGCAGCCCTTCTCGGCAATGTCGGCTGCCCTCAGCCTACTGCTGGTAGGCATCACTGAATCGCCCGCTCACGCTGAGTCGATCCGCGAGCGACAGTGGCACCTCGACGCCATGCATGCCGAAGAGATGTGGAAGGTCACCACCGGCCGTGGTGTCACCGTCGCCGTCATCGACACCGGCGTCGACGATTCCCTGGCAGACCTGAAAGGTCAGGTTCTGGACGGCAAGGACTATTCAGACCTAAAAGGGGATGAACATACCGATATTGATGGCCATGGTACGAACATTGCCGCACTTATCGCCGCCACGGGCGGGCGGGGAAGCTTGAATGGGTCATATGGCCTTGCGCCAGGGGCCAAAATCCTACCCATCCGTATGGCGCTCAACAACGGTGACAGTTTCGAAAATGCTAAATCCGGATCCACGTATGCCGCACAAATTTCTACAGCAATCCGATACGCAGCAGACTCCAAAGCCCAAGTCATCAACATATCCGGCGGAAGCTTCCAAGGCGACGCAAATACATCGGAACTTTCCTCAGCCGTCAAATATGCCCTCAAAAAGGGGAAGTTGATTTTTGCTGCTGCCGGCAACGAGGGCGATGGGGCCAATCTCCCCGGTTATCCGGCAGCCATACCCGGAGTGGTTGCTGTGGCATCGATCAATGAGAAGATCGAACGAAGCTCTTTCTCCCAGTGGGGACCCCAGATCGATGTTGCCGCTCCTGGAGAAGACCTGCTTAGTGCCTGCGCAGGCGGTACCCAGATCTGTATGTCCGATGGAACCAGTGGCGCCGCAGCGATCGCGTCCGCTTCCGCCGCACTCATCTGGTCGAAGCATCCGACCTGGACGAACAACCAAGTTCTGCGGGTCCTGATCAACACGATGAAGGGCAACGAGAAGAAGTGGACCTGGAACAACGCCATCGGTTACGGCATTGTCCGTCCACGCATCGCGCTGCAGAACCCTGGTGACCCCGGGCCCGCCGACGAGTGGCCGCTGCCGGACCTCGCCGCCGCCGAAAAGTCAGCATCTCCGTCGCCTTCTCCCGAGGCTTCGAAGGCCGGCGGTGATGCTTCCGGCGACAAGCAGGACAAGAACAGCGAGTCCGCCCCCACCACTTCCGAATCGGATCAGGACAACATGCTTCTCTGGATCGCCATGGGTGTCGGCGCCGCGGCTGTCCTCGGCGCGGCGATCGCCTTCTTCGTTGCCCGTGGTCGTCGTGGGCCCGGCGCAGTCCCGCCCGCTCAGCCACTGCCACCCACGTACAACCAACCTCTCCAGCCCCCGTACCCCGCCTTCGGCCCACCGCAGGGGAACATCGCCGGCCCGCCCTCCGAGAGCGGGGGCAGGCCAGGCCAGCCTTCCTGACCACGGCAGCACGAAAGCCATGCCTACCTTGGTGACCTCGTTCGCCAGCAGCCAGTCCGCAGCTGTCGCACGCCCGTGTCGCCGCCACGAACACCAGGGATCGGGCGCTCTGGATTTCGCGCTTGTGGCGGACCCAGGGCGATTGCAAGGACAGGAAGGGCGCCTTGATCACGGTCGTTTCGCATACGTCAGCGGCTACGCGGGATCCAGCACGGGCTTCGCGGGGAGCCCGCCGTTCTTCTCGCAGCGCAGTTCCTTGGCCATGGCCAGCGAGACGGAGTGGGCCACGGTCGCGTAGGCGTCCTTCAACGCCTTGATGTCACCCTCGGGTTCATGAAATGGATCCCTGTGCTCCACGCCGATGACGATGTGGGCCACTGTCGTCGGGGTGGAGAGCCTGTCGCTCTGGCAGGCGAAATAGATGTACGCCTGGTCCTCTGCTGCCAGGGCTTCCTCCCCCATCTTCAGCACGGTGAACTTCGGGGCCGCCGGCTCGTCCGTCGGGCCGCTGTCCGCCAACCTCCAAGTGATTCTGAGGTCAAAATCCGGCGTGTCGCGGGGCGTGAAGACACGGCAGGCGTCCTCGGTCCTGGTGGGGGCGAACGCCTCCACAAGGTCCGTCGCGGCCTGCGCGATGGAGTATCTCTCTGCCGACGCCTCGAATCGCGACGCTCCTGTGATCACCTTCAGCGCCTTGGACGCGTCGGCGGATATGGCATCGCCACCGCAGAGTTGTGTCCCCGCAACGACCTTGTAGTCGTCCGGACCGTCCTCGTCCCGATCCCCTCCACAACCCGTGGCCCCGAGAAACAACGAGCCGGCCACGGCCACGGAGAGAAGTCCCCCGCGTACCGACCTACGACTGATCACTGTCCGAATCCTTACGTGTCCTCGGCCGTCCACCGGCCTCAGCCGGTCTCCGGGGCATTGCCCTGCTGGTTCTCCCGGTCGTTGCCGACCCCGTAGCCGATCACCATCGATTCGATAGGTCCTGCGCGAACACATCCTTGTCGGGGTCGATACCGTGATGCAGCAGGAAATCCTCCATCGGGGCCTCGGCCATGCTCTCACCGGCGGAGTAGATCGCCTTCTTCTCGTCGTCAGTGAGGTCTTCCATCTTCTCCTTGTGCTCATCCACAGATTTATCGGACATGTCACCAACCATCTGACCGATGAACTGTGAGGCGGCGCCAGCGGCGGTATCCGTCGCCAGCGGGATGAGCACCGCGGCCGTGCCCACGGCCGCGATCGCGGGCAGGAAGGCGACACCCGCCGCGATGCCCGCCGCGGCCCCGAACTGGACCCAGCCCGCCCGCTTGGCGACCGCCTTCTCGTAGTCCTCGTGGGTCTTGAGGTTCGTCGCCTCCACCTGGTCGGCCCGGGACTGGTCGAGCATGCCCTGCACCTCGGCACCCACGCGCACGGTCGCCCTGGCCCCGGCAGCGACCTCGTCGTCAATCTTTCCGTCCGGGCCCACTGCCGCTTCCAGCACGCTGCGGGTGTAGACCTGCTCCGCGGCCGAGACCGTCGCGTAGGCATCCGGGTGCTGACCGAGGGTGCTGAGGAAGCCCCGGACAATACTCCGCCCGTTCCCGTCCCCAGTGTCCGAGAAGTCGAGGTGCCCCTCCGGGTTCTTGCCCGGGGCGAACACGCTGCCCGGGTCGTTCTTGTCCAGCGCCCAGTTGATGTCGTCGATGTAGCCGCCGCCCATGACGCCCAGGCTGTCGGCCAACGCCTCGTGGTGCTCCTTCAGCAGGCCCGGGTCCGCGCCGTACTTCTCCATGACCTTCTGCATGACCGCGGCGTTGTCCGCGTCCCGCACCACGTCGGCGTCCGGGTGCCCGGCCGGGTAGCCGAGGGTCGCTGCCTCCAGGGCGCGGCCGAAGGCGTCGGGCATCTGGTCAAGCGATTCCTTGTGTTCCTTCTCGTCGGACGAGTTGACGTCGGGGAAGGACTCCCACTTCTCGTTGCCGAAGAAATCGAAGTAGTTGTCGAACGGCTGGCCGTCCTTGTCCTTCCCGAGCTCGGCCGTGGCGCCGTGGTTGACCGTGCCGTCCTCGTTGTACGCGGTCGGGGGGTCAGTGAAGAACCTCTTCGCCGCGTCCGGACTGTTGCCGAGCGCTTGCAGCATGGCGGTGGCCGGGTCGTAGCCGGGCCCGTTCACGCCGGAGGGGTTGTACGGGTTCTTGAACACACTGTTCACCGCCTTGGTGTCGGCGAACATGTCCGGGTCCTTCGCGTGCAGTTGCGCCACGTGTTCGGCGATCGGGTTGAGGAACTTCGCGTCGTAGTTCCCGTACCGCATGATCCCGCCGAGCAGCTGGTAGCCGAACGTCCCGCCGTAGTCGTGCTTGGACAGCGGAATGCGTCACACCATCCCGAACGGCCGAATCGTCACACCGGTCACGGCCGACCAGGGCCATTCAACAAGATCGTGTCACGACCTCTAAGTCCATCCGGGCAGGCCACCTCACGGTACTCGCGCGGCCACCAACCTGATCACCTGTTGCTCATACCATCACCCACCCACGGGGTGACCGGCAGTTGATCCTCCGAAGGTGACAGAAGCGGCAGCAGAAACGACCACTCGTATCTTGTCAGCCCCCTCACATGATCCGTCGGGTAGCGCCCAGCCTGTTGGGATCATAGGCGCAGCCGCCGTCACCCTTTTCGCTTGGATGTCATGGGCATTCTGGTTCCTCCCCGAGGACGCGGCGCGAGTTCCGTGGCGTTCACGGGTAGGTCGTTGCGGACCGGGCTGGTCTCCTCCGGCTCGAAAGCAGGGCGCGGGCTGAATAACCGGTTTCTCGACGGCCTCGACAAGGCTTTTCCAGATAAGCCACCGGTCCACAACGTGGACCGCGTCCGGGGCGCCGAGCCGTCCGGCCTCGGCGTACGCGGTCGACCGGTTGCTGCGGTCGGCCCGCAAGCCTTCCAGGACCCGAAGGCCTGCCCGAGCACTTCTCGTGCCGCAGGCAGCATGAAGCGTGATCTATCGCCCACCGCTCCTCGCTTCCCAAGGAGCCGACCGTGGCCCAGGGCACCATCTTCCGCGCCAGCGCCAGCGCCAGCACCAGCGCCAGCACCAGCACCAGCACCAGCACCAGCACCAGCACCAGCACCAGCACCGTCGACTGTGACCTTGTCTCCCGGGGTTCCCCTTGAGTTTCCGGAATATGTCGAGTGGCGTTCGTCAGCGCAACGGGGGAGGCAGCGTATCCCGCCGACTCCCCCGCCTCTCAGCCCATCAGCATGCGGATGCGCTTCGCGCCGTCCAGGTCTGTGCCCTGGTAGCCGACGACCGACCTGTCCAGCAGGGTGGCGATGAAGTTGAGCTTTTCCGTCATCGCCTGCATCTCGGTGGTGTTCTTGCGCTGGATGTCTCCGTACGCCGTCTTCGCCTCGCCCTCCCAGGTCTCGGCGACGCGCTTCACCTCTTGCATGAGGGCTTCGAGTTCCTGCGTGAGGTCCGTCGCGGTTTTACGGACGTCGCTCGCCGCCTGGGTGACCGTGGCGTAGCTGATCGCTGTGCGGTCGTAACCGGTGCTCATCGTGGGTCTCCTCCGTGGCTCAGGCGAGGCTGGTGATGCGGTCGGTGGTGTACGTCTGGCCCCTCATGCCGGCGTCGGCCTGGGCCTGGGACTCCGAGGAGTTGTCCACCTTCCGGATCTCCGCGATGCGCTCCTGCTCATGCTCATCGAACCCGTTGACGGCCATACGCATGACGTCTTCCAGGTCGACGAGGTTGTCCTGGAGCTTCTTGAGGTGGACGTTCACCTCTCGCTGCACCCTGTCGTACTCCTGGCTCGCCGCGCCCTGCCAGCCGCCCTGAATCATGTCCACCACGGTGTTGAGCGACGTCACTCGACGGCTCACCTCGACGTGGAAGTTCTGGATCTTGTTGGCCAGCGCGATGAGTTGGTCATTCTCGCGTTTCTGGTCCACAGCCCCACTCACAGGTTCCACCCTCCTCTTGATGTGGCGGCGGTTCTTTGACCGCCGCGACCCGTCCATCGAGGCCGCAACCCCAGATGGTCAAGGCGGGCAAGAAACACCGCGATCGCCGCGCCGCGCGCTGCCGCAGTGCCACACCGCCCCCGTGCCGTACCACCCACGTGATACCGCATATCACTCTAGTCACTTGGCCTGACGCTTCCAACTGCAAAGTTGTAACGGGGCAGTTCAGGGGTGACTCAGAGGTCGGGCAGGTATCCGGACAAGAGCCGCACCAGGAACGCAGGGGGGCGGACGGGGGTGAGGTGTGGGTTGCGGAGTGTGACTGGGCGGCGTCCTTGTTGTCGGTCACGGATGTGTCACCGCACAAGTACTGTGAGTCCGTAGCTCGTTCGTACGTCGGGAAGGGACCGCGCCGTCATGGCCGATGGGCTGGACAAGGATGTCGAGAAGGCACTCAAGGAACGCAAAGAGCGCGAGAAGGACGAGCTGTACGCGCTCGACATCTCGGGGGTGGAGTGGCACAGCGCGCCGGGTACCGAGGAGCATGAGGAGCGGGTGGAGATCGCATACTTGCCCGAGGGTGCCGTGGCCATGAGGTCGTCGCTCGATCCTGGCACCGTGCTGAGGTACACCGAGGCGGAGTGGCGGGCCTTCGTGCTTGGGGCGCGGGACGGGGAGTTCGATCTGGAGCCGGCGCCTCACAACGGCGGGCTCGATCGAGGGGGCAATACAGCCCATCAGTGAGTGTGGGGTGGGGTGAGTGCAGCGACGTGGAGTGGTGATGGCGGCGCGGTGATCATGGCGCCGTAGCTGCGGTCCTGGGGTCGGTGGCCGTGTCTTCGGGCCCCGGGCACCCGCCTCACGTACCGGGTCGCACGCTCGCGATGCCCAGAACCAGCCACTCCCACCTCTTCTGTTGACCGTCGCCCGGGCCCGTCGCCGCCCGGGCGCCGAAGAAGAGGCGGCCGTTCTGGACGCGGACGTCGACCAGTTTCGGGGTCGCCAGGATGGTCGCCTCGATGGGGAGGCCGAAGTAGAAGTAGGGCGTTTCCCTGCCGGTTCGGGGGTCGATGGCGACAAGGCCGTAAGGCCTGATGTTGTCGGTGCTCTCCCGGTAGGCAAGGAGTTGGTCGCCGCTCATGCGGAGGGGATGGAGGAGTTGGTTGTGGCCCGACTCGAACTTCCTCGTCGTCTTCCCCGTTACGACGTCGAACCCGATGATCCAGTTGGAGTTCGCCTCGGCGGTCTGGTCCGGGTCTTCCCTGCTCTCCAGGAAGACCTGACCGTCTCCGACCACCACTGAGGGACAGTCGTCGCTGGTGTCGTAGTTCGTCTGATCGGCGCAGTCGGCGACATAGGTGCCGTTGCCGAGGCGGATCGTGGCGCGGTACCCGCCGTTCTCGTCGAGTGTGATCAGGTCGGTGATGTCCACGTCGCCCGCCGCGATGCCGAGGACGACCGGTTCGCTGGAAATCAGGAAGACGCTCCGGACGCCCTTGCTGACGTTGTACGTCCACTCCACCTCGCCGGTACGCGAGTCCACCTTCCGGATCCGGAACGACGCGTCGAACGTCTTGTCGGCGGTGCAGGTGTCGCGGATCAGCAGTCCCTTACCACCGGCGCTGCCCGTGTCCCGGCAGCCGTCGGTGCGGCGCTTCTTCCAGAGTTCCTCGCCGGTGGCCATCTCGTACGCGCTCGACCCCTTGCTCCACGTCACGGCCACGGTGCCGCGGGTCAGGGTGACGCTGGGCATGATCTCCGCGTAGTGCGGTGTGCCCGTCGAGGGGAGGGCCTTCTGCCAGAGTTTCCGGCCCGTATCGAGGTCGACGAACGCCACGTGGTCGCAGAGAGCCTTCTCCCCCGAGTCCGCCCTGTACAGCACCGCCGTACGGCCGTCGGCGGTCACGTGAGGCGTCGTACCGCAGATCGGACCGTTCAGCCGGACGCTCCAGACCTCGTCGCCCGCCACCACGTCCTTGCCTATCTCGAAGCCCAGAAGAGTGCGGTTGATGCTCTTGGCAAGGATCTTGTCCGTGGCCCACATCCCCGGCATCTCGTATCGCTCGCCCGGGCTCATGTCGTCGACGGAGAAACGGAACGCCATCCGTCCGCTGGTGGTGCGAGGGGGCTTCTCGACCGTTTCCCGGACGTCGTCCGGGTGCTGGGAAGCGGCGGTCGGCTCGGAGTCCGCGGGGGTGGCATCGTCGTCGTTCGCGTGCACCAGGAGCGCCGCGCCGACGCACAGCGCGGCGACCACGGCGGTCGCCACGGACCCCAGCAGCCTCATGCGTCGTCGGCGCGCCGTCCGCGCCGTGTCGGCGGACGCGGTGTACGGGGACGGAGGTGGCCCGAAGGTCATGCTCAGGCGTCCTTTCCGTTGCGGCGCCGACGCAGATCGCGGAGCACGACCGCCGTGCCTGCGATGACCGTGACCACGGCCGCGGTGAGGCCAAAGGCGTAGGTGGCGTAGCGCTCGTCGCGTTCGTGCGGGGTCTCGGCGAGGGAGAAGCGGGCGGTGTCGGGGGCCGGCGCCTTGGACACACCGGGGTCCGGAGTCGGCGACGAGGGCGGGTCGGTGAGGTCGGAGTCCTGGACGGCGCGGACCGGGTCGACGACTCCCCAGCCGACGAAGTTGTCGTGGCCGTTGACGGCGCGTTCGGCGGTCTGCTCGATCTGGGTCACGATCTGGGCGGTCGACCAGTCCTCGTGCTTCTCCTTGAGGAGTGCGGCGACGCCGGCGACGAACGGGGCGGAGAAGCTGGTGCCGTTGTCCGTGCACTGGCCACCGCCCGGAACCGTGGACACGATGTCGACACCGGGGGCCGCCACGCCCACGAACTCACCTGCCTGGGAGAAGGAGGCCCGTTCGTTGTTGCGGTCCGAGGAGGCGACCGCGAGGACGCCGGGGAAGGCCGCCGGGTAGGTGTTCTTGTAGGCGCCGTCGAGGCCGTCGTTGCCCGCGGAGGCGACCACGACGACGTCCTGGGCGATGGCGGCGCGTACCGCCTGGGCAAGCGTGGACGTGCCGGACAGGGGCTTCGTCGTGTCCTGGGAGATGTTGATGACGTCGGCGTCCTGGGAGACCGCGTAGGTGATCGCCTCCGCCATGGAGTCCGAATCACCGCTGTTCTCGGCGTCGTTCTGGCGGATCGGGATGATCGTGGCGTTGGGGGCGAGGCCCACGAACCCGGTGCCGTCGTGCGGCCGGGCCGCGATGATGCCCGCGACCTTCGTACCGTGTCCCTCCCGGTCGTTCGTGGGATCGGCGCCCTTGCCCTTGGCCAGGAAATCACGCCCGGCCGCTCTGTCGACCGCCGTCTTCAACTGCGGGTTGCTGTCGTCGACTCCGGTGTCGATGACCGCCACGCGGATGCCCTTGCCTTTTTCGGTGCCCTGCCAGAGCTCGTCGAGGAGCACGCGTTGCAGCGCCCAAGGAGTGCCTTTGATCTGTTTGGCCGGGAACGTGCACTCACCACTGCCGGCGAGTCGTACGTGCGCGTCGGGCGCCTCCGGGCAGGCCCCGGGCGGAGCGGTGCTCAGCACGGTCAGCAGTACGGCCGCGGCCGGCAGAGTTGTCTTCTTCGGCGACACCTGTACGTCGCTCCCGTCCTTCTGTGGTGTGGGCCGCTGCGGGGTGGTGCGCAGGCGCTCGTCTTCACGAACCCTGCGGTTGGCGGGCGCTGTTGGTGTCGAGGCGGGGGCCTTTGGCCAGGAACTCCGACCAGACCAGCGGGACCTTCGCCGGTCGGACGTTCTCGTAGCCCAGCTTCACCTGGGCCTCGCTCGGCTCCGGCGTTCCGTCCGGTGTCTTCGGCTTGCTGTCCGTGCCCACACCGGAGCGCTCGCTGTCGCTGTCGCCGTTCGCCTGGACGGCGTACCTGAGGCCGGTGTCCGTCACGAGGAAGAGTGACCCCGAGTCGCTGTCGGTGCCCTGGATCTGTGTGTAGAGCAGTCCCGTTCCCGGGGTGACGTACGTGCTCGTGCCGCCCGCGGCGATTTCGGCGGGGTATTCGGTGCCCGCCCAGGTCTGGAGGGTCGTGCCGTTGCCTTCGTCCACATCCCGCAGGACACTGCACACGGTGTTGCGCCCGGAGTCCGCGGAGGCGGAGTTGACCATCGAGGCGCGCCGCGTCGGCCAGTTGGCCGGCTGGCCGCCGAAGGGGGCGCTGTCGGCTGTGAAGTCCTGGAGGCCCACCCTGGCGGCCTCGCCGTTCATGTTGAGGAGGGCGGTCCGGGGCGAGTTGATCAGCAGCCAGGCGGTGAACTCGCTGATGGGCTTCACCTGGCCCGGCAGCACGACGTAGTACTTCTCGCCCTCGCCCGTCTCCGTCACGAGCACCATGCCGACCTTGTTCTCGTCGTCGGAGAGCTGGCCCTGGACCCCGGCCGGAGAGCCGACGCCGGAGGGGAGTTCGGGGAAGGAGATCGGATCGCCCTTGTGCAGGGTGCCGATCCATTCCTTCGTGACGAGCTGCGGCTGCTTGGAGCCCACGAGCGCGTCCGTCAGCTTCCGGTCGTCCGCTTCGGTCGCCGCCCCGGCGACGGGGTACGCCTTCCCAGCGGCGTCCACCAGATAGCGTTCCCCGGTACGGGTCTTGACGTACAGCACCTCACCGCCGGAGAGGCGTTCGGAGCCGTCCGTCTTCTTCACGTCCCGGTCGGCTAGGACGAACGTGGCCTCCTGGACCGTGCTGCCCTTGCCGCCGGGCTGCTCGCAGACCGCCCACCGCTTGGCCTTGCCCGCCTCGTCGGCGGTCGGCAGCCTGTCCGGCGCGTAGGGGATGCCGAGGATCGGGCCGCGGGGCGGCTTGCCCGAGTCGAGGATCTTGTCGCTGATCTGGACGACCTGGTAGTCAGCGCCGTTCATGAGCAGTCGGGCGGAGGCCAGGTTGAGGACGGGGTGCAGGCGGGTGGTCCCGTCCGTCTTGAGGACGACATAGCGCGTCGTGGACTGCTTGCCCACGATGACTCGCGTGCCCGGCTGGTTCCAGTCCTTGGGCGCGGTGGGCTGGAACATGCCCCAGGCGCCGAAGACACCCAGGACGAGGGCGCCGGCGATCAGGCTGGGTACGACGGCCCGCAACGGCTTGGGAGCCCCTTCCTCCGAACCCCAGGGGGATGGCTGGAGAAAAGCCGCGAGAGTGCGCCGCTTCGCGAACGTGTAGGCGTTGAGTTCATCCCGCCGTGATGCCATGAGTGCCTGTGTCTCCCCGTACCGCGCCCGGGGGCCGATGCCCCCGCCCTCCGCTGTCAGACGGCCCCTACTATGCCGGTTGAGCCGTCGCACGTGTGGGGCGGGTAGGGTTCGTTCCACATTGAGGCCGCTGTCAGGTGGGTCGTTTCAGGTGACTACGGGGGGTTTGCAGCAATGGCTTCCGCAAGCCGGACGCGATCACGATCACGTACAGAGGCGGCCGGCCCTCGTTCCGCTCCTTCCACCCCGCCCGCGTCCTCGCCCACGGTGACGACGACATCGGCTCCCGGTCCGTTCGCACCGCATCTGAAAGCCGGGTCAGGGCACTTCGGGGCGTTCCGGTTGCAGCAGGTTCTTCTCGTCGAAGCGGCCGTCGCGGTGTTGCTCGTCGGCTGGGCCGTGCACCCCTTCGCGCTCCTGCCCGCGGCCGTCGTCGCGGTCCTGCTCGTGCTGCTCGCCGTGGTACGTCGCCGGGGGCGATCACTGCCCGAATGGCTGGCCACGGCACGGGCGTTGAAGGCGCGGCAGCGCAAGGCAGCCGACACGGTGATACCGCCCGGGACCGAGCCCGGGCTCGCGCCCGCGGTGGAGTGCGATCCGACACTGCGCACCTACGCGTACGGCGGACGGGACCGGCGGAGTGTCGGGATCATCGGGGACGGGACGTTCGTCAGCACCGTGTTGCAGGTCGAGGCGGACGCGACGGCGCTGCGTGCGGACCGGAGCCGGCAACCGCTGCCGCTGGGGCTGGTGCGGAACGCGCTGGAGGTGGACGGGATCCGGCTGGAGGGGGCGCAGATCGTGCTGCACACCCAGCCGGCGCCCGCGATCCAGTTGCCGCAACAGTCGGTGGCCGTCAGCAACTACGCGCCGTTGCAGGCCCAGACGGGCACACCGGCGATCCGGATCACCTGGATCGCTCTGAAGCTCGATCCCGAGTTGTGCCCGGAGGCCGTGGCAGCGCGCGGGGGTGGCCTGACGGGGGCGCAGAAGTGCGTGGTGCGGGTCGCGGACCATCTGGCCAGCCGACTGACCGGGTCCGGGTTCCGGACGACCGTACTCGACGAGCAGGAGCTGATCGCCGCCGTCGCCACCTCCGCCTGCGCCAATCCCCTGGTGACGGCCGAGGCGGGACGTACGGAGACTCCGCAGCGGCGGACCGAGGAGACCGGGCGCAACTGGCGGTGCGACAACCGTCGCCACACCACCTACTGGGTGCGCAAATGGCCACAGTTGAACGGCCGGGATCCCTCGCTTCCGCAGCTCGTGGGGCAGCTCACGGCCATACCCGCGCTCGCCACCACGTTCAGTCTGACCTTGGCACGCGGGGTGCGGCAGGAGGTGACGGTCACCGGGCATGTGCGGGTGACGGGGCGCGGCGACGACGAACTCGTCGCGGCCCGGCGGGCGCTCGAGCACGCTGCCCGGCAGGCCGGGACGGGTCTCGCGCGGCTCGACCGTGAACAACTACCAGGAGTCCTCGCCACACTGCCCCTGGGAGGTGTCCGCTGATGACCATGACCGGTACGGACCCCTACGCGCCCGATTCCAGCGCCGCTGCCTCCGGTTCCGTCGCCCCGGAGCCTTCCGTGGGTGAGCGGGTGCGTGAGCGGCTGCGCTCCGGATTCGGGCTGATCGGGCCCCGGCACGGGCGGCACGCGCTGTCGATCGAGCAGTTCGACTCGCTCGCGCTGCCCGTCGGGGACGACGGTGTGGTCATCGGCGTCGACGCCGAGAGCCGGCCCGCCGTCCTCGGAATCAACCGGCCCACCCCCTACGACGTCGTCCTGATCGGTGGGCTGTGGACCGCCCAGGTCCTCGCCCTGCGCGCGGCGGCCACCGGGGCGAGGGTCGCGGTGGAGACCGGGCGGGCACAGTCCTGGATGCAGCTCGTGCACGCCATGGGTGGTGGACACAACGGTCTGGCCGTGTACGACGTAGGGCGGGTGCCGCCGCAGGGCGCGTCGGCCGGAGGTCCCGTGCTCGTGGTGCGTGACTGCGGTATGCGTCCGCCACGCGGTCGGGTCGTCGCCGGGCCCTGGCAGTCCGTACTGACGCTGCTGCCCTACCTCAGCCCGGTCGCCCCCCGGCTCATCCGGCAGGCTCGCCTCGTCGGTGTGCAACGGGTCTCACCCGACGAGGCGGCGGAGTTGGGGCGCACCATGGCCCTGCCCCGGGCGGACGTCGATTCGCTGCCTACGCTCGCCGACGGTGTCACCCTCTGGTGCGCCGACCGCGACCGGCAGTACGTGATGACGCAACCGACCGACGCCGAGACCGGTTTGCTGGGTACGCCCAGACGGATGGACTGACGGGTGCGGTGATCTCGGCGTGCCATTCCGTTGACCGTTCGGCTCCGGTCGCCGTTCGACTCCGATGGCCGTTTGAGGGCCCGGTGCCCGCTTGGGCCCGTTGACTGTCGTGGGCTGCCGGTTCGGTCCCCTCCCTCTTTCCCTTTCGAGTTGTTCAGCCGCAATGCCCTTCTTGTTCATACTTGTTGGGGATGCGTGCGCCGTCTCGGGGCCCGGTGTGACGGAGCGGGCGGGCGCGGAGGGGTGGACGGGCCTGCCGTCGTTGCGCTTGTGGTGATTAGGCTGGGACCGGGGGCGCACATCACGACGTCACGACGACACGACTCGAACGACCGCAACGGTCGGCCCCGGCACGGCTTTGAGGGTGCTCGACCACACCAGGAGGAATTGTGAACAGCGATCGGGACGGGATCCGCGGGGGCTGGGCCACACCCGGCGATGACCAGTCCGACGCGGAGTCCGCCGTCGAGGCGACGGGCGAGTTCACCATCGACTACGCGCCACCTGCCTGGTACACGCAGAACGCCTCGTCGACAGCAGGCGGTTCGGAAGCGGGGCCGGGTGCCGACACCGGGGCGGACGCGGGGAGCGTTCCTCCTGTCGTCGGTTCCGCCACGGCTCCGGCCGCGCCGCCGGTCGGCCCTCCCGTCGGCATCCCGGGCGCGTCGGGTGCCGGTCCGGGCGGCACTGTGCCGCCTCCGTGGCCTCCGGTGGCCGCCGCGCCCGAGGCCGGTGTCGACAACGGGGACCTCGAGAGTGGCGCGACCATGCGGATCTCGGCGGCAGCGTTGAAGCGTGACATCGCGGACGCGGCCGCGGCCCAGGCGGGCTCCGCCGGGTCCGCCGGGTCCGCCGATGCGGGTGCGGCTGCGAGTGCGAGTTCCACTGCGGGCGCTGGGGCCGGTGAAGGTGGCGACGCTGCTTCGGATGGTCAAGTGACCGCCGGTGATTTCCAGTCGCACTCGCCGCAGGCGGAGGGGGGTGCCGATGCCGATGTCCCCGGCACGGGATCCGTGGGCGGTGAGGGCGACGGTGCCGGCGCCGGTGACCGGCTCGTCGGCGCTGAGGAAGTGAGCGTGGCTGGTACGGCTGCTGCGGCAGACGCGAATGCGCAGGAGCAGACCGTTGGTGCCGCCACGTCCGGTGAGGAGCCGGACGTGCAGGTCAGTGACGGTGAGAGCGACGAGAGTGCGGCGAGCGGCGACGCTTCGGCTGGCCCGGATCCGGCCGCTGGTGGACATATCGGTGCCGGTCCTGGTGCTGGTGCTGGCACAGGTGCTGCTGAGGGCGAGCAGTCCGATGGTGCCGAGGAGTCGGATGTCGTCCCCGACGGGGCCGAGACGGCGGATGCCGTTCGCCAAGAGGGCGGTCCGCAGAGTGCCGTTACGGGCGCGGCCCCTGGCCAGAGCACCGCTCCGCAGGACACCCCTGACCAGGGCTCCGTTCCGCAGGACGCAGCTCCTCATGACGCCGCCCCTCAGGGCTCCGTCCCTCAGCACTCCGTCCCTCAAGACGTCGCTCCCGACGTCACCGAGCCGACCGCTCCCGCTCCCAGCTCAGCCGAGCCCCAGGCCGCCGCTCCAACGGCTTCCATGCCTCAGGGTGCCGCGCCTCCGCCCGGCGCCCCTCAGCACGCTCAGGGCGCTCAGGGCGCCCCCGCAGGCGTGCCGCAGACTCCTCCCGCCTGGACGCCGCCGCCGGCCCAGGGGGAGCTTCCACCATTGCCGCCCGCTTTCCAGCGTGCTGAGCCCAGCGCTCCTGCCCCGGCGGGGCAGTGGCCCCCTGCCGCGCCTGCGGCGCAGGGCGCGCCGCCCGTGCCGCCTCAGCAGCCGTTCCACCCTCAGGCCCCCCAGGGCGCGCCCTCGGCGTGGGGCAACCCGGCCGAAGCCTCGTCCGGAGCGCCCGGCGCCCCGCCCTCGCCCGGCGCTCCCGAGGCCTCCGGTACGGCGGCGGCTCCCGCCCCCGGCCCGACGCCTCCGCAGGCTCCCGGCTACGGCTTCCCGCCCGGCCCCGTCCCCCCGCAGGCGCCCATCCCCCAGCAGGGCGGTTACGGCTTCCCGCAGCCGCCCACGCCGCCGGGCCACCCCGGCGGTGCCGCCCCGACCGCACCCCCGGCCCAGCCCACCCCGGGTTATGGATTCCCGCCCCCGGGCGGTCCCGTACCCCCGCACGCACCCGTCCCCCAGCAAGGCGGCTACGGCTTCCCCCAGGCCCCCGTTCACCCCGCCCAATCGGGCACGTCGAACGCACCGGGCGCGCCCGCTCCCGGCCCCGCAGCCCCTCAGGCCCCCGGCCCGCAGGCCGGCTACGGCTTCCCGCCCGCCGGCGCTCCCGGCACACCTGACGCCCAGGGCCAGAGCGGCTACGGCTTCCCCCAGCCCCCCGGCCAACCGCAACCCCCGTTCCCGGGTCAGCCCAGCCAGCCCGGACAGCCCGGCCACACGAGTCAGCCCGGCCAAGCAGGCCACCCCGGTCATCCCGGCGGTCACGCCCAACCCCCCGCCCCCGTCGACCCCCGCACCGGCGCCGCCTGGCCGCAGCCCGTGCAGCACGATCACCGGCAACCCACCAACCCGGGTGTGGCGCCCCTCGGTTACACGGCGGCCGTGGAGCTGTCGTCGGACCGGCTGCTGAACAGCAAGAAGCAGAAGGCCAAGAGCAGTCGTCCGGCGTCGGGCGGTGGACTGTTCAAGCTCGGTGGGAAGAAGGAGGAGGCCGAGCGGCAGCGGAAGCTGGAGCTGATCAGGACGCCCGTGCTGTCCTGCTACCGCATCGCGGTCATCAGCCTCAAGGGTGGCGTGGGCAAGACGACGACCACCACGGCCCTCGGTTCGACGCTCGCCACCGAGCGGCAGGACAAGATTCTCGCGATCGACGCCAACCCGGACGCCGGAACCCTCGGCCGCCGGGTACGCCGCGAGACCGGCGCCACCATCCGTGACCTGGTCCAGGCGATCCCGTACCTCAACTCGTACATGGATATCCGGCGGTTCACCTCGCAGGCTCCCTCGGGTCTGGAGATCATCGCCAACGACGTCGACCCGGCCGTCTCCACGACGTTCAACGACGAGGACTACCGGCGTGCGATCGACATCCTCGGCCGGCAGTATCCGATCATCCTGACCGACTCGGGTACGGGTCTGCTGTACAGCGCGATGCGCGGGGTGCTCGACCTCGCCGACCAGCTCATCATCATCTCGACGCCGTCGGTGGACGGTGCGAGCAGCGCCAGTACGACGCTGGACTGGCTCTCCGCGCACGGGTACCAGGACCTGGTGGCACGTTCCATCACGGTCATCTCCGGGGTGCGCGAGACCGGCAAGATGATCAAGGTGGAGGACATCGTCTCCCACTTCGAGACACGGTGCCGAGGTGTCGTCGTCGTGCCCTTCGACGAACACCTGGCCGCCGGTGCCGAGTTGGACCTCGACATGATGCGGCCCAAGGTGCGGGAGTCGTACTTCACGCTCGCGGCCATGGTGGCCGAGGACATCGCCCGCCATCAGCAGTCGCACGGTCTGTGGACGTCGGACGGCAACCCTCCACCGGTCGCCGCCCCGCCCATGCCCGGCCAGCAGATGCCGGGCCACCCGATGCCCGGTCAGCCGACGCCCGGTCAGCAGCCGTATCCGCCGCAGCAGCAGGGGCAGCCGTACCCCGGTCAGCCCTACCCGGGGCAGCCGGGCCCCGGCCAGGCCCCGCAGCCCTACGGCCAGCCCGGTCAGCCCGGCTACCCCGGACAGCAGGCCCCAGGGCAGCCGTACCCTCCGCAGCAGGACCAGGGCCAAGGCCAAAACCAGGGCCAGCCCTATCCTCCGGCACCGCCCCAGCAGTAACCCGCACGGCAAAGGGCCCGTACCGTTCCTGGATCCACGAACGGTACGGGCCCTCGGCGTGTCCTTGGCGTGTCCTCGGCGTGTCCTCAGCGCATCCGGTCAGAGACGACCCGGCTGGACCTGGGGGCTACTCCGCCTCGAACGCAGCGATCAGCTCACGGCACTTCTTCACGTCGTCGCCCATCGCCACGAGCAGCGCCTCCAGCGAGTCGAACTTCGCCTGGCCGCGCACGAAGGCGAGGAAGTCGACGGCGACATGGAGGCCGTAGAGGTCGAGTCCGACGCGGTCGATGGCGTATGCCTCGACCGTGCGCTCGGTGCCGTCGAACTGGGGGTTCGTGCCGACGGAGATCGCGGCGGGCATGGCCTCGCCGTCGACGTGCAGCCAGCCGGCGTAGACGCCGTCGGCGGGGATCGCGGTGTGCGGGAGGGTCTCGACGTTGGCCGTAGGGAACCCCAGTTCGCGGCCGCGCTGGGCGCCGCGGACGACGACGCCTTCGACGCGGTGGGGGCGGCCGAGGATCTCGTGGGCGCCCTCGACGTCGCCTTCCGCGACCAGTCGGCGGGTCAGCGTGGAGGAGAAGGGCTGACCGCCGCCCGCCTCGCCGGTGACGAACAGGTCGACGACCTCGACGTCGAAGTCGTACGTCTTGCCCTGCTCGGCCAGGAACGCGACGTCTCCGGCGGCCTTGTGGCCGAAGCGGAAGTTGGGGCCCTCGACGACCGCCTTGGCGTGCAGCTTGTCGACCAGGACCTTCACGACGAAGTCGGCCGGGGACAGCCGGGAGAACTCGGTGGTGAACGGCAGGATCAGGACCGCGTCCACCCCCAGCTCGGCCATCAGTTCGGCGCGGCGGTGGTGCGGGGCGAGCAGCGGGGGGTGGCTGCCGGGGCGCAGGACCTCGCTGGGGTGCGGGTCGAAGGTGACGGCGACGGTGGGAACGCCCAGCTCACGCGCGCGCTCCACGGCGTGCCGGAGGATGAGCTGGTGCCCGCGGTGCACCCCGTCGTAGGAACCGATGGTGACGACGCTGCGCCCCCAGCCCTCGGGGATGTCCTCCAAGCCACGCCAGCGCTGCACTGTGACCGCTCCTCGTCGAACCTGTGTCCGTGGTTGCCTCATACGCAGGTCTAAGGGTGCCATGCCCGGTGCCCTCCGCCCGCATCGGCATCCGGGCTGTGACCCGGAGCACCCCCCTCTTCTCCACCTGTCCCCGTCTCACGCGGGCACCCGCACCCCCGACACCCCCGCCAGGTTCTCGATCATCCGGCGTGTGCTCGGCCCGACCACGGCCGCCCATTCCTGGGGTGTCCCGCTGAACCACCCGGCCACCAGCTCCGCGAAGCCGGGCACATGGCGGGCCAGGTCGACCAGAGCCCAGTCGAAACGGGTGGCCCCCTCGGGCGTACGAACGAGGAGCATCCCGACCCGGTGAACGAGCGCCCCGGTGTCCTCCATGTACTGCATATACTGCATGTCCTTCATTTCCCTCATGCCCTTCATGTTCTCGGTGCCCTCGGTGTCTCTGCTGCTCTCGCCCGCCTCCCTGCCGCCTTCGATGCCGCGCCCGGCGGCCGCCCGGAGCAGCGTGTCCAGGACGGACGGGTCCCGTTCGGTCGCCATCAGCAGGTCGAGCAGTTCACGGCGCAGCGGTGCGGAGATGGAGGTGCCGGGCTGGGCGAAGACCGCCGCGAGAGCCGCCCGTACCTGGACCGGGCCGTCCGTGATCAACTCGCTGACCAGTGGAAACAGTACGGTTCGGGTGCCCATGCCTTGTTCCAGCCGCCGGTCGACGTAGACGGCCACGTGCCCTGCCACCTCGGGGCGCAGTCGGACGACCTCCCGTACGAGGGTGGTGACGCGCCGCGCCAGGCCGGGTGTGGTGACCGTGGCGAGCGTGCGCAGTACCTCCCCGTCTGAGCAGTCGGAGCCACCGGCACGGTCGAACTCACTGGGACGGTCGGATCCACCGGAATGGTCGGATCCACCAGGACGGTCGGATTTACCGGGGCGGTTGCAGCGGTCGCTGCCCGGGGTCCGCAGCCGGGCGCGGAAGGCCTCGAGGACGGGATCGGGGTGGGTGGCGAGGGCGGTGGCCAGGGCGCTCGCGGGGAGGTGGGGGTCACCGGCGGCGAAGCGTCTGAGCGCCTCCGGCAGGTACCGGGGCCTGGTGCTCGGGTCCCGCACGAGCAGGGCCAAGGCGCCGCTGTGGAGGGTGATGTCGGCGGGGCGGCCCAGGAGGGCGAGGGCCGCGTGGCGGAGGCGTTCGCGGTCGGCGTCCGTGCGCACGTGCGGCGCGGTCCGCAGGCCGTACGCGAGCGCCGCGACCCGCCGCGCCGGGCGCTCGTCGTGAGCCCATCGGTCCACGGCCCGGCACATCGCCGCGGGCTCCTCCTCGGACAGTACGGCGAGCAGTTCGTCACCCCGCCGGTGCGCGCAGTCGACCAGGGCCTCGGTCAGGTCGTCCAGGGCGCACCGCCGATGCGTGTGCAGCAGCGCCTGAGCGGCGGTCGCCACGATGGCGTCGGGGGTCGCGGCCAGCGGGGTGTCGTCGTGGAACCAGCGGGTGAGGTGCGGTTGTACGGCGGCGGGGTCGGCGGCGAGGAGGCGGGAGACCGCGTCCAGGTAGCGGGGCCCTTCACCGGTCGCCGGGTCGGCGACGACGAGGCGTCGCAGCAGGTCGAACCGTTCCGCCGGGGGCAGTGGCAGTGCCGCCCAGAGGTCCGGCCCGAATTCCGCGGGCACCCCCCGCCCCTGGTCCCGCCAGGCCCCGATCCGCTCGGTGAGGAACCGCAGCACCCGGCTGTACGGTGTCGCGTCGGGCACCCGTAGCAGCACCTCGGTGAGGAGGCGGGTGGCCCACCAGGTCGGGTCGTCGGGTGCCGGGGCGCCCGGCGGCAGCAGTGCGTCCAGGGCGTCGAGCAACTCCTCCAGGCGCCCGGCGAGTTCGGTGGGGCCCTGCTGCCGGCCGAGGAGAAGCAGAGCGTGGACGACGGGGCCGATGCGGTGGCGGGGCACAGGGAGGTCGCGGGTGGCACGGCGGGCCTGGCGGCGGACGCGGGCCTCCGACGGCATCGTGCCCCAGCCCCGCCGCGCCTCGTCCTGTGCGACCCAGCCCCGGTGCACCAGGGCGTGCAGGGCGGCGTCCAGGTCCAGGTGGGCGCCCTGGATCCAGTCGGCCAACTCCTCGTGGGCGAAGCGGTAGCCGTCGCCTGCCGGGACGAGCAACCCCTCGGTGAGGACGGCCGAGGCCCAGCCGGTGGTGCCGCCGAGCCGCCGCCCCGGCACCGGCCCCCACGGGAACACCGCTTCGAACGCGGCCCGGTCCAGCTCCCCCTGCCCAGGCCCGAGGCACCGCCGGGCCGCCTCATGCACCTGCCCGGAGACCTGCGCCGCGAGCCGCCGTACGGCCGTGCCCCGTATCCCGTTCACCGCGGCGAGCCGTACCGCGACGCGCAGGCACATCAGGTCCAGGTAGGCGGCGAGCACCTCGTCCCGATCGAGCGCCCGCGGGACAACGGCGGACGCTTCCGCGCAGAGGGAGAGCTCCGCGCGGGGGGCGAGCTCCGCGCGGGAGGAGGACTCCGCGCCGGGTGAGGGCCTCGTCGAGCCGGAGCAGGCCTCTGTCGAGCCATCGGTAGCCCCTGTCGCCCCGGAGGAATGCCCCGTCGGTGCGAAGGTGGCCCCCATGGCCCCGAGAGAGGAGGGGCTCGTGCCAGTAGGGGGTGCCGCCCTTACTGATGAGCGCGCTCCCAAACTGCGGGAGGGTCCGCGGGCACCGGCGAATGGGGCGGGCGCGGCGGGAGCAGCGGGACTGAGCGGGCCAGTCTCCGGACCGGAGAAGGCCGCGCACGGGCCGGAGGAGGGCACCGCCTGGCCGGACGAGCCTCCACCCGTGCGGATACAGGGCGCCGCCTGGCCGGACGAGCGTCCGCTCACGCCCCGGGAACGTGCCGCCGCACCGGAGGCGCCGTCGGACATGGATGCCGTCTCGCCGGCGCCCCAGCCCGAGGGCTCGTAGGCGCCCCCGCGGGCGGCCCCCAGCTCATGGAATTCCGGACCAGTCGATCCTGACCCCTCCGATCCTGACCCCTCCGTGCCCGACCTCTCCCTGCCCGACCCCTCCGTGCCCGACCCCTCCGTGCCCGACCTCTCCCTGCCCGACCTCTCCGGCTCCGCCCCCTCCGCTCCCGACCGGCTGCCCCCGGCGGTCCCCCGACCGGGCGGCCCGGCGAAGGCGCCATCCTCACCGGGCCGGCCGCCCGGGGGCTCCGGCAGCGCCGCCCGCACCTCGGCCAGGAGCCGCAGGGTGAGCGGATGGCGAGCATCGGCGGCGGAGAGGGCGTCCTCGGGAATGCCGTACCGCATCCGGGCGCGTCGAGCCTCGGTCTCCGTCAGTTCACCCAGCCGCACACAGGCAGGCAGCGACTGCCCTTCCCCGCCGGGCGCGTCCCCGTGCAGCAGCTCCGCCGGGAACTGCGCCCCGGCCCGCTCCCAGTACTCGGCACGGGACGCCACCACGAGCCGGGCCCCGTTCTCCCGCAGCCACTCGACCGTCCCGGCGGTCCAGTCGGCCAACCGGTGGGCGAGCGCAGGCGGCATCTCCTCGGGCCCGTCGAGCAGCAGCAACAGCGGCCGCCCCTCCGCCCCCGCGAGCCGGGCCAGCCGCTCCGGCCGGATGTCCCCCAACTCCCCTGCGTACCGCCCGGCTACCGACGGCTGCCTCACCCCGGCCCGCCACTCGTCCGCAGCGCCCGCGGCCCTCGTCGCGGACGACGACAAACCTGCAGATCCCTGGGTTTCCTGAGCACCCGCAGCACCCACAGCACCCGAGAGATGCCAGCCGTCTCCGGCTCCCGCAGCAGCCGACGTGGCCGAGAAGCCCGAGCCAGCCCACCAGGCCGACGAGGCGGAGGCGTTGGACGCGTTGGACGCGCCCGACGGCCATGCGGCGGCAGCGCCCTCGGCCCCCGGCACCCCACCCGAACCCGCCGACCCGCCCCAAGCCCTCGCCATGGTCGACGCCGCCGACCGCCCCGCACCAGTAGCACCAACATCCCCCTGGGCCCCGGGCACCCCATGCGCGCCGGCCGGCCCGCGCCAGGCGCCCGGCGTGCCTGGCGTGCCCGGCGCGACCGCTACGGCCGGCGCCGTCGACGCCGCCACGATCCGCCCCGCTCGCTCCAGCGCGCGGCGGGCCGCGTCCGCCACGGAGAGGTCGTCGGCCGCGAGGTCGGCGCCGCGGAGCAACAGAGTGGGAGCGGGCTCGGGGTCCCGGCCGCGGCGGGTGGCCAGCGCCGCCAGTTCCGTCGTACGGCCACTGCCAGGTGGGCCCACGAGGCCGAGGACGGTGGCGGGGCCGTTGACGAAGGCGGTGAACTCCCTGACGACGTCGACGCGTTCGACGGGCTCGGCTCCAACCGATCCCGCGACTGTCCCGACCGATCCCACGACTGTCCCGGCGCTCGCCCCCGGCCCGTCCGACCCCACGGTGGTCGCCGTCAGCTCCAGCACCCCCGCCAGATTGAGGTCCGTTCCGTACACGGGTACGGTCGCCGCGTTGCGCGCGAGCAGTTCGGCCAGGTGCGGCTCGTCCCGCCATCCGCGCAGGGGTACGGCGAAGCCGGTGGACCGGTGCCGTGCCTCCAGGGCCGTACCGAGGACACCCACCACGGCCCCGGTGGTCATGTCGAGCACGGGCCCCCCGGCCGCGCCCCCGCCCAACCGCAGCGCCTCGCTGCCCGCCGTTCCGATGGCCAACTCCAGGGCGCCGCGCAGCAGATGGAAACCGTCGGTCGCGGTGTACGTGACGTCCGCCGTGCCCAGTACCCGGGCCTCGCGCCAGCCGCCGGCCGCGATGCGGACGTACGCCCCCGTCTCGACCCCGTCCCGCAGGGCGAGGGGCAGGGGAGCCACGTCCAGCCCCTCCGTGTGGATGAGCGCGAGGTCGAAGGCGGGCAGCGGGGTCACCGCCTCGGAGGTCACCACACACACGCGGTCCCCGGTGGCGTGCACCACGAACCGTGCCAGCCCGTCCACCGCCTCGTGGCTGGTGACGACCGTGCCATGGTGATCGGCGACGAAGCCCGTGCCGCGTGGTCGTCCCGCCAGGTCGCCGACCCGCACCAGGACTTCGTCCCGCGCCGGCCGACGGCCGTCATCGGTTGCCCGACGGCCCCGTACCGCCATGTCCTGTACCTCCCGTCGTACCTGTGTTCCGACGGTAGGCACGTGAAGATCAGCAGAACAGATCGCTCGGCGAACGCGCCCCCTTCCGCTCCCTCGGTTCACTCCGAGCGCCTGCTCGAAGGGGTGAATAGCCCCGAGCAGATGGATACACCTCTGGGTGGGGGAACCGAGGGGGGACCGTGGAGCGGCGGGAACAGCGACCCCGTGACCGCCGCTCCACGCTCCGCCGGGCTGAGCCGTCGGGCGCCTCATGGCTCGGGAGGCTTGCGAGGCTCAGAAGGCTCGGGGTAGCCGGTTGTGCGGCGGGTAGGGGTGAGCGTCAGCCGAAGACCGCCAGGCTCTTCGCCTTGCCCTTCTGGCTCTCCACCAGTGCCAGGAAGCGACCGGCCGGGTCGAAGACGGCCACGGCGCCCCGGCCGGCGTACTCCTCGGGCATCTCCAGCCGCACCCCGTTCAGCAGCAGCCGCGCCCGCTTCTCGTCCACGTCCCAGCGGGGGAACGCGGCCGTGGCGGCCTCGGCGACCGGCATCACCGTCAGGTTCTCCTGGAGTTGGTCGAGGGTCCGGGCGGAGTCCAGCTTGTACGGTCCCACGCGTGTGCGGCGCAGGGCGGTGAGGTGGCCCCCGACGCCCAGGTCGGCGCCGAGATCGCGGGCGATCGCCCGGATGTACGTCCCCGAGGAGCACACCACCGACACCACCAGGTCGAGGACCGGGGTGCCGTCCTCGGCCACGGCGTCCCGGACGTCGTACACCGCGAAGGAGGAGATGGTGACGGGCCGGGCGGGAATCTCGAAGTCCTCGCCGTCCCGGGCCCGCTTGTACGAACGCACGCCGTCGATCTTGATGGCGCTGACCTTGGACGGCACCTGCATGATCTCGCCGGTCAGCTTGGCGACACCGTCGTCGACGGCGTCGCGGCTGACCTTCGACGCGTCGACCGACGCCGTGATCTCGCCTTCGGCGTCGTCGGTGATCGTCGTCTGCCCGAGCCGGATGGTGCCCAGGTACTCCTTCTCGGTGAGCGCGAGATGGCCGAGGAGCTTGGTCGCCTTCTCGACTCCGAGGACGAGGACGCCCGTGGCCATGGGATCGAGTGTCCCCGCGTGCCCGACCCTCCGGGTCCGGGCGATACCGCGCATCTTGGCGACGACATCGTGCGAAGTGAAGCCCGACGGCTTGTCGACGATGACAAGGCCGTCGGGCGTGGTGTTCTTCTGGCGCTGCTGGGTCATTCGGTGGCGTCGTCCTCGTCGTCCTCGCCCGGCTTGCGGTACGGGTCGGCATCACCGGCGTACTTCGCACCCGAGGCGCTCTCGCGCACCGCGGCGTCCGAGGTCCGCGCCTTGTCGAGGAGGTCCTCGATGGTGCGGGCGGTGTCGGGGAGGGCATCGGCCACGAAGGTGAGGGTCGGCGTGAACTTCACACCCGCGGCACGGCCGACCTCGGAGCGGAGGATGCCCTTGGCGCTCTCCAGTCCCGCGGCGGCGGCCGCCCGCTCCTCGTCGTCCCCGTACACCGTGTAGAAGACGGTCGCCTCCCGCAGGTCCCCGGTCACCCGGGTGTCCGTGATGGTGACGTGTGAGCCGAGCCGCGGGTCCTTGATCCCGCGCAGCAGCTTCTGGGCCACCACCTCTCGGATGAGGTCCGCCAGCCTCTTGGCACGCGCGTTGTCGGCCACTGGTCCGTCTCCTAGCTCGTTCTGCGTTACCGCTGCTTCTTTGATTGTCCCTGCGGCGGGTCAGTCGTCGTCACCGTGCAGGCGGCGTCTGACCGAGAGCAGTTCCACTTCCGGGCGACCGGCGACCAGCCGCTCGCACCGGTCCAGCACATCGCTCAGATGTCCTGTGTCCCCGGACACCATCGCCACACCGATGCCGGCGCGGCGATGCAGATCCATGTGGTCGACCTCCGCCGCGCTCACCGCGAACTTGCGTTGGAGTTCCGCGACGATCGGGCGGACGACGGAGCGCTTCTCCTTCAGCGACCGTACGTCGCCGAGCAGGAGATCGAAGGACAGAGTCCCTACATACATGTATGTATCCGGTTCACCCGCCGGTACGGGATAGATGGCCCGCCTCGTGTGACCGGGCGGGAACATCAGAACCGTACAACGAACCCGGCGGGCGGCTCGACGGGATTTGTTTCGCCCCCGCCGCCCCTACCCGTCCCATCCCCAGGGGCTGCGCCCCTTCGACCCCCTCGGGTGCGTTGTCGGGTGCGGGCCCGGTGGGGGTTCTCGCGCAGTTCCCCGCGCCCTAAAAGGGGCGCGGGGAACTGCGCGAAGGGGGTCTGGGGGCGAAGCCCCCAGGAACGGCCACACCGGCCGGGGGTACCGAATGGCACCCCCGGCCGGCGTGTACCACCGGCTTACGCCCGCGGCTTCTCGCGCATCTCGTACGTCGCGATGACGTCGTCGACCTTGATGTCGTTGAAGTTTCCGAGGTTGATACCACCCTCGAAGCCTTCGCGGATCTCGGTGACGTCGTCCTTGAAGCGACGCAGACCCTCGATGTTGAGGTTCTCCGCGATGACCTTGCCGTCGCGGAGGAGGCGGGCCTTGGTGTTCCGCTTGACCTCGCCGGAGCGGATGAGAACACCCGCGATGTTGCCCAGCTTGGACGACTTGAAGACCTCGCGGATCTCCGCCGTACCGAGCTCGACCTCTTCGTACTCCGGCTTGAGCATGCCCTTGAGGGCCGCCTCGATCTCCTCGATCGCCTGGTAGATGACCGAGTAGTAGCGGACGTCCACACCTTCGCGCTCGGCCATCTGCTGCGCACGCCCGGCGGCGCGCACGTTGAAGCCGATCACGATGGCGTCGGAGCCCATCGCCAGGTCGATGTCGGACTCCGTGACCGCACCGACGCCGCGGTGCAGGACGCGGATGTCGACCTCTTCACCGACGTCCAGCTGGAGCAGGGAGGACTCCAGAGCCTCGACGGAACCAGAAGCGTCACCCTTGATGATGAGGTTGAGCTGCTGGACCTCGCCGGCCTTGAGCACCTTGTCCAGGTCCTCGAGCGAGACGCGGCGCGTGCGCTTGGCGAACGCGGCGTTGCGCTCACGGGCGGCGCGCTTCTCGGCGATCTGACGGGCCGTACGGTCCTCGTCCACGACGATGAAGTTGTCGCCCGCGCCCGGGACGTTGGTCAGACCCAGGACCTGCACCGGCGTCGCCGGGCCTGCCTCGAGCACGTTGTTGCCGTTGTCGTCGTGCATGGCACGGACGCGGCCGTACGCGTCGCCGACCACCATCGTGTCGCCGACCCGCAGCGTGCCTCGCTGGACGAGGACCGTCGCCACGGCACCGCGGCCGCGGTCGAGGCGGGACTCGATCGAAATACCCTGCGCGTCCTGGTTCGGGTTGGCCCGCAGGTCGAGCGAGGCGTCCGCGGTCAGGATGACCGCTTCGAGCAGGGAGTCGATGTGCAGACCCTGCTTGGCGGAGATGTCGACGAACATGGTGTCGCCGCCGTACTCCTCGGCCACCAGGCCGTACTCGGTCAGCTGACCGCGCACCTTGGTCGGGTCGGCGCCCTCGACGTCGATCTTGTTGACCGCGACGACGATCGGCACACCGGCCGCCTTCGCGTGGTTGAGCGCCTCGACCGTCTGCGGCATGACGCCGTCGTTGGCCGCGACGACCAGGATCGCGATGTCGGTCGACTTCGCACCACGGGCACGCATGGCGGTGAACGCCTCGTGACCCGGGGTGTCGATGAAGGTGATCTTGCGCTCTTCTTCGTTGACCTCGGTGGAGACCTGGTAGGCACCGATGTGCTGGGTGATGCCTCCGGCCTCGCCCGCGATGACGTTCGTCTTGCGGATGGCGTCGAGCAGTCGGGTCTTACCGTGGTCGACGTGACCCATGACGGTGACGACCGGCGGGCGGACGACCAGGTCGTCCTCGTCGCCCTCGTCCTCGCCGAACTCCAGGTCGAAGGACTCGAGCAGCTCGCGGTCCTCCTCCTCGGGGCTGACGATCTGGACCGTGTAGTTCATCTCGCCGGCGAGGACCTCGAGGGTCGCGTCGGAGACGGACTGCGTGGCCGTGACCATCTCGCCGAGGTTCATCATGACCGCGACGAGGGAGGCGGGGTTGGCGCCGATCTTCTCGGCGAAGTCGGTGAGCGACGCACCGCGCGACAGGCGAATGGACTCGCCGTTGCCGCGAGGCAGCATCACACCGCCGACCGACGGGGCCTGCATGGCCTCGTACTCCTGGCGCCTCTGCCGCTTCGACTTGCGACCACGACGCGCGGGACCACCGGGACGGCCGAAGGCGCCCTGCGTGCCACCACGGGCACCCGGACCACCGGGACGGCCACCGAAGCCCGGACGGCCACCGCCGCCGGCACCCGGACCACCGGGACGACCGGCGAAGCCGCCGCCACCACCGGGAGCACCCGGACGACCGGCGAAACCGCCGCCACCGCCACCGGGACGACCGGCGAAGCCGCCGCCACCGGGACGACCGCCGCCACCGCCGCCACCGGGACGACCGCCGCCGCCGGGACCGCGACCGCCGGGACCGCCGCCACCCGGACGGGGACCGGCAGCGGGACGCTGGGGCATCATGCCGGGGTTGGGACGGGGGCCGCCGGGGCCGCCGCCGGGACGGGGACCGCCACCCTGCGGGCGGGGCATGCCGCCCGGGGTCGGACGGGCGCCGCCCGGAGCCTGCGGGCGAGGACCGCCGCCGGCACCCTGCGGACGGGGCGCCTGGCCGGGAGCCGCGGGACGCGGACCGCCCTGGGCGCCACCGGGGCCACCAGGGCCGCCGTGTCCACCAGGTCGAGGCGCACCGCCGGGACGGGGGCCCTGCGGGCGACCCATGCCGGTGGAGCCACCGGAGGTGAAGGGGTTGTTACCCGGACGCGGGCCGGCCGGACGGGCACCGCCCGGCTTGGGCGCACCGGCACCGCCGGGACGCTGGCCGCCGGGGCGCGGGGCCTGGCCGCCACGCTCCTGACCAGGACCGCCCGGACGCTGCTGGCCACCGTGGCCGCCGGCCGGTCGCTGACCACCCGGGCCGGGACGTGCGCCCGGACGCGGGGACGGGGCGGCCGGAGCCGACGGGGGCGCCTGGAACTCGGGCACGCTCGGGGCCGGGGAGGCCGGAGCGGGCTTCGGCGTCGGCGGCTTGGGACCCGGAACCGGGCGCGGACCCGGCGCCGGGGCGGCGGGCCGCTCGGCGGCCGGCGGCTTCGGCGCGGCCGGACCCGGACGCGGGGCGGCCGGACGCGCGGCCTGCGCGGGAGAGGGGGCCGCCGGACGTGCCGGGGCGGCCTTGCGGGGGGCGGGCTTGCCGCCTCCGCTGCCCTGCTGGAGGGCGTCAGTCAGTTTGCGTACAACGGGCGCCTCGATCGTCGAGGACGCCGAACGGACGAATTCACCGAGCTCTTGGAGCTTGGCCATGACGACCTTGCTCTCAACCCCGAACTCCTTGGCGAGTTCGTATACCCGGACCTTAGCCACTTCGCTCCTTTTTAGGTCCGGGTGCGTCCGGACCGTCGCTACTTCATGGGCGTACTCATCGCGTGCTCATCGAGTGCTCATCGCAATCTCGACCTACTTCCAACTCGCGGGGTACCAGGGCCGTACAGAGGTTCCGTACGACACGTCTTACGGTGTTGCCTGCTCGGCAACTGTCGTCTGCTCCACGTACCGGCGCAACGCCTTTGTGTCGAGCGCTCCCGGGGCACGCAGCGCCCTCGTGAACGCCCGGCGGCGTACGCCCAAGTCGAGACAGACCTGGGAGGGGTGGACGTACGCACCCCGGCCGGGCAGCGTACCGCGAGGATCGGGGACGCATTCGTCCTCGATCGCCACGACGCGCAGCAGTTCGGTCTTGGCCGCTCGCTGCCTGCACCCCACACAGGTGCGTTCAGGGCATGCGCGGGCACGCGTCCGGCCAGACACTGCTAAGTCTACCTCCCCGCACCGACCTCACCCCTTCGGGGCAAAAATCGAACGGTTGTTGTCGTGATCTAAGCGACCTGCGGCTCGGATCTATTCCCCGGCCGCCGGGAAGTACCCGATCGGCCCGGTTCGGACGTCCGATCGAGTGGTTACTCGGACGGCTGCTCGGTGTCCGGGCGGATGTCGATCCGCCAGCCGGTGAGACGGGCGGCGAGGCGGGCGTTCTGGCCCTCCTTGCCGATCGCCAGCGAGAGCTGGTAGTCAGGCACCGTCACGCGCGCGGAGCGGGCCGCGAGGTCCACCACATCGACCTTGGAGACCCGGGCCGGTGACAGCGCGTTCGCCACCATCTCGGCCGGGTCGTCCGACCAGTCGACGATGTCGATCTTCTCACCGTTCAGCTCGGCCATGACATTGCGCACCCGGCCGCCCATGGGTCCGATGCAGGCACCCTTGGCGTTCAGGCCGCTACGGGTGGAGCGGACGGCGATCTTCGTACGGTGACCCGCCTCACGCGCGATGGCCGCGATCTCGACGGATCCGTCGGCGATCTCCGGCACCTCCAGCGCGAAGAGCTTCTTCACCAGGTTGGGGTGGGTGCGCGAGAGGGTGACCGACGGGCCTCGGACGCCCTTCGCCACCCGGACGACATACGACCGGAGCCGCATGCCGTGCTGGTACGTCTCGCCGGGGACCTGCTCCTGCACGGGCAGGATGGCCTCCAGCTTGCCGATGTCGACGAGCACGTTCTTCGGGTCACGGCCCTGCTGGACCACCCCGGTGACGATGTCGCCCTCGCGGCCGGCGTACTCGCCGAGCGTCGCGTCGTCCTCCGCGTCCCGCAGTCGCTGCAGGATCACCTGCTTGGCGGTGGTGGCGGCGATGCGCCCGAAGTCCGACGGGGTGTCGTCGAACGCGCGCGCCTCCTGCCCCTCCTCCAGGTCCTCGGGGTCCTCCTTCGCCCACACGGTCACATGGCCGGTCTCCCGGTTGAGCTCCACGCGCGCGTGGCGGCGGCTTCCCTCGGTGCGGTGGTAGGCGATGAGGAGGGCCGCCTCGATCGCCTCGACGAGCAGGTCGAAGGAGATCTCCTTCTCCCGCACCAAGCCCCTGAGGGCACTCATGTCGATGTCCACGGCTACGCCTCCTCCTCTTCCTTCATGTCCTTCTTGTCCTTGCGGTTGAACTCGACCTGGACGCGGGCCCTGTCGATCTCGTCGAAGGCGAGCCGGCGGGTGGTGGCCTTGCGGCCCTTCACCCCGGGCACCTCGAGGTCGAGGCCGTCGTCGTCCACGGTCAGGATTCTGGCGATCAGTTCCCCGTTCTCACGGAGCTGGAACTTCACCAGACGGTCCACGGCACGGCGGTAGTGGCGGTGCTCGGTGAGGGGGCGCTCGGCGCCGGGGGTGCCGACCTCCAGGGTGTACTCCGCCTGGCCCATCGCGTCCGTCTCGTCGAGCTTGGCCGAGAGCGCGCGGCTGACGTCGGCGACCGCGTCCAGATCCGCGCCCTCGTCCGAGTCGACGACCACGCGCAGCACTCGCTTGCGTCCGACCGAGTCCACCGCGATCTCTTCGAGATCCAGGCCCTGGGAGCGTACGAGCGGTTCCAGCAGTTCTCGCAGCCTCTCGCTCTGGGTGGTGCTCATCCGGGTGACTCCTCGGCCGCGTGTGCTGTTGTGGGTAGGGCGCGTGTCAGGTCAAAGGGTAGCCGCTCCGCTGGGGTGTTGCCGTCCATGCGGGTGCTGTGAGTGGGGGCGTCAGGGAGCTCGGAGGTGAGGGAGGGCGCGGTGGTGGCGGCCTTGACACAGATGCGCGGGTACCGTGATCGCACCGCTTCTTTGTTCGTACGACCCCCCTAGGACGTCTGCTGTGTCGTTCAGCCTGTCGGCGCGTGCCCTGTCGGGGCCGCGGAGAAGGAGTTTGCTCGTCGGGGCCGCCGGTGTGGGCCTGCTCGCGGGGTGCTCGTCCGGGGGTGAGGGGTCGGATACCGCCGGGAGCGGCCCGTCGAAGGCGGAGAAGGCGCGCGAGCGGGTGGCCCGGGACAGTGCGGCGCTCGTGGAGCGGTACGACGCCGTGCTCGCCGTCCACCCGGATCTGACGGGGTTGCTGGCGCCGTTGCGGGCGGAGGTCGTACGCCATGCCCGGGCGTTCGGGGGCGGGGAGGGGTCGGGCAAGTCGAGTACGTCGCCTTCCGGTTCGCCCACGGCTGCGCCTACCGATTCACCTGCGGGTTCACCTTCGGGTTCACCCACCGGTTCGCCTTCCGCGTCAGGTGCCTCGGCTTTCCCCTCCCCCGTGCCCGACGACCCCGCGGCCGCCCTCGCCGAGTTGGCCGCCGCCGAACGGGAGCTCGCCGACAAGCGGGCCAAGGCGTTGCTTGAGGTGCCCGGCGAGGTGGCGCGGTTGATGGCTTCGGTGGCGGCGGCCGGTGCCGGGCACGCGTACATGCTGACGGAGGGTGCGAAGTGAGCGGCGGGGAACTGAAGGCGGTGCAGGCGGCGCTGAGGGCCGAGCACGCCGCCGTGTACGGGTACGGGGTCGTCGGCGGCAAGATCGGCGAGGCACGGCGGGGCGAGGCACGGCAGGCGTACGACGCGCACCGGGCCCGTCGGGACCAACTGGCCCGTGCCGTGCGGGATCTGGGCGGCGAACCGGCCGCTGCGGCCGCCGGGTACGCGCTGCCCTTCCAGGTGAGCGATTCGGACTCCGCCGTACGACTGGCCGCCGAGCTGGAGGAGCGGGTGGCCGGGGTGTACTCCGATCTCGTACGGGCATCCAGGGGTGACCGGCGCGGTGCGGCGGCGGAGGCGCTGCGGGAAGCGGCGGTGCGGGCGGTGCGGTGGCGCGGCACAAGCGTAGCCTTCCCTGGTCTCGCCGAGCGGGCGGCCGCCGCCGGCCCGTCGGCGACACCGCACACCTGATCACGGTTCGAAGGGAACGACTCGCACATGGCTCGCATGGCTTTCGAGGCTTTCGAACCGCCGCCGCGGCTGGTGCGAGCGCTCGCCGAGACACGGCGGCCGGACGGCGGTGACGGCATCGGCGATTGGCTGGAAACGCTGCCCGATCGCGTCCGACAGGCCGTCGCTCTACGCGAGTTGCGCGTGGAGCGGGTGCAGGCGCCCGGAGGCCGCAGCAGTCTGGTGCTTCTCGTGCGGCTGATCGACGACACCCCCGCCGTGCTCAAGCTGGCGCCCGAGCGGGCCCGGCCGGAGAGCGAGCGGGCGGCACTCGCGCACTGGGACGGACGCGGCGCGGTGCGGCTGCTCAACCCCGGGGACAGTCAGGGCGTGTTGCTGCTGGAGCGGTTGCATCCTGATCTGTCGGTGCGGTCGCTGCCCGAGGCGAAGGCGCTGCTGGAGGCCGCGGCGACATTGCGGCGGCTGTGGGTGGAGCCGCCCGAGGCTCATGTCTTCGAGACCGTGGCGGAGCGGACGGAGCGGCAGGCTGAGTCGATGCGGGACGGGTCCGCCGGGGACAGCGAGGTGCGGGTGCTGGTCGACGCCGCTCTCGCCGCACGGGAGGAACTGCTCACCGACGCGCCCGAGGAGCGTTTGCTGCACGGGACCTACCGGCAGAGCAAGGTGCTGGCCGGGGAACGGTTGCCGTGGCTGGCCGTGGGACCGGATCCGGTGGTCGGGGAGTGTGCGTTCGATCTGGCCCGGCTGGTGCGGGATCGGGTGGAGGACCTGATCGCGTCGCCGTCGGGGCCGGCGATCACCCGGCGGCGGGTGAGGAAACTGGCCGAGTCGTTGGACGTGGATCAGGAGCGGTTGCGGGGGTGGACGTTGTTCCGTGCCGTGGAGTCGGGGGTGCGCGCGCGGCGGGTGGGGCGGCCGAGGGATGCGGAGTTGTTGCTCGAGTTCGCCGGGTGGCTCTGACCGTTCGGACGAAGAGCGGCACCGATCCGGGTGCCTCGGCGGTTCGTCGCGAGGGCGCGGCGCGGGGCGGAGCGCCACCCCGTTCTCCGGTCGTCATGACCGTCCCCGCCCGTCATGACGTTCTGTCACGCCCTACGGTCGGGGAACGGTCTGCAGAGAGCTGAGGTGCCGGTGATCAGGCGATCAGGCGGGCGATCGCCTCGTCGACCGTCAGCTCCTCGCGCTCACCGGTGCGGCGGTCCTTCAGCTCCAGGACGCCCTCGGCGGAGCGGCGGCCCGCGACCAGGATCTTCGGTACGCCGATCAGCTCGGAGTCGGTGAACTTCACGCCCGGGGAGACACCGGCGCGGTCGTCGACCAGGACGCGCAGGCCGGCCGTGCGCAGCTTCTCGGAGACGTCGAGGGCCAGTTCGATCTGGAGGGCCTTGCCGGCGGCGACGACATGGACGTCTGCCGGGGCGACCTCGGCGGGCCAGCACAGGCCCTTGTCGTCGGCGGACTGCTCCGCGAGGGCGGCGACCGCGCGGGAGACGCCGATGCCGTACGAGCCCATGGTGACGCGGACCGGCTTGCCGTTCTGGCCGAGGACGTCGAGCTTGAGGGCGTCGGCGTACTTGCGGCCGAGCTGGAAGATGTGGCCGATCTCGATGGCGCGGTCCAGCTTGAGGCCGGTGCCGCAGTTGGGGCAGGGGTCGCCCTCCTGGACGACCACGACGTCGACGTACTCGCCGACCTGGAAGTCACGGCCGGCGACGACGTTCCTGGCGTGTGTGGCGTCCTTGTTGGCGCCGGTGATCCAGGCGGTGCCGGGGGCCACGCGCGGGTCGGCGATGTAGGTGATTTTCTCGCCCAGGCCCTGCGGACCGACGTAGCCGCGGACCAGGTCGGGGCGGCCCGCGAAGTCCGCCTCGGTGACCATCTCGACGACCGCCGGGGCGAAGTGTGCCTCGACCTTGCCCATGTCGACCTCGCGGTCGCCGGGGACGCCGACGGCGACGATCTCGCCGTCGACCTTCACGAGGAGGTTCTTCAGGGTGGCGGAGGCCGGGACGCCCAGGTGGGCGGCGAGGGTCTCGATGGTCGGGGTGTCGGGCGTCGGGATCTCTTCGAGGGCGGCCACGTCGCCCGCGTCGACCGGCTTCAACTCGTAGGTGATCGCCTCGGTGTTGGCCGCGAAGTCACAGGCCGGGCAGTCCGCGAAGGTGTCCTCGCCCGCGTCTGCCGGGGCCAGGAACTCCTCCGACTTCGAGCCGCCCATCGCGCCGGCCGTCGCCGCGCAGATGCGGTAGTCGAGGCCCAGGCGCTCGAAGACCTTCTGGTACGCCTGGCGGTGCAGGGCGTAGGACTGGGCGAGGCCCTCGTCCTCGGTGTCGAAGGAGTACGAGTCCTTCATCAGGAACTCACGGCCGCGCAGGATGCCGGCGCGGGGGCGGGCCTCGTCACGGAACTTGGTCTGGATCTGGTAGAGGATGACCGGCAGGTCCTTGTAGGAGGACGCCTGGTCCTTCACGATCAGCGTGAAGATCTCCTCGTGGGTGGGGCCGAGGAGGTAGTCGCCGCCCTTGCGGTCCTTCAGGCGGAACAGCTCGGGGCCGTACTCGTCCCAGCGGCCGGTCGCCTCGTAGGGCTCCTTCGGCAGCAGCGCGGGGAGCAGTACCTCCTGGGCGCCGATCGCGTCCATCTCCTCGCGGACGATCCGCTCCACGTTGGCGAGGACCTTCTTGCCGAGGGGCAGCCAGGTCCACACGCCGGCCGCCGTGCGGCGGACGTAGCCGGCGCGGACGAGGAGCTTGTGGCTGAGCACCTCGGCGTCCGCCGGGTCGTCGCGCAGCGTCTTCGCCATCAACTGGGACATGCGCTGGACCGGTGCGTTCGCCATGGTTCTCGTACTCCTGCTGCGGATCGGGTGATGGCAGGAGGTTAGCCGGGGGGCGGGGGCCCGTGGAAATCCGACGGTGGCGGTGGCCGCCGGTGCGGCGGTCACCTGCGGCGCAGGGGCAGGTGGGCGCCCATCACCGCGTACGGCTTCGGAGCGCTGGGGAAGACGACCTGGCGGGCCAGGTCCGTGTAGCCGAGGGAGCGGTACAGGCCGCGGGCCGGGCTGTCGACGTCGATGGCGGAGAGGATCGACCGGGGTTCGGCGGCGCTGTCGGTGATGGTGGTGATCAGTGCGCGGCCGACGCCCTGATTCTGGTGGCGGGGGTGGACGTGGAGTTCGGTGATGACGAAGGAGTCGTCCAGCCAGTGTTCGTGGCCGAGTGCGCGGAGGTAGGGCTCCACGACGGTGGACCACCAGTGGACGCGGTCGTTGGGCATGCCGTAGACGAAACCGACGAGGCGGCCTGCGACGGTGGCGCCGAGTGCCCTTGCTCCCGGGTAGGTCATGTGGCGGAGGACGATCTGGCGGCGGACGGCCACCTCGTCGGGGCCGAGGCCGAAGGCTACGGCTTGGACCGCCAAGGCCTCGTCTACGTGGGCGGAGAGGTCCAAGGGGCCGATGACGAGGTCCATGTTGCGGATGCTACAGGGGGGTTCGCGTCTGCGGGGTGCGGGTTGGATGTGACTGGTCGCGCGCACGCGGCGGGGGCCGCGTACGGATACAGCCCCGTGCCCCTATGGGGCGCGTTCCTCGCCCGGTGCTCCGAAGTCGAGCCGTTGAAGCCGTTGGTCAGAACAGCACGCTCATGAAGGCGCCCACCTCTTGGAAGCCCACCCTCTGGTACGTGCGCCTGGCCGCCGTGTTGAAGTCGTTGACGTAGAGGCTGGCCAAGGGGGCCACGTCGGCGAGGGCGTAGCGCAGGACCGCCGCCATGCCGGGGGCGGCGAGGCCCTGGCCTCGGTATTCGGGGGCCACCCAGACGCCCTGGATCTGGCAGGCCTGGGGGGTGGCGGCGCCGATCTCGGCCTTGAAGACCACGCGGCCGTCGGCGTCGAGGCGGGCGAACGAGCGGCCGGAGCCCACGAGTTCGGCGACGCGGGCCTGGTAGAGGAGGCCGCCGTCGCCGGCCATCGGGGAGACGCCCACCTCCTCGGTGAACATGGCGACGCAGGCCGGCATGATCGTGTCCATCTCGTCCTTGCGGATGCGGCGGACGTACGGATCCGGGGTGACCTCGGTGGGGTCGGGCAGCCGGTCGGTGACCATGAGGGGCTGGTGGGCGCGGACCTCGCGGGCCGGGCCCCAGCTGGGTTCGAGCAGGCGCCAGAGCTGGGCGGTGGCCTCGGCGGGTCCGACGACCGAGGAGCAGCGGCGGCCGGCCCGGCGGGCGCGGTCGGCGAAGGCGCGGACGGCGCGGGGGGTGGCGCAGATGGGGACGAGGTTCGCTCCGGCATAGCAGAGGGAGGTCAGGGCGCCGTCCTCGTACCAACCCCACATCTCGCCGCCCAGCCGCCACGGGTCCAGCCCGGCGACCTGGACGCGGGACGTCACGAAGGCGTTCGCGACGGGGTCTCGGTCCAGTACGGCGAGTGCGGCGTCCAGGTCACTCGGTTCGAGGACCCTGGTGGTGGTCTGGGTCAACACGTGCGGGGGCCTCACCCTGGGGTCTGCGCTGATTTCCGCACGATACCCTGCCGGGCTGTGGCGGGGCTCCCTGCGGCTGCGCCGCGGCCGGGGCGCCCGGCCGCTCGGGGACCACTGCGCTTTGGCGGGTGCGGGTGCGTCGTGGCTTGTCGCGCCCACGCGGCGGAGCCGCATATCGATACAGCTGCGCGCCCCTTTCGGGGCGCCTGCGGCGTCCTCAGCCCGCTACCGCCACCGTGGGTTCGCCCGAGACGATGCCGTCGGCCTCCATCTGCGCGGCGATCTTCATCGCCTCCTCGATGAGGGTCTCGACGATCTTGGACTCGGGGACGGTCTTGATGACCTCGCCCTTGACGAAGATCTGGCCCTTGCCGTTGCCGGAGGCCACGCCGAGGTCGGCTTCGCGGGCCTCGCCGGGGCCGTTGACGACGCAGCCCATGACGGCGACGCGGAGGGGGACCTCCATGCCGGTGAGGCCGGCGGTGACTTCCTCGGCGAGCTTGTAGACGTCGACCTGGGCGCGGCCGCAGGAGGGGCAGGAGACGATTTCGAGGCGGCGCGGCTTCAGGTTCAGCGACTCCAGGATCTGGTTGCCGACCTTGATCTCCTCGACCGGCGGGGCGGAGAGGGAGACACGGATGGTGTCGCCGATGCCCTCGCTCAGCAGCGCGCCGAAGGCGACGGCCGACTTGATGGTGCCCTGGAAGGCGGGGCCGGCCTCGGTGACGCCCAGGTGGAGGGGGTAGTCGCACTGGGCGGCGAGCTGGCGGTAGGCGTTGACCATGACGACCGGGTCGTTGTGCTTGACCGAGATCTTGATGTCCCGGAAGCCGTGCTCCTCGAAGAGAGAGGCCTCCCAGAGGGCGGACTCGACCAGGGCCTCCGGGGTGGCCTTGCCGTACTTCTGCAGGAGGCGGCGGTCGAGGGAGCCCGCGTTGACGCCGATGCGGATCGGGGTGCCGTGGTCGCTCGCCGCCTTGGCGATCTCCTTGACCTTGTCGTCGAACTGCTTGATGTTGCCGGGGTTGACGCGGACGGCGGCGCAGCCGGCCTCGATCGCGGCGAAGACGTACTTCGGCTGGAAGTGGATGTCGGCGATGACCGGGATCTGTGACTTGCGGGCGATCACCGGGAGGGCGTCGGCGTCGTCCTGCGTGGGGCAGGCGACGCGGACGATCTGGCAGCCGGAGGCCGTCAGCTCGGCGATCTGCTGCAGTGTGGCGCCGATGTCGGACGTACGGGTGGTGGTCATGGACTGGACCGACACCGGGGCGTCTCCGCCGACCGCCACGGATCCGACCTGGATCTGCCGGCTCTTCCGGCGCTCGGCGAGCTTGGTCGGAACGGACGGCATGCCGAGAGAAATCGCAGTCATCTGCTGTGCAACCCCAAGTTGTGGATCAGGACCGGGTCCCGGTACGGGCGGGCTCCAGGCTTTGAGATTACGGCACAGGCGTAGGCCCGAGCACATCACCGTCGTAGAGCCACCCGTCGCGACGGCGGCCGGGCCCCGCTCCGCGCGTGGGCCCGGCCGTCGTGCACTTCGGGTGACTAGGAGATGCGCACCGGGTTCACCAGGTCCGCGATGAGTACCAGGAGGGTGAAGCAGACGAAGATGCCGGCCACCACGTACGCGACGGGCATCAGCTTCGCCACGTCGAACGGGCCGGGGTCGGGGCGGCGCAGCACCTTGGCCGCGTTGCGGCGCACGGACTCCCACAGGGCGCCCGCGATGTGCCCGCCGTCGAGCGGGAGGAGCGGGAGCATGTTGAACAGGAAGAGGGAGAGGTTGAAGCCGGCGAGCAGGATGAGGAAGCTGGCGAGCTGCTGGCTGGCGGGGATGTCCATGGTGAAGATCTCGCCGCCGACGCGGGCCGCGCCGACCACGCCCATGGGCGAGTCCGCCTCGCGTTCGCCGTCGCCGAAGGTGGCGTCCCACAGGGCGGGGACCTTGCTGGGGAGGGCGAGCAGGGACTCGACGCCGTTCTCCATCATGTCGCCCATGCGGTCCACGGAGTCGCCGAAGGAGAGCGGGACGACGGCGCTGGCGGGTGTGAAGCCGAACCAGCCGGCGTAGTCGTACTCACCCTCGATGTAGCCGCCGTTGCCGTCGGTCCTGCTGACCTGGTTGCGGACGAGGGTGGTGGTGAGGTCGAGCTTCTCGCCCTTGCGCTCGACGGTGACGGTGACTTCCTTGCCGGGGTTGGCGCGGATGTCGGACTGGAGGGTGGACCAGTCCTCGACGGGTGTGCCGTTGAACGCGACGATCTTGTCACCGGGCTTCAGACCGGCGGCCTTGGCGGGGGCGGCCTTGTCGCCTGCCTCGCACTTGGAGCGGTTCTCGCCGGCCTCGATGACGCAGTCCGAGACCTTGCTGACCGTGGTGGTCTGGGTCTGGGCGCCGAAGGTCATCATCACGCCGACGAAGATCACGACAGCCAGGACCAGGTTCATGAAGGGCCCGGCGAACATCACGATGACGCGCTTCCAGGGCTTGCGCGTGTAGAAGAGGCGCTTCTCGTCGCCGGGCTGGAGCTCCTCGAAGGAGGCCGCTCGGGCGTCCTCGATCATCACACGCCACGGAGACGTGGAACGGCTCTCGATCCGGCCGTCCTCGTTGGGCGGGATCATCCCGATCATGCGGATGTAGCCGCCGAGCGGGATCGCCTTGACGCCGTACTCGGTCTCGCCCTTCTTCTTCGACCAGAGCGTGGGGCCGAAGCCGACCATGAACTGGGGCACACGGACGCCGAAGAGCTTGGCGGTCGAGAAGTGGCCCAGCTCGTGCCAGGCGATCGAGAACGCCAGGCCGATCACGAAGACGACTATGCCGAGGATGAACATCAGGGTCGTCATGCACGGGCCTCCGCGGTCGTCCGCTCGGTGGGTTCGTCGGTCGAAATGGTCAGTTCACGGGCCCGGGCGCGCGCCCAGGTCTCCGCTTCGAGGACGTCCGCCACGGTCAGGGACGTTCCCTTTCCGGGGGTGCCGTGCTCCTCGACGACCTGGGTGACGGTCTCCATGATCGCGTCGAATCGGAGACCGCCGTACAGGAACGCGTCGACGCACTCCTCGTTGGCCGCATTGAACACCGCCGGGGCGGTGCCCGCGAGCTCTCCCACGTGCCGGGCGAGTCCTACCGACGGGAACGCCTCGTTGTCGAGGGGGTAGAACTCCCAGCTGGACGCCTTGGTCCAGTCGAAGGCGGGCGCGGCGTCCGGGACGCGCTGCGGCCAGCCGAGGCCGATGGCGATGGGGCCGCGCATGTCGGGGGGTGTCGCCTGGGCCATCGTCGATCCGTCCGTGAACTCAACCATCGAGTGGACATACGACTGGGGGTGCACGACGACCTCAATGCGATCGAAGGGAATGTCGTAGAGGAGGTGCGCCTCGATGACTTCCAGGCCCTTGTTGACGAGGGTCGCGGAGTTGACCGTGATGACCGGGCCCATGGCCCAGGTGGGGTGCGCGAGGGCGTCGGCGGGCGTCACGTCCGCCAGCTCCGCCTTCGTACGGCCGCGGAAGGGGCCCCCGGAGGCGGTGACGACGAGCTTGCGCACATCGGCGCGGGTGCCGGAGGCGAGGGCCTGGAAGAGGGCGGCGTGCTCGGAGTCGACGGGGATGATCTGGCCGGGCTTGGCCACGGCCTTGACCAGCGGGCCGCCGACGATGAGCGACTCCTTGTTGGCGAGTGCGAGGGTGCGGCCCGCCTCCAGGGCGGCGAGCGTCGGGGCGAGACCGATGGAGCCGGTGATGCCGTTGAGCACGGTGTGGCAGGCGGACGCGGCGAGCTCGGTGGCCGCGTCCGGGCCGGCGAGGATCTCGGGCAGTGGCTGACCTGCCCCGTACGCGCCGGCCAGGGCCTCGCGCAGTGCCGGTACGACGTCCTGCCGGGCGACGGCGACGGTCCGCACGCACAGCCGGTGCGCCTGCTCGGCCAGCAGTTCCACCCTCCCTCCGGCGGCGGAGAGCCCGGTGACGCGGAAGCGGTCCGGGTTGCGCAGGACGAGGTCGATGGCCTGGGTGCCGATCGATCCGGTCGATCCGAGGATCACTACGTCCCGTACGCCGTCGACGGGGTCGAAGACGAGATGCGGATCGGCGAGAGGGGCTGGACTGTCGCTCATCCCCCCATTGTGGCCGCATCGGGTGCCCGGCAGGACCGCGCGGCCCCCTTCGGGCTGCCGGACCGTCGTCAGAACCGCCGGCACCCGTGGTCGCTCGGGCGGGTGCCGGTCAGTCGCCGGCACCCGTGGTCGCCGGGGCGCGCTGCCGGTCAGTCGGGCGTCGTCACAACCGCCGGCACCCGTGGTCGCCGGGGCGGGCCGCCGGTCAGTCGGCCACCAGTTCCGCGAGCTCCACATCGAGGACGTGGGCGATCAACAGCAGGTCATCGAGGCTCATGTCCTCGGCACCCCGCTCGACCTGGTCGATCCGGCTGAGACCGAGTCCTGTGGCCGTGCCAAGATCCTCCGGCTGAGTTCCTGGGCTTCCCGCGTCCAGGGTGCCCCCTTCGTGAGGGGGCACCCTGGGGTCTCAGCGGATGGGGCGGTGGACGTTCTCCTTCTCGCTCGGGCCCGGTGCGGCGTCCGCGATCCACGGGCCCTCGCCCGACGGGTCGATGACGCCCTGTTCGAGCCATTCGTAGGCGCCGCCCAGGACGCCCTTGACCACCTTGCGGTCGACGTCGTCCGTGTTGGTCCACAGGCGGCCGAAGAGTTCCTCGACGCGGATGCGGGACTGGCGGCAGAAGGTGTCGGCCAGTTGGTAGGCCTCGCGGCCGTGGTCGGTGGTCGTGCGGAGCAGCTCCGCGCGGACGACGGCCGCGCTCATCGCGAAGAGTTCGGCACCGATGTCGACGATCCGGCCCAGGAAGCCCTGTTTGGTCTCCATACGGCCCTGCCAGCGGGACATGGCGTAGAAGGTGGAGCGGGCGAGCTTGCGGGCGTTGCGTTCGACGTAGCGCAGATGGGTGGAGAGGTCCGGGTGACCGGAGGGGTGGAAATCGCCGTACGCGCGCGGGAGCTGGCCGGTGCCCGCGACCAGTTTCGGCAGCCACTTGGCGTAGAAGACGCCCGCGTTGGCGCCCGCCCTGGCCTTGTCGGAGAGGGACTTCTCCGGGTCGATGAGGTCGCCGGCCACGGTGAGGTGGGCGTCGACGGCCTCGCGGGCGATCAGCAGGTGCATGATCTCCGTGGAGCCCTCGAAGATCCGGTTGATGCGCAGGTCGCGCAGGACCTGCTCGGCGGGGACGGCCCGTTCGCCGCGTGCCCGGAGCGAGTCGGCGGTCTCGAAGCCCCGGCCGCCCCGGATCTGGACGAGTTCGTCGGCGATCTTCCAGCCCATCTCGGAGGCGAAGAGCTTGGCGAGGGCGCCCTCGATGCGGATGTCGTTGCGGTCCTCGTCGGCCATCTGGGAGGAGAGGTCCAGGACGGCTTCCAGGGCGAAGGTCGTCGCCGCGATGAAGGAGATCTTCTGCCCGACCGCCTCGTGGTGGGCGACCGGCTTGCCCCACTGTTCGCGGGCCGCCGACCATTCGCGGGCGATCTTCAGACACCACTTGCCGGCGGCCACACAGGACGCGGGCAGGGAGAGACGGCCGGTGTTGAGGGTGGTGAGGGCGATCTTCAGACCCGCGCCCTCTGGTCCGATCCGGTTCGCGGCGGGGACCCGGACCTGGTGGAAGCGGGTCACGCCGTTCTCGATGCCGCGCAGACCCATGAAGGCGTTGCGGTTCTCCACCGTGACGCCGGGTGAGTCGGTCTCGACGACGAAGGCGGTGATGCCGCCCTTGTGCCCGTCGGACTTCGGCACCCGCGCCATGACGACGAGGAGGTCGGCGACCACGCCGTTCGTCGTCCACAGCTTCACGCCGTCGAGGATGTAGTCGTCCCCGTCGGGTACGGCGGAGGTGGCGAGGCGGGCGGGGTCCGAGCCCACGTCGGGCTCGGTGAGGAGGAAGGCGCTGATGTCGGTGCGGGCGCAGCGCGGCAGGAACCGCTGCTTCTGTTCGGGGGTGCCGAACAACTTCAGCGGCTGGGGTAGGCCGATCGACTGGTGCGCGGAGAGCAGCACGCCGATCGCGGGGCTGGCCGAGCCGACCAGGGCCAGCGCCTTGTTGTAGTACACCTGGGTGAGACCGAGGCCGCCGTACTTGGGGTCGATCTTCATGCCGAAGGCGCCGAGTTCCTTGAGGCCGTTGATCACCTCGTCGGGGATGCGGGCCTCGCGCTCGACGAGGGCGCCGTCGACCTTCGTCTCGCAGAAGGCGCGGAGCTTGGTCAGGAACTGCTCGCCGCGCCGGACGGCCTCGTCCGTGGGGAGCGGGTGGGGGTGGATGAGGTCGAGGCGGAACCGGCCGAGGAACAGTTCTTTGGCGAAGCTGGGCTTGCGCCAGTCCTGCTCCCGGGCGGCCTCCGCCACCTGACGGGCCTCACGCTCGGTGACGACGGGCTTCTTGAGGGGTGGTGCGGACATGAGGCTCACCTCGCCGCGAATCGGGATCTTGTCCCTGGATGGTTACCGATGGGTGCTACCCGATCGTTGGTACCCGATCCGGGATGACCCCGCCACCCCTCGCGTGCCGTTCGGCCGACGCGTGCCCCGCTCAGCCGATGACCGGTGGTCGGCCGCGGTCCGCCGCTCAGCCGATGACCGGTGGTCGGCCGCGGTCCCCCGCTCAGCCGATGTCCACCGAGTACGCCTTGGCGTCCAGGCGGCCCGTGCCTTTGAAGACCTCGGTGCCGCCTCGATGCCGGCGTCGTACCTGTCGTTGCCCGGCAGCTTGCGGCGGACGAGGGCCTGGTTGAAGTCGTCGAGGGTTCAGGGGCGCCTTGATGGTGTCGGTGCGGCGGACGAAGGAGAACACCTACCAGCCGACGTCACCGGTGTGGATGTCCCACATCGCGCCGCCGAGGCTGACGCCGCCGAGTCGAAGTCCACGCACCCGGGGGCGGACACGTACGCGACCTGGTCGCCACCGCACCCCCTGAAGTCGCCGTCGAGTTCTAGACTGGGGCGCAGGAGCGCCCGGAAGGGGCGCGGGGAGCTGAGCGTCCAGCCCCCACTCACCCGCACTCCCCGCACAACACCTCTGTCGCCCCTCTTTGCGCCCGGCGAATTATCGAAGCGCTTCGACAGCCTATGGACACCCATCCACCGCCGAGCTACTGTCGAGCCACCCTCACTCACCCCGTTCAGAAACAACGCGCAGTCGAAGCGCTTAAACACGCTTGGAGAGCTGGATGGTCACCCTCGCCGAGGTCGCCCAGCACGCCGGAGTCTCGGCGAGCACGGTGAGCTATGTCCTCAGCGGCAAGCGGTCGATCTCCGCCGGTACCCGGCAGCGGGTCGAGCGGAGCATCCAGGAGCTCGGCTACCACCCGAACGCGGGGGCCCGCGCCCTGGCGAGCAGCAGGTCGAACATCGTCGCCCTGATGGTCCCGCTCCGCACCGACATGTACGTCCCGGTGATGATGGAGATCGCCATAGCGGTGGCCACCACGGCCCGTACGTACGGCTACGACGTGCTGCTGCTCACCGGCGAGGAGGGCCCCGACGCGGTGCGCCGTGTCACGGGCAGCGGGCTCGCCGACGCGATGATCCTGATGGACGTGGAGCTCGACGACGAGCGGCTGCCGCTGTTGCGTGCCACCGATCAGCCGTCTGTGCTCATCGGCCTGCCGGCCGACACCAGTGGCCTGACCTGCGTCGACCTCGACTTCCGGGCGACGGGCGCGCTGTGTGTGGAGCATCTGGCGATGCTCGGCCACCGGGACGTCGCCGTCATCGGCGAGGCACCCGCGGTGTACGAGCGGCACACCGGTTTCGCCGAGCGCACGCTCGACGGACTCCGGAGCCGGGCGAAGGAGCTGGGCCTGCGTGTGCTGCACCGCCCCTGCGAGGGCGGCTACGACACGATGGCCGCGACCCTGGCCCGGGTCTTCGACGAACGGCCGGGCACCACGGGGTTCGTCGTGCAGAACGAGTCCGCGGTGGAACCGCTGCTCGCACTGCTGCGGCAACAGGGGCGCGCGGTGCCGGAGGACGTCTCGGTGATCGCGGTCTGCCCGGACCAGGTCGCCGTGCAGGCCTCGGTGCGGCTGACCTCGGTCGCCATCCCGGCCCAGGAGATGGGCCGGCGGGCCGTGGAGCAGTTGGTCGCCAAGCTGGAGGGGCGGGACACCGACGAGGTGGTGCTCCTCGCCCCCGAGCTGACGGTCCGCGCGAGCACGGGGCCGCTGTCCACCACGGGCTGAGGCCGCACGGGTCCCCCATGCCCTCCCCTCCCCACCCCTCCCCTCCCCTCCCCACCTCTCCCCTCTCATCTCTCTCCGCCACCGCCCGGCCCACCGGAGCCGAGCCGGGCGTGCCGCCACTCCTCCCTCCCAGGAGCCGTCTCGTGAATCAACCTGCCGAGAACCAGACCCCGACCGGCGCGGTCAGCCTCGCCCAGTCCTCCCCCACCGTCGGCACGTTCCGTGAGCGGGACGGCGCACTGGAGTGGAGCGGACGCCAGGAAACCCTGCGGATCGAGCCCTGGGGCCCGGACGCGGTCCGGGTCCGGGCCCGCCTCGGCGGACCGGTCCTGGACGGACTGCCGGGGGCCCTGCTCGACGAGCCGGAGCCCACCGAGAGCAGCGTCAAGATCGAGGACGGGCTGGGGCGGCTGACCGTCGGCGCGCTCACGGTCGAGGTCGACGCCGAGGGCCTGATCCGCTACAGCCGCACGGTGGACGGCAGCGAGCTGCTGTCCGAGGCCCGCGCCCACTTCTGGTGGCCCGGCTCGCGCCTCTACACCGCCGTCGGCAACGGCTACCACCGCCTGGAGCAGCGGTTCGCCGCGTACGACGACGAGAAGCTGTACGGCCTCGGACAGCACCAGCACGGGCGGCTCGACCAGAAGGGGCTGGTGCTGGATCTGGTCCAGCGCAACGCCGAGGTCGGCATCCCCGTGCTGACCTCCAGCCGGGGCTACACCCTGCTGTGGAACAACCCGGCGATCGGCCGAGTCGAGCTGGCCGGCAACGGTACCCGCTGGGTCGCGGACTCGGCCCGGCAGATCGACTACTGGATCACCGCGGGCGATCCGGCCGACGCCCAGCGCCGCTACAGCACGGCGACGGGCCGTGCGCCGATGCTGCCCGAATGGGCGGCCGGGTTCTGGCAGTGCAAGCTGCGCTACCGGACGCAGGACGAACTCCTCGCCGTGGCACGGGAGTACAAGCGGCGGGGCCTGCCCATCGACGTCATCGTCTGCGACTTCTTCCACTGGACGCATCTGGGCGAGTGGAAGTTCGACCTGAAGGAGTGGCCCGACCCGGCGGCCATGGTCCGGGAGTTGGAGGAACTGGGCATCAAGCTGGTGGTGTCCGTGTGGCCGTCGGTGTCGCCGCTGAGCGAGAACCACCATGTGATGGAACAGCGCGGGTACTTCATCGGGACGCAGTACGGCCCGATGGCGCACGCCGACTGGCCGGACAAGGAGGTCGCGTCGACGGTCCAGGTGGCCTTCTACGACGCGACGAACCCGGAGGCCCGGGAGTTCGTGTGGTCGCGGGTGAAGGAGAACTACCTGGACCGGTACGGCATCGACGCGTTCTGGCTGGACGCCTGCGAGCCGGAGCTCAAGCCGGGCTTCCAGGAGAACCTGCGCTACTGGGCGGGGCCCGGTCTGGAGGTCGGCAACATCTATCCGGCCGAGAGCGCGCGCACCTTCTACGAGGGGCTGCGGGCGACCGGTGAGGAGGAGATCGTCTCCCTGAACCGGTCGGCGTGGGCGGGCAGTCAGCGGTGGGGGGCCGCGCTGTGGTCCGGTGACATCGGAACGGACTTCCCGACCCTGCGGCGGCAGATCGCGGCGGGGCTCAACACGGCGTTGTCCGGCATTCCGTGGTGGAACACGGACATCGGCGGTTTCCACGGGGGCAACCCCGACGATCCGGCGTACCGCGAGGTGATGGTCCGCTGGTTCCAGTTCGGGGCGTTCTCGCCGCTGATGCGGCTGCACGGCTTCCGCGAACCCGGCATGCCGCTGGGGCCGGACATGACCGGCGGGCCCAACGAGGTCTGGTCGTACGGGGAGGAGGCCGGGGGAATCCTGGAGCGGTATCTGCGGCTGCGGGAGCGGTTGAAGCCATATGTGCTGCGGGTCATGCGGGAGGCCCACGAGGAGGGGCTGCCGGTGATGCGGCCGCTGTTCCTGGAGTTCCCCGAGGACGAGCGGGCCTGGTCGGTGGACGACGCGTATCTGTTCGGGCGGGATGTGCTGGTCGCGCCGGTGTTGGAGGCGGGGGTGACCGTCTGGACGACCTACCTGCCGGTGGGGGCGCGGTGGACGGACGCCTGGAGCGGGGAGACGTACGAGGGTGGGCGATCGGTGACCGTGGACGCCCCGTTGGACCGGATCCCGGTGTTCCTGCGGGACGGTGCGTCCCTGCCCATCGCCGAGTAGGGGGTCGCCTCCCCCTCCGCGTACCGGCCCGAGCGGAGGTGGCGCTCCGCCGGGCGGACCGGCCGGATCGTCGTGCGCGGGCGGGTCTACGCTATGGCGCCACGGCCATCCCATGATCCTCAGGGGTGCGCACGACCTCTGAGCGAGTGGAGTTGACGGAGGATGAACAGCCGTACGGGAGACCCTCGTGGCGTACGCGGGGGACGGCCGGGCCGCGGGAAAAGGCCTGTTCGTGGACCCGTCCACCGGACGCGGACGACGATACGCACCACCGGCGCGTACCTCGCCGTGCCGAACCCCGTGGTCCCGACGGACGGGGGCGTCCCCCGGGGTTTCCTGCCGGGGCCCGCGCGGCACGTCGCCGTGTGGAGCGCGCTCACGCTGCTGGTGACCGGCGTCGTGTCGGTGGGCGTGTGGATCTGTGTGACGTTCCAGACGACGGTCACGCCGGTGCTGATCGCGCTGCTCGGCACGGCGCTGCTCGGCCCGTTCTACCGGCGGCTGGTGGCGATGCGACTCAACCGGTCCCTCGCCGCCGGGCTGACGTGTGCGGCCGTGGTGGTGGTGATGGGCGGAGCCGCGTACATCGTGGTGGCCGCGCTGATCGACACCGGTGACCAGATCATCTCGTCGCTCCGGGACGCGGCCAAGTCACTGAGTGAGGAGTTCGGGCTGGCGGGGACGTCGCTGGACGACCTGGCGAAGAACGCCAAGGAACTGCTGTCGAAGTTCGGCGGCACCGCGGCCTCCGGGGTGCTGACCGGGGTCAGCGCGGTCAGCCAGTTCGTCGGCATGGCCATCCTGGCGATGCTGCTGATGTTCTTCTTCCTGCGGGACTCCGACAAGGCGGTCGCGTCCCTGCACTCGCTCGCGCCGCGTGGCTCCGGTGACACCCTGGAGGTGATGGCGCGGCGCGCGTTCCGGGCGATCGAGGGCTATATGCGGGGGACGACACTCATCGCCTTCATCGACGGTGTCTGTATCGCCATCGGTCTGCTGATCCTGCAGGTGCCGGGCGCCGTCGGTCTCGGCGCGCTGGTGTTCGTCGGCGCGTACATCCCGTATCTCGGCGCGTTCCTGTCGGGTGCGGTGGCGATCCTCGTGGCGTTCGCCGACCGGGGTCTGGTGACGGCCCTGTGGGCGGTCGGGGTCGTCTTCGCGGTGCAGATCCTCGAAGGGAACGTGCTCCAGCCGATGATCCACAGCCGGACGGTGCAGATGCACCCGGCGGCCATTCTGCTGGCCCTCACCGCGGGCGCCTCCATCGCCGGCATCCTCGGCATGCTGCTCGCGGTGCCGCTCGTCGCGGCGGCGACCGGGGTGCTGTCGGAGCTGCGGGCACGGTACGGGGACGGGCAGGGGGCGCACCCGCCGGCGGGGCGGGCGTGACGCGACGGTCCCGGTGCCCGCCCGGGCACCGGGACCGTCGCGTCAGCAAGGGGTCGCTCAGGTGGTGGGCCTGAGCTGCCACTGCTGGCAGTTGTTGTTCAGCCAGCTCCACAGCCGGACGTCGGCGCCGTCGGCGGTGCCGCAGTTGGCGACCTCGGCGACCTTGCCGCTGTTCTCGTTCACGATCCGCACGTAGTCACCGGTGGCGGTGTGAATGAGGCGGAACTTCTGGCAGTTGTTGTTCAGCCAGGACCACTGCCGGATGTCCGTGCCGTCGGCCGTCGCGCAGTTCGTGGTGTCCATGGCCTTGCCCGTCCTGACGTTCACCAGCCGGCTGGTGTCGTTGCCCAGGTCCTCGATCCGCCACTTCTGGTTGGTACTGCCGTTGCAGGTCCACTGGAAGATGTTCGTGCCGTCGGCGGTGTTGCCGCCCTCGACGTCCAGGCACTTGCCGCTGTTGCGGTTCACCAGGGTGTACGCGGTCGGGGTGGCCGCCGTCTCCCCGTCGGGGCCCGCCAGGGTGGTGCCGAGCGCGACCGGGGTGCCGAAGTTCGGCGTGCCGTCCGCGTTCCAGGTGAACTTCTGCGCCCGGGCGGTGCGGTTGTTGTCGCAGCCGTTCGTCGAGGTGTCGTTGCGGGCGTGGTAGACGATCCAGTTCTCGGTGCCGTCGGGCGAGGTGAAGAAGCCGTTGTGGCCGGGGCCGTAGACACCCGCCGCGTCATTGCGCTGGAAGACGGGCGTCTGCTTCTTCGTCCACGCGGCGGCGCTCAGCGGGTCGGTGCCGGTCAGCTCCAGCTGGCCCAGCTTGTAGTCCGGGGTCCAGCATCCGCTGGCGGAGTAGACGAGGAACGTCTTGCCGTTGCGCTGCAGCGCCTCCGGGCCCTCGTTCACCGTGCCGCCCGACCGCTCCCAGCTCAGGGTGGGCTGCGAGATGGTGCGCAGCGTTCCGCTGACGGTGTACGGGTTGCTCATCGGGGCGATGACGAGGTTCTGGGTGCCGTTGGTGGTGTTGGCGCTGCCCACCATGTACAGCCTGCTGCCGACCTCCAGCACGCTGGCGTCGATCAGCCAGGGGTCCGAGTCGGTGGGCTTGATCTTGTTCTTGTAGTGGTACGGACCCATGGGGTCCGAGCCCTCGCTCTCCAGCACGTGGGAGCGCTGGGTGCCGAGGTAGTCGCTGACGCAGGCGCCACCGACGTAGTAGAGGTACCACTTGCCGTTGAAGAAGTGGATCTCCGGTGCCCAGAAGTTGCAGCCGCGGGAGGTGTCGGTGTCCTTCCACACCTGCACGCTGGGGGCGGTCGCGAGTCCGGCGAGGGTGGGCGACTTGCGCATGGTCAGCACGTCCGACCAGGACGTGGTGATCATGTAGTAGTTGCCGTTGTAGTACTCCACCCAGGGGTCGGCGGCCTTCTGCGACTTGACCGGGTTGGTGAACGGCCGCCCGTCCGCGGCGCCGGCGGGCTGGGAGGTGGCGCCCAGCAGCAGGGTGAGCACGGCGATGACCATGGCGGCCCATCTGCCCCTGCGCATGCGGGATCCCGCACGGGTACGCAGCACTGTCGTCGTCCCTTCGTCAATCGATCCGAAGGCACCTTGTCGTCCGATATGCCGGACAGGGTTCGGAGGTTCGGCCAGAAGCTAAAGGGGGCGCCCCACCTGCGTCAACGGGTCACGCGGAATTGAGATGCGGCCAATTCCGGGGAGCACTCCCCGTTTAGGCTGGGACCCCAGGCGGTTCGACCAGACGCGCCATCGTCCGCCCCCCTCTCGGAAAGGACACACCTGTGCCCTCCACCCCGTCCGCCCTCACCCTGGCCAACCTCTTACTGCGGCCCACGCTCCGTTCCCGTCGCGACCCGGACCGGGTCTTCGAGCGGATCGCCGACAAGGCCGGGCGAGCGGAGGGGGACGAGGAGTTCACCGAAGGCTTCCGGTTCCTGCTGCGCCACTGGGCGGGCGACACGGACCTGTCCCCGGTCGGCTGGCAGTCCGCGCAGGCCCATGTGCGCAGGCATCTCACCAACCGGGCACGGATCCGGCGGCTGATCGCCGAGAACCCGGCCATCGAGGAGGAGCCCATCGAGAGGCCGGTGTTCGTGGTGGGTCTGCCGCGCACGGCCACCACGCTCACCCACGGCGTTCTGTCCCTCTCGGACGACCACCGCTGCCCGCGGCTGTGGGAGTTGCTCGCCCCCGGCCTCGAACCGTCGCCCGAGCAGCGGCAGAGGGCGATCAACTCGGCGCGCCGGATGCTCGACGGCACCTATCGGCTCGCTCCGCGCTTCCGTGAGATCCACCCCATGACCGCCGAGGGCCCCGAGGAGGACACCTTCCTCCTGCCGCACGCCCTGGTACCGCTGTCCCAGGCCCACCTGCCGGAGTATCACGCCTGGCACTTCGAGCGGGACTTCGTCCCCGACTACCGCCACCTCAAACAGGCCTTCCAGGTGCTCCAGTACGGCCGCCCGCGCCGTCGGTGGATCCTGAAGTCCCCCTTCCACACCGGCAACCTCGACGCCCTGTTCTCCGTGTTCCCGGACGCCACGCTCGTGTGGACGCACCGCGATCCGGTGACCGCCGTCGCCTCGTTCTGCAGCCTGGTCGAGGTGGGCATGGTCCTCTCCCGCCGCACGGTCGACCCGCACCACCTCGGCGCCACCTGGCTCGATCTTCTGAGCCGGTCGGTACGGCGCGGCCTCGCCGCCCGCGTTCGCCTACCCCGCGAGGCCGTGGTGGACGTGCCGTACACGTGGCTCGGCTCCGATCCGGCCACGGGCGCCCCGAAGCTGTACGACGCCGTCGGCGCCCGCTGGACCGACGCCGACGCCGCGCGGCTGCCCCAGGTCGCCACCGGCCTCAAGGGCTCCCGCCCTCACCGCTACGACCTGGCCCGTTACGGGCTGAGCCGCGAGGGTGTCGAGGCGGTGTTCACGGAATACAACGCGCTGCGGGCCGAGGTCGACCCCGCCTGACGCGCGAAGGCCCCCGGCCGACGGCGGTCGCCGACGCCCGGGGGCCCACAGGAGCGCCCGTGGGCATACGTCCGCAGGGACTAGCCCACGACCCGGCCCAGCTCGATCCGGTCGATGTTCGGCGCCCAGGCGCCCGCGTTGCCGAAGGTCACCTTGTTGGCGCCCTTCGCGAGGTCGACCGGGACGCCCACCGTCCAGTAGTCGTCCCAGCTCCAGGTGTTCTTGAACGTGACCTTCTTCGGCGCGGCGGCCCCGACCGTGATGTCCGCCGTGCGGGACATGATGTCGGTGTTGTAGGCGTGACCGTTGTCGCGGCGGTCGTTGTGCGCGTAGTGGACGACCAGCACGTAGCGGCCGGCGGTGGGCGCGTTCACCGTGAACTCGGCGGTGCTGTCCGCGCTGTTGCCGAGCCAGCCGATGTACGAGCCCCCGGAGGCGTACGCCGAGTCGACGAGCTTGGCCCCGCCAGCGAGCGTGGCGTCGGCGCCGTCGAGGGCGAGGGTGCCGGTGGTCAAGCCGGCGCCGGTGACGTCGAGGGAACGGACGGCGGTGTACTTGGCGGTCACGGTGAGGCGGTTGTTGCCCGCCACGAGGTACAGCCTGAGCGGCCGGTCGGGCACCGCCGCCACCGACTGCCCGTGCAGGGCGAGCTTCACCGGCGCCGACGCACGCGGCACCACCCGGTAGTAGCCGTCGCGCGGGGCGTACACGTCGAAGACCGCTTTGTCGCCGGAGCGCAGCAGCAGCGCGCCGGTGCCGACTCCGGCCGACGAGGAGTAGTCGTACGACGGCTTGCCGCTGATGTCCGCGAGCGTGGCCTCGTAGGAGGCGGCGGGCTCGGCGGTGCGGGCGGTGAGGTCGACGCGGTCGAGGGTGACCTCGGCGGCGCCCTTGGCGAGGGTCAGGGTGTGGGTGCCGGCCGACAGCTCCACCCGGACGTCCTTCTTGGCGCGGTAGGTCCAGTTCTCGGTGGACGGATAGGTGACCGTGACCGGGTCGCCGCCGTCGACCGACAGCTTCTGGGTGGCCGGGGCCCCCGACTGGTTGCCGTACAGGATCGCCAGGTCGTACGTGCCGTCCTTCGGGACCGACACGGTGAAGTCGACCTTGCTGCCGGCCTGGTTGAGGGAGCCGACGTCCTTGGTGCCGGAGGCCGCGTAGCCGTTGGCGTTGCTGACGGTGCCCTGGGTGTAGACCTTGCCGTCGGTGATGGCGGCGTCCTCGGCCTCGTAGGAGGCGGTCCAGGGGACGGACGGGGCGGTCGGGGTGCCGGAGCCGCCCGGGGTGAGGACGATCCGGTAGGCGGACATCTTGTGCAGCCCGCGCAGGGGGACGGTCACCGTGCCGTCGTCGGCGACCTTCACCTTCGCGCGGGAGAGGACACGCGGGGCGGCGTGCTGTCCCTCGTAGCCGGACCAGGCGGCCTCGGCGACGGTCGCGGTGACCGTGCGGCCGAAGAGGGACCGGGAGACGTTCTCGACGACGACGTCGGCGTCACCGGCCGAGCCACCCAGCAGGACCTGGGCCTGGCGGCGGGTGGTGTCGAGGGAGGCGAGGCCCTGGAGGGTGTCGATGGTGTTGGCCCGCGGCGGGGTGACCTTGACGGTGTTCCCGGTCAGGCCCGCGTACCAGCGGAAGAACCACCAGCCGCCGTTGGGGATGTTGGAGCGGACCACGTTGCCGTCCATGTTGCCGGCGGCGTCCCAGTACGCCTGGTTGGCGTACACCTTGTTCCTCTCGAACATCGAGACCCACTGGACGAGTTGGCCCGGGACGGAGAGGTCACGGCGGTTGGCGTACTCGTCGATGTTGATCTTCAGTGGGGCTACGCCCGCTTCCCGCTCCAGGGAGCGGTAGTCGTCGTAGTGCGCCTGGAAGTCCTTCAGGGAGCCGGAGCCCAGCTCGTGCCAGGTCATCACCTGGGGCAGGACGTTCTCGCGCTTGGCGAAGGCGAGGAAGTCCTTCAACAGGCGGGTGTGGTAGGCGGCTTCGTTGGGGCCGGCGATCCGTGCGTCGGGGTCGATGGCGCGGATGCGTTCGTAGACCGTCTTCCAGTCCCTGAAGAACCGGTCGCGGTTGACCTCGTACTGCGCCTGGTCGGAGACGCCGAGCTTGTACCACATCAGGTCGGGCTCGTTGAACGGGATGTAGACGAAGCGGTCGCTGTTCGGGTCGGCAGAGACCTCCTTGACGATCTCGTCGACCTTGGGGAGGTAGTCGTCGATACCGAGGTCCTCGTAGGGCCACTTGGCGTAGATGTCCTGCATCATCACGTTGATCTCGCCTCCGCCGTTGCGGAAGAACGACTTGGAGACGGTGAGCGCGTCGCCGTTGGGGTGCTGGGCGCCGCCCTCCGGCTTCTGCGAGATGCTGGTGATCTTCAGCGGTGCGAGGGCTGCGTCGCTGGGCACCCCGTCGTCGCTGAGCCCGTAGAGCGCGCCGTTGGCGCCGAGCATCACCGGCCCCTCGGAGGCGGAGAGGTCGACGGTGAGGCGTTGCGGGGCGGCGGTGGCCGCCGTCGCGGACGCCCCGGTGGCGGGGAGGGTACTTGCCATCGCGGTGACTCCTAGTAGTGCCATGACCAAGGCGGTTCTCGTACGAGACCTGGTGCGGGTTCTTTCACGGGCTCGCGTGCGGGTGGGGGTGATCACGCTGTCGGACCTCCGGTCATTTGACGGCTCCACTGGTGATTCCGGACACGATCTTTCGCTGGCCGACGAGGAAGACGGCGACCATCGGCAGGCTCATCACCACGACGTACGCGAAGACGAGATGCCAGTTGTTGAGGTAGAGCTGGGCGCTGGCGACCTTGTAGAGGTTGAGGGGGAGGGTGGCTCGGTCGCCGCCGCCGAGGACGAAGAAGGCGTAGAAGATGTCGCTCCAGGCGTAGAGCATCACCATGATCGTGGCGGTGGCGATGACCGGCCTCAGGAGCGGCAGGACGATCCGCGCGAAGATCCGGAAGGGCCTGGCCCCGTCGATCCGGGCCGCCTCCTCCAGCTCCATGGGGATGGCGCGGATGAAGCCCGTCATGAAGAAGATCGAGGTGGAGAGGTACATCCCGGTGTAGACCGCGATCATTCCGGGCCGGGTGCCCGCGAGGCCCAGCTGCCGCAGCTCCATCACGATGGTGATGACGGCGGGCGGCAGCAGCAGTCCGCTGATGCACAGCGCGTACGCCACCGAGACCAGCCTGGACGTGCGGCGCGCGAAGACCCAGGCCGCGCCCGCGCCGAGGATCAGCACGAGGACCACCGAGGGGACCACGACGAGCAGGGAGTTGAGCAGACCGCGCAGCATCTCGCCCTGGGCGACGGCGTCCTCGTAGTTGGCGCCGGGCTGCAGGCGCTCCGGCAGGTCCAGGTTCGGCCTGATCGCCTCCGCCTGCGGTTTGGCGGAGGTGACGAGGACCAGCCACAGCGGGACGCCGACGACGAGGGCGGCGAGGAGCAGGACCAGGCCGGGGCGGCCGTAGCGCCAGAGCGCGGACGGGTTCACAGCAGCTGCTCCCTTCGTCGCAACCCGATGACGAGCGGGATAGCCACGGCGACCACCACCAGGAAGAGCACGAGACTCATCGCGGAGGCCTGCGCGTACAGGCCCTGTCCGAAGATCCGGAACATGTAGATGTTGAAGACCTCGGTGGAGGCGGCGGGCCCGCCGCCCGTGGTGGCCTGCACGATGTCGAAGGTGTTCATCGAGCCGATGAGGGCCGTGGTGACATTGAAGGTGAGGGCCGGTGCGAGCATCGGCCAGCGCACCGACCAGAAGGTCCGCCAGGGCCCGGCCCCGTCCATCCGCGCGGCTTCGAGCATGTCGCCGGGGATGCCCTTGAGGCCCGCCAGATAGATCAGCATCGACAGGCCCATCCACTTCCAGCCGTGGATGAGGGTGACGACGACGAGCGTCCAGGTCGTCGAGCCCAGCCAGGGGATGTCCGTGCCGAGCACCGAGTTGACCGCGCCGTCCTGGTCGAGGAGGGCCTGGAAGACATAGCCCGTGGCGAGGGCCGAGATGAGGACCGGCAGGAAGAAGACGGCGCGGAAGAACCGGTTGAAGCGGGTGTCGTCCTCCAGCAGCAGGGCGAGCAGCAGTCCGAAACCGTTCTGGAAGAGCGCCGCGAGGACGGCGTACAGCAGGGTGGTGCGGATGGCGCGGACGAGGGTGCCGTCGGCGGCGATGGTCCTGAAGTTGTCGAGGCCGGTGAAGGCGATGTCCGGGTGGTACGAGGACCAGTCGGTGAACGGGTAGTAGAAGTTCAGCAGGTTGGGCACCAGGAAGAAGCCCGCGAAGACGACGATCGCGGGGAGCGCGAACCACCAGGGGTGGTGCACGGCGGCGCGGGGCAGCCGCCCCACTCCCTTCGGCGCGCCCTGCGCGGGTGCCTGCTTGCGCGCGGTACGTACGACAGTGTCCGCCATGGCTAGAAACCCGGCGCGCCCTGGGCCTTGGCCACCTGCGCGAACTGGTCCTGGATGGCTTGGGCGACCTGTTGCGGGCTCTTCTTGTCGTAGAGCATGTCGGCGAGGTAGAGGTGCGTGTCCGGGGCGACGATCGCCTTGGCCTGGAAGACGCCGATGGCGGTGGACAGGGCCGCGACCTGCGCCTTCGAGGTCTGCGGGAGCCCGTCGGGGGTGGGCACGGACGGCTGCACGGACGGGATCTTCATCGTCTTGATGTAGTCGGCGTAGTCCGGGCCGAGCCAGAAGGCGAGGAACTGCCGGGCCGCGTTCTGCCGCTTCTCGTCACCGGTCCGGAAAGCGACCACTCCGTTGGTCTGGTCGGGCGAGTACAGGCCGGTGGCGGCGGAGTTGGCGACCGGGAACCAGCCGATGCGCTCGTCGATCTGCTCGGTGGAGTACTTGGCCTGCAACTGGCTCTGGAAGGAGGTGACATTGAGGACCATGCCGGCCTCGCCCTTCCACAGCGCGTCGGCCTGCCCGGTGAAGGTGCCGGTCCGGTGATTCTTCTGGGCGAGCCCGGCGTCGAGCAGCTTCTCCTTGTACTTCTTGATCGCGCCGACCACGACCGGGTCGGTCCACTTCTCCTTGTTCTCGTTGAGGTCGGCCCACCACTGCTTGTCGAGGTCGGTGAGCTGGACCTGCATCTGCCACTGGAGGGGCCACTTGTCGCCGCCGGCCTCGTAGAAGGCGGCCGCGTCGGTCTCGTCGACGACCTTGTGGCCGAGCGCGAGGAGTTCGTCGTAGGACTTCGGGAAGTCCTTCTCGGTGATGCCGGCCTGCTTGAAGACGTCCTTGTTGTAGTAGACGCCGAGCATGGCGGGGCTGGTGACGATCGCCGCGTACCGCTTGCCGTCGATGACACCGAGCGACTTCTCGGTGTCGCCGAGCCGGGAGACCCACTCCTCGCCGTCGAGGGTGAGGAGGTTCTGCTGCGGCTGGATGAACGGGAGAGTGGAGATGGACGGCTGCCAGAACATCAGGTCCGGGCGGTCACCGGAGGCCAGCTTGGTCGGCACGTTCTGCTCGTAGAGGTCCGGGACCGCCTGGGTCTCCACCCGGGCGCCGGTCGCCTTCTCGAAGGCGTCGATGACCTGCTGGGGCGCGTTGACCGTGTTCTGCGCGGTCCACATCGTCAGTTTCACACCGTCGAGGCGGGCGGTGGGGTCGACGGCCGTCCGTTTCGTGTCGGTGTCCGCGCCGGAGGACCCTGCCGTGGGATCGCTGCACGCGGTGGCGGCCAGGCCGAGCGCGCATATGAGGGCCAGCGTCGGGAGAGCTCTTGTCTTCATCAGGGTCCTTTCGTGGATACCCCCGGCTTTGGTCGAGGGAGGAAACGAAAACCCTGCGGAGCAGGGCAGGGGCGGGGTTTCGCCGGCAGGGCGAAAGGCCGTGCCCCGATCCGCAAATTCGATGGACGGGTGCCGGGCAGGGCAGGATGCTGAACAGCTCTGTCCGTAGCGAGAGTTCAGGCCTGTGTGCCGGTCGCGGGTTGGCCGGTCGGCGGAGCGGGCGGTGGCCCCGCGCTCTCCCGCACCACCAGTTCCGGTACGGAGACGGGGTGCGGGGCGATCTGCGCGGACTCCTCGACCACCCCGTGCAGCAGGGCGAACGCGGCCCGTCCGAGGCCGGTGAAGTCCAGGCGTACGGTCGTCAGGGACGGGGTCAGATAGGCGGAGTGCGGGGCGTCGTCGAAACCGGCCACGCTCACCTCGCCGGGGACGGACCTGCCGGCCTCGTGCAGGGCGCGGAGCACACCGAGCGCGAGGTCGTCGTTGCCGCAGAGGATCGCGGTGACGGCCGGGTCCCTCGCCAGTGCGCGCCCGGCCCTGTGACCGCCCGCCGGGCCCCAGCTTCCCTGCAGCGGGCGGGGTTCGGGCGCGCCCGCCTCCCTGAGCGCCTGGCGCCAGCCGGTGGTACGGGCGGCGCTGGTGCGCCGGGTACTGGACGGGATCGCGACGTAGTGGACGGTCTCATGGCCGAGGGAGAGCAGGTGGCGGGTCGCCTCGTAGGCGGCCTCGCGGTCGTCGGTCCACACCCAGGGGCGGTCGCCGCCGGGTGGTGCCGCGGGGGTCTCGACCACACCGACGACCGGGAGTTCCGCGGGGACCGCTCCGAGGGCGGCGACACCGGCCGGGTCGTAGGCGATCACGATCAGTCCACCGGCCGCGTCCGCCGCGCGTCGCACCTCGGCGGCGACGGCGGCCTCGTCGGCCGACTCCAGGACACCGATCCCGACCGCGTACGACGCCGCGCGCGCCGCCTCCTCGATGCCCTGGAGGATCGAGGCGTAGCCGTAGTGCGTGGTGTTCGAGGTCAGCACGGTCACGGCCCGGCTGCGCCCGCTGGCCAGCGCGAGCGCGGTGCTGTTCCGGCGGAACCCCAGCTCGTCGATGGCGGCCAGGACGCGTTCCCGCGTCGACGGCTTGACGCTGGGGTGGCCGTTGATCACCCGGGATACCGTCTGGTACGAGACTCCGGCGGCGGTCGCGACGTCCCGGATGCTCGCCGGGCGCCTTGTGTGACCGGTCACATTCATGCCAGAATTGTGACCGGTCACATGAGGGGCGTCAAGAGACATGACGAGAGAACGCAACGGGACGTGAGAGACACACGAGAGATCCACACGGACGCCTCCGAGTGTCGGACGGCGCACGGACGGGACAGCTCAGGAGGGAAAGCGGCCTTGGACTCGGGTGCGAGTGACTTCGGTGGAAGCGGCTTCGGGCGAAGCGGCCTCGCGGGACGAAGCTTGGGTGAAAGCGGCCTGGGTGAAAGCGGCCTGAGGGAAAAGGGCTTCGGCCGAAGCGGCTCGGGCGGAAGCGGCTTCGGCGGCGGTGACCCGATGGACGACGCTGCCGACACCGGCTCGGCGGAGGCGGCCTTCACGTGGGGGCATCCGGCGATCGAGACCGCGTTCGCGACCGCCGCGGACGGCACGCTGCGGCTGGTCCGGCTCGGTCCCTCCGGGGACACCGCCGCGCCCGAAGCGGCCCTCCCCCTCGTGGAGTTGACCGCCTTCGGGCACGGCAGCGGGTGGTCCGGACCGCGCTTCACGGGGACAGCCCTCGGCTCGCGGCTCGCGTACCGCGGTCATCGAAGCGGCGGGGACGGCGACCGGGGCCGGCTGACCGTCGAACTCCACGATCCGGTGCTCGGGCTGACGGCCCTCGTCGAGCTGTCCTCCCCCAGCGGAGCGGCCGTCCTCCGCTCCCGCGTGCGGCTGCGCAACGACGGCGCGGAACCCCTCGTCGTCCAGTCCGTCAGCAGCCTCCTTCTCGGTGGACTCCCCTCCCCCGACGCCCTCGACGTGCACCGGGCCCGCAACGACTGGCTCGCCGAGTGCCGTTGGTACGCGGAGCCGCTGCGCGACACTGTCGCCGACATCAGCGTGGACGCCCATCAGCACGACAGCCGGGCCACGCTCGCACTCACCGGGCGGGGCAGCTGGCCCAGCGACGGGCATCTGCCGATGGGGGCACTGACCGAACGGGACGGCGGGCGGGCCTGGGTGTGGCAGGTCGAGTCGCCGGCGGGCTGGCGCTGGGCCCTGGGCGAACACGCGCACGGCACTCATCTGGCGTTGAACGGCCCGACGGACGCCGAGCACCAGTGGCGGGTACGGCTCGCACCGGGCGAGGAGTTCACGACCGTGCCGGCGGTCCTCGCGCTCGGGGCCGGGCTGGACGATGCGCTGGGCGCCCTGACCGCCTACCGCCGTGCCGTCCGCCGGCCCCACCCCGACCACGAGGGGCTGCCCGTGGTCTTCAACGACTACATGAACACCCTGATGGGCGACCCGACGACCGAGAAACTGCTGCCGCTGATCGACGCGGCGGCGGACGTGGGCGCGGAGTACTTCTGCATCGACTCCGGCTGGTACGACGACTCGGTGGACGGCGGCTGGTGGGACAGTGTCGGCGAGTGGCTGCCCTCACCCCGCCGGTTCCCCGGCGACGTGGGGCAAAGGGCCGGCAGCGCTGACGGCGCCGACGGGACTGCAGGGACCGACAGCGCTGAAGGGGCCGGCAGCGCTGAAGGGGCCGACAGCGCTGAGGGGGCCAACAGGGCTGAAGGGGCCGACGACGGCATCCGGGCCGTACTGGACCGCATCCGGGAACGCGGCATGGTGCCCGGCCTGTGGCTGGAGCCGGAGGTCGTCGGCGTACGCAGCCCGGTCGCGGCCGAACTCCCGCCGGAGGCCTTCTTCCAGCGCGACGGCGTACGGCTGACCGAACAGGGCCGTCACCAGCTCGACCTGCGCCACCCGGCCGCCCGCGCCCACCTCGACAAGACGGTGGACCGTCTCGTCGGCGAGTGGGGCGTGGGCTACCTCAAGCTCGACTACAACATCGTCGTCGACCCCGGCACCACCGCCCCCGGCGACCTCTCCCCCGGCGCCGGCCTCCTCGGCCACGCCCACGCCTACCTGGACTGGCTCTCCGGTGTCCTGGACAGGTACCCCGGGCTCGTCGTCGAGAACTGCGCCTCCGGCGGTATGCGCATGGACGGCGCCACCCTGGCCGTCGCCCAGCTCCAGTCCACCAGCGACCAGCAGGACCCCCTGCGCTACCCCCCGATCGCCGCCGCCGCGCCCACCGCCGTCCCGCCCGAACAGGGCGCCGTCTGGGCCTACCCCCAACCGGACCACCCCGACGACCTGATCACCTTCACCCTCGGCACAGCCCTGCTCGGCCGCATCCACCTCTCGGGCCACCTGAACCGCATGTCCGAGCAGCAACTCGGGCTCGTCCGGGACGCGTTGGTCACCTACAGGTCCATCCGGGGAGACCTCGCACGGGCCGTGCCCTTCTGGCCTCTGGGCCTGCCTTCCTGGACGGACGAGTGGCTGGCACTGGGGATGCGGGTGCCGGGCGGGGCTGCGTACGTGTCGGTGTGGCGGCGCGGCGGCGAACCCGAGGTGCGGTTGCCGATGGGGCACTTGGTCGACCAGGACGCCCGCACGGAGATCCTCCACCCGTCCGCCGCGTACGCCGACGCGGGCACGGCCGCCGTCTGGCGACGGGCCGACGGGGAACTACACGTGTCCGTCACCCGCGCACCGGGCGTCCTGCTGGTTCGCCTGACGCCGGAGAGCCGGTAGGACTCCGTCAGATGTGCCTCGATCCTGGTGCTCCGGCGATATTCGCTTGCGCGCGCCGGGTCGGGCGGGCAGCGTCGCCCGCACCGACGGAGGCAGGGAAGATGACCACGCAGATCCAGCAGGTCGACCAGGAACTCGTCCTGGCCGCGGCCCATGTCGCCCGCACGCGTTGCCGCGGCGACAACCACACCATGGCGGCCGCGGCCCGCGCCCGGGACGGCCGGATCGTCACGGCGGTGAACGCCTACCACTTCACCGGAGGTCCGTGCGCCGAGCTGGTCGTCATCGGCGCGGCAGCGGCCCAGGGCGCCTACGAGCTGGACACGATCGTCGCCGTGGGTGATCGCGAACGCGGGGTGGTTCCCCCGTGCGGCCGGTGCCGTCAGGTCCTGCTCGACTACTTCCCCGACATCGAGGTCATCGTCGGCGAGGGCGATCGCGTCCGTGCCGTGCCGATCACCGAGTTGCTGCCCGCGCGCTATGTCTGGGCCGACCACCAAGTGGAACCCGAGTAGGCAGCGCCCCGGCGGGAGACAGTGGGAGACGGCGGGAGATCCGAGCCGGTGCCGCATGGGGGCACGGCACCGGCTCGGGCTCACCCGCGGCGCGGACGCCGTCGGGCGTCAGCTGCTGCTGACGGTCAGGTTGTTGGTGGTGAAGTTCAGGCCACCGGAGGACGAGGTGACCTCGAAGCCGAACTGGACGTCGCCGATGGTCTCGTTGCCCATCCAGCGCTTGGTGTCCTTGATCCACTTGAGGATGGGGAGGATCTGGACCGTGCCGGAGGTGGAGTCGGAGGTGCGGAGGAAGGAGAAGACGTCCCAGTAGGTGCCGTCGGAGCGGTAGGCCCGGCCCTTGTAGACGTTCCAGTTGTGACCGCCGAGGCTCACGCTCTGCTGGAAGCTGCCGAGCGCGCCGACGTCACCGTTGTAGTTGACCCAGAGCATGGTCTCGTAGTCGTAGTCCGTGTCCCAGATGTCGTACGAGGAGTTGTACGCGCCCGAGGACGGGACGGTGACGTTGTAGCTGCTGTTGAGCGAGCCGATCGAGGTGATCGTCTTGTTGATCACCTTCTTGGAGTTGGGGTACGACTTGATGCCGCCGGTGTTGGGGTGGTTGGCCCAGACCCCCCAGTTGGTGCCGGAGTTGGCCCAGATGCACTGGCTGCCGGCGCCGCCGCCCCAGATGTTGTTGTAGAGGGTGTAGCCGTTCAGGCTGGTGTTGCCCCACTGGTCGCAGGAGTTCCAGACGGCTGCCGAGGCGGGGGCGGCGGCGAGGCCGATGGTGGCGCCGAGCGCGAGCGCCGGGGCCAGCAGGGCCTTGCCGATCCGGCCCAGGGTGCGGGTGCGGGTACGGGTGCGGGTGCTTCTTGCCATGGGTGTCGTGTTCCTTCCATGGGTGGGGGGAAATGCGGGGATTACCACGTCCTCAAGGTGAGGACGCGGTCTTCTCCGGCGACGAGGTCGAGCGAGGGGAACGACTCGGCGCCGGGCGAAGTCCGGAGTTCCACGCGGCAGGTCCGGGTGGGGCGGATCACCGCGGTCACTTCGTGCGGGTTCCAGGTGAGGTCGAGTTCGGCCCCGAACCTGGTGCGGACGCCCCGCAGACGGCCCGCCGGGAGTGCCGCCGGGAGCGCGGGCAGCAGCACCAGACGGTCCGGTGTCGACTGCACGAGCATCTCGATCAGCACGGCCGGCAGGGTGTGCGCGGCGTCCGCGTTGTAGACGTCGCGCTTCGGGTAGTGCGCGCTCATCAGGGAGGCGTGGAAGAAGTCGCCGCCGAGGACCTGGCCGAGCGCGTGCGCGACCCGTTCGCCGTCGCGCAGCCGGGCCGCGACGAGGGCGTGGTGCAGATGGCCGTGGGCCGAGTCGTTCTCGGCGCCCCGGAGTTCCAGGGCACGGTGGGCGGCGACCGCGAGAGCGGGTGTGTCGTACGGGTTGATCTCCTCCAGGGGCCAGACACCGTAGAGATGGCTCAGGTGACGGTGGTCGTAGGTGTCGTCGAGGCCTGGCCAGGCCCACTCGGCGAGCGCGCCGTCGGCGTTCACCCGATGGGGCGGGAGCCGGTCGGCGAGCGCCCGCCAACGGTCCGCCCGCTCGGGCTGGTCTGCGTGGTACGCGGCGGCGGTGAGCAGGGCGTGCCGGGCCGCCGACAGGTCCATGGCCGCGTTGAGAGCACCCCAGCTCGCGTTCGCGGGGCGGTTCTCGGGCGAGTAGGAGGGGACGACAACGAGGTGTCCGTCGGCGTCGGTGCGGGTGAGGAAGTCCTCGTAGAAAAGGGCGACTTCGGCGAGGGCCGAGGCCGTGCGCGGGTCCCGCCCGCCATGGGTCTCGTCATGGTCGACGAGCGGTTTCAGCAGCCAGTCGGCGCCCGCCGTCCACAGGTGCAGCGGGTACTCCCGGCTGAAGTGGTACGTCAGGCCGCTCTCGCCGTCGGAGTGGGGCGGGGCGACGACGCCCCGCGCGCCGAAGATCGCTCGGGCGTTGTCCTGCCAGTCGGCGAGCTGGCCGTGGATCAGGGCGGCGTGCGCCTCGGTGACCTCGGGGAGGGCCGCGGCGGCCGCCGAGGAGGTCTGCAGGTTGAGGTTGGCGTCGTTGGTGAACGCCCCCGCCCACGCCGTGTTCCAGTCGCCGGTCCACAGGCCTACGAGCCGGGGTGGAAGCAGGCCGCTGGAGGAGAGGAGGTGGTAGCGGCCGGCGGCGAAGAGTCGTTCGAGGAGGGCGGGGCTGTGGGGGCGGCGGAGCAGCTCCGAGCCGGGGAGGGAACGTTCGTTTTGTGGGGTGGCGCAGAGCGAATTTTCGGTTTGCGCGTGCGGGGGGACCTGGAACGAACCTTCGTTTTCTACGCGCGGCAGGGCGGAAAACGAACCTTCGTTTTCGTCGGCCCGGCCACCACCATCACCACCGCCACCATCGCCACCAAGCTCCAGCGACACCCGCTCATACGCCGGCCGATGCAGCGCTACATGCCGGTCGCGGAGGCAGGCGTACGGCTCCGCACCGCCCGGCAGCACATCCCGCAGCCCCTGTCGCTCGGCCACCGCGTCCAGCTCGCCGGTGTGCCGGCGCACCCGGGTGAGGAGCAGCACGGACCGGGCGCGTTCCACCCGTACGCCGGGCGGGGTGAGTGTCGTACGGCCGCCCGTGACGACGACGAGGGCGGTGCCGGTGCAGGCGCGGTCGCTTCCCGGGTAGCGGACGCGCAGGCTCAGTGACGCCCCCTCGGCGCTGAGCACCGCGCCGTGGCCGATCCCCAGGTCCCCGGGCGCGTTCGGCAGCCACGGGTCGAGGTCGATGTCCAGGGTGAGCCGGTCCCCCGTGACGTACTGGACGATCACATCGTCCGCGCGGGAGACGAAGACCCGGCTGCGCCACCCCTCGCACACCGCCTCGACCACACCGGTGGTGAAGTCGACCGAACGGCGGTAGCCGCGTCCGTCACCCCCGTCCGCCCGCCGCAGTCGCACCTGGAACGCGGGGTGGAAGGGCTGCACCCACTGCAGCTCCCGCCCGTCCGTGAACCCCTCGGCGGCGGTCAGCTCCCCGGCGAGCAACCGGTCCTGGAGCGAGGTGAGCTCATGGGCGAGGCGGGGCGGCCTCGCCCTCTCGCTGCCGTTGGGGCGTACGAGGGTGTGGTGGTTGACGATGACACGGTCGTCGCCCGGATCGCCGAAGACCATGGCGCCGTGTCTCCCGTTGCCGCTGAGGAAGGCGTCCTCCCAGCGGGCGGCGGGGGCCGGCTCCCAGGTGCCGTGCCGAGGGCCGGGCGGTACGGCGGTCATCGTGGGCGTGGTCGTGTCGCTCGGATCGGTGGTCGTGTCGCTCGGATCGGTGGTCATGCGCTGAGCACCGCCACGCCGTACCGGCCGAGGACCACCGCGTCGGTGACCTCCGCACCGCTCAGCAGGTCGCGATGGGTGCCCGGCACCTCGACCGTGACCTCTCCGAGGCCGTGGTTGAGCACGAACAGCACCTCGCCGCGCCGTACCGCCTCGACCCCGTCGGGCAGTCCGTCGAGCACGGGCTTCACCCCGGCGTCGGTGGCGACCCGCGTCAACAGCCCCCGCAGTTCGTCGGGTGCGGGCAGCGTGGACACGTACCACGCGCGGCCCTTGCGCAACAGCGCCGGGAGGCCGTCGAGTTCACCTCCCTGGTAGGGAACGACCTCGTCCGCGTCCTCGGCGGCCTCGATCTCCTCGGACCACAGCGTCCCCCGGAAGCCACCGCTCGGGCCGTCGCACTCGATCTCCTCCCCGGCGTCCAGCGGCCACCACTCGTGCAGGGTGCGGATGCCGAAGAGGTCGCGGAGCCGTGCGTCCATGCCGCCGGGGCGTACGCGGTCGTCCTCGTCGGCGACACCGGTCAGGAAGCCGCTGACGAGGGTGCCGCCGTCACGGACGTACGTGAGGAGGTTCTCGACGGCGGTGTCGGTGAGCAGGTAGAGCTGCGGTACGACGACGAGCTTGTACGCGGAGAGGTCGTGCTCGGGGTGGGCGAATGCGGTGGTGAGGTGGGACTCCCACAGGGCACGGTGCCAGGAGCGTACGACCTGGGGCAGGTCGACCTCGGACGACAGCCGGCCGTCCTGGGCGCCGGCCCACCAGGAGTTCCAGTCGAACAGTACGGCCACGTCGGCGGCGATGTGCTTTCCCGCCACCTCGCCCCCGAGGGCGGCGAGTTCGGCCCCGAGCTGTGTGATCTCCTGGTAGGTACGCCCTTCCTCGCCCGCGTGGCTGACCATGCCCGAGTGGAACTTCTCCGCGCCCTGCCGGGACTGCCGCCACTGGAAGTAACAGACGGCGTCCGCTCCCCGGGCCACGGCCTGGAGGGACCACAGTCGGTTGAGGCCCCGCGGCTTGGGGTGGTTGACGCCCCGCCAGTTGACGGGGCCGGCGGCCTGTTCCATGAGCATCCAGGGGCCGCCGCCCGCCTGGGAGCGGGTCATGTCCTGGACGAGGGCACCGTGCTGGGCGCCGAGCGGGTCGCGCGGGTCGGGGTAGATGTCGACCGAGACGACGTCCTCCTCCTCGGCCCACCGCCACGCGTCCTGGCCCACCCACATCGGCATGAAGTTGGTGGTCACCGGGATGTGCGGGGTGTGGCGGCGGACGATGTCACGCTCGGCGACATAACACTCGAGAAGCGCGTCGGACGTGAACCGCTTGAAGTCCAGTACGTGGCTAGGGTTCTTCATGTAGTGGGCGCGGCGCGGGGGCAGGATCTCCTCCCAGTCGCCGTAGCCCTGGCTCCAGAAGGCGGTGCCCCAGGCGTCGTTGACGGCGTCGAGCGTGCCGTACTTCCGCCGGAGCCAGTCACGGAAGGCGGTCGCCGCCTCGTCGCCCCAGTCGTAGGTGCAGTACTCGTTGTTGATGTGCCACATCGTGAGGGCCGGGTGGCCGCCGTAACGGGCGGCCAGGTCCTCGGTGATGGCGGCGGCGTAACGGCGGTACGTCGCGCTGGAGTGCGCGAAGTGCTGGCGGGAGCCCCACCACTCGATCTGCCCGTTCTCGTCGCGCGGGAGGGTCTCGGGGTGGAGTCGGCCCATCCACGGTGGCGGCGAGGAGGTGGGCGTGGCCAGGACGACACCGATGCCGTTCGCGTGCATCAGGTCCATCAGCCGGTCCAGCCAGCCGAAGTCCCGCTCCCCCGGGCGGGGTTCCAGCTTCGCCCAGGAGAAGACACCGAGGGTGACGGAGTTGACGCCGGCCGCCTTCATGAGGCGTACGTCGTCCTGCCACACCTCCTCCGGCCACTGCTCGGGGTTGTAGTCACCGCCGAAGAGGACGCGGCCGCGCGTCGCGTCGGCCAGGGTCGGCCGTTGGGGCTCCGGCATCACACCGGGTCCCCGTACTGGACGCCGCGCCCGTTGGTGGCGATGTAGACCCGACCGTGGATCCGGGGGTCGCCGGTGATCGTCTCGCCGATCCAGCCCCACTGGTGCTTGTCGTCGTTGATCCGCAGCCAGGTCTTCGCCGCGTCGTCGGAGCGGTATACAGCGGTGATCGTCTCGGTGGAGCCGACCATGTAGACCGCCGGATAGTCGGCGCCGGCCGCTGCCTTGCCGAAGCCGAGGGTGTACGAGGCCCAGCAGCTGTCGACCTTGGTGAAGGTCGCGCCGCCGTCGGTGGAGCGGTACAGGCCGTTCCACTTCACGCTCAGCCAGAGGTCACCGGCGCGCCCGGGGGCCGCGACCAACTCGAACTGGGTGTCGCCGGAGGGCAGCCCCGTCGCCCGCGCCGTGAACGTGCGGCCGCTGTCGGTGCTGCCGTACAGCGTTCCCGTGTCGGTGTCGTACGCGTAGAAGAGCGTCGGGTCGGCGGGGTCGGCGACCGGTGTGGCGCCCTTCGGGAAGGAGGAGATCTCGGTCCAGGTGGCGCCGTTGTCGGTGGAGCGGTGGGCCGCGTACTTGGTGCCGTCCCAGTGCACGAAGGTCCACAGCAGCACGCTGCCGTCGGCGTTGACGGCGATGGGCCCCGGTGCGTCCTTGGCGATGGCGGGCTGGGTCCTGAAGGGGGCCCAGGTGCGGCCGCCGTCGTTCGAGTAGGCGCCGTTGCCGTGGTCGCCCCAGCCGGTGCGGACCACGTAGGACGGCTTCGCCGAGGCCTGGGCGAGCCCCGTCGCCGAGCCGAACACCGGGTTCGACGCCATGCCGCGCGACGGGGACGCCGTGAGCCGCTCGTGGTACATCGTGCCGATGTCCCCGCTGCCGCTGATCAGGTGCGCCTGCCCGGTCGGGGGTGAGATCAGCTGGCGTACGGACGCCTCCTCCAGGCCCCGGATCTGCGGCGCCCAGTTCCTCAGGTTCCGGGTGCCGTAGAGGGTCGCGCCGGTGCCGTACACGAGGTGCTTCGAGTCGTACGGGTCGAGCGCGAGCGACTGGATCCACCAGCCGAACTTCGGCTCGTCGGCACCCCACTTGAGGTAAGGGGTCTCGGACACGTCGAAGACGGCGGAGTCCTTGAGGGACGTCCAGCTACGGCCGCCGTCGGTGGACCGGTAGACGGTGTCGACGTCGGCCCAGCGGTTGTTGGTGGACACGACCAGGGTGCCCGGGCGGCGGGCGTCGACCGCGACCCCGCCGTAGCCGAAGGTGTCCGCCGAGCCGTCGGCCGTGGTGCCGCCGGGCTTCACCGGGGTCACGTCGGTCCATTTGCCGGTGGTGGTGCGGAGCTTGTGCACACTGCCGTCGGACTGGCCGTTGGGGCCCGGCGCGTCGGCGTACGTCACATACAGCTCGCAGGTGTGCTTGGCGTACGCGGCGCGGATCGGGACCTTGGCGGAGGTGCCGGTCGGCTGACCGGGGACGGCTTGCCAGGTGGTGCCGTCGGAGGTCCGGTAGAGGTTGGCGCCGGCGGAGGTGCCGTCGGCGTCGCCCCAGCCGGCGTAGACGGTGCGGCCGGCGGCGACGAGGAGCACGACGCCCTGGCCGGTGCTGCTGGGGGTCGCCGGGAAACCGGTCGCCGGGGCCCAGGTGGCGCCCCGGTCGGTCGACTTGAGCAGCCCGTCGTGTCTGGTGCCCAGCCACAGGGTGTCGCTGTCGCGCGGGTCGACGAGGAGGCGCTCGCCCGCGCCCCGGCCGTCCTCGTTGGCGCCGAGTTGCACGGTGAGGTCGCTGCGGGTCCAGGTGGCGCCGCGGTCGTCCGAGCGGAGGACCGCGCCGTTCCCGGCCCAGGACTGGGCGTAGGTGCCGAGGGCGAGATAGAGGCGGTTCGGGTGGGCGGGGTCGACGGCGATGGCCTCCACGCCGAGGAGGTTCCAGTCGTCCCAGCCGAGGTGGTCGGTCAGCGGGGTCCAGCGGGCCTTGCGGTCGTCCCAGCGGTAGGCGCCGCCGATGTCGGTGCGGGCGTAGGCGAGGCCTCGTACGGAGGGGTGGAAGAGGACGCCGGTGACGAAGCCGGTGCCGCCCATGACGGCGCCGCGCCAGCGGTAGCCTGCGGCGGGCTCGGCGGCTCTGGGTTCTGCCGCGTGGGCCGGGGTGCCCAGGGCGGGGAGGGCGGTGGCCGCTGCGGCGGCTGCGGTGCCGGCGAGTACGGCGCGGCGGCTCGGCTGGGGCGTGCGCATGACATACCTCGTTTGTACGGGGGAGGGAGCGGATGGGTCACCCAAGAGCTCGGGGGTTCAGCGGATGGGCGGGGGGGTGTGGCCGGCCGCCCGGTTCCCCGCGCCCTTGGCGGCACGGGTCGCGCCCGGGGCCCTTGAGGGGCACGGGGAACTGCGCGAGCGACCACGAAGCACCCGCAGTCGCGCACGCACCCGAACCCCCGAGCCCTTGGGCGCCCCGGTCAGCCCTTGACCGCGCCGGTGAGCATGCCCTTCTTGAAGTGCTTCTGGACGAAGGGTGAGAGGACGGCGACCGGGAGCAGGGCCATGACCATGACCGCCATCTGGATGGCGAGCGGGGAGAGCTGTCCGGTGTTGATCTGTGCGGCGAGGCCGACCGGGCGTTCCTGTTTCTGGACGAGCTGGATCATGACGTTCTGCAGCGGCATCATGTCCTGGTCGGTGAGGTAGATGGAGGCGTTGAACCAGGCGCTCCAGTACCCGACCGCGTAGAAGAGGGCGATGACGGCGAGGACCGCCCTCGACAGCGGCATCACGATCTTCCACAGGATGCGCCAGTCACCGGCGCCGTCGATGCGGGCGCTGTCGATGAGTTCCGGCGAGATCCCCATGAAGAAGGAGCGCAGGACCAGGATGTTGAAGACGCTCACGGCGCTGGGCAGGATCAGCGCCAGATAGGTGTCCATCAGGCCCAGGGACTGCACCAGCAGATAGGTCGGGATGAGGCCCGCGCCGAAGAACATGGTGGCGAGCAGGGTCATCAGGATCCAGCGGTGGGCGAGCGAGCCGACGCGGGAGAGGCCGTAGGCGCACAGGACCGAGACGGTCATGCTGAACAGCGTGCCGACGAGGGTGACACCGACGCTGACGAGTGCGGCCTTCTGGACCTGGCCGCCGCCGAGCAGTTCCTGGTAGGCGACGAAGGTGATGTCCTTGGGGATCACCACCAGGCCGCCTTCGGCGTCGATGGTCTTCTTCGACGAGAGGCTGGTGACGATGACGATCCACAGGGGGAAGAGGATCGCGAAGCAGGCCAGGGAGAGGACGAGGCCCTTGCCGGCGACGCCGGCCTTCGACGGCTCCTCCTCCCAGGCCGGGCGGGGCGGGGCGGCCCAGGGGCTGGGCCCGCGCTCGGCCGTGGACGTGGAATCCGGTTCGGGCTTGTCGAGGACGGTGGTCACTTCTTGTACACCCCCTGCTCACCCATGAGATGAGCGACCTTGTTCGCGGTCAGCACGAGTCCCAGTCCGACCACACCCTTGATGAGACCGGCGGCCGCGGCGTAGCTGAAGTCCTGGTTGCGAATGCCGTTCCACCAGACGTAGGTGTCGAGGACCTCGGCGGCGCCCGGTCCCACCGCGTCGCGTTGGAGCAGGAGTTGCTCGAAGCCGACGGTGAGGGCGTCGCCGACACGCAGGACGAGGAGGAGGGCGATCACCGGGCGCAGGGCGGGGAGGGTGACGTGCCACATGCGGCGCCAGCGTCCGGCTCCGTCCATGGCGGCGGCCTCGTACATGTCGTTCGAGACGGAGGAGAGCGCGGCGAGAAAGACGATGATGCCCCAGCCCGCGTCCTTCCAGATGGTCTCGATGGTGACCAGGTACTTGAAGAGCTCCGGATTCGTCATCAGGTCGAAGCTCTGGTGCCCGTGGTCGGCGAGAGTCTGGGCGATGATGCCGGCGCCGCCGAAGATCTGCTGGAAGACGGTGACGACGAGGACCCAGGAGAAGAAGTGCGGAAGGTACATGATCGCCTGGGCGATCGCCCGGACCCGGGGCCGGAGGATGCTGTTGATCAGCAACGCCAGCAGGATCGGGATCGGGAAGTACAGCACGAGTTGCAGGAAGAACAGCACGAACGTGTTCTGCACCGCGTGCCAGAAGGCAGAGTCGGCGAGCACCCGTTCGAACTGCTGCAGCCCGACCCAGGGGCTCTCCAGCATGGCGACGAAGCCGTTGTCGCTGAGGTAGGGGTCGTAGTCCTGGAAGGCGACCACGTTGCCGAGGATCGGTATGTAGTTGAAGAGCAGGATCAGCAGGACCGCGGGCAGGGTCATCAGGAGGAGCGTGCGGTCGCGCCGCAGACGCAGTCGCACGCTCACCTTCGCCGCTGCGGGCGAGCCCTGTTCTCCGCGGCGAGGGCGCCTCTGCTTCCGGGAGCCGGAAGCGCTGTCCGGCGCCTGCGCCTGCTCCCCCGCCGTCTTCGCCTCGGCTCTGCTCCGAGGCACCGTGCTGTGGGACACGGCCTTCTCCTTGCCTCGGTCCCGGATCAGCTCGCCGAGCCGGTGTCGTCGAGCAGCTTCTTGTACCAGTCGCGCAGGTCGTCGCCGCCCTTGCTCTTCCAGTCGGACACGGCCTGCTGGACGTCGCTGATCTTCTTCCGGCCGCGGACGACGTCGTCCTCCAGCTGCTCGAAGTTGTCGGCGAGGTTGGACCAGCGGTTCGGCTCGGTGATGGTGAGACCGTAGAAGGAGGACTTCTTGGTGAAGGCGCCCATCCGCTGCTGCCACTCGACCATCAGCTTGGTGATCTCGGGCTGGTCGGGGTTGGCGACGAACGCGGCGGGGTCACCGGTGTAGTCGAAGGCACCGTTGACCTCGTTCACACCGACGGTGGTCTTGACCGGCAGCCCGTCCTTGCGCTCGAAGTCGGTGCCCTCGACGCCGTACTGCGTGAGCTGACGCTCCGTCGTGCCGTACGGCGCGGCGCAGAAGTTGGCGATCGCGAGGAAGTCCTTGATCTGCTGCGCGGAGGCCTTCTTGCTGATGAAGGTGAAGATGTTGGCGGGCTGGCCCGCCCAGAGGGTGGGGTCACCGCCGTCGGCGCCGAAGATGTCGAAGGCGCCCATCTCGAAGTCGGTCTTCTGAGTGCGCTGCTCCACGGTCAGGCCGTACCAGTAGCCGAGGTCGCCGTTGAAGACGAGGCTCTGGCCCGCGGTGAAGCGGTTCGCCGCGTCGCCCTGGACGGCCTTCGCGTCGGGGTGGACCACTCCTGCCGCGTACAGCTTGCGCACCCACTCCAGCGCTTCGAGGTACTCCTCGGTCTCGATGCGGTTGACCAGCTTGCCGTCGACGAGGTTCCACCACAGCGCCTTGTCGCTGCCGTTGTAGACGCTGAAGAAGTTCCAGGCCGACCACTTCATGTCGTCGCAGGCCCACACCTTGGCCTTGGCGCTGGTCGCCTCCTTCGCCCAGGCGAGGAACTCGGCGGGGGAGCCCGGGAGGTCGTACCCCTCCTTCTCGAAGATGTCCTTGCGGTAGAAGGACGCGATGTTCGGGACGTACGAGGCGGGCATCGGGATCGCGCGGAGCTGGCCGCCGAAGATGGAGCGCTGCCAGGCGTCGGTTGGGACGGCCGCGAGGTTCGGGTAGTCCTTGACCTTGTCGCCGGAGAGATACGGGCCGAGGTCGGCGAACTTGGCGTTGACGGCGCTGGGTATCTTGCCCACCAGGTTCCAGCCCGGGACCACCACGGCGTCCGGGATCTCGCTGGAGGCGAGGACCGCGCCCAGCTTCTCGTCGTAGGTGTTGCCGTCCTGGTTCTGCCAGGTGACCTCGACGCCGATGGCCTCGTTCATGGCCTTGTAGTACGGGTTGTCGTTCTTCGGCGGCGACCCCCAGAACGGGGACATGATCTTCAGCTTGCCGCCGCTGCCGAGCTTCTTCGGGACCGAGGTCTTCAGGTCGGCGGTGGCGATCGCCTTGCTGAAGCCGGCCGCCGAGCCGTTCTTCGCCGGGATGTCGGGCGCCACGACGGACGAAGCGACGAACGTCGGAAGAATCTTCTGCGCGTCCTTGCCCGACGTCGTGCCCTCCTTGCGGCCCTCCTGCGAGCCGCCGCAGGCGGACAGCAGCGGTACACCCCCCGCCACTGCGGCGGCGGCGACCGCCGTGGAGGCGAGGAAGCTTCTCCGGCTGGGCGCGGAGGAGGTGGCGGAGTTCGGCGTCATTGCGTCAACCCTTCATGGCGCACACCAGGACACCCGGCGGTGGCCGTCGGCTGCGGTGTCTTGAGTGGGACTGGCTGTGCTGAAGCGATGGAACTGATGAACGGCAGAGGGTGCGAGCACGCGAAGCGTCCCCTCTGCAGTCGAAGCGCTTCGATGTTGCTGCGAGGTTAAGTGAACGACGAGGGGCGCACAAGGGTCGACTGCCAGATTCCTCGGAGGTGCCGACGACCGGATCGCCCCCTTCCGGCCCTTCCTTTCTGGGCCTGTATGACGGTGAGGAAACGGATCTGTTGCGTCTTGGTCTCTTGACACCCGCCCCCTAGTCGAATGAGCATCGAAGCGCTTCGAAAGCGCCTCACCGCTCCATCGCAAAGGGATCCTCACGTGACCGCACAGACGCCGCCCCCACCGCCTTTCCGCGATCCGCGGTTGCCGCTCGCGAAGCGCATCGACGACCTGCTCCGGCGGCTCACCCTGGACGAGAGAATCGCGTTCCTGCACCAGTTCGCCCCCGCCGTCGACCGCCTCGGGGTGGCCGCCTTCCGCACCGGCCAGGAGGCCCTGCACGGCGTGGCCTGGATGGGCCCGGCGACGGTGTTCCCGCAGGCCGTGGGCCTCGGCGCGACCTGGAACGACGACCTCGTCCGGCGTGTGGGCGAGGCGGTGTCCACCGAGGTGCGCGCCATGCGCGCCGGCGACGACCGCGTCGGCCTCAACGTGTGGTCCCCCACGGTCAACCTGCTGCGCCACCCGCTGTGGGGCCGCAACGAGGAGGGCTACTCCGAGGACCCGAAGCTGACCTCCGCGATCGCGACCGCGTACACCCGCGGCCTGCGCGGCGACCACCCCACCTACTGGCGCACGGCCCCCGTGCTCAAGCACTGGCTGGCGCACAACAACGAGACCGACCGCTCGGTCACCTCCTCCTCGGTCCGCCCCCGTGTCCTGCACGAGTACGATCTGCGCGCCTTCCGCGAGACGGTCGAGGCGGGCGCGGTGGCCGGTGTGATGCCCGCGTACAACCTGGTCAACGGCCGCCCCAACCACGTCTCGCCCTACCTGGCCGAGCACCTGCGGACCTGGACCGACGAGCATCTGCTGGTCTGCTCGGACGCGGGCGCGCCGTCGAACCTCGTCGACTCCGAGCACTACTTCGACACCCACGAGGAGGCGACCGCCGCCTCGCTGCGGGCCGGCGTCGACAGCTTCACCGACCACGGCACGGAGAGCTCGACGATGATCGGACGGGTCAAGGACGCCCTGGAGCAGGGCCTGCTGACCGCCGACGACATCGACGAGGCGGTCCGCCGTCAGCTCTCGGTCCGCTTCCGCCTCGGCGAGTTCGACCCCCAGGCCGACCCGTACGCGGACACCAAGGACTTCGACACCCCGGCCCACCGCGCCCTCGCCCGGGAGGCCGCCGAGCAGGCGATCGTCCTGCTGAAGAACGAGGGCGGTCTGCTGCCACTGGCCGAGGACACCCGGATCGCCGTCGTCGGTCTGCTCGCCGACGAGTGCAAGCTCGACTGGTACAGCGGCACCCTCATCCACCGCTCGACCCCGCTCGAAGGTCTGTACGACCGCTTCGGTGCCGAGCGGGTGACGTTCGCGGAGGGCGTGGACCGCGTACGCCTCAAGGCGCTGTCCACCGGCGCGTACGTGTCCGTCCCCGAGGCGCCCGACGCCGATGACGCGGTGCGCGGCGCTGAGGGCGCCCTCGACCCGGCGCTCCTCGCCGGCCGCACGGACCTGCCGCCGCTGACCACGGACGCCGACGGCACCGAGCTGTCCCTCGTCGACTGGGGCGAGGGCGTGCTCACCTTCCGCGCGCCGGACGGCCGTTACCTCTCGGTCGCCGAGGACGGCTACCTGCGCGCCTCGGCCGACCAGCCCGGCGGCTGGATCGTCCAGGAGACCTTCCGCCTGGAGCCCTCCGGTTCCCACAGGAACGGTCACCTCCTCAAGCACACAGGGACGGGCCGGTACGTCACTGTCGGCGCCGACGGCGTGAAGGTTGCCGACGAGAATCCGGAAGTCTTCGAGCTCATGGTGACCCAGCCCGGCGAGGAGGCCGTGACCAGGGTCGCCGCCGAGGCCGACGTGGTCGTCGTGGTCGCGGGCAACGACCCCCACATCAACGGCCGCGAGACCGAGGACCGCCCGACGCTCGCCCTCCCCGCCCACCAGGAGCGCCTGCTGCGCGCGGCCCGCGCCGCCAATCCGAACACCGCGCTGGTCCTGGTCTCGGCCTATCCGTACGCCGTGGACCCCGCCGGCCTGCCCGCCGTCCTGTGGACCGCGCACGGCGGCCAGGCCGCGGGCACCGCCCTTGCCCGCGTCCTCGCCGGCGATGTCTCCCCGGCGGGCCGCCTCCCGCAGACCTGGTACGCCACCGACGCCGACCTCCCCGACCTCCTCGACTACGACGTGATCGGAGCCCGTCAGACATACCTCTACTTCGAGGGCACGCCGCTGTTCCCCTTCGGGCACGGCCTGTCGTACACGGAGTTCGCGTACGGAAACCTCGTCACCCATGTGCGTGAGGACGACCTGACCGTCTCCTTCACCGTCACCAACACGGGCGCGCTGACCGCCGACGAGGTCGCCCAGGTCTACCTCCGCGCCGAGGACCCGTCGGTGCCGCGCCCGCGCCGCGAGCTGGTCGGACACCGCCGCGTCACCCTCGCCCCCGGTGCCTCGACGGAGCTGGCCTTCCGTGTTCCGCTCTCCGCCCTGGAGTTCTGGGACGTGGCGCACGGCACCTGGCATCGGGAGCCTGGCGACTACGAGGTGCTGGTCGGCGCCTCCTGCGAGGACATCCGCCTCCGTACGACCTGCACGGTCGCGGGCGAGCCGGTCGCCCCGCGCCCGCTCCTCCTCCACGGTCTGGACGCGGCGGACTTCGACGAGCAACGGGGCACGGACATCGTCGACCGCACGAAGATGTCGGGCGACGCGGTGACCCCGACGGGCGGCACCAGCGACGCCTCGGGCGAACTCATCTTCAACCGCTGCGACTTCGGCGCGGGCACCACCGGGCTGAGCGTGGAGGCGGCGGGTGCGGGGAGCATCGAGTTCTCCCTCATCGGCGGGCCCGTCCTGGCGACGCTGACACTCGACCCTCCCACCGGCGACCCCTACACGTACACCACCCTGCACGCCGCCGTCTCGGCCGCCGGCGTGCACGACGTCCACCTCATGCTGCGCGGCCCAGTGCGGCTGGCGCACGTCGGCTTCTCCGGTTGAGGGTCCGGAGCGAGCCGACACACAGAAGGGGCCCGGCACCGGAAGGCATCGGTGCCGGGCCCCTTCATCCCGGGATCTGACCCGAGACTACATGAAAATGATTGTCACAAGCTAGGGGTTTGCGGGAGATCACGGTCCCCGACGGGTCTCGGATCACCCGGACCTGCTCAGAGCTGAAGCCCCGTCAGGACCAACACCCGCTCGTAGGTGTAGTCGTCCATGGCGAACCGCACGCCCTCCCGCCCGACGCCGGACTGCTTCACTCCGCCGTACGGCATCTGGTCGGCGCGGTAGGACGGGACGTCCCCGATGACCACGCCGCCGACCTCCAGCGCGCGGTGGGCGCGGAAGGCGGTCTGCAGGTCGTGGGTGAAGACGCCCGCCTGGAGGCCGTACTTGGAGTCGTTGACGGCGGCGAAGGCCTCGGCCTCGCCCGACACCTTCGTCACGGTGAGGACGGGCCCGAAGACCTCCTCGCAGGAGATCGTCACATCGGCGGGGACATCGGTGAGGACGGTCGGCGCGTACGAGGCGCCGTCGCGCTTGCCGCCGGTGAGGAGCGTGGCCCCTGCGTCGACCGCCTCCTGGACCCACGCCTCCACACGCTTGGCGGCGTCCTCGCTGACCAGCGGCCCCACATCGGTGGCACCGTCGGAGGGGTCACCGGTCACCTGCGCCTCGACGGCCGCGACGATGCGCGGCAGCAGCCGCTCGTACACGGACGCGTCCGCGATCACCCGCTGCACGGAGATGCAGGACTGGCCGCCCTGGTAGTTGGAGAAGGTCGCGATACGGGTCGCGGCCCGGTCGAGGTCGGCGTCGCTCGCGTAGTCGGCCAGGACGACCGCCGCGCCGTTGCCGCCGAGCTCCAGGGTGCAGTGCTTGCGCGGCACCGAATCCATGATCGCGTAGCCGACCTTCTCGGAGCCGGTGAAGGAGATCACGGGCAGCCGCTCGTCCTGGACGAGGGCGGGCATGCGGTCGTTGGCGACGGGGAGGATGCTCCAGGAGCCGGCGGGGAGAGCGGCCCCGGCCACGGCCTCCGCCTCGGCGAGCAGTTCACCGATGATCAGACCGGCGAGGGGGGTGGCTGGGGCGGGCTTCAGGATGATCGGCACGCCCGCCGCGATCGCTGGGGCGATCTTGTGGGCGCACAGGTTGAGCGGGAAGTTGAAGGGCGCGATGCCGAGGACGACGCCCTTGGGAAAGCGGCGGGTGAGGGCGAGCCGCCCCTGGCCGCCCAGGTCGGTGTCGAGCCGTTGCGCCTCGCCGCCGTTGAACCGGCGGGCCTCCTCCGCCGCGAACCGGAACACGGAGACGGCACGGCCGACCTCGCCACGCGCCCACTTGACCGGCTTGCCGTTCTCGGCGGAGATCAGCCCCGCGATCTCCTCGGTCCGCTCCACGAGACGCCTGCTCACGTGGTCCAGCGCGGCGGCCCGCACATGCGCCGGGGTCGCTGCGAACTCGTCCCGAACGGCGTACGCGGCGGCCACGGCCTCTTCGACCTGCTCGTCCGTCGGCACGCTCACCCGGCCGACCAGCCGGCCGTCCCAGGGCGAGGTCACATCGAACGTGATCTCATCGGTGGCCTGGCGGCCGGCGAGCCAGAAAGCGTGCGTGGCGGTCATGGTCGATCCCGGCCCTTCGGTGGGTGACACGTCGTCTTTCGGCTCCACGGTAAAGCCGGGGCGGGTGGCGGTCGTTTGTCCGGCGCGTATGAGTACTGCCAGGGGTTGCTACGGATTGGCGGATTGGCGGAGTGGGGGGGTGAGTTCGGGTGCGGGTGTGGTTCGGTGCGGGTGGGTGGGGGCTGGTCGCGCAGGTCCCCGCGCCCCTGGAAAGACACGACCCCTGCGGGCCGGCAAGCACGGGGCGCAGCCCCTGCTTGCCAGGGGCGCGGGGAACTGCGCGACCGGCCCCCACCCACCCGCACCCGAAGAACCCACCCCAGACCGGCTCGGCAAGGGGTCGAAGGGGCGCAGCCCCGGATGGGGGCACCTCCCGCTCACGCGAAGCCGAGAGCGGGGGAGGGACGGTAGGGGTGGCGGGGGCGAGAACCGCCCTACTCCCCCGCCGCAGCCGTGGCCTTCAACGCCAACCACAGCTCCATCCGCACATCGGGATCGTCCAGCGAGCGCCCGATGATCTCCTCCACCCGCCGCATCCGGTACCGCAGGGTATGCCGATGAACCCCCAGATCCGCCGCCGCCGCGTCCCACTGCCCGTGCCTCGACAACCAGGCCCGCAGGGAGGCGACCAGATCCCCCCGCCCGGTCGCGTCGTGTTCACGCAGAGGGCGGAGCAGACTGTCGGCGAAGGCACGTACGGCGTCGTCACCGAGCAGCGGCAGCACGGACCCCGCGGCCAGCTCCTCATGCTCGACGAGGCACCGCCCGCGCCTCCGGGCCACGGACAGCGCCTGTTCGGCCTGCTTGTACGCCGCGGCGGCCGCGATGGGCCCTGCGGGCGCGGACAGCCCCACGACGAGCTCCTCCTCCTCGCCGGACGCGGCGGCGGACACCTGGCCGCCCGCCACGGAGTCCCGCCCGGACGCCCGGGACGCCTCCAACGCAGCCGCGAACTCCCCACACGCGGCCACCACCGCGCCCCCGTCCACGGCGAGCACCACCAGCCGCTCCCCGTCCGGAACGACCAGCACCGCCTCCCCGGCCCGCGCGGCAGCCGCCTCCACCACCTCGACGAGCTGCCCGAGCAGATCCCCCTCGGCACCGACGGCGGCCAAGGCGGCAGCCATCACCCCTTCCACAACCCCGACACTCGCCCCGGCCCCGAGCCCCGCCCCGACACCCTGCCCAGCCCTGGACCGCGCCTCCGCACCGGACCGAGCCCCGGCCCCAGGCACACCCCCGCCCCCACTTCCGCCCCCGCTCGCTCCCCCGGCCCCACCGGAAGCCGCGGCCCCCGTCGAAGCCGTCTCCCCTGTCGGAGCGGCGCCCCCCGCAGGATCCGCAGCCCCCCTCACGCCCGTGACCCCCGCCGAAACCGCAGCCCCCTCCATCCGGGCCCTGGCCGCCGACGCCGAGGCCGACTCCGCGAGGATCAAGCGGAAGGGGGCGTCCAGCAGTCCGCCGTACAGATCCCCGGCGACGGCGCGCGCGTGGTCGCACTCCCCGGCCAGCAGCATCCGCAGCACCGCCGCGCCGATCCGCTGCTCGGCCGCGTGCAGCGAGCGCGACCGTTCCGTCGTGAGGGTCAGCAGGGCGATGGCGGAGTGGACGGCGTACCGCTCGGCGGTGCCCGGGGCCGCCGCCGTTCCGACGGCGAGGGCGGCGCGGGCCCGGCGGCCGGTGCCGAGGGAGTGGAGCTCGACGCGGTCGTCGCCGCCGACGACCACACTGGCCGGCGCCGGCCGGTCCCGCAGCCGTTCGACGTCGGCGGTGAGCCGCCCGGCCCGCCGCTCCGCCCACTCGGGCGCCACCGCGACGACCGCCCCGGAGGCGTCGTAGAAGGCGGCCCACCCGTCGACCTGTGAGGCGAGCGAGGCGAGCAGCCCCTCGGGGCCGTCGGACAACGTCTGCTTGGTCAGTTCCCGCTGCGCGGCGAAACCCGCCGTCACGGCCCGGTACTGCTCGGCGGCGATGGCGGCCGACACCGCCTTGCTGATGGCGAGGAAGGGCGTGCGCCGGGGCACCTCCAGGAGGGGCAGCCCCTCTTCCTCGGCCGCGTCGACGAGCGCACCGGGGACCTCGTCGTAGTGCACCCCGACGGCGAAGCCGAGTCCGGCGACCCCGGCCCCGGCCAGCCTCCGTACATAGCGTCGCATCGCCTGCGGATCCTCCACGTCCAGCTTCAGCGCGGTGATCAGCAGCAGTTCGCCGCCCTCCATGTAGGGCACGGGATCGGCGAGCTCGCTGGCGTGCGCCCAGCGCACCGGCACGTCCAGGCGGTCCTCGCCCGCCCGGACGGTCAGCTTGAGCGCCGAGTGATGGACGAGTGAGGCGAGGGTCGGGGGCATGGGACCTTCAGGTCGGTGGCGGAGTCAGCGGGCTGGAGGAGAGCTTCTTCTCTTGGCCGCCACGTATGAACGACCTATGTCGATTCTGCCTCACCGTACGGTCACAAGTCCCACCCACCGCACACCAATGACTCAAACCGAACGCCCGGCCGACCACCCTGACGCCCCAGCCCCCAGCCCTGCACCGACCACCGCGACGCCCCCTCAGCCGCGCAGATCCACCAGCAACGGCGGAGCGTGCTCGCCCCGCACGCTCGTCAGCGACAACACGGCGTGCCCCGGAGGCACACCGTGAGCCAGTTCGGACGCGGACCACCGCTCCCGCTCGACCTGCCGCACGGTCACCGCCCGCGCGGTGGGCGCGTGGCCGGTGATCACCCGCCGCAGGGCGTGCCAGGCCTTGCCGGCCGGGGAGTCGGCGATGATCTGCCGGTCGGTGACGTCCCGTGCCTCGGTCCACTCCTTGCCCCAGACCTCGGCGAAGTCCTGCCCGTCCCACGGGGTCAGCCCGGACAGCGCCATCCGGCAGCCCGTGGCGCCGAGGAGCGGCCCGCGCAGGGGCCGGGGCACGTCGTCGAGGGTGCGGAGGGTGAGGACCGCGCCCGCGTTGGTGGACCGCAGCCGCTGGATGCCGCGTACGGCCTCCGGCGTGACGACCCCCGTGGCGTCGTCCAGCACGAGGCAGGCGAACAGCGACCGGTCCTCCCGTACGGAGACGCTCGCCGTGAACTGCGCGAGCACCAGCCGCGCCAGGATGCGCGAGGCGTCGGCGTGGCCGCGTTCGGGGAGGTCGATGCGGACCCGTACGGGGTGGTCGAGGGCACGGAGGGAGAAGGGCCGGGACTGGCCGGAAGTGTCGAAGAATGCGGCGAACGCGGGCCGGTCGAGGAGGGCGACCCGGTCGGCCAGCACGCTCCCGACGTCCCCGGGGTGCCCGAGCTGCCGCTCGCGCGCGTCCAGCTCCCGCAGCAGGGACTCCTCCCCGGCCTCCTGGAGGCCCTTGCGCAGCTCGCCCAGCGGGCCGGGCGCGCCGTCCAGCAGCTGGCGCAGCTGCGGCACCGACGGGAACCGCCCGTGCACCGCCCGGAACGGTCCGAGCAGTTGGGCGAGAACCGTGGTGGAGCGTCGGCTGTCGCTGCCGGGGTGCGGGTCGGCGAGGTCACCGACGAGCGCCTCCGCGAGGACGGCCGCGGCCTCGTCGGGGTCCGTGGTGCCCCCGTAGAGGTCGAGGTCGTACACGGACTCCGGGTTCCCGATCCGTACGACGACGTCGTAGGCGTCCGCCGGGCCGAGGCCCGCCCCCGCCGCGCCGACGACCACCACCGCGGCCTGCCCGGCCAGCGCGTGCAGACACAGCGACTCGGCGACGGGCCACACGACGCTCCCGGTCTTCCCCGACCCGGCGGGCCCCACGGCCAGCAGGGACGTGCCGAGCAGTTCGGGGTCGAGGGCGAGGCCGGTGCCCCGGTAGGCGTACGGGTTGCGCGGGTCGTCGACCGTGCCGCCCAGGCGGACCTGTCCGGTGACCATGTCGTGCCGGGCGAGCCGGGCGGGCAGGTCCCGCGCCCCGGACGGGTGCAGACAGGCGGCCGCGCCGTCCTTCAGCACCGCGCCGGTGAACGTCGCCAGACTGTGCCGACCGCCGCGCACTCCCTGCCACGCCCGCATGATCCGCGCGTGATCCACGTCCCGCATGAGCCCGGCCCGAGCGTCGGCGCCCAGCCGCTCGGCGGCGTCCACCGCTCCGCCCTCCCGCAGTTGCGGCCATCCGGCGGGGTCCTCCTGGGGCGGCGGTACGACCTGTCGCTCCTGCCGCTGCCGGTAGCGCGGGAGCCCGTACCGGCGCCAGACCTCACCCCAGCGGCCGAGCCGTCCGACGCCGACCATGATCGCAAGTGCGACGATCGTGTACCAGACATAGCTGAGGACCACGGCGGAGTACGAGTGCGCCGGCGCCCAGGAATCCGGGATCATGGCGTAGAGCGGTACGAGCCACCAGCCGCCCAGGTAGCCGTTCCAGAGCAGGGACCAGATCAGCCAGCCGACGAGGAAGGCGATCAGGGCGCCAGCGAGCAACTGCCGGCCGGGGACGGTCTCCGGCTCCTCCTCGGGCCTCGCCCGGTGCCCGAACCGCCACACGCCGGGCGCCGCGTCGGGCCGCGGTGTCCGCAGCCAGGACAGGAACGCGTTCCCGTCCGGCCTGGGCGGCACGCCCGGGGCCCCTGTGGGCATGGGAGGCACGGGAGGTGCCGTCGGCATCTCCGGCGACCCCGCCGGACGCGGCACGGGATTCGCATGCGTGCCCCGCGCGTCCCGCGTTCCGTCGCTGTTCATCGCGCTTGCCCCCTGACCAGCCGTTCCGTCCACCATCAGCGAGCCAATCTAACGCTCTCGCATGGGGAGTTCACCGTTTACGCGGCCGGTTGAACCTCCGCGCTCACCGTATTACGCGGGCGGGCGCACCCCCGTACCCCCCGTTCCTCCATGTCCACGACGGACAAGACCAACCCTCGACACCGCCCACATGGAGCATGCCCACCCCCCGGTCGCCCCCCTAGCCTGCGAGAAACGAAGGCAAGCGTCCGCAAAGCCCCCCAGGAGCCCCACATGAGCGCACTTCCCCAGGAGCGCCGCGTCGTCACCGCCATCCCCGGACCGAAGTCGCAGGAGCTGCAGGCCCGTCGTACCGCCGCGGTCGCGGCGGGGGTCGGGTCGGTGCTGCCGGTGTTCACCGCGCGCGCGTCCGGCGGGATCATCGAGGACGTCGACGGCAACCGGCTGATCGACTTCGGCTCCGGCATCGCCGTGACGAGCGTCGGCGCGAGCGCCGAGGCCGTCGTCCGCCGGGCCACCGCCCAGCTCCAGGACTTCACGCACACCTGTTTCATGGTCACGCCGTACGAGGGCTACGTGGCGGTCGCCGAGGCCCTCGCCGAACTGACCCCGGGCGACCACGCCAAGAAGTCCGCGCTGTTCAACAGCGGCGCCGAGGCCGTCGAGAACGCCGTGAAGATCGCCCGCTCGTACACCAGGCGGCAGGCCGTGGTCGTCTTCGACCACGGCTACCACGGGCGCACCAACCTCACGATGGCGCTGACCGCGAAGAACATGCCGTACAAGCACGGCTTCGGACCGTTCGCCCCCGAGGTGTACCGCGTGCCCGTCGCCTACGGCTACCGCTGGCCGACCGGCCCGGAGAACGCCGGCCCCGAGGCGGCCGCGCAGGCGATCGACCAGATCGCCAAGCAGGTCGGCGCCGAGAACGTGGCCGCGATCATCATCGAGCCGGTGCTCGGCGAGGGCGGCTTCATCGAGCCCGCCAAGGGTTTCCTGCCCGCCCTCGCCAAGTTCGCCTCCGACCACGGCATCGTCTTCGTCGCCGACGAGATCCAGTCGGGCTTCTGCCGCACGGGCCAGTGGTTCGCGTGTGAGGACGAGGGCATCGTCCCGGATCTGATCACGACGGCGAAGGGCATCGCCGGCGGCCTGCCGCTCGCCGCCGTCACCGGTCGCGCGGAGATCATGGACGCGGCGCACGCGGGTGGCCTGGGCGGTACCTACGGCGGCAACCCCGTCGCCTGCGCGGGCGCGCTCGGCTCGATCGAGACGATGAAGGAGCTGGACCTCAACGCCCGCGCCAGGTCGATCGAGGCGACGATGAAGGTCCGGCTCACCGCCATGGCCGAGAAGTTCGACGTCATCGGCGACATCCGCGGCCGGGGCGCCATGATCGCCATCGAACTGGTCAAGGACCGCACGACGAAGGAGCCGGACCCGGAGGCGACCGCCGCGCTGGCCAAGGCCTGTCACCAGGAGGGACTGCTGGTCCTGACCTGTGGCACCTACGGCAACGTGCTGCGCTTCCTGCCGCCGCTCGTCATCGGCGAGGACCTGCTGAACGAGGGCCTCGACATCATCGAGCAGGCGTTCACCCGCATCTGAACCCGGGCATTCCGGTCCCTGTGGACGAGCGCCGGAGGGCGTGAAGAAGGTGTGCAAGGTGCATGACGGGTCGCGATTTCGTCTGTCGTCACCGCACTCCCTGCCGTAGGTTCAGACGCAGATGAGAGATACACCCCGCCCACGGGGAACCGTGGGCGACACCGGGTCGGGGCCTCCCCAGCTTCGCCCTGGTCGTGCCCTCGCGCACACACCCGGAGCTTCCGGCTCCGGATCTCCTCACCGATCGGATGGCCGCCCGCCCCAAACCCCCCGGGGCGTGCGGCACACCGATCCGGCCGGCCGTCCTCGAACCACCCCCCCTGTTCGAGGGCGGCCGACCACCCCCTGGGGCCGGCCCGCCGCCCTCCTCCTTCTCGGCGTCCCGGCCCTTGTCTTCGCCCTGATCACATGGCAGGTCGTCGCGCACGGACCACTGGCCCGTGCGGACGAACGCCTCAGCGGCTCCCTCGTCAGCCGGGGCGCCTCGACCCAGTTCCTCGCCGACCTCGGCAACATCACGGTCGCCGTGCCGGTCCTCGCCCTCGTGCTGCTCCTTGTCGCGCGGCGCGCGCGTGCCACCGGTGGGGACCACTGGTGGCGGCCGTCCGCCGCCGCGGCGCTCCTCATGGCCGCCGTACCGCTCTGGGTCCTCCCGCTGAAGGAGCTCATCGACCGGCCCGGCCCCTCGATCATGGGTCCTGGCACGGGTTTCTTCCCGTCCGGTCATACCGCGACCGCCTCCATCGCCTACGGGGGCGCCGTCCTGGTCCTGCTCCCCTGGCTGCGCGGCGCTCGCGCGCGCCGCGCGATCGTCGTCGTCGCGGTCGTCCTGAACCTCGGGGTCGGCTTCGGCCTGGTGCGCCAGGGCTACCACTGGCCGCTCGACGTGGTGGCGAGCTGGTGCGTGTGCGCGCTGCTGCTCTCCCGGCCGTGGCTCCGGACGCGCCGTCCCGCCGGGTGACGTTCCCGTTCCCTCGCCCGCGTGCCGTCCGCCGGCGTCCGGTGGTGCTCCGCGGGTGCCGTCCGCGTCGGTCGCACGGGCGGCCGACGAGAGCGCGGTGTGCGGCCGGGGGACGGCCGCCGTCACGGCGTGCGGCTGTGGGCCCGCGGGTGGCTGTCGGCCCGCGGGCGGCTGAGCCCCCGGCTACCGGTCGTCGTCCCCGGCCAGGCTCGCCGCCGCCTCGTGCATCGCCAGCTCGAGCAGGGCCGGGTCGGTGAGGGTGCCGCTGCCGTCCGGCGGGACCAGCCAGCGGACACCGCCGGTCTGCCGACCCGGGTACGGCACCACGATCCAGGTGCCGGGGCCGGCGCTGCGCACCCCGGTGCCGAGCCAGCGCGACGCCGTGCCCGGCGGTACGAAGAAGCCCATGCGGTCGTCGCCGAAGTCGACGAGCACGGGTCCGAGCTGGTCGATGATGCGGGTCAGGACGTCGAGCGTGGGATAGCCGAGTGCACCCGGCAGGATCAGCACGTCCCAGAGCCTGCCCGCCGGAAGCAGGGCGACCCCCAGGGGGTTGCGCTCCCACTCCCAGCGGCAGGCCTCGGGATCCGGTGATACGGATGCCAGCCATTCGGCCGCCGTCTTGGCCCCAGTCATGACAGGGACCTTCCTCTCTGTAGAGCTCCCGCGGAGGCGTTTTCGCGTCCGCAGCAGCACAGACAGAGATTCGGGCCCGGCATTACGCGGGTTCCGACAACTTTTTGGTGGTGAAGGGGGTAACGCGACCCGGTAGGGCGCACGCCCGGTGATCATGGGTACGCCCTCACGCCCTCACGCCCTCTCGCCCTCACGCCTGCCCCCCTGCCGCCGTTAGCTGTCGAAGCCCAACCCCAGCCGGTCCATGGCCTTCAGCCACAGGTTGCGGCGGCCGGCGTGGGAGTCGGCACGAGCGAGGGACCACTTGGTGAGGGCGATGCCGGTCCACGCGAACGGCTCCGGCGGGAACGGCAGCGGCTTCTTGCGGACCATCTCCAGCTCGGTGCGCTCCGTACGCTCCCCCGCGAGCAGGTCGAGCATGACGTCCGCGCCGAAGCGGGTCGCGCCCACCCCGAGCCCCGTGTAGCCGGCGGCGTACGCCACCTTGCCCTGGTGGGCGGTGCCGAAGAACGCCGAGAAGCGGGAGCAGGTGTCGATGGCGCCGCCCCAGGCGTGGGTGAAGCGGACACCCTCCAGCTGCGGGAAGCAGGTGAAGAAGTGCCCGGCGAGCTTGGCGTACGTCTCCGGGCGGTCGTCGTACTCGGCGCGCACCCGGCCGCCGTACGGGTAGACCGCGTCGTAGCCGCCCCACAGGATCCGGTTGTCGGCGCTGAGCCGGAAGTAGTGGAACTGGTTGGCCGAGTCCCCGAGCCCCTGCCGGTTCTTCCAGCCGATCGACGCCAGTTGCCCTGCGGTCAGCGGCTCGGTCATCAGGGCGTAGTCGTAGACGGGGACGGTGTACGCGCGGACGCGTCTGACCAGGCTGGGGAAGATGTTCGTGCCGAGCGCCACCTGGCGGGTACGGACCTGGCCGTACGGGGTGCGGACGGCCATGCCGACGCCGTACGGCTTCAGGTTCAGCGCGGGGGTGTGCTCGTGGACACGGACGCCGAGGTTCAGGCAGGCGCGCTTGAGGCCCCAGGCGAGTTTGGCGGGGTGGAGCATGGCGACGCCCCTGCGGTCGTGCAGGCCGGCCTCGAAGGTGGGTGAGGCGACCTGGTCGCGGACGGCGTCGGCGTCGAGGAGCTCGATGCCGTCGGCGAGGCCCTTGCGCTCGATCTCGTCGTACCAGTCGCGCAGTTCCCACGCCTGGTACGTCTCGGTGGCGACATCGATCTCGCCGGTGCGTTCGAAGTCGCAGTCGAGGTTGTGGCGGGCGACCGCCGCCTCGATCTCGTCGAGGTTGCGCGTGCCGAGCTCCTGCAGCTTGTGGATCTCGCCCGGCCAGCGGGCGAGGCCGTTGGCCAGGCCGTGGGTCAGGGAAGCGGCACAGAAGCCGCCGTTGCGACCGGAGGCGGCCCAGCCCACCTCACGGCCTTCCAGCAGGACGACATCCCGGCCGGGGTCGCGCTCCTTGGCGATCAGCGCGGTCCACAGTCCGCTGTAGCCGCCGCCGACGACCAGCAGGTCGCAGCTCTCGGCGCCGGTGAGCGCGGGCTCGGGATGGGGCTTGCCCGGGTCTTCGAGCCAGTACGGGACCGGCTGTGCGTCGGAGAGTGACTTTGTCCAACGGTTCATGGCGCTTGGGGCCATGATTTCAACTCCCTACAGAGTCGGATCGGCTCAGACACGCCTTCAGCTCATGCCCGGCTCATGCCTTCTGCTTCTTCCTGCGGTTTGCGATGACCATTCCGGCCACCACGATCAGTACGGCGACCAGGAACATGGCCGTACCGATGACATTGATCTGGACGGGCGTACCGCGCTGTGCCGAGCCCCAGACGAACATGGGGAAGGTGACCGTCGAGCCCGCGTTGAAATTGGTGATGATGAAATCGTCGAAGGAGAGCGCGAAGGCGAGCAGCGCGCCCGCCGCGATACCGGGGGCGGCGATGGGCAGGGTGACCCGGACGAAGGTCTGCACGGGACCGGCGTACAGATCACGCGCGGCCTCCTCCAGTCTGGGGTCCATCGACATCACGCGTGCCTTGACGGCGACCACGACGAAGCTGAGGCAGAACATGATGTGGGCGATGAGGATCGTCCAGAATCCCAACTGCGCACCCAGATTGAGGAAGAGGGTCAACAGCGAGGCCGCCATCACGACCTCGGGCATGGCCATGGGAAGGAAGATCAGCGAGTTGACGGCGCCCCGCGCGCGGAAGCGGTACCGCACCAGCGCGAAGGCGATCAGCGTGCCGAGGGCGGTCGCGCCGAGGGTCGCCCAGGCGGCCAGTTGGAGGCTGAGCGAGAGCGAGCCGCACAGATCGGCGACACCGCACGGATCGGTCCAGGCCGCCGTGGAGAATTCCTGCCACTCGTAGTTGAAACGGCCCTTCGGCTGATTGAAGGAGAAGACCGTGACGACGATGTTCGGCAGGAGCAGATATCCGAGCGTCAGCAGTCCCGCGATGACGACGAGACGACGCTTGAGCCAGTTCACGAAGGCCATCTAGACCAGGTCCTCCGTCCCGGATCTGCGGATGTAGACCGTGACCATGAGGAGGATCGCGGCCATGAGGATGAACGAAAGGGCCGCCGCCGTCGGATAGTCGAGGATCCGCAGGAATTGGCTCTGGATGACGTTGCCGATCATCTGGGTGTTGGTGGAGCCGAGGAGTTCGGCGTTCACGTAGTCACCGCTCGCCGGTATGAACGTCAGCAGGGTGCCGGAGACGACGCCCGGCGTGGAGAGCGGGAAGGTGACCTTGCGGAACGTGGTGAACGGCTTGGCGTACAGGTCGCCGGCCGCCTCGTGGAGCCGTCCGTCGATGCGCTCCAGCGAGGTGTAGAGCGGCAGGATCATGAACGGCAGGAAGTTGTACGTGAGGCCGCAGACCACCGCGAGCGGGGTGGCCAGCACCCGGTCCCCGGCCGTGAGGCCGAGCCAACCGGTGACGTCCAGGACGTGCAGCGCGTCGAGGGCGCCGACGACCGGGCCGCCGTCCGACAGGATCGTCTTCCAGGCGAGGGTGCGGATCAGGAAGCTGGTGAAGAAGGGGGCGATCACCAGGATCAGGATCAGATTGCGCCAACGGCCGGCCCGGAAGGCGATCAGGTACGCCAGCGGGTAGCCGAGGAGCAGACACAGGATCGTCGCCGTGCCCGCGTAGAGCACCGAGCGCAGGAACTGCGGGTAGTACTCGCTCAACGCGTCCCAGTAGGCCGCGAAGTGCCAGGTGACCCGGTAGCCCTCCTCCAGGGAGCCCGTCTGCACGGATGTGGAGGCCTGGTAGACCATCGGCAGCGCGAAGAAGACGAACAGCCAGATCAGGCCGGGTGCGAGCAGCAGGTACGGCGTCCAGCGGCCCCGTCGGCGGGGCGGCCCCGCCGTGGCCGGGGTGGGGGCGATGGGCGGTGGTGCCTCGGCTTCGGTGAGGGTCGGCATCAGGCGGCCGCCTCCTCGTCGACACCCGCGTCGACACCCGCGTCGATGTCCTGCGCGGCGTCCAGGCCGAACGTGTGCGCGGGGCTCCAGTGCAGGACGACGTCGGCGCCGGGCACGAGCCGGACGTCGCGGTCGATGTTCTGCGCGTACACCTCGAACTCGGGGCAGACGGAGCTGTCGATGACGTACTGCGTGGAGACACCGATGAAGCTGGTCGCGGCTATCTTCCCGGTGATCCGGTTGCGGCCGACCGGGATCTCCCCGGCGTCGTCCGCGTGAGTGAGGGTGATCTTCTCGGGGCGTACGCCGACGAGGACCTTGCCGCCGTTGCGGGTGGGCGCGGAACATCGCGCCTCGGGGAGCAGAAGCTTGCCGTCGCCCGCCGTCAGCACGATCTCGTCGCCGCCGGTGGAGTCGACCTCGGCCTCGATGAGGTTGGAGGTGCCGAGGAAGTTGGCGACGAAGGTGGTCCGCGGGTTCTCGTACAGGTCGGCCGGGGAGCCGAGTTGCTCGACACGCCCGCCGTTCATCACGGCGACCGTGTCGGCCATGGTCATGGCCTCCTCCTGGTCGTGCGTGACATGGATGAAGGTGATGCCGACCTCGGTCTGGATGCGCTTGAGCTCCAGTTGCATCTGGCGGCGCAGCTTGAGGTCGAGGGCGCCGAGGGGCTCGTCGAGGAGGAGGACCTTCGGGTGGTTGATGAGGGCGCGGGCGACGGCGACGCGCTGCTGCTGGCCGCCGGAGAGCTGGTGCGGCTTCTTGCGCGCCTGCTCGCCGAGCTGGACCAGTTCCAGCATCTCCTCGACCTGCTTCTTCACGCTCTTGATGCCGCGCCGGCGCAGTCCGAAGGCGACGTTCTCGAAGATGTCGAGGTGCGGGAAGAGAGCGTACGACTGGAAGACGGTGTTCACCGGCCGCTTGTACGGGGGCAGGTGCGTCACATCGTGGTCGCCGAGGGAGACGCTTCCGCAGGAAGGTTCCTCCAGGCCGGCGATCATGCGCAGGGTGGTGGTCTTGCCGCAGCCGGAGGCGCCGAGGAGGGCGAAGAAGGAACCTTCCGGCACGGTCAGGTCGAGCGGGTGCACGGCGGTGAAGGAGCCGTAGGTCTTGCCGATGCCGGAGAGGCGGACGTCCCCGCTGCCGCTCTCCGTGGTCTTCTTGCTGGTCATCGTCCTCGTCACGCCCCTGTCAGCTTCGCGAACTTCTCTTCGTACGCCGTCTCTTCCTCACTGCTGAGGGAGCGGAAGGCGCGGGACTTGGCCGCCATGGCCGCGTCCGGAATGATCAGCGGGTTGTTCGCCGCGTCCGCGTCGATCCTGGCCAGCTCCGCCTTCACGCCGTCGACGGGGCACACGTAGTTGATGTACGCGGCGAGTTCGGCGGCCGGCCCCGGCTCGTAGTAGTAGTCGATGAGCCGTTCGGCGTTGGTCTTGTGCCGGGCCTTGTTGGGGACCAGCAGGTTGTCGGTCGAGGTCATGTAGCCGCTGTCGGGGATGACGAAGTCGATGTCCGGGCTGTCGGCCTTGAGCTGGACGACGTCGCCGGCCCAGGCGATACAGGCCGCGAAGTCGCCCTTGCTGAGGTCCGAGGTGTACTCGTTGCCGGTGAAGCGGCGGATCTGCCCCTTGTCGACGGCCTTCTGCAGGCGGGCGATCGCCGCGTCGTAGTCGTCGTCGGTGAACCTCGCGGGGTCCTTGCCCATGTCCAGCAGGGTCATTCCGACGCTGTCGCGCATCTCGGACAGGAAGCCGATCCGGCCCTTCAGCTTCGGGTTGTCGAGCATGTCGGAGACGGACCTGACCTCCTCGCCGTCGAGGGCCTTCCTGTTGTATGCGATGACGGTGGAGATGCCGGTCCACGGGTACGAGTACGCGCGCCCGGGGTCCCAGTCGGGGCCGCGGAACTGCTGGGAGAGGTTCGTGAAGGCGTGCGGCAGGTTGGACGCGTCCAGTTTCTGGACCCATCCGAAGCGGATCAGTCGGGCCGCGAGCCAGTCGGTGACACAGATCAGGTCGCGCCCGGTGTCCTGACCGGCGGCGAGCTGTGGCTTGATCTTGCCGAAGAACCCGACGTTGTCGTTGATGTCCTCGGTGTACTTGACCTTGATGCCGGTGCGGCTGATGAACGCCTCCAGGCTGGGGTGGCGCCTGCCGCTGTCGTCGACGTCCATGTACTCGGTCCAGTTGGAGAAGCTGATCTCCTTCTCCTTGGCCGAGTGGTCCTCGGAGGAGACGCTCGAGGTGTTCTTCGCCGCGGGGATGCCGCAGGCGCTCAGCGCCCCGAGCCCGCCGAAGGCGAGTGCGCCGCCCGTTCCGGCGCGCAGCAGCGAACGGCGGGGGAGGGCGGCCCTGCCGTTGGTGAGGCTGCGCCGCACGGCGGCCACCTGGGCCGGGGACAGGCGGTCGGGCTCGTACTGCTCCATGCGCGTGATGCCCTTTCGGAGGGTGCCCTTTCGGGAGGGTGTGCGGGGACCGGCCGGGGGTCGGGCGGCCGGTCCCCGGGTCTGGCTAGCGGTCCCCGAAGATCGTGCGGTGCCAGTCCTTCCTGGCGATCGCCGTATTGTCGAACATGACGTGCTTGATCTGGGTGTACTCCTCGAACGAGTACATGGACATGTCCTTGCCGAAGCCGGATGCCTTGTAGCCGCCGTGCGGCATCTCGCTGGTGATCGGGATGTGGTCGTTGACCCACACACACCCGGCCCTGATCTCCCGGGTGGCGCGGCCCGCCCTGTACACGTCCCGGCTCCAGGCGGAGGCGGCGAGGCCGTAGGGGGTGTCGTTCGCGAGCCGGATGCCTTCGTCGTCGCCGTCGAAGGGCAGGACCACGAGCACCGGCCCGAAGATCTCGGACTGGACGATCTCGCTGTCCTGGGCCGCGTCCACGACGAGCGTGGGCCGGTAGTACGCGCCGTTCCTCAGCTCCCCCTGGGGCGCCTCGCCGCCGGTGACCACGCGCGCGTACGCGCGTGCCCGCTCGACGAAGGCGGCGACCCGGTCGCGCTGGACGTGCGAGATGAGCGGCCCGAGGTCGGTGCCCGGGGCGAAGGGGTCCCCCAGCCGGACGGTCTCCATGAGGGCGGCCGTCCGCGCGACGAACTCCTCGTAGAGGGGCCGCTGCACATACGCGCGCGTGGCGGCCGTGCAGTCCTGGCCGGTGTTGATGAGGGCGCCCGCGACCGCGCCGTGGACGGCGGCTTCCAGGTCGGCGTCGTCGAAGACGACGAAGGGGGCCTTGCCGCCCAGCTCCAGATGGAGGCGCTTGACGGTGGCGGTGGCGATCTCGGCGACGCGCCTGCCGACGGCCGTGGAGCCGGTGAAGGACGTCATGGCCACGTTGGGATGCCCGACGAGATGCTCACCGGCCTCCTTGCCGGTGCCGGTGACGATGTTGATCACCCCGTCCGGGATTCCGGCGTCGGTGGCGGCCTGCGCGAAGAGCAGCGAGGTGAGGGGGGTCTGCTCGGCGGGCTTCAGGACGATCGTGTTGCCCGCGGCGATCGCCGGGAGGATCTTCCAGGCGGCCATCTGGAGCGGGTAGTTCCAGGGCGCGATGGATCCGACGACCCCGATGGGCTCACGGCGTACGTACGAGGTGTGGTCGCCGGAGTACTCGCCCGCCGACCGGCCGTGGAGGTGCCGGGCGGCGCCCGCGAAGAACGCGGTGTTGTCGATGGTGCCCGGCACGTCGAACTCGCGCGTCAGCTTGAGCGGCTTTCCGCACTGCAGGGACTCGGCCCGTGCGAACTCCTCCGCCCGCTCGGCCAGCACGGCGGCGAGGCGGTGCAGGGCGTCGGAACGCTCGCCGGGGGTGGTGGCCGCCCATCCGGGGAACGCCGCACGGGCGGCGACGACGGCCGCGTCCACGTCGTCCGCTCCGGCCGGCTCGTACCTGAGCACCTCCTCGCCGGTCGCGGGGTCGACGACCGCGTGGGCGCGCCCCGACGTGCCCTTCGCCGGGCGGCCGGCGATGTACTGCGCGCCGCCCGCGAAGCGGTCCTGTGCGGGGAATCGTTCCGGGGTGGCCGTGCCCGGGTTCTGCATGTCGCTCTCCTCCGCCGGTGCCCCTCGTCCCCGGGGCGGTGGCGTAGCTCCAGCTCGATTTGAGTGCCGATCCTGACAGAGGCGCTGGTCATCAACAAGTGATTCCGTTGTTGCCTTTTGGTTACGCGACGGAATCTGTCGACCAGGGGTTCAGTCGTGACGGAAAATCGAGGACGGACTGTCAGTGGTGGCTGGCAGACTCCTGGGCATGACGAGGATCGATTCTTGGGACACGCTGACGGAGGCGGTCCGCTCGGGGGCGAGGGTCAAGTACCTGCACTTCTGGGGGCACCGGCCACGGCCCGACGGTCAGACCGGCGCGAGCTGTCTGAGCCAGTGGTGGCCGTCGCCGTTCACGGTGGACGGCGTGGAGTACGCGACGGCCGAGCACTGGATGATGGCCTCGAAGGCCCGGCTCTTCGGGGACACGGAGGCGGAGCGCAAGGCCGTCGCGGCGTCGAGCCCCGCCCAGGCCAAGAAGATCGGACGGCTCGTCCGCGGCTTCGACGACGCCGTGTGGCAGCGGGAGCGCTTCGCGATCGTCGTCGAGGGCAGCGTCCACAAGTTCGCCGCCCACGACGACCTGCGGGCGTTCCTGCTGGGCACGGCCGGCCGCGTTCTCGTCGAGGCCAGCCCCGTGGACCGCGTCTGGGGCATCGGCCTGGCGGCGGACGACGAACGCGCCATGGACCCCGCTCGGTGGCGGGGCCCCAACCTGCTGGGTTTCGCGCTGATGGCGGCGCGGGAGCGGCTGCTGAGCGGAGTGGATGCGTAGGCGTGGCGACCGCGGGTTCGTCGTGGCCGGTCGCGCCGTTTCCCGCGCCCTCCCGGGGCGGCGCGGCGGTTCGGGTCAGATCGCCGCGCTCGGACTACCGCGGGTCGACGGCCAGGGCCCCGGTGCCGGGCGCCGGCGCGGCGGCGGTCGGTCCTGTGGCACCGGCCCCGCTGGGCAGGACCAGGGACAGCGACGTGGAGTAGCTGTCGTCGAAGGAATCGGGGTCCGAGTCGGGGATGTCGCTGGCCGGCGCCACGATGAAGAGGACGACGAAGCCGATGCCCAGCAGAATGCCGGCCACTCCGCAGATGATCCCGGCCAGCGCCTGCCCCGGGTTCGTCGCCTCGCCCCGGTGCGCATTGGCCCGGCCGAGGCACCCGAAGATCACGGCCATGACGCCGAGCAGGATCGCGAGCGGCCACAGACAGAACAGCGAGGCGGCGCAGATGCCGAGCACCATCGCCGCGATCCCCATCCCGTTGCTGGGCGGCGGCGCCATCAAGGGCCAGGCGTAGCCGGGGCCCGCGACGGGATGGCCGACGTCGGGGTGGGCTTGGGCGTGGGCGCCCGGATACCCCGGGCATTGGGGGTACTGCGGGTACTGCGGGTATTGGGGGTACTGCGGGTAGCCGTAGGGCACTTGGCCGGGGCCCTCGGGACTGATGGGCGGCGGCGGGACAGCGGCCCCGGGGGCCGTGAGAGGGACGCCGGCCGCGGGCGGCGGGAAGGAGGCGTCGGGCGCGGGCGGGGCGAACGGGTTGGCCGCCGGGGTGGGCGACAGCGTGGTGCCGCCCGGGGGCGGGAAGCCGCCGGGGCCTGCCCAGGGCTGCGGGCTCACGGGGGCCCGGGGAGGTGTGGGCGCACCCGCGTCCACCGGCATCGGGCCACGCGCCTCCGCACCCGGCATGGCCGCGACCGTCCCCTGGTCGTGCACGGAGGGCGGGGTGGGAGGCTGCGCCGGAGTACCGGCCGGGGCGGCGCAAGGATCACCCGGAGCGGGGGCGGCCCACGGAACACGCGGGGCCGGGAGGGCAGCGGAAGCCGAGGCGGCGGAGTCCGGGGCGGCGGAGTCCGAGGCAGGGCCGACAGAGGATGCGGACTCGGCGAACCCGACACCCGCCCCCACCGAAGCACCCCTCTTGTCCAGCGTGACCTTCGGGACCGGAACCGCGTCCTCGGGCTGCGGGCCGCCGTCCGCCGCAGCCGGGAGAGCGACACCGTCTGCCACGGTGGGCCGCACGACACCATCGGCGCCCCTCGACGGGGCGGCACCGTCGCCCACCCCCGGCTCCGTGACAGTCCACGGGTCCGCCTGCGAAGAGTTGGCCGGTGACTCCGGAGCCGGTGGCTCCGGGGTCGGTGCCTCGTCGGATGACATGCGCGGGTCCCCCTGTGACGTTCCATGCCGTTCTGTGACGGTTTTCCGCCGCACGTGATCGAGACGTACGTTCCGTCATGCTAAGGCCCGGGGTTCGGCGAGCGGGCAGCCGCCTACGATGATCCCCGAGTCATCGATCAGCCGATCACCCGCGTCCCCCGACGCAGACCACGGTCCGGGAGGGACGCCGTTCCGGGGAGGAACCTTGACCGACAACCGCACCACGCACGGCGTGCCCGTCACCCCCGCCGTACCCGGCCCGTCCCCCGCTCCCGACGCCTCCGGCACCCGCGGTCTCCACGCCTTCATCGCCGGCCTGCCCAAGGCCGAGCTGCATGTGCACCACGTCGGCTCCGCATCTCCCCGTATCGTCTCGGAGCTCGCCGCCCGCCACCCCGACTCCAAGGTGCCCAGGGACCCGGAGGCCCTGGTGGACTACTTCACGTTCACGGACTTCGCCCACTTCATCCAGGTGTACCTGTCCGTCGTCGATCTGATCCGTACGCCGGAGGACGTCCGGCTGCTGACGTTCGAGGTGGCACGTGATCTCGCCCGGCAGCAGGTGCGGTACGCCGAGCTGACCATCACGCCGTACTCCTCCACCCGGCGCGGTATCGACGAGTCGGCCTTCATGGAGGCGATCGAGGACGCGCGGAAGGCGGCGGAGGCCGAGTTCGGGACGGTTCTGCGGTGGTGCTTCGACATCCCCGGCGAGGCAGGCCTGGTCTCGGCCGAGGAGACCGTCCGGCTCGCCACCGACGACCGGCTGCGGCCGGAGGGGCTGGTGTCGTTCGGGCTCGGCGGGCCCGAGGTCGGCGTACCGAGGCCGCAGTTCAAGCCGTACTTCGACCGGGCGATCGCGGCCGGGCTGCACTCCGTGCCGCACGCCGGCGAGACCACCGGCCCCGAGACGATCTGGGACGCGCTGAACGATCTGCGCGCCGAGCGCATCGGGCACGGCACCAGCGCGGCCCGCGACCCCGAGCTCCTCGCTCATCTCGCCGAGCGGCGGATCGCCCTGGAGGTCTGCCCGACCTCGAACATCGCGACGCGCGCGGTCCGCACCCTCGACGAGCACCCCGTCAAGGAGTTCGTGCGGGCCGGGGTCCTCGTGACCATCAACTCCGACGACCCGCCGATGTTCGGCACCGACCTCAACACCGAGTACGCGGTCGCCGCCCGCCTCCTCGATCTCGACGAGCGGGGCCTCGCCGACCTCGCGAAGAACGCCGTGGACGCGTCCTTCCTCGACGAGCCCGGCAAGGCCAGCGTCTGCGCCGAGATCGACACCTACACATCGGCCTGGCTGACCCCCTGACCCGATCGGGACCACCCTCACCCATGCGCACCGTGACAGCCGTCGCCCATCGCGGCGCCCCCTACCGCCATCGTGAGAACACGCTCGACTCCCTGCGGGCCGGGCTCCAACTAGGCGCGGACGCCGTCGAGTTCGACGTACGGACCACCCGTGACGGCGTGCCCGTCCTGCTCCACGACTCGACGCTGAACCGGCTCTGGGAGCAGGACCGGCCGCTGTCCGCGCTCTCCGCCGCGGAGCTGCGCGGGCTCACGGCCGACGGGGTGCCGACGCTGGCCGACGCGCTGCTCACCACCGAGGACAGCCGGGTGATGGTCGACCTGCCGGGCGCGGCCGACCCACGCGCGGTGCGACAGGTGCTGGGCGTCGTACGGGAGTGCGAGGCCGAGGAGCGCGTCTACTACAGCGCCGACCCAGCCACCCTGTTGGTCGTCCGGGCCGCCGCCCCCACCGCAGAGATCGCCCTCACCTGGAAGACCTCGGCGCCACCCCGGCCCGCCCTCCTGGAAGCCGTGCGCCCCCGCTGGCTCAACTACCGCTTCGGTCTGATCACCCACGCCCTGGCCGACCGCGTCCACCGCGACGGCTACCTCCTCTCCGCATGGACCCCGGACACCCGCCGCTCCATGCGCCGCCTGATCGACCTGGGCGTCGACTCCATCACCACCAACCGGGTCGACGCCCTGTGCGCGCTGAGGCGGCACCCTTGAGCCGAGGCCGACCAGAGCGCCCCCCAGGGGCGCCGGGAACCGTGCGGTCGTCCACGACACGCCGGCGAGCCACTACACCTCCGACCGCTGGGCCACGGTCGCCGCGTCCTTTGGCGTCTCCCGCGTGACGTACTGCGGCACCGGCGCCGAGTCCTTGCCATCGTCACGGACGAGACCGTAGCGTCGGGCACCCCGGTCGGGGCCGTGAGTGACGTCCTCGGTGATGGCGTCCCAGGTGGAGGGGGCGACGGTGATGCCGTAGTCGGCGCCGCGTTCGTTCTGCGTGAGGGTGACCGTGCCGTCGAGGTAGAAGTACTCGTTCTGCCACATCTGCTGGGTGCCGTCGGGAAGGACGGTGTATCCGGTGTCGGGGCCGCCCATGCCGGAGGTCCTGCCGTCGGCGGACACGGGGTCGTCCATGCGGCGACCGCCGCCCGAGGCGACATGGAAGAGCTTGCCCCGCAGACCGGTCCAGGACGGCATGACCAGGGCGCCTGCCCGGTACTGGGGCGAGATCTGCCAGCGGACGAGGACATAGCCCTCACCTGTGAAGGTCACGCTGTCGCCACGGTGGTTCATCACGGTCCGTGCGCCACCGCTGCTGGTGAGGCCGGACTCGGGCCGGCGTGGGAGGGCACCGGGCGGGGTGTCCGGGGCCGGCGCCTCGTCCACGGCGTCGACGACACTGCCGTACAGGTCCTCGTCCTCCTTCTTCGCCGACGACGCGGAGGGGGACGGCGAAGGCGACGGCGCGGTGCGGGGTGCCCGGGGGCCGGGGACCGGCGCGGCGGGCGGGCGGGCCGTGCTCAGCGTGGTGGGGGCGGCCTGCGGGGCCCGCTCGCCCGGCGTCTGCGTCACCACGTACGCACCCCCGGCGACGATCGTCGCGCTCGCCGTCACCGCGACGGCCGGCTTGGCGAGGACGCCGAGCACCTTGGCGGACCAGCCCACCGAGGCGGTCGCGGCGGTCGCCGCCACGGCTGTCTTCCCACCGAACGCCAGGGACAGGGTGAAGCCGACGGGGACGGGGACCAGGGCCAGCCCCACGAGGAGCCGCTCGGCAGGCACGACGACCTCGCCGGGACCCTCCCGGACGTCGCAGCGGACGCAGCCCCGGATGTGCCGGGCGATGCGCTTGCGCCACACCGAGTCGGGCTGCCCGCGCCAGCGGGCGGTGACCCGGCCCAGCTCCGCGCAGGAGGAGTCGAGGGCCCGGACGATGCCGCGCGCGGTTTCGAGGCGGGCCTTCATCCGCTGCACCCGCACCGCGGCGTGCTGCCGGCTGATGCCTACGGCGGCGGCGAGTTCACGCCGGGTGAGTTCGCCCGCGACCTCCAGCCACCACAGCGACAGCAGTTGCCGGTCCTCGTCGTCGAGCCAGCGGACCGCTTCCGCGACCTCGCGCCGCTGACCCTCCAACTGCAACCGCAGGACGGTCAGTTCGGCGAAGTCGGCGGCGCCGTGGGCATCGCTGTCCTCGAGCGGGTCGGCGGTGCGGCGGCGGGCCCGGTCCCGTATCTGCCGCATCGCGATCGCGACGAGCCAGGAGCGGAAGCTGTCCGGATCGCGCAGCGTGTCGAGATGGTCGACGGCGCGCAGCATGGTCTCCTGCACGACGTCGTCGACGTCGGCGTGGCCGTTGAGGGCCCGGCCGACGACGTTGTAGACGAGGGGCAGCCAGCCCTCGACCAGCTCGTCGAGGGCGCGCCGGTCCCCCGCCTGCGCGGCCGCGATGGTGGAACGCCACTGCCGCCCGTCCACATACGTTCCTTCCGGTCCTGCTGGGTTCACCCTGATCACTCGGCTGCGTTCCGTACCTTCTCAGCCATTCCTGCGACGCGGGGAACCTCCGAGGCGGAGATCACACTGCTCATACGGCTCACTCCCGCATGTGGGGAAACAGGGGGCGCCTACGGAGACGGTGTGGAGGCGGCCGGGATAACAGTTTCCCGGTCCCGTCCCGTCGAGCACCGACCCACAGGGGCAGCACGGGACACCCCGGGGCCCGTCGGACGGGACAGGCCCCGGGGTGAGGTCGTCGGGTGGTCAGGCGCCGGGTATCGAGCGGATCGCGGCGATGTCGAACTGCAGGCGCACCTTCTCGCTCACCATGGCACCGCCCTCCGCGAGTCGCTGGTTGTAGGTGAGGCCCCATTCGGAGCGATTGATGGTGGTCGTCCCGTCGAATCCGACTCGCTCATAACCGAACGGGTCCATGACGTGTCCTAGATAGGTGAGTTCCAGGTCGACGGGGCGAGTGACGCTTTTGATGGTGAGTTCACCGGACATGCGATAGACATCGTTGCCGACCGGCCGCACCGCCGTACTGACGAAGCGCATGCTCGGATGGTGGGCGGCGTCCAGGAAGTCGCGGCCCATCAGATGGGCATCGCGCTGTTCCACACCGGTGTCGACGGACGCGGTGGACAGAACGATCTCGGCGCGTGAACGAGAGGGATCACGACCGTCGAAGTAGAGCCGGCTCTGGTACTCCGTGAACGCCCCGCGCACGGTCGTCACCAAGGCATGACGGACGGAGAAACCGATACGGCTGTGCGCCGCGTCGATCATCCATTCGCCGGTCAGCATCGCCAGGGTGGGATCGGACGGGCCGGTGGGAGTGGAAGCCGTTGACTCGTGGGGGAGTTGTGAGGCTGTGGGGGCTGCCGAGCGGCGCACGGACGCAGCACGGGTGAACAGGTTCATGATTCACGTAACTACGGCACGAAGGATTCCACCGCAACCCTTCGGCGACCGATCCCGCGAACCCGAATCGGTATCGAAAGGCTGATAAAGCAGCACCGCGCCACGGACAATTGCACTATCTCCACAGCGCCCTCACCAATCGCCCGCCACAATTCACTCGAGGGTGGCCGTAATTCGACCACGAAATCAGTGGCCGGAATCAGTGCTTCTGCGAGCCGGACCCACCATGCCGACACGATCCGGTGCACCGCGAGCGGCGCCCGCAAGCACCTTTCGACGTCCGCGTACCGTTCTAAAGCCCCACGATCCCGTTCCACCGCCGCGCGAACTCCTGACGTTCCGCCGGCGTGATGTCGCGGGCGATCGCCAGGCGGGTGCGCATGGTGTCGTCGGGGAAGATCAGGGGGTCTTCGGCGAGGGCCGCGGTGTCCGCGTCCCCGGCGGAGGCGAGGATGTCGCGGGCGGCGGGGACGGGGCAGACGTAGTTGACCCAGGCGGCGAGCCGGGCGGCGACCTCGGGGTCGTAGTAGTGGTCGACGAGGCGTTCGGCGTTGGCCTTGTGGCGGGCGAGGTTGGGGATCATCAGGGACTCGGACCAGAGTTCTGCGCCCTCCTCGGGCACCACGAACCGGATGTCCGGGTCGTCGACCTGGAGTTGCACGACGTCGCCGGAGTACGCCTGGCAGGCGAGGACATCGCCGCTGGAGAGGTCCTTGATGTAGTCGTTGCCCGTGACCGGCGCCGACGCGGGCGTCGACCTGGTCGCAGACCGTGTGGAAGTCGTCCGCCGTCCAGCGTGTGACATCGACGCCGTTGCCCTGCATGAGCAGCGCGAACGCCTCGTCGAGGCCGGAGAGCAGGGTGACCCGGCCCTTCAGGTCGTCCGCCCACAGGTCCGAGACCCGCCGTATCTCGCGGCCGACCTTCCGGCGGTTGTACGCGATGCCGGTGATCCCCGACTGCCAGGGCACGGTGAACCCCCGGCCGGGGTCGAAGGCGGGCGAACGCAGCTGGGGGTCGAGGTACTCGGTGACGTTCGGCTGACGCGTCCGGTCCATCTCCTGCACCCACCCCAGCCGTACGAAGCGGGCGCACATCCAGTCACTGAGTACGACGAGGTCGCGCCCCGTCGACCGGTGGTTCATCAGGGCCGGGCTGACCTTGCCGAAGAACTCGTCGTTGTCGTTGATCTCCTCGGCATAGTCCACGGCGATCCCGGTCCGCCTCTCGAAGGCCTCCAGCGTCGGCCGCCGCGTATCGTCCTCGTCGTCCGTGTCGATGTACAACGGCCAGTTCGCCCAACTGAGCCGCTTGTCCCGGGCCGAGAGATCGACAGCGGCCCGGTCCCCGGGCGCCACGTACGCAGCGGGAACCCCACACCCCGCCAGTCCGCCGAGAACCGCGCCCGCACCGAGAACGCGCAGCAATGAGCGACGGGAGAGGGGACGGCGGCCACCGGTGATCTGCGGCAGGGACATCAGGGCAGCATGCCGGTAAGGAGCGGGCCCGGGCAACGAAGGCGAACGACACGGCGGACGGACCGGATCGAAGCCGCGGCCCGCCCGCTTCTGCACCGTGGCGGTGGCGGCGCGGGCCGAGGACGACGCCCCACCATCACATCCGTACGACGGCTACGGGTTCCCCGGCCCGCCCGACCCCCGCCCGCCGACATCCGTCAGCCCAGGGACGTCAGCCCAAGGACGTCAGCCGAGGGACGTCAGCCGAGGGACGTCATCACGTGCTTGATCCGCGTGTAGTCGTCGAACCCGTAGCCCGACAGATCCTTGCCGTACCCCGACTTCTTGAACCCGCCGTGCGGCATCTCGGCGACCAGCGGAATGTGGGTGTTGATCCACACGCACCCGAAGTCCAGCGCCTTCGACATCCGCATCGCCCGTGCGTGGTCCTTCGTCCACACCGACGACGCGAGCGCGTACTCGACCCCGTTGGCCCAGCCGACGGCCTGGTCCTCGTCCGCGAACGACTGGACCGTGATGACCGGTCCGAAGACCTCGTTCTGGATGATCTCGTCGTCCTGTTTCAGCCCGGAGACGACGGTAGGCGCGTAGAAGTAGCCCATTTCGCCGACCTGGTGACCGCCCGCCTCGACCTTGGCGTGTGCGGGCAGTCGCTCGATGAAGCCGGACACCTGCTTGAGCTGGTTGGGGTTGTTGAGCGGCCCGTACAGCACGTCCTCGTCGTCCGGCTGCCCGGTCTTCGTCTCGGCCGCCGCCTTCGCGAGAGCGGCCACGAACTCGTCGTGGATGGACTCCTGGACGAGGACGCGGGTCGCGGCCGTACAGTCCTGCCCGGCGTTGAAGAAGCCCGCCACCGAGATGTCCTCGACGGCCTTGGGGATGTCGGTGTCGGCGAAGACGACGACCGGCGCCTTGCCGCCCAGCTCCAGGTGGACGCGCTTGACGTCCTTGGACGCGGACTCGGCGACCTGCATACCCGCGCGCACCGAACCCGTGATCGAGGCCATCGCCGGAACCGGGTGCTCGACCATCATCCGCCCGGTGTCACGGTCCCCGGTGATGACGTTGAAGACACCCTTCGGCAGGATCGCCCCGATGATCTCCGCCATGAGCACGGTCGACGCCGGGGTCGTGTCCGACGGCTTCAGCACGACCGTGTTGCCCGCGGCGATCGCCGGCGCGAACTTCCACACGGCCATCATCATCGGGTAGTTCCAGGGCGCGACCTGGGCGCAGACACCGACCGGCTCGCGGCGGACGATCGAGGTCATCCCTTCCATGTACTCGCCGGCCGACCGGCCCTCCAGCATCCGCGCGGCACCCGCGAAGAAGCGGATCTGGTCCACCATCGGTGGGATCTCCTCGGACCGTGTGAGCCCGATCGGCTTGCCCGTGTTCTCCACCTCGGCGGCGACGAGTTCCTCGGCCCGCTCCTCGAACGCGTCGGCGATCTTCAGCAGGGCCTTCTGCCGCTCGGCCGGGGTCGTGTCCCGCCAGGCCGGGAACGCGGCCTCGGCGGCGGCCATCGCCGCGTCGACGTCGGCCTGGCCGGACAGGGGCGCGGTCGCGTAGGCCTCGCCGGTCGCGGGGTTGACCACCTCCGTGGTCCGTCCGTCGACGGCGTCACGGAATTCCCCGTCGATGTAGTTGCGCAGACGACGCAGCTCGGTGCTCACTGCCGGCCCTCCAGAGGTCGATGTCCCGGTACGGGTGTCCAGGCTCGCGTTCCAGGGGTGGGTGTCCATCCCTTGAGACACCACCCTAATCGGCCGCCCCACGTTTTCAACACCCCCAACGGCACGCCGACTGCGAAATCCGCATACTTCAAGCCCACAGACAACGAATTTCATCAGTTCAGCCTTGCGGAACTGTTGATACGTCGTGCACAGTGAGCGCGTGGCCAGTCGAAGCGCAGACCCCGAAGACTCCAAGGAGCCCAGGAAGCACTCCAAGGAGCCCAGGAACGGCACTCCGCAGTTGGACGCCGTCTCCCTCGCCATCGTCGAGCAACTCCAGGAGGACGGCCGGCGGCCGTACGCCGCGATCGGCAAGGCAGTCGGCCTCTCCGAGGCGGCCGTGCGCCAGCGGGTCCAGAAGCTGCTCGACCAGGGCGTGATGCAGATCGTCGCCGTCACCGACCCGCTCACCGTGGGCTTCCGCCGGCAGGCGATGCTCGGCATCAACGTCGACGGTGACCTGGATCCCGTGGCGGACGCCCTGACGGCCATGTCGGAGGTCGAGTACCTCGTGATCACCGCCGGGTCCTTCGACCTGATGGTGGAGGTCGTCTGCGAGGACGACGACCACCTCCTGGAGGTCATCAACAAACGCATCCGGACCCTGCCCGGCGTGCGGTCGACCGAGAGTTTCGTCTACCTCAAGCTCAAGAAGCAGACCTACATGTGGGGAACCCGATAACCGTGAGGACGCGATAGCCGTGAGCCCCAAGGACCTCAGCCAGACCGCGTACGACCACCTGTGGATGCACTTCACCCGCATGTCCTCGTACGAGAACTCCCCGGTCCCCACCATCGTCCGGGGCGAGGGCACCTACATCTACGACGACAAGGGCAAGCGGTACCTGGACGGTCTCGCGGGTCTGTTCGTGGTCCAGGCGGGCCACGGCCGCACCGAGCTGGCGGAGACCGCGTTCAAGCAGGCGCAGGAGCTGGCCTTCTTCCCGGTGTGGTCCTACGCCCACCCCAAGGCAGTCGAACTGGCGGAACGCATCGCCTCGTACGCACCCGGCGACCTGAACAAGGTCTTCTTCACCACCGGCGGCGGCGAGGCGGTCGAGACCGCGTGGAAGCTCGCCAAGCAGTACTTCAAACTCCGGGGCAAGCCAACCAAGTACAAGGTCATCTCCCGCGCGGTCGCGTACCACGGCACCCCGCAGGGCGCCCTGTCCATCACCGGCCTGCCGGCCCTCAAGGCACCCTTCGAGCCGCTGGTGCCGGGCGCGCACAAGGTCCCGAACACCAACATCTACCGCGCCCCGATCCACGGCGACGACCCCGAGGCCTTCGGCCGCTGGGCCGCTGACCAGATCGAGCAGCAGATCCTCTTCGAGGGCCCGGACACGGTCGCCGCCGTCTTCCTGGAGCCGGTGCAGAACGCGGGCGGCTGCTTCCCGCCGCCACCCGGTTACTTCCAGCGGGTCCGCGAGATCTGCGACCGGTACGACGTGCTGCTGGTGTCGGACGAGGTCATCTGCGCCTTCGGCCGGCTCGGCACGATGTTCGCCTGCGACAAGTTCGGCTACGTCCCGGACATGATCACCTGCGCCAAGGGCATGACGTCGGGCTACTCCCCGATAGGCGCCTGCGTCGTCTCGGACCGTGTGGCCGAGCCCTTCTACAAGGGCGACAACACCTTCCTGCACGGCTACACCTTCGGCGGCCACCCGGTGTCGGCGGCGGTCGGCCTCGCCAACCTCGACCTGTTCGAGCGCGAGGGCCTCAACCAGCACGTACTCGACCACGAGGGCGCGTTCCGGTCCACGCTGGAGAAGCTGCACGACCTGCCGATCGTCGGCGACGTCCGGGGCAACGGCTTCTTCTACGGAATCGAGCTGGTCAAGGACAAGGCGACGAAGGAGAGCTTCGACGCCGACGAGACCGAGCGCATCCTCTACGGCTTCCTGTCGAAGAACCTGTTCGAGAACGGTCTGTACTGCCGTGCCGACGACCGGGGCGACCCGGTCGTGCAACTCGCCCCGCCGCTGGTCTCCGACCAGTCGACCTTCGACGAGATCGAACAGATCCTGCGCGCGACGCTGACGGAGGCGTGGACCCTGCTGTAGGCCTCCGGCGACACCGCCCGCACCCTGCCGCCCGCTCCTCAAACGGCCCGGGACACACCCATCCGAGTGAGATCGGGGCGTCCCGGGCCGTGTGCTGTCCGACGCCTGCCACCCTGACTCCCTAGCGTGCCCCTGTAACCGATCGGCCCTGCCTTCGTTCCCCCGGAAGGGGGACTCCCCCGGCAATCCTGATCCGAACCGAGGTGTACGCCCATGGTGGCCCCGCCGGACAACGACGTGCTCTGGGCACGTGGTCTGACCTACGCGCACGACGGCTCGCCCGCGCTGCAAGGCGTGTCGCTGAGCGTCCGCGAGGGCGAGATCATCGCCGTCACGGGCCCGCGCGGCAGCGGCAAGACCACGCTCCTGCGCTGCCTGTCCGGACAACTGCGAGCCCAGCGGGGCGAGGTGTGGTTCAACAGCGTTCCCGTGCACAGGATGGGCTCGCTCGCCCGTGAACGGCTGCGCCGGGACAACTTCGGCTGGATCGACCCCGAGCCGGTCCTCGTCCCCGAACTGAACGCCTGGGAGAACACCGCCCTGCCCCTGATGCTGCGCGGCATCGGCCGCCGGGCCGCCAAGGCCGCCGCCCTGGAGTGGCTGGAGCGCCTCGACGTTCGCGACTCGTCCCGCAAGCGTCCGCACGCACTCCTGCAGAACGAGCGCCAACGGGTGGTCGTCGCCCGCGCGCTGATCGCCGCCCCCGCCGTGCTCTTCGCGGACGAGCCGACCGCCCCGCTGCACCGCGCGGAACACACCCATGTGCTGCGCACCCTCACCACGGCCGCCCGCTCCCACCACATCACCGTCGTCCTCGCCACCCATGACCCCGACACGGCCTCCCTCGCGGACCGCACGGTCTCCCTGCTCGACGGCCGACAGGTGAGAACCGTCCACCTGCCGTCACCCCCCGAAGCCGTCGTCCGCCCCACCGACGAGGACACAGGCCGGCCCTCCCCCGCCAGGGGAGGCCGGCACATGACCGAACATGCAGGCCACCCCCCAACCGACCCAACCGACAGGACCCGCCGCCCCACCGCAGCGGCAGCCGGCCGCCCGAGCACAGCGGAAGGTGGCCGCCCCACCACAGCAGGAGGTGGCCGCCCCACCACAGCAGGAGGTGGCCGCCCCACCACAGCAGGAGGTGGCCGACTGTCCACCGAGCGGGGAGCGCGACCCACCGCCGACGCGGACCGGCGGTCGACCACCGAGCGGGGAGCACGACCCACCCCCGACGCGTACCGCCGGTCGACCACAGAAGACGAAGGCCGAGCCGCAGCCGCAGCAGGCCATCGCCTCACCACCGAGAACGACGGACGCCCCGCCCCCGATCCAGATCGCCGGTCGACCACCGAAGGACGGCGCCGACTTACAGCCGCAGGGGGTGATCGAGTGGCCGCCGAGCCGGGAGGACGTCCCACCGTGGGAGGGGGCCGTCGGCCCACCGCCGCAGGGGCGGGCCGTGTGCCCGCCGAGCGGGGCGAGCGGCCCGCCGTCGACGGGGACCGTCTGTCCGCCCGCGAAGGCAAGGACCGGCCCGTCGCCGAGGAGAGAGGCCGACTCACCGCCGCTCAGGCGCAACGATCCGCCGACGAGCCGGAGGGTCGACCCACTGCCCCAGCGGCAGGTCGCTCCGCCTCCCCACAGGCAGGCCGCCCCACCGCTCCACAGGCAGGCCGCCCCACCGCTCCACAGGCAGATCGGCCCCCCGCCAAAGGCGAAGGTGGCCCCGCAGCCGGTGCGGAACGGCCGACGGCAGCCGGTGCCGACCAGCCGGTCATTGCCGGTGCGGGACGGCCGACGGCAGCCGGTGTGGAACGGCCGGTCACCGCCGGTGCCGACCAGCCGACCCCAACCAGCGCCGACCAACCGGTCACCACCAGCGCGGCACAGCCGACCCCAACCAGCGCCGACCAACCGGTCATCGCCGGTGGGGGACGGCCGACCGTCTCCGGGGGAGGAGGCCGGGCCGCGTGCTCGCTCTCCGCCTAGCCCGCCGGGCCCACCCGGTCGTCCAGATCCGCCGCCTCCTGGTCACCGCAGCGACCGCCGGCACGGGGTTTCTGCTGCTCTGCGCCCTCGGGCACGCCATGGCCCACCCGCACGCCCCGGCAGGCTCGGTGCTCCGCCTCGCGTGGTGCGCCGCGCCCGCCGCCGCCACCGTGTACTTCGCGGTGACGGTGGCCCGCACCGACCCAGGCACCCGCCCCCGCCCCGGTCTGTCCGCCATCGGTCTCGGGCCCGGCCGGCTGATGGCCATCTCGGCGGTCACCACGGCCCTGTCCACCGTCCTCGGCTCGCTGCTGGCCCTGTTCTTCTTCCTCCACCTGCGCGGTGACCTCACGGGCACGCCCTTCGACGGCGCCGCGACCGATGCCCTCGCCGCCGGGCACCCCCTGCCGCTGCCGGCCGCCCTCACCCTCCTCTCCCTGGTTCCGGCCGTCTCCTCCGTGACGACCGCGCTCGTCCTGCGCCCCAAGGACACCCGGGCCCGCCCCGCAGGCCTCCGGACGCGCTTCATGGTGTACGACACCTTCGACATCCGCAGGCGGGCCGTGTGCCCGGCGGGTGCGACGCGGTACGAGGAGGAGCCGGACGAGGAGACAGCCGAACCACTGGAGCCTGCGGACCCGCCGGCCCCGCGCCCCGCACCCGGCGGCCTCCCCTGGGGCGTCGCCGTGCTCGCCGCCGGCCTCGCCGTGGAGCTGTACGCGGCAGACTCCGACCCCGGCACCGGCCTCACGCTCCCCGGCGGCCTCGCGAACAGTCCCGCCGGAGTCCTCGGCGGGTGGCTGCTCACCGCGCTCGGACTCATCCTCGCCGGGCCGGGGCTGACCCACCTCACCGGTCGGCTGCTCCAGGCAGTGCGCCCCGGCGCACTGCGGCTGCTCGCCGGGCGCGTGCTCCAGGAAGAGGGCAGGCGCATCGGGCGCCCGCTCGGGGTGGTGTGCGCGGTCGCCTCCGGCGCGTACGCCATGGTGACGCTGTCCTCCGGCGCACGCCCGACGGTCGGTCCGCTCACGCTGCTGGGCGCGCTCGTGGTCGCCGGCTGCGCCGTGCTCACCCTTGCCACCGCCGCCGTCGAGGCCCGGCGGGCGCACGCGGACACCACGGCCGCGCTGTTGCGGCTGGGAGCGCCCAACGCGCTGCCCCGGCAGGCGGCCCTGCTCCGCGCGGGCGCCCTGATCGCCGTCTTCGGCCCGCTGACCTGGACGGTCGCCGAGCTGGCGGCGCTGCCGCTGGCCACTTGAGCCTCCTCCACCCCACTCCCGAGGGCGCCGGAGAACTCGTACGGAAAAAAATCCGCGAGAGGCGATGAGTTTCGCGAGGGCCCGCGGTCTACCCCTCCGAACCGACTGAAACGACCGGAAGAGGCCACGCCATGAGCCAGACGTACCAGCAGATGATCTTCGTCAACCTGCCCGTGAACGACCTCGACGCCTCGAAGAAGTTCTTCACGGAGCTCGGATACTCGCTCAACCCCCAGTTCAGCGACGAGAACGCGGCCTCCGTCGTGATCAGCGACACCATCGTGGCGATGCTGCTCACCAAGCCGTTCTACGCCTCGTTCACCAAGAAGGAGATCGCGGACGCCACGAAGACCAGCGAGGTGATGCTCTGTCTGAGCGCGGAGAGTCGCGAGAAGGTGGACGAGCTGGTCGAGAAGGCGGTCGCCGCCGGCGGTACCGCGTCGGAGAAGGTCCAGGAGATGGACTTCATGTACGGCCGCGCCTTCGACGACCTCGACGGCCACACCTGGGAGGTCGTGTGGATGGACCCGGCCGCGATCGAGGGCTGAAGGCTCCGCTCGTCCACCGCGCCCCGTAAAGGGGCGCGGGGAACCACTCGAGCAACCACCCACCCACCCGCGGCCCGCCGGCCACAGTCGCCCCCACCCCAGAGGCGCCCGACCGCCCAGCGGAGCGCCCTAGCATGGGCGGGTGCAGACGATGCCCGCCCACGCGGCCCACCACGACGACCACGAGATCGAGACGATCGAGGAGTTCGATGCCACGGTTTCGGCACGCGGCACACTCGCCGGATTCCGTCTGCAGGCAGTCGACCTGACGGACCGTACGCGTGAGCTGCTCGCCACCAGTACGGCGGGAGCCGTCTTCCTCGGCTGCGCGATGCGCGAGGAGGCGGCGGCGAAGATCCGCGCGGACGGCGCCCTGGTCTTCCCTCCCGTCCCGGGCCTGCCCTTCGATCCGTACCGTGGGTTGCTCTACTCCCCCGACGAACTCTTCGCGTCCCTGACGGACGGCTACGAGGCGACACCCGACGCCCTCTCGTACGCCTGGTTCCAACGCACCAAGGCCGACCGGGACGTGTTCGCCTCCCTGCTGCGCGCCGTGCACGACGACTCCGTCTCGGATGCCCTCGACGAACTCCTGGTCGGCGCGCGGGTGGTGGGCGTGATGGGCGGCCATGTGATGGCGCGCGGCACCGAGGCCTACGAGGGCGCCGCCCGCCTCGGTCGCACCCTCGCCCGCTCCGGCCTCACGGTGGCCACCGGCGGCGGTCCGGGCGCCATGGAGGCCGCGAACCTGGGCGCCTACGCGGCCCCCTACGACGACGAGATGCTCGCCGAGTCGCTTCGACTCCTCGCGAAGGCACCGAAGTTCACGCCGTCGATCACCGAGTGGGCGAGCGCCGCCTTCGACGTGCGCGCCCGCTGGCCGAAGGGCGGCGTCTCCGTCGGCATCCCCACCTGGTTCTACGGCCATGAGCCGCCGAACCCGTTCGCTTCGCACATCGCCAAGTACTTCGCCAACGCCACCCGCGAGGACGGCCTCCTCGCCCGCTCGAACGCCGGCATAGTCTTCCTGCCCGGCGCGGCAGGAACGGTCCAGGAGATCTTCGACAACGCGACCCCCAACTACTACGAATCGCGTGGTGAACCGACCCCCATGGTCCTCGTCGACCGCTCCCACTGGACGGAAAGACTGCCGACCTGGCCACTGCTCCAGGCACTCGCGCACGGACGTTCGATGGAGGCCCGGATCGCCCTGGTGGACCACATCGAGGAGGCCCCGGAAGCCTTGGCACGTCTCGGGAGCTGAGCGGCGGCGTCGCCGAGCGGAGTGCAGGCGTCCGTTTGGTTCATCAGTGGGCAAAGCCAACCGCTCGGACACTTCTTCGGATTGACAGTACTTATCGCGCACTTATAAACCTGTGAGGCACATGGGGAAGCCGCTGTGCTCGCGGCCCTCCGTCACCCCCACTCCCCCGTGCTTCCCGTGAAGGGCAATCGTGTCCATATCTCTGCGTACCGCGCGAACTTCGCGCTCCCTCGGTGTCGCATTCGCGTCCGCCGCACTCGTGTTCGGCGCCGCGGGCAATGCCATGGCCTGCAGCATCAAGGACTTCTCCGCCGTCGCCGCGTGCGACGGCGACAAGGGCGTCATCCGCGTGACCGACGTGGACCCGCTGGGTGTCAAGGCCGAAATCACGGTTTACCTGGAGAACAACGGGGCCGATCTGCGCATGGTCGGCAGCAAGACGATCGAGAACTCCACCGCCGAGGGTGTCACCGTCACCTTCGAGGAGGACTGGGAGCCCAACGCCGAGTACCGCATCCACGTCACGGCGGAGGACTACGTCGACGAGGACATCAAGCCGAACCTGATCGCCCCCGCCGAGGACTGCGAGAAGGAGGCGGACACCCCGCCGGCCGCCCAGGGCAACCCGGAGAAGCCCGCCGAGGACAAGGGCAAGGACAAGGAACAGGAGAAGGACAAGGGCGAGCCGTCCCGGACCAAGACCTCTCCGACCCCCTCGGCCCCGCAGGGCTCCACCGCCACAGGCGGCAGCGACAACAACGCCCCGTCCCCCGAGGGCGACTCCAACCTCGCCGAGACCGGTGCCGACTCCCACACCGGGCCCATCGCCGCTTTCGCGGCCGCCCTGGTCGCCCTCGGTGCCGGTGCCGTGTACTACAGCATGCGGCGGCGAGGGGCCTCCACCCGCTGAGCCCCGCGCCAAGCCGTGGCCCGTACCTCTCACCGGCACTTTCCAGGGGTACGGGCCTCACATCTCCCCGTCGCTCATCCGAAAGTCGCCCGCCGCAGCCAGAAGTCCAGCAGCTTCCGGTCCCCCAGCACCTCCAGCTGCCCACCGTCCGGCGGGAGTCGCCGGTAGAAGGCGAGCAGCACCTCGGTGAGGGGGCCGCGCAGCGCGACCGTGGCCTTCTCGTGGCCGCGCCGCCAGCGCACGACGTCCTCGGTCAGCTCGACAACCCACTCGGCGTTGAGTTGCTCGTCCGTGTCGGTGGCGTGGAGGTGGATGCTGCGCCCCGGGCCGCGCAGTTCGGCCGCCTCGTCGTCCGGCTCGGTTCGCTGGACGAACTCGACGATCTCCAGCCACTCGTCGATCGCGTCGGCGGCGATCTCCGGCGCCACCTCCACCCGCCGTCCGACGGTGAGCGCGGCGTCGGCTCCGTGGACGACCTGTTCATGGGCCATCCGGCGGGCCCAGAACCCGGCGCTGCGCTCCCAGCCCCACGACCACACCGGCGCCTCGGGCCCCGCCTCGCGCAGCGTGGTCACGGTGATCTCACCGGTCTCCGCGAGCCAGGCGTCCAGCGCGTCCGGGTCCCCGTGTTTCTCGGGGCCCTCGTAGAACGGTACGTCGGTCTCGGGCACCTCTTCCTCCGACCGGGTCCGTACGTTCAGTTCGACCCAGCGCAGGGCGCCGCCGGTGTGCCGTACGAGCTGTTCCAGCGACCACTCGGGGCAGGTCGGGACGGTTGCCGACAGATCGGCGCCGGAGGTCACGATGTCCCTCAACTGCCGTACCTGGAGCGCGATCTCGGCGCAGTAGCGGTCATGGCGGGCCTGGGGTTCCTGCGTAAGCGTTGGCATCACGCCGCACCCTATGCGGCCGGACCGGCTCCCAGCACCACGATTTCCGCCCTGTCGAAGCTCACTCCGACCTCGTCCCCTGGCTGGGGCGCGTCCCGCAGCGCGCACGCCGCCTCCAGGCGCGGCCCGGCCCCGGGCTGAAGGTGCACGGCGACATGAGTGCCCCGGAAGGTGCGGGCGACAACCGTGCAGCGAAGCCCGTCGGCCGCGTCGACCAGCAGCACACCGGCGGGCCGCACGAGCAGCGCGCACGCCCCCTGCGCCGAGCCCTCCGGCACCGGCAGCCTGCCCCAGGCCGTGTCCGCGACCGACCCGGTCACCCTCGCGCCGACCACGTTGTCGAACCCCAGGAAACGGGCCACGAACTCGTCCGCCGGCCGCTGCCACACCTCCAGGGGTGTACCGGACTGGGCGATCCGCCCGTCCCGCATCACCACGACTCGGTCGGCCAGCGCGAACGCCTCCCCCTGGTCGTGGGTGACCGCCAGCACTGTCGTCCCCAACTCGGCGAACAGCTCCCTGAGTTCCACGACGAGCCGCTCCCGAAGCGACCGGTCGAGCTGGCCGAGGGGCTCGTCGAGCATCAACAGCCGGGGGCGCGGGGCGAGCGCACGCGCCAGCGCGACTCTCTGCTGTTCACCGCCGGACAGCTCCCCGACACGGCGGCGCGCGGCCCCGGGCAGTCCGACCAGCTCCAGCAACTCCTGTACACGTGCGACGCGTTCGGCCTTCGCCGCGCCGTGCATACGCGGCCCGAAGGCGACGTTTCCGGCCACGTCCCGCTGGGGGAAGAGCTGGTGGTCCTGGAACATCAGGCCCACACCGCGCTTGTGCGCGGGCACGCCCGCCTGGTCGCGTCCGTCGAGCGACACCCGTCCTCCGTCGAGGGGCTGGAGCCCGGCGACCACCCGCAGCAGCGTCGACTTGCCGCTGCCGCTGGGCCCCAGCACACACACGATCTCGTGCTCGGCGACCGCCAGACCGACCGCGTCGAGCACGGGACGCCCGTCGAACCGTACGGTCGCGTCCTCCAGAGTGAGCAGCATCAGAACTCCCCCGTGCGATCGGTACGGATGCGCTCCAGCACCAGCAGGGCCACCGCGCACACCACCATCAGAATTGTCGAAAGGGCCATGGCCTGGCCGTAGTTGAGGTCTCCGGGCCGTCCGAGCAGCCGGGCCACGGCGACCGGCAGCGTCGGGTTGTCGGCGCGCGCGATGAACACGGTCGCGCCGAACTCCCCGAGGGACACGGCGAAGGCGAACCCGGCCGCCACCAGCAGCGCCCGCCGCACCATCGGCAGATCCACCTCACGCCACACCCGCCACGGCGACGCCCCGAGCACGGCCGCCGCCTCCCGCAGCCGTTCGTCCACGGCCCTCAGCACGGGCAGCATGGTGCGTACGACGAAGGGGACACCCACCAGGGCCTGGGCGAGCGGCACCAGGATCCAGGAGGACCGCAGATCCAGCGGCGGCTCGTCCAGCGCGATCAGGAACCCGAAGCCGACGGTCACCGCGGAGACCCCGAGCGGCAGCATCAGCAGCGCGTCGAAACCCCGGACCAGCCGGCCGGCCCGCCGGGTCAGCGCGGCCGCGGCGAGCCCGCCGATCACCAGGGCGATGAGGGTCGCCGCCAGCGCGTAGCGGAGCGAGTTGCCGACCGCCTCGATCGGCGCCACCAGGAAGATCCCGCCGTCGTCGCCGGTCAGCGCCTTGTAGTAGCCGAATCCTGGCGCGTCGAGCGAGCGCTCGACGAGGACGCCCAGCGGCAGCAGGATCAGTACGACGACCGTGGCGAGGACCAGACCCAGCAGCGCCCACTGCCCGGCCCCGCGCGGCCGCCTCGCCGTCAGCGACGCGTCCACGAGCCGCAGCGCGGTCTCCCGTCGCCGTACGGTCCACGCGTGCACTGCGAGGATCAGTCCGACCGCGACGAACTGCACCAGTGTCAGGACGGCCGCCGCCGGCAGGTCGAAGATCTCCGAGGTCTGCCGGTAGATCTCCACTTCGAGCGTGGAGAAGGTCGGCCCGCCGAGGATCTGCACCACCCCGAACGAGGTGAAGGTGAAGAGGAAGACCATCAGCGCGGCGGCGGCCACGGCGGGCGCGAGCGCCGGGAGCGTCACCCTCCGCCACGCGGCCGACGGCGAGGCCCCGAGCATCCGGGCGGCCTCCTCCTGCCGCGGATCGAGCTGCGCCCACAGCCCACCCACGGTCCGGACGACGACCGCGTAGTTGAAGAACACATGCGCGAGCAGGATCGCCCAGACGGTCGTGTCCAGCCGTACGCCCCACAGCTCGTCGAGCAGCCCGCCCCGTCCGACCAGCGCCAGGAACGCCGTCCCCACGACAACGGTGGGCAGCACGAACGGCACGGTGACGACCGCCCGCAGAATCTCCTTGCCCCTGAAATCGAAGCGCGCGAACACATACGCGCCGGGGAGCGCGATCAGCAGTGTGAGCGCGGTCGAGACGAGCGCCTGCCAGGTGGTGAACCACAACACGTGCCGGATCCCGGAGTCCCCCAGTACCTCCGCGATCCGCCCGAACTGCCAGATTCCGTCGACACGCAGCCCCCGCTCGACGATCGCGGCGACAGGATAGGCGAAGAACAACCCGAAGAACGCGACGGGCAGCGCCATGAGCGCGAGCCGCGCGGCGCTCCCCGAACGGGTCTTCCGCCCAGGGGCCTTCGCCACCTCGGCGGTCGCCTTCGCCATCTGGGTGGACGCCTTCTCTACTTCAGTACCAGCGACGTCCACGACTTGACCCACTGGTCACGGTTCTCGGCGATCTTCTCCGGTGCCATGGTCTCGGGGTCCTTCGCCGCGGGCCCGTACTCGGTGAACTCGGCGGGTACGGACACACCCTCGACCACCGGGTACACGAACATGTTGAGGGGCATGTCCTCCTGGAACTCCTTCGAGATCAGGAAGTCGATCAGCGCCTTGCCGCCTTCGGCGTTCTTCGCGTTGCTCAGCAGCCCCGCGAACTCGATCTGCCGGAAGCAGGTGCCGGTCGCGACACCAGTGGGCGCGGTCTTCGGACGCGGGTCCGCGTAGACGACCTCGGCGGGCGGCGAGGAGGCGTACGACACGACGAGCGGCCGGTCGCCGCCGGCCTTCTTGCCGTCCGTCGACCCGGAGAACTCCTGGTAGTAGGCCTGCTCCCAGCCGTCGACGACCTTCACGCCGTTGGCCTTGAGCTTCTCCCAGTAGCCCTCCCACCCGTCGTCGCCGTACTGCGCGGCCGTCCCGAGCATGAATCCGAGGCCGGGCGAGGAGGTGGAGGCGTTCTCGGTGACGAGCAGGTCCTTGTAGGCGGGCTTGAGGAGATCGTCGAACGACTTCGGCGGCTCGATCTTCTTCTCGCTGAAGTACGCCTTGTCGTAGTTGACGCAGATGTCACCGGAGTCGATGGGCGTGACCCGGTGCTGGTCCTTGTCGAGCTGGTACGCGGCGCCGACCTTGTCGAGCCCCTTCGCCTCGTACGGCTGGAAGAGGCCGTTGTCGAGCGCGCGGGACAGCAGCGTGTTGTCGACGCCGAAGAAGACGTCACCCTGCGGATTGTCCTTGGTCAGGATCGCCTGGTTGACGGCCTGCCCGGCGTCCCCGCTCTTGAGGACCTTGACCTTGTACCCGGACTCCTTCTCGAACGCCTTCAGCACGTCCTTGGAGTAGGCGAAGGAGCCGTGGCTGACGAGGGTCACGGTCTTGGAGCCGCCACCGCCGCTCGCATCGGATCCGGACGAGCCGCACGCGGACAGCGTGACCAGGCCCAGCCCGACGGCCAGAACCGTCGCCTTCTTGGTGATGCCCACTGATGTGATGCCCACTGATGTGATTCCTCCTGGGTTGACCAGGAAGAGACGCGGCCCTGCCCGGGACTCCGCGGAGGATTCCCGGGCAGGGCGCAACAGCTTGAGTGATGACCGAACTTCCTACCCAGAATGACCTGGGCGAGGTTCAGAGGGTCTGCGGCCCGAATGCCGCACTCTCAGCGCTGTGGCGCTCCCCTGCCGGAATATGAAAATGTGTACGGGGGTCAGAGTACCCCGTGGCCGAAAGTCGACTCCTGCCGGCAACCACGGTCGGCCCCCGGTCACCTCTCGGTGGCCGCCAGTTGCCCGCACGCCCCGTCGATCTCCTGGCCCCGTGTGTCCCGGATGGTCACCGGCACCCCATGGGCGGCGATGGCCTCCACGAACGCCTTCTCATCCTCGGGCCGCGAGGCGGTCCACTTCGAGCCCGGCGTCGGGTTCAGCGGAATCAGGTTCACATGCACCGGCCTGCCCTTCAGCAGCCGGCCCAGCCGGTCACCGCGCCATGCCTGGTCGTTGATGTCCCGGATCAGCGCGTACTCGATGGACAGCCGCCGCCCGGACTTGGCCGCGTACTCCCATCCGGCGTCCAGCACCTCGCGCACCTTCCACCGGGTGTTCACCGGCACGAGGGTGTCGCGCAGCTCGTCGTCGGGGGCGTGCAGCGAGATCGCGAGCCGGCACTTGAAGCCCTCGTCGGCGAACCGGTGGATGGCAGGCACGAGCCCGACCGTCGACACGGTGATCCCGCGCTGGGACAGCCCCAGCCCGTCCGGCTCGGGATCGGTGAGCCGGCGAATGGCCCCCACGACCCGGTTGTAGTTGGCGAGCGGCTCGCCCATCCCCATGAAGACGATGTTGGAGAGCCGCGCCGGCCCACCCGGGATCTCCCCGTCCCGGAGCGCCCGCATCCCGTCGACGATCTGATGGACGATCTCGGCGGTGGAGAGGTTCCGGTCGAGTCCCGCCTGCCCCGTGGCACAGAACGGGCAGTTCATGCCGCACCCCGCCTGCGAACTGATGCACATCGTCACCCGGTCCGGGTACCGCATCAGCACCGACTCGACAAGCGTCCCGTCGAACAGCCGCCACAACGTCTTGCGGGTGGTCTCCTGGTCGGTCGACAGATGCCGCACGACCGTCATCAGCTCCGGAAGCAGCGCCTCCTGCAGCTTGGAGCGCGCACCCGCGGGGATGTCGGTCCACTGGTCCGGGGCGTGCGCGTACCGCGCGAAGTAGTGCTGCGAGAGCTGCTTGGCACGAAACGGCTTCTCACCGATCGCGGCAACAGCCTCCTTACGCTCCACAGGCGTGAGATCGGCAAGATGCCGCGGCGGCTTCTTGGCTCCGCGGGGGGCGACGAATGTGAGTTCTCCGGGCTTCGGCATAACCCTCCCAGTGTCGCAGATCAACTCGGGGAGCCCAGGCCAGAGCGGGGTGGGGGTGGTCACCTGTGGGTGCCGACTGTCGGCGTTGGTCGGCTTCGGACGGCCCAGGGACGGCCCAGACCCGGCGCTTAGAAGATGCGGGCAAGTCTTGATGGGGTGGCCCGTCGGCACTCTGCCGCTATTGTGCCGGGCCGCCGAGCGCCGCGGCCGTCCGTCGTCGTTGCCGTCAGCGAGCCTGCCATGATCGTGTACTGATCAGCCCTCTGGCTGACCAGCTCAGATGCCGTGGGCCTCTGTCGTTGTCGGTCGACGTCGGTTGACCTCGCACAGCCCAGAGACAGCCCGGACCTCCTGGCCGGCCGCATGACCTCTTCGTCCCGAAGCAACTTGGATGGGCTTGTGAGGTAAACGGGTGATGCGTGAGAACAAAACGGTCACTGCCGCGTTGGGCAGGGCGTCCATGGATAAACCCTGGTCGCTACTACTGGAGGTTCACATGCGCCTTGGCACGAAGACCGCCCTACTCAGTGCAGCGATCGGCGCGCTGACCGTCTCCGCCGTGGGCAGCGCCCACGCTGAGGATCTCCCCCCGGGGCACAATCAGGAATCCAGGCCCTCGCACGCCGGAGAGTCCCACCACGGCCACTCCGACGACCCGCTCCATGTCAAGAAGCATCACCTCAAGAAGTACTTCAGCAGGGTCGAGGAAACCAGTCAGCCCGCCCCCGTCGCCGTCGTACCGGTTCCGGCGGACGCTCTGTGCAGCCAGTCCGTCACTACTAGCGGTGGGGACGCGACAACTGGGGATGCGGCCGCTACGGGCGGGGCAGCAACCACCACCGCTACGCAGACCCAGACATGCAACATCACGGTGAACCTGCCGCCGGTCGGTTCGGGCGACTCAAATCAAATCAGGACGGAGACCCGCACGCAGAGCTTCATCGAAGAGGACCACACGGAGATCCGTCGCTGAATCCGACTGAGTGATATCGGGCCGGTCAGGTGTGCGGCGGTTCGCATTCCTACCGGACGCCCTGCCACGTGAAAGCGCGAGGTTAGCAAGCAGCTAGGTTGGCGGAGCGGCTTTGGGCTGGAGCTGCTTTGGGGCGAGTGATCATGGCCCCGTAAGCTGATGGCGAGTCGGGCAGTCAGTGGACCTGCCCGTAAAGCA
>NZ_JBIBEN010000028.1:0-122291 GCF_042955065.1 Streptomyces sp. NPDC012510
CCCGGGCGGCGCGGATGCGGTCTTCGGCCCGGGCCCGCAGCCGGTGACGGAGCTCGAGCTGCGCGATCGGCCGGTCGGGCGTGTTGGTGGCGAAACAGGTCAGTCGCATGCCATCCGCGTCCGTGAGCCGCAACTGGGCCCCAGGGTGTGGCCGTTCCTTCCTGACGATCAGCCGCATGCCCTTGGGCCAGCCGTCCAGGACGTCGCCGGTGAGTTCAGCGACCCAGGCGCCGTCACGGATCTCACCCTCGGCCTCGACGGCGGGCGTCCAGGCCGATGCCGGAACCTTCAGCACGTGCTGGTGGATCGCCTCGGTGATCACCATGCCGACCGAGTAGGACAGCCACCGCCCTCGTTGAGCGAGCCAGGTGACGAAGTCGTGGGTGCCGCCCGCGGAGTCGGTGCGTATCAGGGTCTGCCGTCCGCGCCGGTACTTCTTCGGCAGCTGGGCCAAGGCCAGTTGAGTGGCGGTGATGTGGTCGGTGGCCGTGTTCGATCCCGCGTTGCCTGGTCTGAGCAGGGCCGCGACCGGTTCACCCGTGCCGCCCGGTCCGTGGTCGACGAACCCCATCAGCGGGTGGTGCCCGTAGGTTCGCTTCCACGTGGGTGCGGCGTCCTCCTTGTCCGAGTGCGCGATCACCAGCACTCCGTCGAGGTCCACGGTCACCGTCCCGTCCGTATCAGGCGCTTCCCGGTCCGACAACCGCCAGACATGTCGGCGGACTTCAGCCCGCGCAGCACGGATGGCCCGCAGGGCCTTCTTCCCGGAGGCTGCGAGGGTGTCGACAAGGCGGGAGACCGTCGGGTCGGAGGCCACCGGCCCGAACACGGCCGGCTCGGCCCGCAGCATGGCGACATCCGCGAGGCAGTCCCCGCCCAGCGCGATGGCCAGGGCCACGTCCAGCAGGACCTTGCCCGGGTCGTGCACTGCCCGAGCCTTCCGCCACGGCGTCAGCGCCGCTGATATCGCGGTGTCCAAGCCGGCCTTGCGGACGGTCTCGACCAGCAGCACGCCCCCGGCCTGCGAGACCACCGTCCGGCCGCCGCCCTCGATGCGGACACGCGGGTACGACCCGATACGCTTCTTCACCTGGAGAGTGCTTCTTTCCGTGCAGCTAACAGGACCCTAGACAAGTCCCATCGTTGCAGGTCAGGAGCACTCTCCGCTTATTTGATCAAGCCTCGGACACTCCACCTCGTGAAAGCGCGAGGTTAGGACGCTGAATTACGCGGAACGCAGGGAAGTGGATGTACTCCCGGTTCCTGTGACCCCGCGGGAACCGTACGTCGCCTGCTCCACCTGTTACCGCCGGCGCCGAGCGCGAGCCGGAGGACGCGTGCGTAGGGACGTCGGGTCGGACGCCGACGGTGACGCCGATGTCGGTGGCCGGGGAGTTCCTTGATCACGACGGTGGACTCACCCTCGATCCGCCCCTCGTCGGAGGAGCTCCTCCTCGAACCACGGAACACTTCTTGTCGGCTCCCGGCCATCCCCACCGGGAGCAGGACGGCCCCGGGGACGCGCCGTTGACCGGCTGAACGAAGATCCACCGTTGCTCGGCTTCTGCCGCCGAACACTCAGTCGGCGCCACCAAGGCCGCGGAGCATCCGGTTCCACAGGTGCGTCCGGCAGTGCCGAGAAGACGTCGGCCTGTGCGTGCCAGCCGCGGAATAAGCCACGGAACATCTGGTGGGGCTCGTCGTGCGGTAGGGGGCCCCTCAAAGAAGCCACTGTGTTCTCCTTCGCTGCTCCGTTACCGTTAACGTTACCGTTAACGGGATTCTCGCTCAGGATCGCGGATTCCGTCAACGCCCGCCCCCGGACGGCTCACGATCCGCCGGTGGCGGGCCGGCGCTGCCTTGGCCGACCGGTGAACCTGGTTGACTTGGACACAAGGCGGTACGGGAACAGAAGCGAGTGCAGCGTGGCCGGACAGCGGGAAACGGAAGACCAGCGGACGCGGGGTGCGCGAACCGTCAAGCGCGTCACGCTCCGCGACGTCGCTCAGGCGGCAGGCGTGTCCCATCAGACCGTCTCCCGGGCGATCAACGGCAAGGGGGAGATCGACCCGGGGACTCAGCAGCGCGTGCTCGACGTCGCACGGCAGTTGCGGTACCGGCCCAGCCGGTTCGGCCGGGGGCTGGTCCGCCCGGACGTCGTGTCCGTCGGGCTCATCGTCCCCGATGTGGTCAACCCCTTCTTCCCGGAGTTCGTGGCAGGAGTGATCGCGGCCGCGGACGAACGCGACTGGCAGGTGCTCGTGGCCAGCACCGAGAACGATCGGTCCCGGGAGCTGGCCCTGGTCCGCTCACTCGGCCAACAGGTGGACGCTCTTGTCGGCTATCTCAGCCATCCCGATGCGCAGCTTGAGCCGTACGTGGGCTCCGTGCCGCTGGTTGTGGTCGATCGTGGGCTGGACTCGTCGAACCACGCGTTGGTCCACATCGACGCCGCGGCCGGAATCCGGGCCGGGACGCAGCACCTCATCGACCGGGGTCACCGCCGCATCGGCCTGATCGACTGCGAGTGCCTGAGCGCCCCGTTGGTCCGGCGCCGCACCTTCCTCGAAGTCGTCGGCGAACACGCGCTGCCCGTCGACGAGGGTTGGGTCGTCATGGGTGGGCAGTCCCCGGACGGGGGCGCCGCCGCGTTCGAGGCGCTGTACGCCGCGCGCCCGGACGTCACCGCCGTGGTCGCCTTCAACGACCTGGTTGCGCTCGGCGCGCTCCGGGCCGCACGCCGGCTCGGCGTCCGGGTACCGGACGACTGCGCACTGGTCGGCTATGACGGGCTGAGCGTCGTCGATCTCGTCGACCCGCCACTGACCACCCTTCACCTCGACAAGCGACGGATGGGCGAACTGGCCATCCACCAGGTCGACCGACTCCTCGCGGGCGAACTGCCGCCCCCTATCGTCCTGACACCGAGCCTGCGTGTCCGCGGCACGACGTGACCCGCCTTCGACCCCGCTCCGTCCGTGGGGTTGGGCCGCTGAGTGGCTCGGTGGTTCGCCCGTGATGTTTTCCTGACGTCGCGGGGCGGGCCGTCGATGACGCTGCGGCTGCGCCGGTTCAAGGTCTCGTCCCGGTTTCGACGAGCCTCTGAACCCACTTGCGGCGATGGACGCGATAGCCGCTGATGACGGCCTTGACGTTTTCCTCGCTGTTGATGGCGATGAAGACAAGGGGGAACGGGAGACCCCATACGAGCGCCGCCATGGATGTCAGCGGAATGGCGATCAGCCACTGGCAGGCCAGCTCCGCCCTCAAGATGTAGACCGTGTCTCCCTCGGCCCTCAGGAGACCGTTCTGGAGAGTCATGCATGTCATCCGGAAGATGAACGCGAATGCCAGGACGACGGCGGTGTCCCGCGCGACGCCGATCGTCTCGCCGTCGATTTCCCCGTGGATCATCCCCACCCAGAAGCTGGTGCTCGCAGCGATCGCGCGCCTCGTCTGCGGACTGCTCGTCGTTGCCCATCTGCGCGTCGAGGTTCGCCGGTAGCGTGGCGCGACAAGGAATGCGTGACAGTGTGAACAGGGTTGGGCGAGCCGGCCGGTCCCGGCCCGGCGGCGCTCGGTGCGGGGTGCCGGGTGCGCGTTGGCCGGATGCGCGTCGGCCGGGTGGATCGCCGCGGTTCGGGCGCCGCCCGGCGACGGAATCCGGCGACCGTTATTCGGGCAGCCGTGACACCGCCGGTTCCATGATCGGCAGGCGTGCGACCTGGCGGCAGACGCGGACCGAGCGGGCCATCGCGCCGTGCGAAGCGGCGGCCAGCGAGCAGGCGAGCGCGATCAGCGGCCAGTTGGTCGCCAGGACGGAGGCCGTGGCGAGGGCGAGTGTGGCGACGGCGATGGACATGCTGGCGGTCGTGCCGGTCCAGCCGACCAGCCGCGGCAGTTCGTCCGGGGTGGGCAGCCAACGGGCGAGGGTGCCGGTGGCCGCGAGGGCCCCGGCCGCGAGCAGGGCCGCCACGACCGCGGTGCCGGCCAGATAGACGGCTATGAGCTGAGCGGTCCACGGCAGTGCCCAGTCCCGGGCGTCGCCCGCGTTGCGGACGAGGAACCAGCAGGTGAGCAGGAACGGCATGGTGACGGCGACGGAGCGGGCCGTGTGCCGGGCCTGGGCGATGGTCAGTTCCCGCTGGCAGCTCGCCACCAGGTCGTCCATGGTTCCGAAGTCGCGCAACGCCTGGTCGGCGGCGCGTTCGTGGGACAGCCCCCGGCCCGCGTGCTCCGCGACGGCATCCGTGAGGCCGTCGCGCACCTCCTCCAGCAGCCTGGCCTTGGCACGGTCCGGGCCGTGCAGGGCGGCCTCCAGCGTGGTGAGGTACTCCTCGACGGGGTCGCTGCGCTGTTCCACGGCGCTCACGTGAGGAGTCCGGGCGAGGCCGTGGGATTCAGGACCGAGCCGATCGCCGCCGTGAACTCGTCCCACGCCGACCGCTCGCTGGCCAAGGTGCGCTGCCCGGCCTCGGTCAGCTCGTAACAGCGCTTGCGCCGCTGGCCGACGGACTGCCAGCTACTGCGCAACAGACCCACCCGCTCAAGGCGGTTGAGGGCGGGATAGATCGTGCCCGTGCGCAGTTCGAGTGCGCCGCCGCTGCGTTCCTGCACCGCGGTGATGATCGCGTACCCGTGCAGGGGGCCCGGCTCGAGCACCGCGAGCAGCAACCCGTCCAGATGTCCTCTGACCGCGTCTTGTCTCATACGTAGGCAGCCTACACAAGTGAGCTGTTGCCGTGCTATCTATTGGTAGCCAACATATAAAAGGATCCATGGGGAGGGCCTCAGTGACAAAGTTCTTGCTATCGGTGCATGTCATCCTGGCGATCCTGGCGGTCGGGCCGATCACCGTGGCCGCCTCGATGTTCCCGCGCTACGCGAAGCAGTTGGCGGAGGATCCGCAGGGGCGGGCGGCCGGGGTCGCCGGGATCCTGCACAAGATCTGTCGCGGGTACGCGCTCTTCGGCATCGGTGTCCCGGTCTTCGGGCTCGCCACGGCCGTCCAGCTCGGTGTTCTCACCGATGTCTGGCTCGTCAGCTCCATCGTCCTGACCGCGGTCGCCGCGGCCGTCCTGGCCATGGCCATCCTGCCGAACCAGCAGCGGGTGCTCGCGGTGGCCGGCGGAACGGCCGAGCCCGGCACGTCCACCGTCCCGGCGAGCCGGCTCTCCATGCTCACCGGTGTCTTCAACCTGTTGTGGACGGTCGTCGTGGTCCTCATGATCGTCCGGCCCGGCTCCACGACGGGTGCGTGACGCCGATGCGTACGTTGCGCATCGCGGCCGCCGTCGAGGCATTCTCCCTGGTCGTCCTGCTGATCAATGTCTTCACCATCCATGCCGAGCCGATCACCTCGCTCGGCGGACCGGCCCACGGCATGGCCTACCTCGTTGCCATCGCCATGACCTGGGCGGTCCCCGCCGCCGCGGGGACGGGCGCCCGGTGGCTGGCGCTGATCCCGGGAATCGGGGCCATGCTCGCGCTGCGCAGCATCGGCGGCGCGTTGGAGAGCACCGGGCCGAGCGGGTCCGCGCCGGTGCGAGAGGCACGGTCGCCGAGCGAGAACAGGACCCGGTCATGAGGGGTACCGCCGCGCAGGCGGCCATCGAGGGGCCGCGGCCTGGTGAAGACGTTCGGGGAGAGGCGGGTCGTCGACGGCGTCGGCCCCACCGTCCCGGCGGGAACCGTCTACGGCGTGCTGGGACCCCACGGTGCCGGCAGGACCACGTTTGTGCAGGCCCTCGTGACCCTGCCGCGGCGGCCGGACGGCGGCCAGGCGCGGATCTTCGACCGCGACGTGGTGCGGGGAGGCGGACGAGGCGCGCGCCCGCGTCTCGCTCACCGGGCAGTACGCCTCGGTGGACGGGGACGGGGACGGGGCGGGGACGGGGATCTGACGGGGACCGAGGACCTGGTGTTCCTCGGCCGCCTGCTCGGCCACGGCAAATCCGCGGCCCGCACCCGCGTCGCCGAACACCTCCTGGAGGCCTTCGGGCTGACCGAGGTCGCGGCGCGGCAGGTGAAGAGCTACTCGGGCTGCGGCGTCGTATAGACCGACATCGCGGCGTCCATCCGCAGACCTCCGCGACGTGATCGTGGAAAGCCCCACCGCCCTGGCGGGTCGGCTTGCTCGCCCCTTGCCGCACCTCACGCACACGCCCGCCTGAACATGCTCCGGGAGAAGGCCCGGCCTGCCACGACCGCCCTAGCTCACCGCAGCGAGCAGCGACCTGCTCGGCCACCGCGACATACGCGCCAAGGCGTACCCGCAGAGGCGTACTCCGAGGCGTACTGGGGCATCCACACCGTGCGCGCCAGGGAGAACTTCGCCATCACGGGGACGCCGATTGCCGTATACCCGCATCTGATCGTCGCTCTGGCCGCCGTGAAGGCTGCCGTCGGCTTTGCGAACGGTTGCGCTCCACCTCCACCTCGATGCCCACCTGCTTCCCGTGCGTGACGACGGCGCTCCTGAAGCCCTGGTAGACCAGGATTCTCTCCACGGTGTCGGTGTGCCCGCGCCTGCGGGCCGCGGGCACACGGAGGGCCCTGCGTTCCGGGCCTCTCCGTGCGCCCGATGTCTTCTGGGCAGGTGGCCCTCGCGAGAGGTCTCGAAGACGACCGGGCCCTGCGGGATCGGCGTTACGACACGGTCAGGTAGATCTTGCGCACGGTTTCGATGGTCTTCCAGACACCGACGTAGCCCGGCTTCATGACGAAGCTGTCGCCTGCCTTGTAGACCACCGGCTCACCACCTTCGGGCGTGAGTTCGACGACGCCGGAAATGATGTGGCAGAACTCGAAGGTCTCGCCCTTGATCGAGCGGGTCTCGCCGGGCGTGGCCTCCCAGACACCCGTGTTGATCGTTCCCTCGCGGGCGGCGTCCTGGGCCCAGGTCCTGAAGGTCGGGTCGCCGGAGATCAGGCGTTCCGGCAGCGGGCTGGACTCGCTGGGAGCGAAGGAGGGATCAGTGTCGATGGTCTTCAGGAGCGACATGCTTTTTCCTCTACTGGTTATGGGAACGACATGAATCGGGACCGACCTACCAAGCGTCACCGGGGCGAGTTCGACCAGGCGCATCGCGCATCGCGCATCGCGGACCAAGGCCTGACGACTGCCCCTCCACGGTCACGGCGCGCAGCAGGCCGTCGGTCCCCCGGCGGGCGACAGGACCCTCCTCCTGAGCGGTTGGGCCACACACGGACCGGTGGCGAGTCCTCCTTGGCGGTGTCGACGGCCTCCGTGGACCCGGTACCCGGTGTGTCCGGGCCGGGCGGTCACCAGGCCGAAACCGCTTTCGCCACCTGCCCCGGCGCCTGCGCCCTCCGTGTTGCGGTGACGCCGTCGACGTACCGCTCGGCGAGGGCAGGCACGCGACGCACAGGTGGGTGTTGACTCCGCACGAAGTGCCGGTGATCGGCTCGCGGGGGTTGTGGACTGCTGGTGGTTGTCTGCGCGCAAGCGTGTTCTGGGTGGTGCTGTCCGGCCTCCGCCACCATGGTGGTGGTCACGGGGTGCCGATCAGCGAAGGTGACCTGATGGGCGACCTCGACAAGTACCGGACCATGGCCGGGCATGATGCTCGAACCGGCCTGACCGGCGGCGTGGTGGGTGCGATCGTTGCTGTCCATCGTCTCGGACACCCCGTACGGAGCCCACACGTGATCTGTCCGTTGCGGGCACGGAAATCGGACGTTGTGTCAAGCACGGCCCTGATGGGCGGCACGCACTGCCCCCTCGGCCCAAGGAAGTGCTGAAACCTCCGTCGAGCAGGGCGATGGCCGCCTCGGTGATGCGCTCCCTGGACAACGGCGGCTCGAGCGCTCCCCCTGACCCCGCCGTGCGTGGTCAGCGGGACCTGGGTATGGTGCCGGCTCAGGCTCGTCGTGGTGTGCGTGCGACCTCGCGATCGGCGCGGTCGTGGCGGCTGCCTCGGTGCGGTTCGCGGCCGCGGCCCTCAACGCGCCCACTCGACCGGGGCCTTCCCCCCATCAGGCGGTCCCTGGTCCCGGGACAGCGAGCCCTCCTCGGGGCCGCGGTGGTCGCGGGCCGGTACGTCGTCGCGGCTCACCTCGTGGGCGTGGCCCGCCGGGCCCGGCAGGGGTTTGAGGTCCACCTGGATCCGGTGGGTGGAGTCGTGGCTGACCGTGCCGCCGAGGCGGGCTTCGACGACGCCCAGGCGCAGGCCCGCACCGCCCTCGCCGGCGCGGTGGAACTGGACGGAGAACTCCAGGCTGACCTGCTCGACGCTGAAGCGCCAGTCGCTGGCCGCGCCCTCGGCCTGGGCGCGGGCCAGTTCCGCGCGGACCGTGCCGATGGCCTCCGCGAGACCGACCGGTTCCGGATCACCCATGTCAACTCCCCGTCGGTTTCCGTCGATTGACCGGTTCAAATTGGTTCACAAGTCTAGGGACGCAGGATGCCCGCGCGTAGTGTGAGACAGCATGGGGGAATTGCGTGCGGACTGGAGGCTCCGGCTGCGGCGCGAGGGCGCGCACGGTCCCGTCTGTGGCGCCGGCGTGCTCGTCGACCAGCGCACGGCGCTCACGTGCGCCCACGTGGTGCGCGACCCGGACGCCGTGATGTGGCTGGAGTTCGCCGAGAACAGTGACCTTGAACCGGTGTCCGCCCGTGTCCTGCCCGGTGGCTGGCTGCGGGGGAGCGGGGGCGGCACGGGAGGGCCAGGAGGCGCTGGGGGCGCTGGGGGCCCAGGAGGCGCGGGGGGTGAGGACATCGCCGTACTGCGGCTGGATCATCCGCGTCCGCAGGCGCGGCCCGCGCGGCTGGAGCCCAGGCTGTGGGGCGGCATGGAGGTGTTCGCGACCGGCTACGCGGAGGGCTTCGACGACGGGATGACGCTGTGGGGGCGCGTCAGCGGGGTCAGCGGGGAGCGGGTGCAGCTCGACGCCGTCACCAAGGCCGAGGTCGTGCGCAAGGGCTTCAGCGGGGCTGGTGTGTGCACCCGGCCCGGCGAGGGGCGACCGGCGCGGGTGGTCGGGCTCGTCGTGAGCTGGCGGGGTGACATGGGCGAGGTGCTGCCCGAGAACAACCGGCTCGCCTTCTCGTACCTCGTCCCGGTCGACCGTATCGCCGAACTGTCGCCGCATATCGAGGAGTTGGCGGGACCGGACGCCTGGGACGACGGTTTCGAGGGGCGGGTGAACCGGTGGTTCGAGGACACCGACGAGGACCCCGTGAAGATCACCGTGGTGTCTCCGGGCAGTGGCAAGGACCGCTCGCTGCGTCATCTGCTGCACCGGGCCGACCTCGTTCACCGGGGCGGCGGCTCCAGCCGGCCGGACCTCGCCGACCGCGCTCTGGGCCACATCGCCTTCCCGCCCGGCCAGTACCTCGCGTACTGGGACTGGCTGCTCGGCACCGCGCAACGGCCCGCGCGGCCCCCGGTCCTCGCGTCCGGCCGTCCGGTCACGGTCGTCGTCGACGGTCTCGACGCGGAACCCGAGCCGGGGCCGTTGATCGGGCTCCTCGCCCGATTACGGGCGGTCGGTTTCCGGCTGCTGATCGTCTTCGGGCACGAGGGCGGCACCGGCTGGAACGCGGCCCGCGACGAGCTGCTGCGGCCCGCGCTCCTCGCTCACGCCGACGCGCTGCTCGCCCGGTTGGAGGAGGCGGAGTTCGGCCGCGTGATCCGCGACGATGTCGTCGACCCCGCCTCTCTCGAGCCCATGACCAGGACGGCCGGCCGGCGCAGGGCCGAGCGTCGTCTCGTCGACGAGACCCCGGACCCGCAGCGGCGACTCGGCCGGCTGCGGGAGCTGATCAGGGACCTGCGCGCCGATCTGCGGCTCTACGGAGGCCCGGCATGAAGTCCGCCGCGCGGCCGGGGCAGGGGGCGGACCAGGAGGGCCCGGCGGTCTGCCCGCACCGGCGTTTCAGCGGCGCCCCCTGCGGCGGCACCGTCCTGCCCACCGGATACTGCGCCGAATGCGGTCGCGCCGAGGACGGCCCCCGGCTGCCCGAACTCCCCGAGGACCCCGGCCGTCTCGGTCCGGCCGAGCTGCTAGCCCTGCCCGAGCGCGTCCCGCGCCCCGCCCGGGAACGCCTCGTCCACCCCGAGGCACCGCTGCGTGTCCGTATGGGCTGCTCGTCCCCCGAGTGCGGCACCACCTTCGCGCCGCCCTACACCGTGGGCCCGGTGCCGGTCGAGGGGCACTGTCCGGCCTGCGGCGAGCCGTACTCGTACCGGCCCGAACTCGCCGAGGGCGATGTGCTGCGCGACCAGTACCGGATCATGGGGCCCATCGCGCACGGCGGGCAGGGCTGGGTCTATCTCGCCGAGGACACCCATCTCGGTGACGTGGTCGCCGTCAAGGGGCTGCTCAACCGCTACGAGCAGGACGGGGCCCGGCTCGCCGACGTCGAACGCCGCAACCTCGTCGCCATCCGTCACCCCCGCATCGTGCAGATCCGCGACTTCGTCGCCCGCCGCGACGACAGCGGCCTGATCACCGGCGGCCACATCGTCATGGACGACGTCGGCGACGGCACCCTGGAGAAGGTCGTCAAGGAGACCCGGCGAGGGGAGTTCGTCCTCGACATCGAGCACGTCGCCTCGTACGGGTGTCAGATCCTCGAAGCCTTGGGCCATCTGCACGCGGGTGGTGAACGGGTCTTCGTCTACGGGGACATGAAGCCGTCGAACGTCGTGCACCACGGGGACGGCGTCAAGGTCATCGACCTCGGCGGCATGCGCGAGCAGGGGCAGAGCCAGCCGCCCGCCCATGTCACCCCCGACTACATGGCGCCCGAGACGGCGTCCAAGCCCGTGCCCACCGTCGCCCACGACCTGCACACGGTCGGTGTCACCCTGCGGGAACTCGCCGGCTGGGCCGTCGACGAGGTACCGGGACTGGGCACCGCCTCCTTCTGGGGCGTCGTCCACCGCGCCACCCGGACCGATCCCGGTCGGCGGTTCGTCGACGCCCGGGAGATGGCGGGCCAACTGCGCGGCGCGCTGCGGGAGATCCGCGCCCTGCGCGGCAAGAGCGACCCGCCCGAGCCCTCCGACTACTTCTGGCCGTCCCCGCAGCTCCTCGGCGCCCGGCTCGGTATGGTGCCGGGCATCGAGCACTGGCTGGAGCGGCCCCGCCGCGACCGGTACGAGCCGCCCACGGCCCCCGCCCTCGACCTCGGCGCCCCCACCCCCACCGAGATCGCCCGCGGGCTGCCGGTGCCCCGGCGCTACCCCGGTGATCCGCAGACCGCGCGCTTCGAGGTGAGCAGCGGCTACGACCCGGGGCAACTCCTCGACCAGGAGGACGGCAAACCCCCCTCGGTCGAGATCCGTCTGCACAACGTGCGCGTCCTGCTGGGCCGGAACACACGGGACGACCTGGAGCGCGCCCAGGAGGAACTCGACACTGCCGACTCCATTCCCGGACCGCCCGCGGTGCGCCGGTGGCGGCTGGAGTGGCACCGCGCGCTGGTCGCGCTGCGCCGCGCCGGCCTCGACGACAACCTGCGGCGGATCGCCGAGGCCAAGGTCCACTTCACCAAGGTCCGCCTCGAACTGCCCGGCGAGTACGCGCCGAAACTGGCCCTCGCCTACTGCGGGGAGCGGCTCGGCGACGACACGGCCGGGCCCACCGCCAAGGAACTGTACGAGGCCGTGTTCGCCCGCAACCCCGCCCATGGAGGCGCCGCCCTGGGCCTCGCCCGGCTCGCGCTCCGCGCCGGCGACCGCCGGGCCGCCCTCGATGTGCTAGGCCGGGTCCGGCCCGGCACCCTGGACCACACCGTCGCCCGTGTCGCCGCCCTGCGCATCCGCGCGGCCCGGCTGCCCGAGGGCGCCGATCCGCTGCCCGCGCCCAGCGAGGTCGACACGGCACTGACCGCACTGCGCGGCCTCGTACGGCAGGAACCGGGTGCCGGTGAGCCGAGCCTGTCCGAGGACGAGGCGCTGCGGCTGAGCACCGAGCTGTACGAATGGCAGTTGGACGCCCTGTACAGCCGCGCCGACCGACCCGGTCCCGGGGGAGCGCGCGGCGGTGGACGGCTCGATCCCCGGGGGCTGCGACGCATGAGCGCGAAGGAGCGGGAGCTGCGCGAACGGATCGAGTCGCACTACCGGCAACTGGCCGCGCGACACGGAAGGTCGGCCGCCCACGAACACCTCGTGGACCTTTCGCACGCGGTAAGGCCGCAGACCGTGATCTGAGCGCGTGGCAGCGGCCGGCAGGGCAGCCGCCGACGGGGCCCGGGCGGGGTGACGGGGTCCGGGCGGGGGTGACGGGGAAGGAGCGAAGGATCGAAGGAGCGAAGGATCGAAGGAGGGATGGATCGAAGGAGGGATGGATCGAAGGAGGGGTGGATCGAAGGAGGGGTGGGGTACGGCATGGGGATGCACGGAGTGCGTCACCCCGAGCGGACCATGCCCCACCGCATGACACCGACGGCATGACACCGACGGCATGACACCGACGGCACGGCACGGCACGACGGCACGGCACGGCACGGCACGGCACGGCACGGACAGCGGACGGCGCGGCACGCCGCAAGGCACGCCCGCACCGCACCGCACGGCACGCCAGTGGACGGCGCGGCACGGTGCCGCACCGCACCGCACCGCAAACGGTCCGGCGGACGGCCACCGCATGGCCGGACGGCGGCGACGACGGGGGAGGAGAACGGTGACGCACCACATGAGCGGCCACACCCGGCCGGCCCAGCCGCACATCCGGCTGGATGTCGACCTCGGCGGGGATCTGCGGCCGCACCGCAGCGCGAAGATCGAGGCACATCTGCGGGTCGACGTGACCACAGGCGACGCTCCGGCCGAGCTGAACGCGATCGAGCTCGCCGTGATCATCGCCGTGGACGTCGCAGAGGAACACCGGGAGGCCGTCCGGCACGCTCTGCCGGCCGCACTGCGCGCCCTGCCCGACGGCATCTCCTTCACCGTGCTCGGCGCCGGCCCCGAGCCCGTCCGGTGCTTTCCGGGAGGTGAGGCCGAGTGGGCCGTCGCCGACCGGCACGAGAAGCGCCGGGCCGCCTTCGCCGTGAACGCGATCCCGCTGCACCGGGACGGTCCGCGCCCCGCCGGGTACGCCGCCTGGGTGGCCAGGTCACGCGCCCTGCTCGCCGCCCGACCCCTCTCCGTACGCCATCTGCTGCTGATCACCGACGGCAGCAGCGGCCCCGGTGAGACCCGGCTGGAGGAGGAACTGGACGCCTGCGCCGGAGACTTCACCTGCGATGTGCTCGCCGTGGGCGCGCACTGGGCCCCCGAACCCCTGCTGACCCTCGCCGAACGACTGCGTGGCACCGCCGAGTTCGTGGACGACGGCCTCGGCCGGGCGATCACCGCCGCCGTGCGGCGGCTGCGCCGGGTGCACACCGCCCAACTGCCCATCGAGGTGACCGTGCGGCCCTCGGTGCGCCAGGTCGCGCTCAACGAGAAGGCGCCCCGGCCGCACCGCCTCGGCGGGCTGCCCCAGCCCGGCCGGCCGCACCGCTGGAGCTTTCCGACGTACCAGTGGGAGCAGGGAAGCCGCGACTACCTGCTCACCCTCGTCGCCGACGCCGACACCGACCCCCTGGACACCTATCTGCAGTTCGCCATGGTCTCCATCGGTGACGTCCACGCGCCCGTCACCGCCCGCTGGCACCGCCCCGAGCATCCGCCGCCCGATGTCCCCGACCGCCGTCTCAGCACGGGCGGCCAGGAGCCCAGCATCGTGATGCAGGGCGCCCTGCGCCAAGGGCTCCTCGCCCTCCAGGAAGGACAGCGTGACCTCGCCGAACGCCTGCTGGGGGAAGCCGCCCGCCTGGCGACGCAGCTCGGTACGGAGTGGGTGCTGCGTGAGATCAGCGTGGCCGCCGACCTCGTGGACCCGGCCGCCGGACGCGTCAGGCTGCGCCCCGCCGCCCTCGACGCCGGCACGCTCGGCCCGATGATCCTGCGTGCCGGGTCCCACCCCCTGCCCCTGGCCGACATCAGCGGTCCGCGGTCGGGCCCGCGCTGTGTCCACTGCGCCACCCCCGCCGGGGCCGAGGCCCGGTACTGCATCACCTGCGGCAAGGAGCTGCTGTGACGCCCCGACTCGCCCGCGCGGGGGGCCGCCACTCCCTGGCCGCCTTCTGGCGCCGGCGCCTGAGCCCCTGGCGGACCCGTCGGCTGCTGGAGGCGCATCTGGTGGTCCTGACGCTGTGCGCGCTCGTGGCGGCCGGTGCCCTGTTCCTGTCCTGCCGTCAGATCCAGGGCGGCGCCGACGCCCTCGCCCGTGACGAGGCACCGGCCGTGCAGGGGCTCGCGGCCACCCGGCTCGCGGTGCTGCGAGCCGACCACGAGGCCCGCGCCGTGCGGGAGATGGAACTGGCCGACCTCGCCGGCTCGGGCGAGTCCTACCAGGCCCAGCTGTCCGCCGCCGACCAGGGACTGTCCAGGATCGCGGACCGCACGGACCAGGACCTCGGCACCGTCAACGGTCTCCTCGCCACCTACAGCACCTCGATCATCCTCGGTACGGCCAACCGTGACCAGCCGCTCATGGCGCGGCAGAAGCTGGCCGAGGCGCGCTCGCTGCTCGTCCGCTGCCGCGTCGGACTCGTGCCCCGCCTGGAGGCCATGCAACGCGTCCAGATGAAGCACGCCGAGACCACCGCGACCGAGGGGTGGGCGCAGCGCGGCGGCTGGTGGCTCGCCGAACTCGCCCTCGCCGCCCTGGCGCTGACCCTGCTCTCCGCGCTGTTCGTGCTGCGCGACCGCTGCGGACGCGACTGGAACCCGTATCTGCTGGCGGCCTTCGCCCTGACCGTGCTGCTCGCGGTCGTCCCGCTGCTGACCATGTCGTCCGCGCAGGACGACCTCGACGGCGTGGTCGAGGATCTGCGGCAGATCACCAGGGTCTCCGAGGAGGACGAGGGCCGGAAACTGTCCGACGCCCAGCAGACCGTCACGGAGACCTCCGAGGAGGTCCGGCGGGTCCTGGCCGACGACACCTGGACCGACCGGGTCTACCAGGGCACTGCGATCGGCGGCCTCCTGGTCGCCGTCCTGCCGGCCGTGGGGCTCGGACTCCGGCTCGACAGCGACTACGGGAGGCGACGGTGACCCGCCGGTTCAAGGTGCTGGTGCTCTTCGTGGTGGTGGTGCTGATCTCCGCCGGGAGCATGGTGGCGGTCTGGGCGCAGCGCGAGGAAGCGCCGGTGACCGTCCTCGGGCCGTGGACCGACGACCAGGGGGCGCAGTTCGAGAAGGTGCTGCGGGGCTTCGGCATCCCCTTCGAGTACCAGGGCACCGCGGCTCAGCGCGAGGTGCTGCTGTCCAAGGTGCAGTCGGGGGAGCCCCCGGACATCGCGATCATGCCGGGCGTCGGCGAACTCGCCGAGTACGCCGACCAGGAGCGCCTCAAGAGCCTGGACGGCCTCTACGCCGAGGAGGAGTACGGCTCGCCCTGGAAGTCGGAGAGCCAGTCCCCGCAGGGCGACGCGTACTGGGTCCCGGTCAAGGCGGACCTGAAGAGCATCGTCTGGTACCGCCAGGGCGAGCCGCCCGCCGACACGCCCGCGCCCATGGCCAGTTGGTGCATCGGCATGGGTGACGACGGCGCCTCCGGCTGGCCCGGCAGCGACTGGATCGAGGACCTCGTGCTGCAACGGGAGGGCCCTGAGGTCTACGGCAAGTGGGCGCTGGGCGCGGAAGGAGAGGAGTGGTGGACCGGGAAAGCGGTGCGTGAGGCGTGGGAGCAGTGGGCCGGTCTGCTCCGGCAGGACCGGAAGGCGGCCGAGCGCGCCCTGCTCGCCGACCACCGTGGTGCCCCGGACGATGCCGGGCTGCTGTTCGACGGCCCGCACGGGTGCGCGCTGGAGCACCAGGGCTCCTTCGCCCGCTCCTTCTACGGGTCGAAGGGGAAACGGGTGGGCGTGACGGACTCCGCGACCTTGCTGCCCGGCGGGCCCTACCGGGTTCAGGCGTACGAGGTGACCGGTGACTTCGCCGCGCTGTTCAGCGACCGTCCGCAGGCCCGCGACCTGATCGAACGGCTGGCGTCCCGGGAGGGCCAGCGGAAATGGGCCGAGTCCGCCGACGTCTTCTCCGCCAACCACCGGGTGCCGGTGGGGGACGGCCCGGTCGAGCGTGAGATCGCCGAACGGCTCACCGGCCCGACCCCGCGTTGCCTCGACGCCTCCGACGTGATGGCGCCCGCCGTGCGCGACGCCTTCTACGAGGCCACCCTGCTGACCATCGCGAGAGCCGCCGCCGGCGAGGACCTCGACGTACGGGGTCTCCTCACCGACGTGCAGAAGGTCCAGGACGCCCAGCCCACGAGGGACGCGGCACCGCGGGTGGTGTGCAGTACGCCGTGAACCGGTGAGCGCTGCCGGGCAGGCGTCGGTCGGTCCGGCCCCGCATGGCGCCGGGTCAGTAGGGGGCGTCCGGCCCGGCTGCCGGTCCCGCTCCCGCCCCTGTTCCCGATGCTGGTCCGGGTGGTCTCGTTCCGGGCACGATCAACCCCGTCTCGTACGCCACCACCACCGCCTGGGCGCGGTCGCGGAGGCGGAGTTTGCCGAGGATGCGGGCGACGTGGGTCTTGACGGTGGCTTCGCTCAGGCGGAAGTGGGCGGCCAGTTCGGTGTTGCTGAGGCCGGTGGCGAGGGACTGGAGGACTTGCAGTTCACGGGGGGTGAGGGGGGCCAGATCACGGTGGAGGGCGGGGGTCTCCGGGGTGGGGGAGACGAAGCGCTCGATCAGACGGCGGGTGATCGCGGGGGAGAGGAGGGCGTCGCCGGTGCGGGCCAGGCGGACGGCGGCCACCAGGTGCTCGGGGGTGACATCCTTCAGGAGGAAGCCGCTGGCGCCCGCGGTGAGGGCGGCGTAGACGTATCGGTCCAGGTCGAACGTGGTCAGCATGAGGACGCGGGGCGGGTCGGGCACCGTGCCGGAGAGGATGCGGCGAGTGGCCTCCAGACCGTCCGTGCCGGGCATGCGGATGTCCATCAGGACGAGGTCGGGGCGGGTGCGGTGGACCGCGTCGACGGCCTGGTCGCCGTCGGCCGCCTCCGCGGCCACGTCGATGCCGTCGGCCGCGAGGATCATGCTGAACCCGGTGCGGACCAGGGCCTGGTCGTCGGCGATGACCACGCGGGGCCGCTCGTCGGTCATGACGGCTCCGCCGGAGGCCGGGACGCGGGGAGGCCGGCTTCAGGACGACTGTCCGCGAAGGGTCCGTCGCCGGTAGGGCTTCCTTCGGGGAGTCGCTTCTCGCGGAGCCGGTCTCGGGAGGGCCCGTCCTGGGGGTGCCGGTCTCGGGAGGGCTCGTCCTGGGCCTGCCGGTTCTCCGAGGGGTCGCCCGGGAGGCGGCAGTCTTGGGAGGGGCTTTCCCAAGCATGCCGGTTTCCGGGGAGTCCGTGCTCGGGAGGGTTGTCCCCGAGGGGTACGACCGCTCGTACGCGGTAGCCGCCGGTGGGCCGGGATCCCGTTTGGAGGGTGCCTCCGTAGACGGACAGGCGCTCGCGGAGACCGAGCAGGCCCCGGCCCGTGCCGGAGGCGGCCGCCGGTGTGGGGGAGCCCCCGGTGTCCGTGATCTCCACATGGACCGCATGGGGGGTGTGGTCGACCGTGACCTCCACGCGGGCGCCCGAGGCGTGCTTGACGGCGTTCGTGAGGGCTTCCTGCACCACGCGGTACGCGGCCAGATCGGCGCCGGGCGACAGGGGCGCCGGGGTGCCGGTGACGGTCAGCCGTACCGGGACGCCCGCCTCGCGGACCCCCTCGATCAGGGCGGGCAGCCGGTCGAGGCCCGGCTGCGGGGCCAGGTCCCGCTCGGCGGAGAGGACATGGCCGGCGGAGAGGACAGCGCCGGCGGAGAGGTCCTGCTCGGCGGAGAGGTCCGGCATCGTCAACAGGCCCATCACATGGCGCAGCTCGGTCATCGCCGTACGGCCGCCCGCCTCGACGGCGAGGAGGGCCTCGCGGGCCCGGTCGGGGGCGGCGTCCATCACCTTGCGGGCCGCACCCGCCTGGATCACCATCACGCTCACATTGTGGGTGACGACATCGTGCAACTCCCGTGCGATCCGGGAGCGTTCGTGCTCGACCGCCAGACGGGTCGCCGCTGCCTGCTGCTCCTGGAGGGCACGCACCCGCTGTTTCCAGGTGTGGATCGCGTTGGCGCCCAGCCCCACACCGAGCAGGACGAGGAAGGGGATCACGCCCGGTGTGACGTATGGGAAGTTCTCCTCTGCGAAGGCCGCGATCAGGGCGGCGCCCGCCACCAGGCTCGCGAGCGCGCCCAGCCGGTACGGGCTGTGGACGGCGGCGCTGTACGCGGCGACCAGACACGACAGGAACGTGTACACGGTTGTTTCGCCCGTGCCGAGATGCTGGTTGAACAGCATCGTCGTGGCGACCACCGCCCAGAACGCGGTCAGCGGGTAGCGCCGGCGGACGAGCAGGGGCAGCGCGGTGAGGGCGGCGAGCAGCAACTGCCAGGTGCGGACGCCGCCGAGGCCCTGCCCCGGGTAAGGGGGTGTGGGCAGGGGAGGGGGCGGCGGCACCGGAGCGCCTTCCGGAACCGGCGTCCACACCTCGGCCGGGAACCGTGCGATCGCGTGCGCGTCCTGTGTCAGCGCCGCCCCCACCGTGCAGGCGGCCAGGAGGAAGGCCAGGCACACGTCGGCCGTCCACATCCACCGGGACGGGCGCGGCAGCGGTCCCCTGGCGTGGAGCAGGGACGAAGCCCCACTCCACCACCGCCGAACGAGCTCCGCCGATCTCGCCTCCGTCCCCACCGCCACCGCCCCCATGGCCACAGCCCCCTCGGCCTTCGCCCCTATGGTCCTCGCTTTCACGACCTTCGGCCGCACCGCCGTCGTCCGCGTCTTTCTCGATCGCGTCGCCTCCCCGTCGTCCATGGGGTCAGTGTGGCAAGGGCCGGTGGCCGTCACATCCGTCGCGGTAAGGACGGGGGATACATCATCCGCGTACATCCCGGGGATGACGTGCGCGCCGGATCCACCCGGTACGGCAGACGGGTTCGCCGTTCGGGACGACGACCGGGACGGCGGCCGTCCCTAGCGTCATGGGCACACATCACCCGTCACCCATGGCACGTCACAGGTCATCGCACGGGGCACTCACACATCAACCACTCCTCCGAGGAGGCTTCGTGGCCACGACCACGACCACGACCGCGACCACCGGCCCGGTCACCGCCGCCGCGCCCGTCATCGACATCCGCGAGGTGAGCAGGGCGTACGGAGGTGAAGGGCCGCCGGCGCTCGACGGGGTCTCGCTGCGCGTATGGGCCGGGGAGGCGGTGAGTGTCATCGGGCCGTCGGGGAGCGGGAAGTCGACGTTGCTCAACCTGATCGCCGGGCTGGACCGGCCGAGTTCGGGCAGTGTGACCGTCGACGGGGTACGGGTGGACGCGCTGAACGAGACCGGGTCGGCGCGCTACCGGCGGGCGAAGGTCGGCATGGTCTTCCAGTTCTTCAACCTGCTGGACGACCTGACCGTCACCGAGAACGTGCTGCTGCCCGCCCGGTTGGCCGGAACGGCCAGGGGAGAGGCCCGTCGACGGGCCTCGGACCTGCTGGAGTACCTCCGCATCGACCGGCACTCCGAGGCGTATCCCGGGCGGCTGTCCGGTGGCGAACGCCAACGGGTCGCCGTCGCACGCGCGTTGATGAACCGCCCCGCCCTCCTGCTGGCCGACGAGCCCACCGGCGCGCTCGATACCGCCTCCGGCGAGGACGTCCGGGCCCTCCTCACCGAACTCAACGCGGACGGGCAGACGATCGTCCTGGTCACGCACGACCTGCGGCTCGCCGAGTCCTGCGCCGACCGGACGGTGGAACTGGTGGACGGGCGCGTCGTACGGGACGTCGTACGGGGCGACGGCGGCGAAGGCCCCGAAGGCGTCCGGGCGGGCGACCGCGCGACGGCGGTGGAGCGGTGAGTGCGCTGGGGCGGGTGGTGCGGGCCGGGGTGGGGCGGCGGCGGGTGCGGACGCTGGTGCTGGTGACGACCACGCTCATGGCCGTCACCGCGTCGGTGCTCGCCGCCGGGCTGCTCGTCGCGGCACGGGCGCCCTTCGAGCGTGCCTTCGCGGAACAGCGCGGCGCGCATTTGACCGGGCACTTCGACGGGACGAAGGTGACGGCCGCGCAGGTCGCGGCGACCGCCGACGCGCCCGGGGTGACTGCCGCCGCCGGGCCCTTCCCGGCCCTCTCGGTACGCCCCCGTACCGTGACGCGGTCGGACTTCGTGCCGGCCGGGGTCGATCTGCCCCCGCTGACCGTCGTCGGCCGGGAGGACCCGGGTGGCCCGGTCGACGAGCTGGACCTGGTCGAGGGTGCGTGGGCCACCCGGCCGGGCCAGATCGTCCTGGCGATCGACGGTACGCCCCTGCGCCCCGGAGCACGTCTGACCCTCCCCGACGCACCCGGCGGCCCGACCCTCACCGTCGTCGGCCTCGCCCGCTCGGTGACCGCCACGGCGGACGCCTGGGTGGCTCCGGCACAGGCGCGGGCGCTGACGGAGAAGGGCACGGAGGGCGGCGAAGGCGTCTCGGCCTCGTACGAGATGCTCTACCGCTTCCGCCACGCGGCCACCGACGCCGAGGTGGCCGACGGCCGGGCCGCGGTCGCGGGGGCCGCGCCGCAGGGGTCGATGAGCGGGGCGCGGTCGTATCTGACGGTGAAGCAGGAGGCGACGGCGAACGCGATGGCCTTCGTGCCGTTCCTGGCGGCGTTCGGGGTGCTCGGACTGTGTCTGTCGGTGCTGGTGATCGGCATCGTCGTCGGAGGGGCGGTGGGTGCCGCCACGCGACGGATCGGCGTGCTGAAGTCGCTCGGCTTCACACCGGCGCAGGTCGTACGCGCCTATGTGGGGCAGGCGTTGGTGCCGGCGGCGGTCGGCTGTGTGCTCGGGGTGGGGCTCGGCAACGTGCTGGCCGTGCCGGTGCTGGCGGAGGTCGGGGAGGCGTTCGGCGGCTCGGCCGGGGGGATTCCGGTGTGGGTGAACGTCCTGGTGCCCCTCGCCGCGCTCGTGCTGGTCACCGGTGCCGCCGTGGTGCCCGCGCTGCGGGCCGGGCGGCTGCGGACGGTGGAGGCCATCGCGGTCGGGAGCGCGCCCAGGGTGACCGGCCGCGGCGGGCCGGGGCGTCGGCGGCCGGTGCGGCGGTACGCGGCGCGATCGCCGTTGTCGCACAGGCACGCGGCGCGGTCGCCGTTGTCGCACCGGTACGCGGCGCGAGGGGGGCTGTCACAACGGCTCATGGCCCGGCTTCCGTTGCCTCGGGCGGTCGGGCTCGGTCTCGCGCAGCCCTTCGCACGGCCGGCGCGCTCGGCGACGGTGGCCGCGGCGATCCTCTTCGGCGCCCTGTCCGTCACCTTCGCGGTCGGGCTTGCGCTGACGCTGGGCGCGGTCCAGGAGAGCCGCAGGCTGGACTCGGCCGGTGCGGTCGTGGTGGAGGCGGGCGGTGGGCAGGGGCCGCCCGGCGCCGAGGTCGTGCCCGCGGAGGGGCCGGGTGACGCGGGCGGCCCGGGCGGCCCGGGTGGTGCGGTCCGGATCGGCCGGACCAAGGCCGATCCGGACGCCGTGGCCGCCGTGCTGCGGGCCCAGGAGGGGACCGGACGTTTCTACGGCACCGCGCAGGCCCGGCTCACCGTGTCCGGGATCACCGGGGCGACGACCGTGGTGGCGTACGAGGGCGACTCGGCGTGGGGCGCGCCCAAGACGGTGTCGGGGCACTGGCTCGACGGGCCGGGGCAGGCGGTGGTCACCTCCCGGTTCCTCAAGGCCGCCGGAATCGGGGTCGGGGACACGGTGACCCTCACCGAGGAAGGGCGGCGGGCCACCGTACGGATCGTCGGCGAGGTCTTCTTCACCGAGGGCGACGGCATGCCACTGCTCACCTCGACCACCACGCTCGCCCGACTCGGGCTCGGCGACGACGCGCTGCCGGGCCGGTTCCACGTACAGACCGCGTCGGGCACCGATCCGGTGCGCTACCTGGACGCGCTGAACCGCGCGCTCGACGACGCCGGTGTCGGCGCGTTCGCCCAGGGCGCCTCCGGCAACTCCTCCAGCGTGATCGTGGCCATGGACGCGCTGATCGGAATGCTCACGCTGATGCTCGTCGTGGTCGCCGGCCTCGGTGTCCTCAACACGGTCGTCCTCGACACCCGCGACCGCGTGCACGACCTCGGCGTCCTCAAGGCCCTCGGTATGACACCCCGCCAGACCGTCACCATGGTCGTCACCTCGGTCGCCGGGGTCGGCCTGCTCGCGGGGCTGGTCGCGGTGCCGGCGGGCGTCGCGCTGCACCACGCCGTCGTTCCGCTCATGGGCGACGCCATCGGCATGACCCTTCCGGCCACGGACATCGCCGTGTACGACGGCCCCGTACTCGCGCTCCTCGCGCTCGGCGGCCTGCTCATCGCGGTCACGGGCGCGCTGCTCCCGGCGGGATGGGCGGCGCGGACGGGCACGGCGACGGCCCTGCGGACGGAGTGAGGGTCCTCCAGGCGCTCAGCCCCTCATGGTCCCCGCCGTCAGGCCGCCCACGATGAAGCGCTGGAGCGTGGCGAAGACACAGACCACCGGGACGCTGACGAGGGTGGCGGTGGCCATGAGGGCGCCCCAGGCGGTGCCGTGGGTGCCGACGAAGTCGTTGAGGAGGACGGTGACGGGCTGGATGTCCGGCTCGGAGGCCAGGGTGAGGCCGAAGACGAACTCGCCCCAGGCGATGAGGAAGGAGAGGGCGGAGACGGCGATCACTCCCGGAGTCATGATCGGCAGGACCACCCGGAGCAGGACACCCACCGGCCCGCACCCGTCGACGAGGGCCGCCTCCTCCAACTCCCTCGGCAGGGACCGTAGTACGGGACGCAGCACGATCACCGAGAAGGGCAGGGTGAGCGTGGTGTCGGCGACGATCAGACCGATGTACGTGTCGTCGAGGCCGGCCCGGCGTTCGAGGATGAAGAGCGGGGCCGCCAGCACGATGCTGGGCGGGAGCTGGGCGATGAGCAGGGCGAGCACCATGGCGCCCGAGCCGCGCAGGGGGACCCGGGCCAGGGCGTAGGCGAGGGGCACACCCAGCAGGAGGGTCAGGGCGACCACTCCGCAGGAGATGACCACGCTGTTGAGCAGGGCGCGCAGGAGGGCGTCGTCCGAGAGGGCGGTGGTGTAGTTCCGGGTGGTCGCGGGGGAGGGGATCCAGTGCGGTGTCTCGGCGAGGATGCGGTCCGCCCGGGTGAGGCTGGTGTTGACCATCCAGTACACCGGGAGCAGGAAGACGCCGGTGAGCAGCGCGGCGACGGCGGTACGCCCCCACGCCCGCCGCCCGCTTCCTTCCCCGTGCCTCACGCCGCCTCCCCCTCCCCGCGCAGCCGCCGTACGTACCAGCCGCCCGCGAGCAGCGGCACGAGGAGCAGCAGCAGTCCCGCCGCCGCGCCCTCGCCGAAGCGGAAGAACCGGAAGAAGACCTCGTAGACGTAGACCGACAGCACGCTGGTGGCGTCGACCGGGCCGCCGCCCGTCATCACGAAGACGATGTCGAAGACCTTGAACGTGTAGACGAGGCCCAGGAGGAGGACGGTCACCGAGACGGACCGCATCAGCGGGACGGTGATCCAGCGGAGCCGCTGCCAGGCGTTCGCGCCGTCGAGGGCGGCGGCCTCGTGGAGTTCCGGGTCGATGGTGTGCAGGCCCACCAGGAGCAGCAGCATGTTGAAGGGCACACCCACCCAGACGTTGGCGAGGATCACGCCGGCCAGGGCGGTGCCGGGGTCGATGAGCCAGTCGTGGGCGAGGGCGTCCAGGCCGACCAGGCGGAGCAGCGCGTTGTAGGCGCCCGCGTCCTGGTCGAGCATCCAACGGAAGAGGGTGCCGCTGACCACCGGGGGCAGCAGCCACGCCACCAGCAGAAGGGAGCGCAGCAGGCCGTTCAGGGGGAACGGGCGGGCGAAGAGCAGGGCCAGGGCGAAGCCGATCGTGAACTGCAGCAGCAGCGAGCCGACCGTGAACACCAGCGAGAGACGTACGGCGTGCCAGAAGTCCGGGTCGGCGACGGTGGTCCGGTAGTTGTCGAGCCCGACGAACGGTGAGGAACCGCCGAGGAGTTCCCGCAGACGTACGTCGTGCACGGACGTCCAGACGTTGTAGAGCAGCGGGTACGCCAGGACGAGGGCCAGGAAGACAAGACCGGGGAGGGAGAGGAGGTAACCGGTCCGCGCACGGCGCCTGGCGAGCGAGGCTGGGGCGGTACGGCGGCGGAGGCCGGGCCGCCCTCCACTCACCGCTCCTCCAGCGCCTGGTCGATCTTGGTCGCGGCGGTCCCCGCCACGGCGGAGGGGGAGGCCGTGCCGGTGAGTACGGACTGTTCGGCCTCGGCGACGGCCTGGGAGGCGGCGGCGTAGCCCGGACCGTACTGGCGGGGGCGGGCGACGGGAAGCTGGCTGAGGAAGAGCCGGAGCGCCGGGTCGGAGGCCCAGGTGCCGGTGTCCGCGAGGTCCTTGCGGGCCGGGAGGTTGCCGAGCGCCACCAGGAACGGCACCAGCACCGAGGGCCGCTGGGTGTACTCCAGGACCTGCCACGCCTTGTCCTGCTGGTCGCTGCTCGCCATCACCACCCAGTTCTCCCCGCCCAGACAGGTCGCCGCCTCCTGGTCGCGGGGCAGTGCGACGACGCCGTACTCCACGTCCGTCTGCCTGATGGTCGGCAGTTGCCACGGCCCGTTGATCTGCATCGCGGCCCGCCCGTTGACGAACCGGGTGTTGACGTCCTGCTGCGTCCAGCCCACGCACTGCTCGGACAGCGAGCCCTTGGCGACGAGGTCGTCCAGGAAGGCGAGCGCGGTCGCTCCGTACGTGGCGAAGGTGTCCAGGTCACCGCCGGCCTGCCACAGGAACGGCAGGAACTGGAACACCCCTTCCTCCGTCCTGATCGCGCTCATCGCCAGCCCGAACCGGTCCCCGCTCGTCAGCCGCTGGGCCGTGTCGGCGAGCTGGTCCCAGGTGGTCGGCGGCCGCACACCGGCGGCGTCGAGCATGCGGGTGTTGTAGTAGAGGGCCAGGCAGTTGCTGTTGTTGGGGATGCCGAGGCTCTTGCCGTCGACCTGACAGCTGTCCCAGGGGCCCTTGTAGTACTGGTCGGCCTGGCCCCAGTCCTCGACCCGCTCGGTGAGGTCGGCCAGGAGGCCGCTGCCGGCGAGGGAGTTCATGGAGACGTTGTCGATGATGGCGATGTCCGGGAGGTCGCCGGAGACCGCGCCCAGGGTGATCTGCCGTTCGAGGTCCGCGAAGGGGAAGGTGCGGCGCTGGATGCGTACGCCGGGGACCTCGGCCTCGATGTCTCTGATCAGCCGGGTGAACGCGGGCCGGAAGTTGTCCAGGGTGAAGTAGTCCCACCAGGTGAGGGTGACCGTGCCGCTCTGCTCGTCCGAGGAGCCGCAGCCGGCCAGCACGGAACCGAGGCCGAGACCGGCCAGGCCCGCACCGGCGGCGCGTAGCAGACCGCGGCGGTCGACGGGGTAGGACATGCTCTGCTCCCTGGGTGTCGGGGGTGGGGTGGGGGTGGGGGTGGGGGTGGGCGAGTGGGGCTCAGTAGTCGGAACCCGGTAGGTCCGGTAGATCCGGTAGGTCCGGCAGATCGGGGAGATCAGGGTGGTCCGGGAGGTCGGGGAAGTGGTCGAGGTCCGGGAACTCCCGTTCCGGCTCCGAGCCGGGGACGGGACGGCAGGGGCCGGTGCTCGCCCGGAGCGAGATCAGGGGCTTGAGCAGGACGTGCCGGGGTGGTGACTCGGGGGCGGTGAGGCGGCGCACGATCAGCTCGACGGCGACCCGGCTCATCTCCTTGGCGGGGATCTCGGCGGCGGTGAGCTGCGGGCTCACCCGTTCCGCCCAGTGGCCGGCGGCGACGCCGACGACCGAGAAGTCACGGGGGACGGCGCGGCCGTGCCGGATGAGACCGCGGTAGAGACCTTCCAGCGCCGCCTCGTTCATGGTGACGAGGGAGGTGGTCGCCGGGTCGTCCAGCAGGATCCGCTCCAGGACCGCCTCGCCGGCGGTGACCTCGTCGTCGCAGAGGTACGCGTGCGGGGTGAGGACCTGCTCGGCCATGGCCTTGGTGTAGCCCTCCAGACCGAGGTGGGCGAAGCCGTAGCCGCTTTGGAAGAGCTGTTCGGACCTGTTGACGAAGGCGATCCTGCGGTGGCCCAGGTCGGCCAGGTGGTACACGCAGCCACGGGCCAGACCGGCGAAGTCAAGGTCGACCCAGCCCGTCTCCTCCGCCCTGCTGTTCCGGCCGATCGTCACGAAGGGGAAGCCGGTCCTCGCCAGGTGCTCCACCCGGTCGTCCTCCAGCTTGATCTCCATCACGATCACGCCGTCCACCCGGCCTCCGTCCAGCATCCGCCGGAACGAAGCGTCCCCGGCCCGGTCCGCCGGCGACACCAGCACGTCGTAGTCGTACGTCGTCGCCGCCTCCGCCACCCCACCGATGAACGCCAACTGCATCCCGGTGTAGTCACGGTTCCGCCCGGCGGGGGGATAGACGAGGCCGAGGGTGTGGGTGCCGGCGGGGGCGAGGCGGCTTGCGGTGGAGGAAGGGGTGGTTGCGGTGGAGGGGGTGGAGGGGGCGGAGGGGGTGGTCCCGGTGGAGCGCGGGAAGGGGGTGTCCGACGGAGAGGCGGGGGAGGCGGGGGAGGAGGGAGGTGCGGACGCGGCCGTTGCCTCGGCGGAAGCCGACGAAGCCGATGAGCTCCGCCCCGGGTCCACTTCCAGCCCGTCGCGCCCACCACCCGGCGCACGGCTCCCCGCGTCGGCGCCCACCCCCGACACCACCCCCCAGCACTCCACCCGCGTCCCCCGGCTCCCCATCCCCGCCTCCCAGCACGCCACCCCACGCCTCATCACCCCCGCGCCGGCGCCGGGGTCTGGTCCCGGGGCGGGGGGCGTGGCGGTGAGGTGTCCGGGGGACATGGTCAGGCGGCCGGGAGGGTTTGTTCGGCCCAGATGGTCTTGCCTGTGGAGGTCTGGCGGGTGCCCCAGCCCTGGGTGAGTTGGGCGACCATGTGCAGGCCCCGGCCGCCCTCGTCGAAGGCGCGGGCCCGCCGCAGATGGGGCGCGGTGCTGCTCGCGTCGGAGACCTCGCAGATGAGCGTGCGGTCGCGGATGAGCCGGAGCCCAATGGGGACGGCGCCGTAGCGGATGGCGTTGGTGACCAGTTCGCTCACCACCAGTTCCGTGACGAACGCCGCCTCCTGCAATCCCCACACCGCCAACTGCCGCGAGGCCTGCGCACGGGCGTCCGCGACGATCGACGGGTCGGACGGCAGCGACCACGCGGCGACCTGGTCGGTGTGCAGGGCGCGGGTACGGGCGAGGAGCAGGGCGACGTCGTCGGCGGGCGTCTCGGGCAGCAGCGCCCGCAGTACGGCGTCGCAGGCGGCGTCCAGGGAGGCCACCGGGGAGGAGAGGACCTCGCAGAGCCGTACCTGACCGGCCCCGATGTCGTGGTCCCGGGCTTCGACCAGACCGTCGGTGTAGAACGCGAGCAGGCTGCCCTCGGGCAGTTCCACCTCGGTCGCCTCGAACGGCAGGCCCCCGACCCCCAGCAGCGGCCCCGGCGAGAGCTGGACCACGCCCACCGTGCCGTCGGGATACAGCACGGCCGGCGGCGGGTGGCCGGCGCTCGCGAGGGTGCAGACCCGCGAGACCGGGTCGTACACGGCGTACAGACACGTCGCGCCGATCTCCGCCGCCGACGGCATCTCCAGGTCCTCGGGGACGCTCTCGTCGTCGTACGTGAGGTGGGTGACGAGGTCGTCGAGGTGGGTCAGGAGTTCGTCGGGAGGCAGGTCCACGTCGGCCAGGGTGCGGACCGCCGTGCGCAGCCGACCCATCGTCGCGGAGGCGTGCAGACCGTGCCCGACGACGTCACCGACGACCAGGGCCACCCGGGTGCCGGAGAGCGGGACCACATCGAACCAGTCGCCGCCCACGCCCGCCCCCGAACCGGCCGGCAGATAGCGGTACGCCACCTCGACCGCCACCTGTCGGGGCAGGTCACGGGGGAGCAGACTGCGCTGGAGGGTGAGCGCGTTGGTGCGTTCGAGGGTGTACCGGCGTGCGTTGTCCACGCCCACGGCGGCCCGGCCCGCGAGTTCCTCGGCAAGCACCAGGTCGTCCTTCTCGAAGGGTTTTGAACCACTCCGGCGTGCGAAGAACGCCACCCCGAGCGTGACCCCCCGGGCCCGCAGTGGCGCGGACATGACGGAGTGGAACCCGAACCGCCGGACACGGTCCTCGCGCGTCCTGTCCTGGGTGACCCACCGCAGGTAGTCCGCGTCGTCGACCCCGCTGAGCAGCGGTTTCCCGGAGAGGAGCGCGCGGGCGGGCGGGGAGAACGGGGGATAGGAGTCGAGGCCGCCGAGTGGCACGGCGGCCTCCGGCACGCCCTCGTACGTGGACTGGTGGGCCGTCCGGCGCAACGCGACCGTGGTGTCGAGCGGTCCTGGCGTCGGTTCCTGGCCGCGCAGCACGGAGTCGAGCAGGTCCACGCTCACGAAGTCGGCGAGCCGGGGGACCGCCAGGTCGGCCAGCTCCTGAGCCGTGCGGGTCACGTTCAGTGTGGTGCCGATCCGGGTGCCGGCCTCGTTCAGCAGCGCCAGCCGCTGCCGGGCCCAGTGCTCCTCACTGCTGTCGAACGTCGCCGTGCCGACGGCGCACACCTCACCGGTGACGGCGTCCCGGACCGGCCACATCTCGGTGATCCAGGCCTGCTGGCGGGAGGAGAACGGGCCGGGCACGGTGCGCTCGTAGCGCATGGGCCGCCCCTCGTCCGCCACCTGCCGGACGAGCCGCAGAAACCCCTCCTCCGTCGCCTCGTCCGGCGGGTCCCCGGCCAGTGCGGCGTCCAGCCGCCACCCCTGCGGCCCTCCGACGAACACCGACATACTCAGCGGCGACTGCGCGTGCGACCACTCCACCGTCCGCCGGGCCACGTCCGCCTCGGTGACTGCGGAGGTCGCCGTGCTCGTGGGGGTGGCATCCGTGGCAGCGGTGGCGCCCGTGGCAGCGGTGGCAGGGGTGGCGGTGACGACATACCCTCGCGTCTCCCCGTCGGCGCCCAGGGAGGGCGAGCAGCGCAGCAGCAGTGGGACACGGTGACCGTCCCGGTGGCGGAGAACCACCGGGCCACCGTCGGTCTCCGGGCAACCGCCCCGCTCCGACCGGCCGTCCCGCACGTCGTACGCGTCGAGCAGCTCGTCCACTCTCCGCCCCACCACGTCCGGGGCGCGATGGCCCAGCAGTCGTCGAGCCCCCTCGCTCCACCCCGTGACGAGGCCCTGGGGGCTGATGGTGGCCGTGGCGGGTTCGGCCGCGTACGCGTAGTGACCGGATGGCTGCTCGGAAACCGGCCTTGCCGTATCCATCCCTGCTCAATTCGCGCCGGACGTGTCACTCATAGTCCTCAGCCTGCGCGCTACGCAAGAAACGGACAAGTCGGACCATCCTCTCGTGGTCGGGGGCCCGGACCGAATGTTGTACCCGCCTTTACCCAGCGTGGCCCCGCCCTGTCCCTCGCTTGTCCCGGCACTGTTCGTCCGGGGCGGACAGTGGTGGGCGACGAGGCCGGTGAGCGACTGCGAAGTCACTGTCGTGGAGGGGTGACCTCGTGGTGCCGGGATCCAGGGGCCGGGGACGCGTGGCGGAGTCCGCGTCCGGGGGCCATGCGATCCCGGCAGGGCGTCCCGCGCACCCACAAGGCCGCGCGGGACGCCCCTGTCCTCCCCATCCGGCCGATCCGCCGGATCAGGACGCCCCTGTCCTCCCTATCCGGCCGATCCCGGCCCGACGCCGCCCCCGACCTGTCGCCCCCGCGTCATCCGGCCCCCGATCGGTTGCCGCGCGTCTTCCGGTCGCCCGATCGGTCGCTCCGCGTCTCCCCGGCCCTGTGCCGCTCTCCTGCCCTTCGATCGGCCGGGGCGCCTGGCCGGGGCGCCCCGGCCAGGCGCCCGAGCGGCAGGGGCGTTGACCTGTCCCGGGCGCACCAGCAAAATGAGCGCCGACGTGCTTGAGAGCGCTCTCAAGAACCGCTGCGGGCATGCCCTCAGGCCCCGCACTTCCAAGGGAGACCCATGACCGGCAGCACCACAAGCAACGGCATGACCGGCAGACAAGGCCCGGCGTTCAGCCGCCGCAGGCTCCTCGGCACCGGCCTAGGCGCCGCCGCGGCGCTCGGCGTCGCCGGTTCGGGCCCGGCCCACGCGGCGCCCCGCACGGCTGGGGCCTCGTCGAAGCCTGGGGCGGCCGCAGCGTCGCCGCAGGCCTCGACCGCCTCGGCCCAGCGGCGCGGACAGGCATTCCTCGCCGCCGCCATGGACGCCTACCCCGACCACGGCGCCATCCGGCTGACGCAGAGCTACACCGACCAGGCGGGCCTGTTCAGCACGGCGTTCACGTACGACAACGCCCTCGCGATCCTCGCTCACCTCGCTGTGCGCACGCGGGACGGCCGGGCCCGGGCCGTGGCCCTCGGGGACGCGCTGATCTACGCGCAGGAGCACGACCCGGCGTACGACGACGGCCGGCTGCGCCAGGCGTACAACGTCGGGCCGTACGTCCACTACGACGGCGTACCGCAGCCGGACGGGTTCGTCCGGGCGGACGGGACGGCCAATGTCGGCACCCAGTTCGGCTTCACGGGGACGGCCGTGGGGGACATGGCCTGGGCGGGGATCGCGCTGAGCACGCTGGCCCGGCGCACCGGAGCCCGGCGCTTTCGCACCGCCGCCGTGCGGATCGGGGAGTGGATCGAACGCACCGGCCGCACCGACGAACCCCTCGGCGGCTACAAGTTCGGCGTGAACGGGGCGAACGAGAGGCTGCCGTTCACCTCGACCGAGCACAACACCGACCTGATCTGCCTGTTCGGGCGGCTCGCCCGGCTCACCGGCGACCGGGTCTGGTGGAAGCGGCGCGCACGGGCCGAGGCTTTCGTGCAGCGGATGTGGGAGCCGGCCCGAGGCGGGGGCTCGTCGGGCGGCTTCTTCTACACCGGCACCAACGACGGGGTGACCGTCAACAAGTCACCCATCCCCGAGGACACCCAGACCTGGACCCACCTCGCCCTCGACTCCGCCCGCTACTCCCGCTCCCTCGACTGGGCGGCCCGCGAACTGGCCGTCGCCGACCACAGCGGGCGCCGCAACAGCACGGTCCCCGCCGGGCAGTCGTACGAGGGCGTCACGTTCAGCTCCGCCAGTCTCCTGGCGAACGAGGACGCGCCCATCGCCGAGTTCCAGCCCAAGCCGAACCGCAACGGCGTCTGGTTCGAGGGCACCGCCCACCTCGCGCTGGCCCTGCGTGACCGGGGGGCGCGAGGCGACGAGAACCGCGCCCGTCGCCTCCTCGACTCCCTCGAACGCGCCCAGGACCTCCTCGGCACCGCCCAGACCGTCGGCGGCCGCACCCTGCCCGAACGCTCCGGCATCGTCTCCGCCAGCAGCCCCCTCGACACGGGCTTCGGCTTCGGCTACTACCCGTACCGGCACACCGGGGCGACGGCCTGGTACCTGATGGCAGCGGTGCGGGCGAACCCGCTCCGGGCCTGACGCCCCCCACCGATCGGTCATACGGTCCGTTCCCGCTCCCGCTCCCGCTGCAGTCCCCGTTCCGTTTCCGTTCCCGTTCCCGCCCCCGCTCCCGTTCCTTTCCGCGTGGGCGCCGGGGGCGGGGCGGACGGTGGGCCGTTTCCGTTCAGTCCGGCGTCGACCAGCCGCCGGCGAAGTCGCAGAACTGGTCCATGGTCTCCCGCTCCCGGTCTGGCGCGTACGCGGCGCGGTCCGTCTCGTGCACGACGGCCTCCACCCACCGGTGGTAGAGGCCGCCGGATGCGGTGAAGGGAGCCGCGTGGGCCGTGCCGAGGCGGCTGTCGAGGCGCAACAGGGCGCCCAGCGCGACGGGCTGGTCGTAACGGAGGTCGGTGCGGGGCAGATAGCGGTGCAGATAGGCGGTGAGGATCGCGGCGTCCTCGTGGGCGCCGAAACGGGCCAGGGCGAAGCAGTAGCCCCCTCCCGCGAACGCCACCTCGCTGTCCAGCAGCAGCTCTCCGATCCGCTCCCGGTACGAGGTCCGCCGGGATACGCCGATCAGCCAGGCGGCCGTGAGGCGGGGCCGCCAGCCGTACGAGAGCAGGGAGTTGAGGTCGGCGTCCGTGATCGACGCGGCGTCGGCGAGCATCGGGTGCAGGAACCGCCGACGGGTGGCCCCCTCGAACCGCAGGAACCGGCCGTTCCCCAACTCGCCGTACCGGCCGATGCTCCGCCGGTGGGCGCGTGGCAGGACGTACCGCCGGACGGCGTTCCGGTACGCGATGTCCTCGGGTGTCATGCCCGACAGGCCCCACCCGCGCTGTTTCCTCGGCTCCGCCATGCCCGGAAGCGTAGATCCCCACCGGCGCCTCCGGGAGGCCACAACTCCGATGAGACAGCCGGAACCTCCGGCTCGAAAGGTGGCTCTTCCCCATACAGGACGGGGAGAACCGGCGTACACACGGATCCTGCGACAGGTCTTCGACGTGAACGGCTAGCATCCCGGCCGTAAACAGTTGAGGGAAACGGTGGTCCGTGGACGGGATGGGGTTGGTGTCGTGGTGAAGGCCGTGGGGGCCGGGCCCCGGGTCGCTGTCGCCGTGGTGACGATGGGCAATCGGCCCGCCGAGGTGGACGCGCTGCTCGCCTCCGTGGCCAAGCAGGACGTGGCACCCGAGCGGATCGTCGTCGTCGGCAACGGGTGTCCGTTGCCCGAGTTCGCCGAACGGCTCGGCCTGCCCGGCGAGGTCACCCTCATCGAGGTCGACGAGAACCTCGGCTGCCCCGGCGGCCGGAACGTCGCCCTCCGGCGGCTGCGGGAGTTCGGGGACGTGGACGTGGTCGTCGAACTGGACGACGACGGGCTGCTCGTCGACGCCGATGTGCTGCGCCGCGTACGGGACTTGTACGCCGCCGACCCCCGCCTCGGCATCGTCGGCTTCCGCATCGCCGACGAGCACGGCGAGACCCAGCGGCGGCACGTTCCGAGGGTCGGCGCCAAGGACCCGATGCGCGGAGGACCGGTCACCGGCTTCCTCGGCGGTGGCCACGCCCTCTCGATGGCCATGCTCCGCGAAACGGGCGACTGGGCCGCCGAGTTCTTCTTCGCGCACGAGGAGACCGACCTGGCCTGGCGGGCGCTCGACGCCGGCTGGACCGTCCTCTACGCCCCCGAACTGCTCCTCCAGCACCCGAAGACCTCACCCGCGCGGCACGCCATCTACTACCGCGTCAACGCCCGCAACCGCGTCTGGCTCGCCCGCCGCCGCCTCCCGCTCCCGCTCATCCCCGTCCACCTGGGGGTCTGGATCCTCATCACCCTGCTGCGGATGCGCTCGGCGGGTGGTCTGAAGGCGTGGTTCAGCGGCTTCCTGGAGGGGTGGCGGGAGTCGGGCGGCGAGCGCCGGCCGATGCGCTGGCGGACGGTGTGGCGGCTGACGCGGCTGGGACGACCGCCCATCCTGTAACGACGTACACCGCCCGTCCTGTGACGACGTACACCGCCCGTCCGCTCCCGGACACACGAGCGCCCCGGTCGTTCACCTCCACCGACCGGGGCACAGCGCTTTGTGCGGTTCCCGGATCCGGCGGCGGCGGCGGCACTCCCCCGAGCTACGCGTAGTACGCGTGCGCCGTCGGCGCCGGATCCGATGAAGTGATCACATCAGGTCCCGCCAACGGATCGCTAACATGACCCCAACGACTCCACGGGGAGCCGTACGGGAGGCGGCACCGAGCCGCTGGGGCGGGCCCGGAACGACGGTGCGGAAAGGCGGCGGACGGGGTTCTATGCGGGACGGGCTGCGGGACACGCTGCGGTTCGGACTGCTCGGTCCGCCGGTCCTGTACGAGGCCCGGAGCGGAGGCCGTTCGGACGACCACCCGGAACACGGCGCACCGCCCGCAGACGGTCAAGAGGCGCGGCCTGCCGACGGTCGCGAGGCGCGCCAGGGGCCCGGCGGCGGTCATGACACGCGCCAGGGTTTCGCCGGCGGTCATGACACGCGCCCCGCCGACGCTCACGGCGTACGCCCCGTAGGCAGCGGCAAGATGCGCGCTCTGTTCGTCGCGCTGCTGCTCGAACCCGGGCGGATCGTCTCCGTCGACACCCTGAAGGACGTCCTGTGGGACGGCGCACCCCCGCCGTCCGCCCAGGCGTCCCTGCAGAACCATGTGACCCGCCTCCGCAGACTGCTGGACGACCCCGAGCGGCTGCGCGCCGTACCGCCGGGCTATCTGCTCCGCGTCGACGAGGGCGAGTTGGATGTCCGGGTCTTCGAGGCACGCGCCCGCGCCGCCCGCGCGGCCCACACCGCACGCGACTGGGCCGGGACCGTGCGCGAGACGGCCGCCGCCCTCGCTCTCTGGCGGGGCACCCCGCTCGGCGGACAGTCGGTGGCGGGGTTCCGCGCCCAGGCCTTCGTCCAACGCCTGGAGGAGGCACGGCTGTTGCTCCTGGAGCGCCGCTACGACGCCGAACTCCACCTCGCGGGGGAGAGCGACGGCCACGCGGGAGCGCACGCGCTCGCGGCCCTGACCCCCGACCTCGCCGCCCTCGTCGCCGAACACCCCCTGCGCGAGGCATTCCACCGGCTCCTCATGCTCGCCCTCCACCGCACCGGCCGCCAGGCCGAGGCCCTCGCCGTCCACCGCGACCTCCGCGCCCGCCTCCTTGACGAACTGGGCGTGGAACCAGGCCCGGCCGTACGCGACGCCCACCTGGAGGTCCTGCGGGAGCGGGACCCGGCGCCCCCGGCGCCCCCGGCGACACCGACCGACACCCCTTCCGACGATCCTCCACCCCGTCCGGCCCAACTCCCGCCCCCGCCAGCGCATTTCACGGGCCGGGAAGAGGAGCTGACGGGGCTGCGCGACGTACTCGACCCCGGTGTGAGCGCCCCGTCAGGGGCGCAGGCAACCGCGCGACCGGCCACCGAACACCCGTATCGGCCGAGCCGCAACCCCTCCCGGGCTCCTGGGCGCCCGGCCTCCGCGACCGTCGTCATCAGCGGCATGGCCGGCGTGGGCAAGAGCGCCCTCGCCCTCCACCTCGCCCACGACCTCTCCGAGCACTTCCCCGACGGCCAGCTGTACATCAACCTGCACGGCGCCACCCCCGGCATGGCCCCCCTCACCCCTGCCCAGGCCCTCGCCTCCCTGCTCAGAGACCTCGGCACGGCCCCCCGCCGCATCCCCGAACACCCCGACGCCGCCGCCGCGTCGCTCCGCTCGGCCCTCGCCCCCACCCGCACCCTCATGGTGCTGGACGACGCCGCGAACGCCGCCCAGGTACGCCCCCTGCTGCCGGCCGGCCCCGGCTGCGCGGTCATCGTGACGAGCCGTTCGCCACTGACCGCGCTGGACGGCGCCCACCGCTTCCCGCTCGCCCCGCTGTCCGACGACGAGAGCGCGGCCCTGCTGCGCGCCGCGTCGGGCCGGGCGGCGGGCCTCGACGCCACGCACCCCCTCGTCGAACTCACCGGCCGCCTCCCGCTCGCCCTGCGCGTCGTCGCGGCCCGCCTCGCCGCCCGCCGCGCACTCACCCCGGACGCGCTGGCCGGCCAACTGGCCGCCACCGAAGGCAGGTTGCACCACCTCGAATACGACGACCTCAGCGTCCGCCGCTCCCTCGCCGTCGCCCACGAGGCCCTGCGCGCCTCCGACCGCGAGGCCGACCGCGACGCCGCCGGCGTCCTGCGGCGCATCGGCGCCCTCGACCTGCCCGCGTACGGCGCGCCCCTCCTCACCCACCTCACCGGCCTCGACGAGTTCCGCGCCGAGGCCGCCCTCGACCGCCTCGTCGACGTGGCCCTCCTGGAGGAGACGACGTACGGCCGGTACGTCCCCCACGACCTCGTCCGCCACTTCGCCCGCGAACTCGCCGACAGCGCCGACAAGGCGAGCAATACCAACAAGGCGAGCGCTGCCGACAAGGCGAGCAACGCCGACAAGGAGGCGGGTACGGTCGGTACGGCCGACGCCGTCGCGACACGGGCCCTCCGCTGGTACGCCGAACGCGCCCGCCAGAGCCTGTTGGTGATGCTTCCGCCGGGTTACGAGCGCGACGAACGCCTCCGCACGACGGCGACCACGACGGGGACCACGACGGCACCACAGCCCCCGGCGGAACCGCCCTTCGCCTCCGCCGAGGAGGCCTTCGCCTGGGGCGACCGAGAACTTCCCAACATCGTCGCCCTGGTGGAACGCTGCTCCCGCGCGCCCGGCGAAGGCGGGGGCATCGTGGACGCGGGCGGAGCCAGCGCTGACGGGGACGGCTCCGCCGCGCTCGTTCCCGCCCTCGTCCGCCACCTCTTCCCGTATCTGCACCGGGGCGGCCGGCTCGCCGAGCTGGACGTGCTCGGACGGCATGCCCTGGACGTGGCGCGGTCGCTCGGGGACGACGAGGCCGAGGCGTTCGCGCTGACGGACCGGGCGGGGCTGCACTTCATGTCCGGCCGGGCCTCGGAGGCGCTCGCCCTCAACGACGAGGGCCTGAGACTGTGGCGCCGACTCGGAGTCGTCTCCTGCGTACGGCGGTGTCTGAACAACCGGGGGCTCGTCCTGGAGAGCCTCGGCCGGTACGAGGAGAGCGAGGCGACGCTGCGGCAGAGCCTGGAGCTGTCCCGGCAGCTCGGCGACCCGTACGGGGAGGCGGTGACCTTCAGCCACCTCGGCAACCTGTACAAGCACACCGACGCGCGGGCCGCCATCGCCCACCACGAGCGGAGCCTGGCCCTCGGCGAGGTGGCCGACAGCCTCGTCGTGCGGCACACCGCGCACTGCAACATCGGCTACGCCCACCTCCGACTCGGTGAACCGGCCGCCGCTGTCCGCCACTTCGAGCAGAGCCTGCGGATCCTCGGGGACGACGAGGACTGGCAGGGCGAGTCCAAGTCCCGGCTCGGCCTGGTACGGGCCCTGCGCGAGCTGGGCCGGCCGGACCGCGCCACCCACGAGTGCGCCCTCCTCCTCGACCTCGCCGAACGCCGGGCCGACCAGTACGTCGTCGGCCTCGCCCGCCACCAGCGGGGCCTGCTGCTGCGGTCGACGGGGCGCGCCCAGGAGGCGTACCGCGAGTGGGAGCGCGCCCAGTCGGTCCTGGACGGCACGGACTCGGCGGTGGCGGGGGAGCTGCGGGAGCTGCTCAAGGACCGCGACTGAGCCGGCTGTCGACCGGTCTCGCCCCGGTCGCCCCGGTCGGGCCGGTCGCCCGCTAGCCCCGGTCGAGGCCGGTCGTCCCGGTCGCCCGGTCGGGGCCGGTCGCCCCGATCGGACCTCCGTCGTCACTTGGCGTCGGCATAGCACTCCACCACCGCCGTCGTGAACGGAAACCGCACCGGCGTCTCCCCGAACGTCAGCCGCCCCGACAGCTCCGAGGCCTCACGGATGGCGGTGACGACGGCGTCGGCCTCCTCCACCGGGCAGTGCACGATCACCTCGTCGTGCTGGAAGAAGACCAGTTCGGCGGCCATGCCGTCGAGGGCGCGGCGGAGGGCGGCGAGGAGAAGCAGGGTCCAGTCGGCGGCGCTGCCCTGGACGACGAAGTTACGGGCGAAGCGGCCCCGGGCGCGGGCGTTGGTGGAGGCGTACCCGGGCACCCACTCGCTCGCCTGCCCCCGCCCCTGTTCCGTCGGTTCGAGGTCGCCGTCGGCCTGCGGGATGCCCGCCTCCTCACCCGCCGCGTCAGAAGCTCCGGCCGCCGGTGGGCACGTACGCCCGAGCCAGGTCCGTACGAGTCGGCCCTCCTCGCCCGCGCGGGCCGCGTCGTCGACGTACTGAACGGCCCTGGGGAACCGGCGGCGCAGCGCGGCGAGGTTCTTCAGGCCGTCCCCGGAGGTCTGCCCGTACACGGCGCCGAGCACGGCGAGCTTGGCCTGGGCCCGGTCGCCGGCGAAGGCGCGGTCGGAGACGGACTGGTAGAGGTCGGTGGCGCGGCCCGCGACCTCCATCAGCCCGGGGTCAAGGGAGATGGCGGCCAGCACCCGGGGTTCCATCTGGTCGGCGTCGGCGACGACGAGCCGCCAGCCGGGGTCGGCGACACAGGCACGGCGGATCACCTTGGGGATCTGCAGGGCGCCCCCGCCGTTGGTGACCCATCGTCCGGTGACGGTGCCGTGCGCGAGGAACTCCGGCCGGAACCGTCCGTCCCGCACCCAGTCCTGCAGCCATGACCATCCGTGGGCGACCCAGATCCGGTACAGCCGCTTGTAGGCGAGCAACGGCTTCACCGCCGGATGATCGACGCCCTCGATCTCCCAGCGCCGGGTGGACCGAATGCGCACCCCCGCCTGCGCGAAGGCCTTGACGACATCGGCGGGTAGATCGGGCCGCACCCGCCGCCCGAAGGCGTTCGACACCTCCTCGGCCAGCTCGGCGAGCCGTCGTGGCTCACCCCCACCCGGGTACCGCTCCCCGAGCATCTCGTGCAGCACCTCCCGGTGCACATCGGCCCGCCACGGCAGCCCCGCGCGATTCAGTTCGGCGGCGACGAGCATCCCGGCCGACTCGGCGGCGGTCAGCAGCCGCATCCGGTCCGGATGGGCGGTGGCGTCGTGCCGCCGCTGCTGGTCGGCGTACACCTCGACGAGATCGGCGAGCGGGACATGGACGGGCCGGGGCTCGAAGAGGGAGGGCTGGGCCCCGGGCTCGGCCGACCGCAGGGGCGGATCCGGCGGAACGGGGGCGTGACGCAGCCGGGCGAGGGCGGCGGCCGCCGACCGTGGTTCCCCGAGCCGCCCCTCATGCCCGAGCAGCAGACTCTCGGCATCCTCGACGTCATAACACCGCTCGACCCTGACGCCCCCGGCCAGCAGCCGCGGATACACCTCCCCGGTAGCCCGCCAGACCCACCGCCCGACCTCCGGCCCCCGCCGCCGCACCGCCTCCACCAGATCCGGCTCCCGCACGACCGGCCCCGCGAGCACGCCGTCCACTCCGAGGGGGGCGACCTCCACCCCACCCTCCTCGGTCGCCGCGAGCACCCACCGGTCGGTCATGGGTGCGAGTGTGACAGGGGGGTCTGACAATGACGCACGTCATGCCTCGGGAGCTGGGCCGGGGCCTACCAGCGGGCCCGCACCACTCCGTCGCCGTCCGGCATGACGGCGGTGAGAAGGGGCGCCCGTTCATCGGCGCAGACGGACAGGAGTGCGGCGTCGTCGGCGTCGGCGGCGGAGATCCTGGCGGCCAGTCCGGGAAGGCCGTTCACTGTCCCTCCTGCTCCTGCTCCTGCCCCTCCACCACCGCCCGCAGCGCCTCCGCCACGTCCGCCTCGGTGGCCTGCTTGGTGATGCCCAGGTCGGTCAGGATGCCCTTGCCGTTCTCGAACTCCAGCAGTGCCAGCAGGATGTGTTCGGTGCCGATGTAGTTGTGGCCGAGGCGGAGGGCCTCGCGGAAGGTGAGTTCGAGGACCTTCTTGGCCTCGGAGCCGTAGGGAATGAGCTCGGGGACCTCGGCGGAGGCCGGCGGCAGGGCCGCCGCGGCGGCCTCCCGCACCGCCTCGTAGGTGACGCCCTGCGCGGCGATCGCCTTGGCTCCGAGGCCTTCCGGCTCGGCGAGGAGACCGAGGACGAGGTGGGCCGGGAGGCCCTCGGTGTTGCCGGCGGCCTTGCCCTCGTTATGGGCGGCCGTCACGACGTTCCTGGCGCGCGGGGTGAAGCGGCTGAAGCCCTGGCTGGGGTCGAGGTCCACCTCGCCCTTCGGCACGAACCGCTTCTGTGCGGCCTGCCGTGTCACCCCCATGCTCTTGCCGATGTCCGTCCAGGACGCGCCCGAACGCCGGGCCTGGTCCACGAAGTGACCGATCAGGTGGTCGGCCACGTCACCGAGGTGGTCCGCGGCGATCACCGCGTCCTGGAGCTGGTCGAGAGGTTCCGGGTGGACCTTCTTGATGGCTTCGATGAGGTCGTCGAGGCGGATGGAGGCGGAGACCCGCGGGTTCGTCGTCATGCGTCAACCGTAGGTTGACAGGTGGGGGGTGTCAACCCGAGGTTGACATCTGCGTCCCTCGCCGCCCCCGCACCGCGCCCTCACCGTGCCCTCGCCGCCCCGGCCGCCACGACCGCGGCAAGCGCAGCGCACGCCCCGGCACATCCCGCGACCACCTCCCACGGCACCACCACCCCCACCGGCGCCGACAAGGCCCCCAACGCACCCGCCACCCCCGCCAGGTTCACCGCGGTGACGGCCACCCCCAGCACCACCCCCACCGCGACCGCGACCAGCGCCTCACCCAGCACGACCACCCGCACCTGCCCCCGAGTCGCCCCCGCCAGCCGCAGTGACCGCAGCTCCGTGCCCCGCGCCGACGTGGCCATCAACAACGTCCCGGCCAACGAGATCCCCGCGTACACGAGGGCGATCCCCAGCACCACCGCGAACCCCAGCCGGGTGTGCGCCTTGGTCCCGGGACGGTTCGCCGCGAGCCACTCCTCGGCCGACCGGACCGTCCCGCCCGTTCCCTCGAAGGCCCGCTCCAGTGCCGCCCCGACCGCCGTCCGGTCCGCCCCGGGCCCCACCCGCACATCGACCCGGTCCACCACACCGCCCCCGGCATTCGCGGCCGTCACGTACGCCCCGTTGTCCCCGGTGCCCCGTGCGAGCACCGCCACGATCCGCAGCCGTACCGGACGCCCGTCCCCGAGCCACACCGGCACGGTCTGGCCGACCTCGTGCCGCTCCCACTCCTCGTTCACGACGATCGACCGGTCGTCGAGATCGCGCACATCACCGGCGACCACGGGCAGCCGCGTCACCGACGCGAACGCCGCCACATCCGTCACCGCCCGAGCGTCGGACCGCACGAGCGCGCTGCCCTCCTCCACCGCGTACACGGCGGTCGAGGCCGACCCCGCCACGGTCACCCCGGCGATGGACTCAGCCCGATCCTCCGACCCGTCCGTCACGACGAAGTCCGCCCGAGTCCGCGTCTCCGCCTCCGCCGACTTCGCCCCCGCGACCGTCCCCGCGGCCCCCAGCAGCGACCCTGCCAGCGCCACGGTCACCAGTACCGGCGCCGCGACGGCGGCGGTACGGCGTACGGACGTGGCAGCGTTCTCGCGGACCAGCAGGCCGGTGGCGCCGGGCAGCGCCGCGCCCACCAGCCGTACGACCGGACGGACGAGCAGCGGGGCGAGTGCGGCGGCGGCCGTGATCAGCAGCATCGGCTGCGTGGTGTACGTCTTCCGCTTCAGCAGGTCGGCGGGTTCGGTCCCCAACTTCCAAGCCAGCAGCCCGAGTCCGCCCGCCAGCAGGGCGAAACCGATCACCCGGCGAGAACGCGGCAGCACCCCCGTGTCCACGGACGCCTCGCGCAACGCCTCGGCCGGCCCGATCCGCCCGGCCCGCCGCGCCGCCACCCAAGCCCCCGCGAGCGCGACCGACACCCCGGTCCAGAAGGCCACGTGGTACGGCCACACCACCGCACCCGGCACCGCGAACCACGTCGGCGCCACCCCGCCGGCCACCAGCTCCCGTACCAGCGACGGTGCTCCCCAAGCCCCCAACCCGCACCCGGCACCGGACGCCACGACCCCTACCGCCACGGCCTCCCCGAGCAGCAGCCGCCGTACCTGACCCGGCGTCGCGCCCGCCATCCGCAGCAGCCCGAACTCCCGCCTGCGCAGGGCCACCACGAAGGCGAACGTGGACGCCGTCACGAACACCGATACGAAGGCGGTGACCCCGGCCGCCGTACCCAGCAGGGCGTTGGCGGCGACCAACGCCTCCGCGTCCCGCTCGTACGACGGATCCACCTGCCGCCGCGCGTCACCGGTCAGCACCCGGGCCCGGTCACCGACCACCGCCCGTACGTCCGCGACGGGAGCGTCGACACCGACCGCGTCGACTCCAGCGGAGGTCCCACCCGTCGTACCTGCCGCGCCCGTCGTACCTGCCGCGCCCGGTGTCACCGGCCCCAGTTTCCGCAGTTCGGCCAGCAGTCGTTCGTCCACAGGGTGTGGATGCGCCAGCTTCTGCGACACCCGGGCCGTGCCCGGCCCCCGCCGCACCTCCACGGTGAGCGTGTCGATGCCGGCCACCACGACGGGGGAGGAGGCGAAGCGCTCCGGCGCACGGGCGGGCGGGTCCAGCGTTGCCGCCAGCCCGAGCCCCATGGCGGTCATCACCCCGACCCCCAGCGCCACGGCGACGAACGCCCCGAGCAGCGCGGCCCACCGCGTACGCAACGACGACAAGGTCAGCACGTCACACCACCGAAGATCACATGGTCGGCGGTCCCAGCCGCCCCCGTGGCTCCGGCGGCCGAGGCGGTCCCGGCCCCGGTCGCCTCGACCCTCCGCTCCAGCCCGGCCATTCGCCTCGCCACCGCCTCCGCCGACGGCCGGACCAGCTCCCCGCTCACCCGCCCGTCGACGAGGAACACCACCCTGTCCGCGTACGACGCGGCCACCGGGTCGTGTGTGACCATGACCGTGGTCTGGCCGTCGCGGTCCACCAACTCCCTCAGCAGGCACAGCACTTCACCACTCGTCGTGGTGTCCAGCGCACCCGTCGGCTCGTCGCCGAACAGGACCGCCGGGCGGGTGATCAACGCACGGGCCAGCGCGACCCGCTGCTGCTGCCCGCCGGACAACTGGGCCGGCCGGTGCCCGGCCCGCTCGGCCAACCCCACCCGGGCGAGGGCCTGGCGCACAGCGCCACGCGAGACCCGTCGGCCGGCGAGCCGCAGCGGCAGGGCGACGTTCTGCGCGGCGGTGAGGGAGGGGAGCAGGTTGAAGGCCTGGAACACGAAACCGATCCGCTCCCGGCGCAGCAGCGTCAGCCGCCGCTCGCTCATCCCGGAGAGCTCGACCCCGTCGACCCTCACCGTCCCACCCGACGGCCGGTCCAGCCCCGCCGCGCACTGCAACAGCGTCGACTTCCCCGAACCCGACGGTCCCATCACCGCCGTGAAGGTCCCGGCCCCGAAGTCCAGGTCCACCCCGTCCAGGGCGGCGACCTCCCCGTACGCGCGTCGCAGGCCCCGTACGCGTACGGCCGCGTCCCCCGCCGTTCCCTCAGTCACATCTGTCGTGGTCATGCCTCAAGCCAACCGTCCACCGCCTTCCCGCACACGACCCCTGGAGGGCGTCCCGAGGGTAGGGCCAGCCCTACCCCGCCCGCGATCACCGCCCGCGACCATCGTCCTCCGCCCTCATGACACGATCGAACACGTGAGTACGACCAGCACGGTGGACCGCGCCTTCGAGGCGGCCCTCTACGCAGACACCGACGCCGCCCTCGACACCGGCGCCTCCCTGCTCGCCGCCGACCCGGAGGCGGACGAGGAACTGGCCCGGCGCGGACGGGAGTTCGTCGCCGGGGCCTGGCGGCGTGGCTGGCAGCCCGCCGACGTCGTACGGTTCGCGCGGCGCGAGCTGGAGGACGAGCATGTACGCCTCCTGGCGCGGCTCATCGTCGAGGAGGAGGAGCGGACGCCCCCGGGACCGCGGCAGTCGAGGAGCCCCCGCTGGGCCGCGCAGCTCGACGAGGTCAGGGACGTCGCCGCACACCGCACCCGCACGGACCGTTTCTCGCACGCCACCACCGCCCTGGAGCTGTACCGCCTCCTCCTGCGCCTGCCCACCCTCGAACCGCTGGACCGCCCCCAGGAGACCGGCGCGGGCACCCGGCACCACCACCCCGAATCCCGCATGCTCACCCGGATCCGCGCACTCCTCGCCAAGGCGGAGGCCACCGGGTTCCCGGAGGAGGCGGAGGCGCTCAGCGCGAAGGCGCAGGAGCTGATGGCGCGGCACAGCATCGACGAGGCGCTGCTCGCCGCCCGGACCCACGCCGAGGAGGCGCCCGGCGCCTGCCGTATCGGTGTGGACGCGCCGTACGAGACGGCGAAGGCGGTGCTCCTCGACGCGGTGGCGCGCGCCAACCGGTGTGAGGCCGTGTGGAACGAGGCGCTGGGTTTCTCGACGGTCGTCGGTTTCGAGGCCGATCTGGAGGTGGTCGAACTGCTCCACACCTCGCTCCTCGTCCAGGCGACCACCGCCATGACCAAGGCGGAGGCCGCCCAGCGCAAGGGGGGCCGTAGACGGACGAAGACCTTCCGGCAGTCCTTCCTGGCCGCCTACGCCCACCGCATGGGCGACCGTCTGGCGGCGGCGGCCGAGGCCCAGGTGGCGGAGGCGCGGGCCACGGAATCCGGGGGGCCGGGTGCCGTGGAACGGGACCTGCTGCCCGTCCTCGCCGCCCGCGACGTCGCCGTCCATGACCGCTTCGCCCACCTCTTCCCGAACACGGTCACCACGCGTGTACGGGGCGTCAGCGACGCCGCCGGCTGGCAGGAGGGCGCGGAAGCGGCCGACCGGGCCCGGATGGGAGTCCGCCCCCGGTTGCCGTGACTCAGTCGCCCACCGGCAGGAAGGGGCCGACCTTCGCCTCCAGCGTGCCTCCCGAGGTGAACGCGATCTCGGGGTCCGGCCAGTCGTAGCTGTTGACCTTGCTGTCTCCGGGCAGGCGGAAGTTCAGCTTGTCCACGGTGGCGCCCTTCTTCGCGTCACCGGCGACCCCGCGCACATAGGAGATGGCGAAGCTCACCGCCTGGCCGTCCTCGACCGTCACCTCGGTGTCCTTGGAGACCCCCTGCTGCGCTCCGACCGGCCAGGAACGCTCGCCGACGGTCATCTCGACGTCGGCGGTGCCCTTCAGCACGCAGGCGGCGCCGCTCTTGTTGGTGACGGTGACCGGCACGGCACCCTCGTCACCGGCGGCCGGGGCGGCACTGCTGGGCCCGATCTCGAAGCTCGCCTTCGCGGCCGTACAGGCGGCGGCGCCCTTCCCGCTCTCGGCGGGGGCCGCACTCGTCTTGCCGTCGTCACCTCCGCCGTCCCCGTCGCCACTGCTGCAGGCGGTCAGTGTGAGGGCCGCGAGAAGGGCGGCGGCGAGGGCGGTCGGAGCGGTGCGCATGGGGTTCCCGTGAGGTTCGTGGCTGTCGCAGCCGGAGCGGAGTGGAGACCGGACAGGCCGCGCCACCCGGAGGTTCCGCGGCCCCGCCCGACCATGATCCACGATGCGTGCCCCCACCGCAGGCACGACCCACAACCTCACACCGGCCCATGGGCATGCTCCATGACCCGACGCCGCCACTGCGCACGACCGAAGACAGGACACGGACGGCGAGCCCGCTCAGAAGCGAGTGTTCGCCGCAGGTCCGCTCACGAACGAGCGTCGGCCGCAGGCCTGTTCAGGAGCGGGTGTTCGCCGCGCTCCCGCTCCGACCGGACGCCGACCGCGGGCCCGTTGAGGAGCGAGCGTTCGCTGCGTTCCCGTTCAGGATCGAGTGCCGACCGCCAGCCCGCTCAGGACCAAGCGTTCGCGGCGGGCCCGCTCAGGGCCAGCGTCCGCCGCAGGCCCCCTCACGACCGCACCCCGGCGCGGACCCGCTCACGAGCCGGCGCCCGCCGTCGGCAGATCCGTCGGCAGATCCGTCGGCAGTCCCGAGGGCAGGGTCCCCTCGGCCTTCTGGAACGTCTCCTCGCCGACGCCGCCCTCCCAGGTGATCGTGAGGGACTTGGCGCTGACCTTGTCCACCATGCCCTCGGTGCGGTCGTCGCTGCCGTCCTGGCACTTGAGGCTGATCATCCGCATATTCGCCTCGTTGGAGATCTTGCCGCCGCAGACCGACTTGTCCACGAAGACCGCGACCTCCTCGCCGTTGACGAACAGGGCGACCGGCTTGCCCCCGGTCGTGGCCAGCCAGTTGCCCTGCAGCTCGGTCTCGGCGCCGGAGGAGCCCCCGGAACCGCCGCTGCCCCCGTCCTTCGACGCCGTCGGGGCGGCCGACGGCTCCTTGGCCGCGGAGTCGCCGTCATCACTGCTGCACCCGGTCAGCACGAGCGCGGCCGTGAGACCGGCCGCCATGGCCGCGACGCGCATACGCCGGCGCGCGGAGGTCGCTCTGGTCGCAGGCCGTGCCGTCATCGCCGTAGTCACTGGAGGTCTCCCAAAGGTGTGGCCAGATCCTGTCGCCGCCGCGACAGCGGCAAGCTACCAGGAGGGCCCCGCCGCCAGACGGCCGGGAACCGTGAGGGTTCCGCGAACCCGCGAACCCGCGAACCCGCGAACTCGCGAACCCGCGAACTCGCGAACCCGCGAACCCGCGAACCCGCGAACCCGCGAACCCGCGAACCCGCGAAGAACGTCCGAGGGCCCGAGAGCCCGGAGACCCACGACGACCACAGCGCACCCGGCGGCTACCAGTACGACTCCCCACCCCGGGCCCACCCGGCGGCTGCCAGCACGACCCCGGCCGGCGGCCGCACTCCGCCCCCTACCAGGACGACTTCCGCACCCCCGGCAGGAACCCGGCGTGCGCCTGCTCCCTGAGGCTCACACGGGACAACCCGAACGTACGAAAATAGCCACGCGGCCGTCCGTCCACCTGGTCCCGGTTGCGGACGCGAGTGGCGCTGGCGTCGCGCGGCTGCCGGGCCAGCTCCTCCCGGGCGGCGACGCGCTCGGCCTCCGTCGAGGACGGCCGCCGGATGATCTCCTTCAGCTCGGCACGCCGGACGGCGTACCGCGCGACGATCTCCCGCCGCTTCTCGTTCTTAGCGATCTTGCTCTTCTTCGCCATCGGTTCCTCAGCCCCTCAGACCTTCACACCACGGGCACGGATCCGCGCGACGGCGGCCTCGACGCCGATGACGTCCACCGTCTTGATCCCCTTCGCGCTCAGCCGGAGCCGCACATGCCGGTTCTCGCTGGGCAGCCAGTACCGCTTGGACTGGATGTTGGGGTCGAAGCGGCGGGACGTACGCCGGTGGGAGTGCGAGATGCGGTTGCCGAAGCCGGGCTGGGCGCCGGTCAGCATGCAGTGGGCGGACAAGGTGATGCACCTCTCTCGATCTCGATGATGTAAATGGAATTCATTTTCAGTAAGGTACCAGCATGGCACGCAACGAACTCCGGCCGGTCGTCAAACTCCGGTCCACGGCCGGCACCGGCTACACCTACGTCACCCGCAAGAACCGCCGGAACGACCCGGACCGGCTGACGCTGCGCAAGTTCGACCCGAGGGTCGGCCGCCACGTCGACTTCCGAGAGGAGCGCTGACCGACGATGAAGAAGGACATCCACCCGCAGTACGGGCCCGTCGTCTTCCGTGACCGCGCCGCGAACCACACCTTCCTCACCCGCTCGACGATGACGAGCGAGAAGACGATCGAGTGGGAGGACGGCAACACCTACCCGGTGGTCGACGTCGAGATCTCGAACGTCAGCCACCCCTTCTACACGGGCACCGCGCGCGTGCTGGACACGGCGGGCCGCGTGGAGAAGTTCGAGAAGCGGTACGGCGCCGGGAAGAAGCGGGGCTGACCGACGTGACCCAGCTGTCTGTCGCGCTCGTCGGCGGGCTGCACGCCGACGCCCGGCGGGCCGCCGTCGAGGCGCTGCTCGCCGGGGTCCCGGGCAGCGTCGCGCTGCACCACGACCTCTCCGATGCCACCGACGGTCCGGACGCCAAGGTCGTCCGGACCGTACGGGACGCCGCCGGCCTCATCTCCGCCGGCGAGACCCCGCTCGTCAACGACTGCGCGTGCTGCGCCCTGCGCGAGGACCTCGTCCCCGAGCTGGAGCGCCTGGCCGACGCCGGCCTGACCCGCCTCGCCGTCGTGGAACTCTGGGACTCGGTGGAGCCGAAGGCCATGGCCGAGGTGATCGCGGCCGGCGGCCTGACCCTCACCTCGGTCATCACCGCCGTCGACCCCGCCCTCCTCCTGCCCTACCTCGGCAACGGCGACGACCTCGCCGACCGGGGCCTGGCCGCGGCCGCCACCGACCAACGCACCGTCGCCGACACCTTCGCCCGCCAACTCGAGTACGCCCCGATCCTGGCCGTACTCGACTCGGAGGAGGCCGACGACGAGGACAGGGCCCTCCTGGCCCAACTCCACCCGACAGCACTGAAGGTGCCCATCGGCGGCGAGGTCGCTGCCCCGGAACGGGCCGAACACCCCGGCCGGGCCGCAGGCCCGAAAAGAGGCGCGGGGAACTGCGCGACCAGCCACGAAGCACTCGCATCCGACAGCGCGCCCCACCCCCGAGGGCGCCTGGTCGAAGCCGCGCTCGCCGGAGGCTTCGACGTGGACGCGGCCGCAGCCGCCCAACACCCCGCCTGCGCCCTCCTGCCCACCGACGCCGACGAACACGGCGTCACCACCCTCGTCTGGCGCCGCCACCGCCCCTTCCACCCGGAACGGCTCTACGCCGCCCTCGAAGACCTCTGCTGCGCCGCCGCCCGCAGCCGCGGCCGGTTCTGGCTGGCCGAACGGCCCGACACCCTGCTCCACTGGGACGCGGCCGGCGGAGCCCTGTGCGTGGAGTCCGTCGGCCCCTGGCTCGCCTCGCTCCCGGACGCCGCATGGGACATGGTCCCCCCGGTCCGCCGGGCCGCCGCCGCCCTCGACTGGCACCCGGAACACGGCGACCGTTGCCAGCACCTGGTCTTCACCTCCCCGGGCCTGGACCGCGACGGACTCGAACAACTCCTGGAGTCCTGTCTGCTCACCGACGCCGAGTACGCCGCCGGGCGCGCCGCCTGGGAGCGGCTGCCTCGCCCCTTCGACACCTTCCTGGAGGTCTGACCCGCCATGGCCCGCAAGCCGGAGCGCAAGCCCGTCAAGCCCCGCCCCAATCCGCTGGAGCAGGCCGGGATCACGTACATCGACTACAAGGACACCGACCTGCTGCGGCGGTTCATCTCCGACCGCGGCAAGATCCGCAGCCGACGGGTCACCCGCGTCACCGCCCAGCAGCAGCGACAGCTCGCCCGTGCCATCAAGAACGCCCGCGAGATGGCCCTCCTGCCGTACTCCTCCCGCTGACGATTCCACCCCCCACTCCGATCCCACCCCCCACTGCCGCACCACCCCCCCCACCCGGCCCCGGGGAGGCTCCATGACCTCCCCGGGGCCGAGTCATGCCGTGACAGGCCCCCGCACCCTCTGTTTCCCGCCATCCTGCGCCCACCCGCCGCGCCGCCCTGAACCACCCGGTCCCCGGCCCCGTAGGGAGGGACATGGGGCATGAACCAGGACGACATGAGCCGGGGAGGGAACGGAACGCCCGGTCTTACGTCTCTTCAATGGTGTAACCGCGAGACCACCCCCCGTGCACGTGCATCTGCTTGTGCACATGCACGTGCATCGGTTCATGCATCGGCACATGAACGAAGCTATGATCCGGGGGCAGTTGACCGCTGCATCACTGACATCACTGGCATCACGCATCACTGGCATCGGCATCACGGCATCGGTGAACGTCGCCGGCAACGCTGGCCTCGCTGGTAACAGCAGCCACATCAGCCATACCAGCCACACCAGTACCCATGCGCATCAGCGCACCACTGCACCACCCCGGGGAGCGACCTGTGGACCACGACGTGTACGGCGTGGATGACGTGTACAACGGCATCGCCGCGACGGAGCTGACCGCGCTCCACGCGGTGGCCTGGCAGAAGAGCCGGCACAGCAACTCGCAGGGCAACTGCGTGGAGTTCGCCCGGCTGCCCGGAGGTGAGGTGGCGGTGCGCAACTCCCGCTTCCCCGACGGCCCGGCGCTCGTCTACACGCGCGCCGAGATCGAGGCGATGCTCCTGGGTGTCAAGGACGGCGAGTTCGACCACCTGGTCGGCTGACTGCCCCGCCTCGCCGGGCCCCGGCCGATGGCCGATGTGACACGCGTAGAACCGCGGCGCCGAAAAGCGTCGCGGTTCGTCAGTAGGCGGACTCGGCCGGGGTGCCCGGCGCCGGCGGCACCTGGAACAGCGCCCACACCACCTTGCCGCTGAGCGCGCCCCCGAGCGGGTGCCAGCCCCAACTGTCCGCGAACGAGTCGACCAGGAACAGCCCGCGCCCCGACTCCGCGCAGAAGTCCTCCGAGTCGCCCGCGACCGGGCTGTCGTGGCTGGGGTCCCGCACCGCGCACACGAGCCGCTCGGTCCAGCGCATCAAGTGCAGCCGTACGGGCGGGTCCTGGGGCGTGCGCGGTCCATCGCCCGTGGGCAGGCCGTGCCGCAGGGCGTTGGTGACGAGTTCCGAGACCACGAGGCAGACGTCGTCGAAGTGCTCGCTCATCCGCCACTGGTTGAGCGTGCCGCGGGTGAACTGCCTCGCCTCGCGCACCGCTTCATAGCGGGGCGGCAGCGCGCAGGACGCGGCGCCGGACACGGTCGCGGGATCAAGTGGCGGAAGTCCCTGCCGTAAGGGTTCGAGCATGGTCGATCCATTCGTCCCCATGCGAGGCACTCCCCGTGATCGCGGTCGTTGCGAGGCAGCAGCGGTGGCGCGGGACCATGGTTTCCGATGCGTAGAGCAGATGCAAGGGCAGATGCACGTGCACGCGCCCGAAATGGACCTTCCCATGCCGCTTGCTGGACATTTCTTCTGCCCCCTTCTTTTCCGGCCCTGCACGCCGACTGTCGACTCGCTGTCGCTTTTCTGTGTCCTCGGGGTGTTCTTCGCCGCTCGCCTCCGCCACACTCCCTTCTCTCCTCCCGCACCTCATCCGTCACAGAGGTTGAAGACTTTCCATTTCTGTAACCGGGCGAGTGCGGATCGGAGTGGTTTAGTGGCAGACTGCGGCCCTTGAAGAAGTTGGGGAGGCTGGACGAACGTGGGCGCCGGTGAATCGAGCGGGTCGGTGGTGAGGCGGATGCTGCTGGGCTCACACCTCAGGCGGTTGCGCGAGTCGCAGGGGATCACCCGGGAGAAGGCCGGGTACTCGATCCGCGCCTCCGAGTCCAAGATCAGCCGGATGGAACTCGGCAGGGTCAGCTTCAAGACCCGTGACGTGGAGGACCTGTTGACCCTCTACGGCGTCACCGACGAGGCCGAGCGCACCTCCCTGCTCTCCCTGGCCAAGGAGGCCAATGTCGCCGGCTGGTGGCACAGCTACTCGGACGTCCTGCCGAGCTGGTTCCCCACCTACGTCGGCCTGGAGGCCGCGGCCCACCTCATCCGCAGCTACGAAGTCCAGTTCGTGCACGGCCTGTTGCAGACCGAGGCCTATGCCCACGCGGTCGTCTCCCGTGGCATGAAGGGCGCGAGCGCGGCCGAGATCGACAAGCGGGTCGCCGTGCGTATGGAGCGCCAGAAGTACCTGGTGTCCGAGAGCGCCCCCGAGTTCCACTGTGTCCTCGACGAGGCCGCGCTGCGTCGGCCGTACGGCGACCGGGACGTCATGCGCGGTCAGCTCCAGCACCTGATCGAGATCTCGGAGCGGTCGAACGTGGTGCTCCAGGTCATGCCGTTCAGCTTCGGTGGCCACTCCGGAGAGAGCGGCGCCTTCACCGTACTGAGCTTCCCCGAGTCCGACCTCTCCGACGTGGTCTACCTCGAACAGCTCACCAGCGCCCTGTACTTGGACAAGGGCGAGGACGTCACGCAGTACGAGCGGGCCATGAAGCAGCTCCAGGACGACAGCCCGTCCCCGGCGGAGAGCCGCGACCTCCTCAGGGGACTGATCCAGCTCTCCTGAGCGATGTCCCCGGAGCCCTCTCGGCAATCCAGGAGCGACCGCGTCTCGGTCATCCCCGCCCTTCCCGCCCTCTCCGCCCTTCCTGCCCTCTCCGCCCTTCCTGCCCTCCCGGGCTTCCCGGGATCCTGAGAGTCTTCACCAAGTCTCCCGCGTAACTCTCCAACTCCCCTTACTCACCAGTACGATGACGGGTGATCAATCTTGATCGATGCCGACTGATTGAGGATCACATGTCGTCCTACTTCACCGACCTGGCCCAGCAGTACATCGGCGGCGAGTGGCGCCCAGGCACAGGCTCCTGGGACATCATCGACTTCAACCCGTACGACGACGCGAAACTCGCGTCGATCACGATAGCCACGGTCGACGAGGTGGACGAGGCCTACCAGGCGGCCCGGGCAGCCCAGAAGGGATGGGCGGAGGTCAACGCCTACGCGCGGCGCGCGGTCTTCGAGAAGGCCCTCCGGGTCATCGAGGAACGCGAGCAGGAGATCACCGAGGTGATCATCGCCGAGCTCGGCGGTACGCATCTGAAGGCCGGCTTCGAGCTGCACCTCGCCAAGGAGTTCCTGCGCGAGTCGATCCAGCTCGCCCTGCGCCCCGAGGGCCGGATCATCCCCTCGCCGATCGACGGCAAGGAGAACCGCCTCTACCGGGTCCCGGTCGGTGTCGTGGGTGTGATCAGCCCCTTCAACTTCCCGTTCCTGCTGTCCATCAAGTCGGTCGCCCCGGCCCTCGCGCTCGGTAACGGCGTGGTGCTCAAGCCCCACCAGAACACCCCGATCACCGGTGGCACGCTGGTCGCCAAGATCTTCGAGGAGGCGGGCCTGCCGGGCGGTCTGCTCAACGTCGTCGTCACCGACATCGCCGAGATAGGCGACGCCTTCATCGAGCACCCGATCCCCAAGCTGATCTCCTTCACCGGATCCGACAAGGTCGGCCGCCACGTCGCCACCGTCGCGGCCCAGCACTTCAAGCGCACCATCCTCGAACTGGGCGGCAACAGCGCGCTGGTGGTCCTCGACGACGCGGACATCGACTACGCCGTCGACGCGGCCGTCTTCTCGCGCTACGTCCACCAGGGCCAGGTCTGCATGGCCGCCAACCGCGTGCTCGTCGACCGCTCGGTCCAGGCCGAGTTCACCGAGAAGTTCGTCGCCAAGGTGAAGACCCTGAAGGTCGGCGACCCGAGCGACCCGCGGACGGTCATCGGCCCGGTCATCAACTCCTCCCAGGCGGACTCCCTGACGGGCGTCGTCGAGCAGGCCCTCGCGGAGGGCGCCACCGCGCTCGTCCACGGCACCACGACCGCCAACCTGGTCGAGCCGTCCGTCCTCACCGGCGTCCCCGCCGACTCCGCCCTCCTCCAGCAGGAGGTCTTCGGCCCGGTCGCCTTCCTCATCCCCTTCGACGGCGAGGAGGAGGCCGTCCGCATCGTCAACGACACCCCGTACGGCCTCAGCGGCGCCGTCCACACCGGGGACGTCGAGCGGGGCGTGAACTTCGCCAAGCGGATCGACACCGGCATGTTCCACGTCAACGACGGCACCGTCCACGACGAGCCCCTCGTCCCCTTCGGCGGCGAGAAGCACTCCGGCATCGGCCGGCTGAACGGCGAGACGACGGTGGACGCCTTCACCACCCAGAAGTGGATCTCCGTCCAGCACAAGCGGAGCTTCTTCCCCTTCTAGAAGTTCTGGAAGATTCCTCTTCCAGAAGATTCTTCATGGATCTTCCAGCTCTGATTCCGGAGCCGTTTCCGGAAGTTCTGCCGAGGCGGGCCCTTGAGGACAGCACCTGTCCTAAAGGGCCCGTACTTTTGTCTGTGTCAGAGGGCCTCCCGGGCCCAGCACCGACGAAAGGTGACGGTCATGGTCACGCACGTGCCGGCGGCGGACGCGGTCGACGAGCGGGGGGCGCTGCTCGCCTTCCTGGCGGAACAGCGCGGCGGCCTGCGCCGTTCGGTGCTCGGGCTCACCGACGAGCAGGCCTCCACCAAGCCCAGCGCCAGCGAACTCTCCCTGGCCGGCCTCCTCAAGCACGTCATCGAGGTCGAGCAGTGGTGGATCGCCAAGGCCAAGGACGAGCAGCCGGCGGTGCAGCGGGACCGGTCCAACTGGCACGAGTGCTTCACCCTGGTCGGCGACGAGACGGTGGAGTCGCAGCTGGCGTACTGGGAGAAGGTCGCCGCGGAGACGGAGTCGTTCGTCCGGACGGCCCCCAGCCTCGACGACACCTTCCCGCTGCCCGACGAGCCCTGGTTCCCGCCGAACGAGCGGGTCTCCCTGCGCTGGCTGGCCCTCCACCTCATCCGGGAGACGGCCCGGCACGCCGGTCACGCCGACATCATCCGTGAGTCCCTGGACGGCGCCACCGCCTTCGAACTGGTGGCGAAGGAACAGGGCTCCAGCTGGGGATGACCCGGCGTGGTTCTACGCTGGGCCCATGTCAGCGATCCGTCTTCTCGTGCTGGGCGCCGTGCGCCAGCACGGGCGGGCCCACGGCTACCAGGTGCGCAACGACCTGGAGTACTGGGGCGCGCACGAGTGGTCCAACGCCAAGCCCGGCTCGATCTACCACGCCCTGAAGCAGATGGCGAAACAGGGACTGCTGCTCGCGCACGAGATCGCCCCCTCCACGGTCGGCGGGCCGCCCCGCACGGAGTACACGATCACCGAGGCCGGTACCGAGGAGTTCCTCAAGCTGCTGCGGGAGTCCCTCGCCGCCTTCCACCAGAAGCCGGACGTGCTCTCCGCCGCGCTCGGCTTCATGGTGGACCTCGAGCGCGAGGAGGTGCTCGGACTCCTGGAGAAGCGAGTGGGCGCCATCGGGGCGTGGCGCGAGGGCATCACCGACTACTACGCGCCCGAGAAGGGCCCCGGCCAGTTCGGCCACATCGGCGAGATCATGAACTTCTGGATCGACTCCGCGGACTCGGGCGCCGAGTGGACCCGGGGTCTCATCGCACGCATCCGGGGCGGTGCCTACACCTTCGCGGGGGAGGGCGAGCCGTTCGTCGGGGTCCTGGCAGAAGGTCAGGAGAACCCGTACGCGACGGAGGAGCGGCATCCCGAGGACGCCCACTGATCACGTCTGACCTTGACGCGTGCGGCTCCGCCGCGCGAACGCGTGCTGGTGTGCTGTCCGCCGCGCGTGTCCATTAGGCTGACGCGGACACGGCATACACGTGACAAATGCGAACAGAGCAGGCGGAGTTCACGACCTCAGCCCACAGGCGTTGAGCAGGGAGGGACGGCGAAGTTGCCCACCCTTGAGTATTTGATCAATGACAGGCCCCCGCTGCGCTTGCGGTTCCTGCAGTCCGGCCACGCGTCCCGCTACGGCGCGACCAGGGTCACCGATGTCGTGGTCCGGCCGCTGACCGAGCTGCCCCCCGTGCTCACCGGCTCCTCGTTCGAGACCGGGACGCTGTTCCTGGCCACCCTGGACACCCCGCAGCTTTCACGGGCCGGCGTCCAGACCCTCGACCACCTGATCCGCCTCCTGGGCAGCCGCAAGGCCGCCGGGCTGGTGCTCAACACTCCCGGTCACGACCTCGGGACCCTCCCCGAGGCCACCCTCGCGACCGCGAACCGTCTGGAGCTGCCCCTGCTGGCGACCTCCGCCGAGACCGCCGCCTGGGACCACGTCAACGAGGATCTGCGGCTGCGCCGGGCCCAGTTCGCGGAGCGGCAGGTCCAGCACCTCGACGGTCTCCTCAACCGGCTGCCCGCCCGGCTCGCCGACCCCACCGCCGTACGGCGCATCGCCGACTGGCTCTCCGTGGCCCTGGACGCCGAGGTCCTCGTCTCGTCGAGCCGGCGCGGCGTCCTCGCCGCCGTGCCCGACAGCGCCCCCGCCGGACTGGCCCACGCCGTCATCAGCGGGGCCCACGAGGCCGCGCCGGACGCACCCGGCGGCGCCATGCACACCCGGATCGTCTCCATATCCCCGGGAGCCCCCGGCGGCGAGGACGATGCGCGCCTGGCCATCGCCTCCCACAACCCCTTCGACAGCGCGGGCACGGCCCTCATCCAGCACGCGGCGAAGCTCCTGGGGCTGTGCGACCAGGCCTGCCGCGAGCACCAGACCAAGGTGGAGACCCCACGGGCGGTACGCCACGCCGCGTTCCAGTTGCTCATGCGAGGCGAGACGGTTCTGGCGCAGGTCGTCTACACGGGCGCCGCCCAGGCCCTGCTGGACACCGACACCGCCCGGGTCTTCGTGGTCGACACGGGGCCACAGGAGCGCGAGAAGACCCTCAGCTGGTGCGAGCGGGCCCTGGCGGAACAAGCGATCGTGTCCGCCTGCCCCGGCAAGCCGAAACACATCCTCATCCTGGACCCCGCCCGCGACAGCGACCGCGTCGAGACCGTCCTCAAGGACATGATCGCCACCCGCCAGGGCCACCTGCTGGGCCAGAGCCGCCTGCACCCGCTCGCCGAGACGGCGGTCGGCTATCTGGAGGCGCTGACGGCGGTGGGTGACGCGGCCGGTACCCCGCACCGCATCAAGCTGGGTGGCGCCAAGGCCAAGTTCGCCCCCCTGCTCCCCAGGCGACAGGCCAGGGCCTGGGCCGCCGACCTCATGGCCCCGCTGCTCGACGCGTTCCCCGGCCGGGGCGACGAGCAGAAGCTGCTGCTGGAAACCCTCCCGACCGCCCTCAGCTTCAAGCACACCGAGGCGGCCGGCGGCCTCGGCGTCCACCGGAACACGGTCACCCAGCGCCTCAACCGAGCGGGCAAGATCCTCTCCCTGGACCTCCGGGGCTCGGCCAACGACCGCATCCTCGTCCTGCTCGCCCTCGACATCCTCGCCCTCCCGGCCCCGGCCCCGGCCGCGGATGCCTGCACGCAGCCCCTCCCCGCCGAGGCGCCGGACTTCGCCGGGCTGATGGCTGCCGGTGCCGAGGACGGCGGCCCCCGGGCCTGGGCGGAGGAACGGTTGCGCCCCGTCCGCGCCGATCAGCGCGATCTCGTCGAGACCCTCTGCGTCTGGTTGGAGAACGACCTCAGCACCAAGGAGACGGCCCGCGCCCTGGGGCTGTCCGAGGCCACCGTCCGCAACCACACCCGGGACGCGGCCACGCTCCTCGGCATGGACTTCTCCACGAGGATGGTCGGCATCACCGACACCGACGTGGTGACCGTGGCCGACATCGCCCTCGCCCTGCACGTCCTGCTCGGCCGCCCGGCACTGCGCCAGCCGGCCCGCCCCTGACCGACTCCGGCCCACCCTCCCGGGACGACGAGTTCACCTTCCCGGGCACAACGACGAGTTCCGCCGGCCGGAGGCGCCGAGGACCTCCTGCACGGCCCGGACCAGCCGTCCCAGCTCCCGGGTGAGCTTCGCGGCGGGCGTCCGCGCGTTCGTCGTGACCGCGAGCACGGTGTCGTGACCGGCCGAGACCACGACGAGCAGGCCGTTGGTCAGCTCCACGGTGACCTGACGGACGTCACCGCCGTTGCCCAACACCCTCTCGTGGCAGTAGCAGTGGCCCAGCGAGTTGAGCGCGGCCGCGATCGCGGCCAGCCGGTCGGCGTTGCCGGGACTGAGGTCGACCCGGACCCTGCGCAGTCCGTCGGGCGAGAGGAGCAGTACCTGTCGTGCGCCCGGCACGCTCTTCTTGAGGTCCTCCAGGAGCCGACCGAGCCGCTGCTCCGTCGGATGACCGGGTCGCACCATTGCGGCAGCACTCCTTCGCGGGCTCGACGGCCGGCTTGCCCCCTGGCGCCCGCACGGCCATCGGGGCTGAGCCCGCGCACATGCCCCAACATGTGCGCGGACCGTTCGGTGGTCCTGTGACCCTCGGGTCGCACCACGACTCGGGGACCCGCGGCCCGGCCCCATGGGGCCGCGGCCCTCACAGGGCCGGTGCGTTCACAGGGCCGGTGCGTTCACCCGCCACAGGACGAGTTGCGCGCCCTCGGCGCCGGCGCGCGGGTGGTGCACATGGTGCGCCGGGCGCATCCACAGCTCGCCCGCCCGGTGCTCCCTGCCGTCCTCGTCGAGGATGCTGCCCGCGACGATGTGGGCGGCCTCGGCGAAGCCGTCGTGCAGGCACTCCTGGCTCTCCGAGTTCGGCGGCCACACCACGAGGTGGGCGGTGAAGCCGCCGCCTTCCCCCGCGAAGAGGGGCACGATCGTCAGCCGCGAGCGGTCCACCCCCTCCAGCGCGCTGCTGATGCTGGCGAAAGAGACGCCCTCGACGTTCGTCCGGCTCAAGGAAGTTCCTCTGCTGGGGGTGGGCAGTCAGGGGAGCGCCACCGTCCCGTCCGTCGACGGAACGAGTGGCCCGCACCCCCGTGACGGGCCACGCGTTTCGCCCACGGACACCGAACCGAGCAGTGGCCGACCTCGTCCCGGACGACTCAGGGGAAGGTCCCGGACGAAGTGCGCCCAGCGTAGGAAGACCGCCGGGGAGTCGGCCATGGCACAAGTGCACGGTCTGGGCGCCCCGGCTTTGCGTTGTGCACAGCGAGACGCCTGTGACCCGTGAGCAGTGCGTTTCGCAAAGGACCCGCCCTGCGGAAGTGCACAGTCCGCTACGGGCGCCGCCGCCCCTCCCCACCCCCGGCCCGGTGTACTGGACGCAAGGACTTGCACCTCACGTCACGTGAGGGCCCAGCCTGGAACCCGTACCGAGAAAGGGAGCGGAAGCATGAGCCACACCGTGGGGCAGGTCGCGGGCTTCGCCGGAGTCACCGTGCGCACGCTGCACCACTACGACGAGATCGGCCTGCTCGTACCGAGCGAGCGCACCCACGCGGGCCACCGCCGCTACGGCGACGCCGACCTCGACCGGCTCCAGCAGATCCTGTTCTACCGGGAACTCGGCTTCCCCCTCGACGAGGTCGCGACCCTGCTCGACGATCCGCAGGCGGACCCACGGGTCCATCTGCGCCGCCAGCACGACCTGCTGACCGCCCGGATCGAGAGACTCCAGAAGATGGCCGCGGCCGTGGAGCACGCCATGGAGGCAAGCAAGATGGGCATCAATCTCACCCCCGAGGAACGGTTCGAGGTCTTCGGCGACAAGGACCCCGAGCAGTACGCCGAGGAGGCGGAACAGCGCTGGGGCGGCACGGAGGCGTACGCGGAGTCGCAGCGCCGCGCCGCCACGTACACCAAGGAGGACTGGAAGCGCATGCAGGACGAGGTGGCCGACTGGGGCGCGCGCTACGACGCCCTGATGGCCGCCGGCGAGGAGCCGACCGGCGTCGCGGCCATGGACATGGCCGAGGAGCACCGGCAGCACATCGGCGCCTGGTTCTACGACTGCCCCTACGAGATGCACCAGTGTCTCGGTGAGATGTACGTCGCCGACGAGCGCTTCAAGGCGTTCTACGACGCCATGCGCCCCGGACTCGCCGAACACCTCCGGGCCGCGATCGACGCGAACGCCGCCCGGAGGCGTCCCTGATCACACTCTGACCGCACCGCTGACCACATGGCTTGGTCTCAGTGCGGCCACAGGGCACTCTGGAGGAACCGGTGGAACCTAGTGGGGTGACCGTGCGTTGATAGCTTTGGTCACCCCTATGGGTCCCACCTCCTGTGCGACCCGCCGTCGTGGGTCCTCATCCACAGGCGTTCACTCTTCCTCACCCCCCAGGAGCCCGGAACCGTGCAGACGATCGCCCTCGGACCGAGCTGGCTGGATCCGGACTACCTGCTGAACTCGTTCGGCATCTGGGGCCTGCTCCTGATCGTGTTCGCCGAGTCCGGCCTGTTCTTCGGGTTCTTCCTGCCCGGCGACTCGCTGTTGTTCACGGCCGGCCTGCTGATCACCACCGACCAGTTGGACTTCCCGCTGTGGCTGGCGATCGTGCTGATCTGCGTCTCGGCAATCCTGGGCGACCAGGTGGGGTACATGTTCGGAAAGAAGGTCGGCCCCGCGCTCTTCAGCCGCCCCGACTCCCGCTTCTTCAAGCAGGAGAACGTCACCAAGGCCCACGAGTTCTTCGAGAAGCACGGCCCGAAGTCCCTGATCCTGGCCCGCTTCGTGCCCATCGTGCGGACGTTCACGCCGATCATCGCGGGCGTCAGCGGCATGCGGTACCGCACGTTCCTGACCTTCAACATCGTCGGCGCCATCCTCTGGGGCGCGGGCGTCACCCTCCTCGGCTCCTGGCTCGGTCAGATCGAGTTCGTGCACAAGAACATCGAGGCGATGCTCATCCTCATCGTCCTCATCTCGGTGCTCCCGATCATCTTCGAGCTCCTCAAGGCGAGGAAGGCGAAGAAGAACCAGCCCCAGCAACCCCAGCAGCCGCAGTCCTCCGCCGCCCCGGTCATGGACGACGCGACGACCCAACTCCGCCGCGTCCCGTCCACCGACCAGCCCCAGCAGCAGCCGCACCACCAGAACCAGCCCTACAACAACCAGGGCTACAACAACGAGGGCTACAACAACCAGGGCTACAACAACGAGGGCTACGGCAACCAGGGTTACGGCGATCAGGGCTACGGCCACCAGGGCCACCAGGGCCACCAGGGCCACGACGCCTACCAGCAGCAGCCGTACGCCCCCCAGCACCCCCAACAGCAGCAGTACCCCCAGAACCAGAACCAGGACCACCCGAGGTACTGAAAGACGTTCACGCGCCCCCGCCCGTCTGGTGACCCAGGCGGGCGGGGTTTTTCAGGGGCGCGGGGAAGTGCGCGATCAGCTCCAACGAACCCGCCCGCCGACACACCGGTGGCCCCCGAGCCATCAGGCGCTCAGAACCCCCGCGTCCTCTTCGCGGACTTCCGCCCGGCCCGAGCCGCCCCCGGCAGGAACAGACGGAACAGCTCGGACCCCAGGTTCACCCCGATGGCGATGGCCATGGCCAACGCCGCCGCCTTCGTCAAGGACACCAACCCCGCGTCCACATCGTTCTGCGCGAACCCCAACAACCCGAAATACGTGGCCGATCCGGGCAGCAGGGGCCCGATCGCCGCCGTCGTGTAGGGCAGCGCGGAAGCGAACCGGTACCGCGACAGCAACTGCCCGAACAGCCCCACCACTCCCGCCGCGACGGCCGTGGAGGCCACCGGCGAGATCCCCCCGGCGGAGTGCATGGCACCGTACACGGCCCACGCCACACCCCCGTTGAGGGTCACCGCCAGCACGGTGGATCGTTCCTGCTGAAGCAGTACCGCGAAGGTCAACGACAACAGCATCGACGCCCCGAGCTGCCACAGCGGCCGGTCGGCGCTGCCCAGCGCCGCGTCCGGGTTCAGCTCCGCCCCCAGCTTCACGCCGAAGTACAGGACGAGCAGAACCCCCACCACGATGCCCACGAAGAGGTACATGACCTCCAGCAGCCGCGCCGACGCCGTGATGTAGAAGCCGGTCAGCCCGTCCTGCACCCCCGCCACCAGCGCCCGTCCGGGCAGCAGCGCGAAGAGCCCACCGGTGATGACGGCGGACGCCGCCACGTCCACATGGGCGACCGTCAGCGTCACCCCGATCGCCGCCGGCGGCATCGCCGCCACCAGGAACTGGTAGAACTCCGGCAGCCCCCGACCCGAACACAGCCACGCCAGCCGGTCGCCGAGCATCGCGCCCACCGCCGCGGCGACGAACACGACGAGCCCGCCGCCGACCAGCAGGGACGCGGCCCCCGCGAGCAGTCCGCTGGCCACGGTCAGCGCCCAGCCGGGATACGGGTGCCGGTTGCGCCGTATCTCCGCCAGCCGCCGGTACGCCTCCTCCAGCGAGATCGCGCTCTCCGGTTCGCTGAGGTCGTCCACCAGCCGGAAGACGGCCGCGAGCCGGTTGTAGTCGGTGGCCCGGCGCCGGACGATCCGGGACGCCGTGACCGGGTCGTCCACGAGCGACGGCTGGTACGTCACCGACAACTGGGTGAAGGTCACGGTCGGCTCGCAGCGGTCGAGGCCGTAGGACCGGCAGACCGCGAACATCGCCGCCTCCACGTCCTCCGCGCCCTCACCGCCCGCGAGCAGCAGTTCACCGATACGCAGGGTGAGGTCGAGCACACGCGGCACCGCGGGCCCGGAGTCGCCCTCGACACGCGCCACCGTCGACTCCGGCGCGGGCCGCTCCGCCACCGGCATCCGCAGCATCGTGCGCATCCGGTCCTGCCAGGGCACGTCCTTGGTCAGGCTGACAGCCGGGATCCCGCTGGGCGGCGTGAACGCGGGCGGAGCGTGCCGCGCGCTGTAGGTCCGGGGCACGCTGAACGCGGACCCCTCCTGCTCGACGGCGACCGGCTCCGGCGGCGCGAGCCCCTCCGGCAGGGCGAACTCGGACGTCGTCTGCGCCTCGGACTCCACCCCGACGGTCGGCACGTCCAGCCCGGCCGGCACGGCGAACTCCGAGGTCACCGACGCGTCGCCGTCGATCCCCAGGGTGATCCCCACCGGAACGAAGGCGCCGCTCGCCTCGTCCGACACCGGCTTACGGTCCTCCGCCGGACCACGGTCCTCGGATTCCGTCACTCCCACTCCGCCGCGCTCCCTGTACGACACCACCGGTACGCCTCAGTATGCGCACCGGCACACACCGGTACGCGAACGGGCCGCGCACCCCCCAAGGGGACACGCGGCCCGTTCGCGACAACGGCAGGCAAGACAACCGGGGGCTCAGTGGCCGCCCTGCTCCTTGAAGCGCTTGTACGACTTCTCGACCTCGGCCTCGGCCTCCGCGCGGCCGACCCAGTCGGCGCCCTCGACGGACTTGCCGGGCTCCAGGTCCTTGTAGACCTCGAAGAAGTGCTGGATCTCCAGGCGGTCGAACTCCGAGACGTGGTGGATGTCACGCAGGTGCTCCACACGCGGGTCGGTCGCCGGGACGCACAGCAGCTTGTCGTCGCCGCCGGCCTCGTCCGTCATCCGGAACATGCCGATCGCGCGGCACTTGATGAGGCAGCCCGGGAAGGTCGGCTCGTCCAGGATGACCAGCGCGTCCAGCGGGTCGCCGTCCTCGCCGAGGGTGTTCTCGACGAAGCCGTAGTCGGTCGGGTAGGCGGTCGAGGTGAAGAGTCGACGGTCCAGGCGGATCCGACCGGTCTCGTGGTCCACCTCGTACTTGTTCCGCGAACCCTTCGGAATCTCGATCGTGACGTCGAACTCCACCGGTGACTCCTCCATGATCAACACATAGTTCTGGTGGTTAAGTGTCCCTCACGCAGGTGTGTGATCGCGAAAGGGGCTGGTGGTCGTGCCTGAGCCGAAGGTCTGGCGGGTGGCGAGACCGCATGTGGTGCGGGTCGCGCGCGCCGTGAAACCGGGCGCCGTGCGCCTCGCGCGCGCCGTGAAACCCGGTGCCGCGCGCGTCGCCCAGGCGGTGAAACCCGGTGCCGTACGCGTCACGACCGCCGTCACGGCCCGCTCTTCGCAGCTCACGACCCTCCAGCTCACCGCCGGCGCGGCCACCCTGGGGCTGGTGCTCTCGGCCGGGGCGGTGACCGCCGCCGGACCGTGGGACTCCACCGGTCAGCGTACGGCCGAGCGCGACTGGGCGGCATCGCGGGGTGACGAGGGTGGCGCAGATCACGGACGGGGCTCCGGCGCATCAGCGGGGGCGCCCGAACCCGCGCCGAGCGCCCCGTCCGTCCTCGCCGACCTCGGCGGCGTCACCGGCGCGGTCTCGGCACCCGAGTCCGCCGCCCTGGCCGCCGTCCTCGACCCGCTCCTGGACTCCGCCGTCCTGGGCCCCCGCCGCGCCGCCGCCGTCGTCGACGTCGCGACCGGCGAGCGGCTGTACTCCCGGAACGCGGACGAGGCCCTGACCCCAGCCTCCACCACCAAGATCGCCACGGCCGCCGCGGCCCTCTCGGCATCCGGCCCCGACCACCGCATCGAGACCCGTACGGTCCTCGAGCCCGACTCCGCCGAGGTCGTCCTCGTCGGGGGCGGCGACCCGACCATCAGCGCCCACGAGGACACGGACGGGTACGCGAGCCTGCGCGCCCTCGCCGACGAGACGGCCGCCGCCCTCGACAAGCGTCACCTGAACGAGATCACCCTCACCTACGACGCCTCCCTCTACGAGGGCCCCGAGCAGCACACCATCGGGGAGAACCCCAACCTTGCCCTCGTCGTCCCCCTCATGGTCGACGAGGCCCGCCTCGACGACTCGTCCAGCGGTACGGCGTCCCGCAGCCCCGACCCGGCGGCCGACGCGACCGTGAAGTTCGCCGACCTCCTGGAGGGGCGGGGCATCAAGGTGAAGACCGAAGGCTCCGCCGAGGCCACCAAGAAGGCCCAGGAACTCGCCGAGGTCTCCTCCCCGCCCCTGACGACCCTCGTCGAGCGCATGCTCACCCACAGCGACAACGACATCGCCGAGGCCCTCGCCCGCCAGGTCGCGCTCGCGACGGGGGAGCAGCCGAGCTTCGAAGGCGGCGCGGCGGCCATCGAGAAGGAACTGAAGAAGCTCGAAGTGCCCCTGAAGGGTGTCGAGTTCGCGGACGGCAGCGGCCTGAGCCGGGGCAACCGGCTCACCCCTGCCCTCCTCGCCGCCCTCCTCGCCAAGTCCGCCTCGCCGTCCCACCCCGAGCTCCGCTCCGTCCTCACCGGCCTCCCGGTGGCCGGGTTCACCGGCACCCTCCGCTCCCGCTACCCCGGTGACGCCACCGGCAGCGGCGTCGTCCGTGCCAAGACCGGCACCCTGAGCAACGTGAACACCCTCGCCGGCACGGTCGTGGACGCCGACGGCCGCCTCCTGGCGTTCGCCTTCCTCGCCACGGACACCCCCCTGGAGAACACCGACCCGGCCAAGAAGGCCCTGGCCGACGCGACCTCGGCCCTGGCCATGTGCGGTTGCCGCTGAGGAACGGGGACGCGGCGCTCAAGAGGGCCGGAGCCCCGCTCGAGAGGGCCGGAGACCCGACAAGGGGCGCGGGGAACTGCGCGAGCAACCACGACTCACCCGCACGTACCCACCGCCCCAGGCACCCCCCCACCCGTCACGGCCTGCCCCCAGCGGCAGCGCTCACGTACGGTTGACAACATGACTCGTATCGGTGGTGCCGAGATGGTCGACTGGAATCTCGCGGTGGCGACCGCGACCCGGCTCGTACGGCCGGGCCCCGAGGTGAGCCGCGACGAGGCCCGGGCCATCGTCGCCGAGCTCCGCCGACATGCGAAGGCGTCCGAGGAGCACGTACGCGCGTTCACACGGATGCTCCCCGACACGGCCGACGACACCCCGGTGCTCGTCGTCGACCGCCCCGGCTGGGTCCGGGCCAACGTCGCCGGCTTCCGAGAACTGCTGAAGCCGCTGCTGGACAAGATGCAGGAACGTCGCGGCAACACGCCGGGCGGGGCCGTACTGGGCGCGGTCGGCGGCAAGGTCACCGGCGTGGAGCTGGGGATGCTCCTGTCGTTCCTCGCCTCCCGCGTGCTCGGCCAGTACGAGACGTTCGCCCCGGCGACCCGCGAGCTCCCGGCCGGGGAGAACGGCGGCGGCCGACTGCTCCTCGTCGCGCCGAACATCGTGCACGTGGAGCGCGAACTCGACGTACAGCCGCACGACTTCCGACTCTGGGTCTGTCTCCACGAGGAGACGCACCGGACGCAGTTCACGGCCGTCCCCTGGCTGCGGGACCACCTGGAGGGTGAGATCCAGTCGTTCCTGGCGGAGACCGAGGTCGACCCCACGACCTTCCTGGAGCGCATCCGGGAGGCCGCCCAGTCCCTCGCGGGTGGCCGGCCCGAGGGCGAGGTCGGCGACGACGGTCACTCGATCGTCGAGTTGGTGCAGACCCCCGCCCAGCGCGAGATCCTCGCCCGGCTGACCGCCGTCATGTCCCTCCTGGAGGGCCACGCCGACTATGTGATGGACGGCGTCGGCCCTGCCGTCGTGCCCTCGGTCGCCGAGATCCGCGAGAAGTTCCAGCAACGCCGGGCGAAGGGCGCCTCGCGCCTGGACCAGGCCCTGCGCAGGCTGCTGGGTCTGGACGCCAAACTCAGGCAGTACCGGGACGGCGAACGGTTCGTACGGGCGGTCGTCGAACAGGTCGGCATGGACGGTTTCAACCGTGTGTGGACCTCCCCGAACACCCTGCCGACCAAGGCGGAGATCGCCAAACCGGCGGACTGGGTCGCGCGGGTGCATCGCAAGGCGGAGTCGTGAGCCGCGCGCGAGCGTGGTGAACGGCTCCGGCCGACGGCAGGCGAACGCCTCTTCAATCACCCGTCCGAGGGACCGTGAGCCATGGGTAGGCGTGCAATGCTCGGGGAACGGCCCGGTTCTGTCACCATCTACACACTCTGAGTGACCGAGCTCGGGCTCACCCCCCGGAATTCATGAAGGGAACCGGACATGGGTCCCCACCCCGCGGTCGCGGCGATACGCCTGGCGGTCCGCCGCGTACTCCACGACCTCCTCACCGAACACCACACGAACACCACCCTGCACGCGCCCGCCCACGCCACCCCGGGCGCGCGCTCCGGCACGGGCGCACCACCGGTGCCCGCGCCCCCCACGGCAGCACCACCCGCGGTCGTGCCCGCCGGGACCACGCTCAGCCGCCCCCAGCGCGCGGGGGGCGCCGCACCCGGGCAGCCGCTCGTGCTCGTGGCGTGCTCCGGCGGCGCCGACTCCATGGCGCTCGCCTCCGCCCTCGCCTTCGAGGCGCCCAAACTCGGCGTCCGCGCCGGCGGCATCACCGTCGACCACGGTCTGCAGCCCGGCTCCGACCTCCGCGCCGAGGAAGTCGCGCTGCGCCTGCGGGAACTCGGCCTCGACCCGGTCGAGTCCGTCGCCGTGACCGTCGGCCGCGACGGCGGCCCCGAGGCCGCCGCCCGTGACGCCCGCTACGCCGCCCTGGACGCCGCCCTGCAGCGCCACGGTGCCACCGCCGTCCTGCTGGGCCACACCCGCGACGACCAAGCCGAAACCGTCCTCCTCGGTCTTGCCCGCGGCTCCGGCATCCGCTCCCTGTCGGGTATGGCCGCGGTCTCGGGGGCCGACGGCCGCTACCGCCGCCCCTTCCTCCAACTCGACCGGCAGACCGCCCGCAAGGCCTGCATGGTCCAATCGCTGCCGGTCTGGGACGATCCTCACAACGCCGACCCGGCCTACACCCGGTCGCGGCTGCGCCACGAGGGCCTGCCCGCCCTGGAGAAGGCGCTCGGCAAGGGCGTCGTCGAGGCCCTCGCCCGTACGGCCCGGCTCTCCCGTGACGACGCCGACGCCCTCGACACCTGGGCCCGCCAGGCCGAGCCCGCCGTCCGCGACGCCGCAGGTCTGCTGGAGTGCGCGAAGCTCTACGCACTGCCGCCCGCCGTACGCCGCCGCATCCTGCGCCGTGCCGCCATCGAGGCCGGTGCCCCGGCAGGTTCCCTCTTCGCCCGGCACATCGAGGAGATGGACCGTCTCATCACCGGCTGGCGCGGTCAGGGGGCCATCAATCTCCCCGGCCGGGTCGTCGCCCGGCGGCAGGGTGGCAGACTGGTGATTCGGCAAGGCTGAAACCGGACGCCGAAGGGGCCCCTCACACGGGCCCCCGGCCCTCCTCGTGCGGGACGGGGCGTCCGGGAGCGGCCCTGGGACGACCGACCGAAAGTGATGCGGGTGGACGCGAAAGACATGGGTGCCGACCTCAAAGAGGTACTCATCACCAAGGAAGAGATCGACGCGAAGCTGGCCGAGCTGGCCGCGAAGATCGACACGGAGTACGCGGGCAAGGACCTGCTCATCGTCGGAGTCCTCAAGGGCGCGGTGATGGTCATGGCGGACCTCGCCCGGGCGCTGTCCACCCCGGTCACCATGGACTGGATGGCCGTGTCCTCCTACGGCGCGGGCACCCAGTCCTCCGGTGTGGTGCGGATCCTCAAGGACCTCGACACCGACATCAAGGGCAAGCACGTCCTGATCGTCGAGGACATCATCGACTCGGGCCTGACCCTGTCCTGGCTGATCTCCAACCTCGGCTCCCGCGAGCCCGAGTCCCTGAAGATCTGCACCCTGCTGCGCAAGCCCGACGCCGCCAAGGTCGCCATCGACGTGGAGTGGGTCGGCTTCGACATCCCCAACGAGTTCGTCGTGGGCTACGGCCTCGACTACACCGAGAAGTACCGCAACCTCCCGTTCGTCGGTACGCTCGCGCCCCACGTCTACGGCGGCTGAACCATCCCCGTAAGACGCTCGGGAACCCCAGCGGGTTTCGCGCCGTTGGAGCATGCGAGGACGGTATTGACATCGGTCCCCTGCGGCTTCGGGTGACAAAGCTGGGGTACCGTCCGAAGAACAGTCTTTTATCAAACTCACTATGGCAGGAGGGACGGGGCGGCACCGCTCCGTATGGATGGACGTGAAGCGATACTTCCGTGGGCCAGTCATGTGGATCGTGCTGGCCGTCCTTGCCGTGGTCGTGTTGATGCAGGTCGTCGGCTCGTCCGGCGGCTACAAGACGGTGGACACGGGCCAGGTCGTCCAGGCGATCAATGACAACAAGGTCAAAGAAGCCAAGCTGACCACCGGCGAAGAGTCGACCATCAAGGTTCAGCTCAAGGACGGGCAGAAGATCGAGGACAGCTCGAAGATCCAGGCGAGCTACATCGGCGACCAGGGCTACACCCTCGCCAACACCCTGCAGGACAAGTTCCAGAACAAGCAGATCCCCGACGGCTACACGGTCTCCCCGACCAAGCAGAACGCTTTCGTCGGCATCCTGCTGTCTCTGCTCCCCTTCGTCCTCATCGTGGTCGTTTTCCTGTTCCTGATGAACCAGATGCAGGGCGGCGGCTCCCGGGTCATGAACTTCGGGAAGTCCAAGGCCAAGCTCATCACCAAGGACACCCCGAAGACGACCTTCGCGGACGTCGCGGGCGCGGACGAGGCCGTCGAGGAGCTCCACGAGATCAAGGAGTTCCTCCAGGAGCCGGCCAAGTTCCAGGCCGTCGGTGCCAAGATCCCCAAGGGTGTGCTGCTCTACGGCCCGCCCGGTACGGGCAAGACGCTGCTCGCGCGCGCCGTCGCCGGCGAGGCGGGCGTCCCCTTCTACTCGATCTCCGGTTCCGACTTCGTCGAGATGTTCGTCGGTGTCGGTGCCTCCCGGGTCCGTGACCTCTTCGAGCAGGCCAAGGCGAACGCCCCGGCGATCGTCTTCGTCGACGAGATCGACGCGGTCGGCCGCCACCGCGGCGCCGGCCTCGGCGGTGGTCACGACGAGCGCGAGCAGACGCTGAACCAGCTGCTCGTCGAGATGGACGGCTTCGACGTCAAGGGCGGTGTGATCCTCATCGCCGCGACGAACCGCCCCGACATCCTCGACCCGGCGCTGCTGCGCCCGGGCCGCTTCGACCGCCAGATCGCCGTGGACCGCCCGGACATGCAGGGCCGTCTGGAGATCCTGAAGGTCCACCAGAAGGGCAAGCCGGTCGCGCCCGACGTCGACCTGTCAGCGGTCGCCCGCCGCACCCCCGGTATGACGGGTGCCGATCTGTCCAACGTCCTGAACGAGGCCGCGCTCCTGACGGCCCGCAGCGACCGGAAGCTGATCGACAACCACATGCTGGACGAGGCGATCGACCGTGTGGTCGCGGGCCCGCAGAAGCGGACCCGGATCATGTCGGACAAGGAGAAGAAGATCACCGCGTACCACGAGGGCGGACACGCCCTGGTCGCGGCGGCCTCCCCGAACTCCGACCCGGTCCACAAGATCACCATTCTGTCGAGAGGCCGTGCCCTCGGGTACACGATGGTCCTGCCGGACGAGGACAAGTACTCGACCACCCGTAACGAGATGCTCGACCAGCTCGGCTACATGATGGGTGGCCGTGCGGCGGAGGAGCTGGTCTTCCACGACCCGACCACCGGCGCGTCGAACGACATCGAGAAGGCCACCAACCTGGCCCGCGCGATGGTCACGCAGTACGGCATGACCGAGCGTCTCGGCGCCATCAAGTTCGGCGGCGACAACAGCGAGCCGTTCCTCGGACGTGAGATGGCTCACCAGCGCGACTACTCGGAAGAGGTCGCCGCGCTGGTCGACGAAGAGGTCAAGAAGCTCATCGAGAACGCGCACAACGAGGCCTGGGAGATCCTGGTCGAGAACCGCGACGTCCTCGACAACCTGGTGCTTCAGCTGCTGGAGAAGGAGACGCTGGGCAAGGAGGAGATCGCCGAGATCTTCGCCCCCATCGTCAAGCGTCCGCCTCGGCCCGCCTGGACCGGCTCCTCCCGCCGCACCCCCTCCACCCGTCCGCCGGTGCTCTCCCCCAAGGAGCTCGCACTGACGAACGGCGCCAACGGCGCGACGCCGGCGATCACCACCAAGGCGCCGGTGGAGGCGACACCGGAGGAGAGCCCGGAGAGCTGACGCCCGCCTGGTGAGAACCGGCCACCGTCCCAGCCACGGTTTCCGGCTCACGCCCTCCTCACCAGGCCCGGAATGAATGCCGCGCCCCCCGGGTTCTAGCCTGGGGGGCGCGGCATTTCGTATGGCCGAAACATGAGACGCGTAACCCGTACGCGTCGCAGGCTCAGGAGCGAGGCACCACATGACCGACCCCGTGACGCTGGACGGCGAGGGCACCATCGGCGAGTTCGACGAGAAGCGCGCCGAGAACGCCGTGCGCGAACTGTTGATCGCGGTCGGAGAGGACCCGGAGCGCGAAGGGCTCAGGGAGACACCTGCGCGGGTGGCACGGGCGTACCGTGAGTTGCTGGCCGGGCTGAGGCAGGAACCCGAGGACGTTCTGACGACGACGTTCGACCTGGGGCACGACGAGATGATCCTGGTGAAGGACATCGAGATCGTGTCCCTGTGCGAGCACCATCTGCTGCCGTTCCACGGCGTCGCGCACGTCGGCTACATACCGGCCCTGAGCGGGAAGATCACCGGCCTGTCGAAGCTGGCACGGCTCGTCGAGGTGTTCGCCCGCCGGCCGCAGGTGCAGGAACGCCTCACCACGCAGGTCGCCGACTCGCTCATGCGGATCCTGGAGGCGCGGGGGGCCATCGTCGTCATCGAGGCCGAGCACATGTGCATGTCGGTGCGCGGCATCCGCAAGCCCGGCGCGAAGACCACGACCTCGGCGGTGCGAGGCCAGCTTCGGGACGCCACGACCCGATCCGAGGCGATGAGCCTGATACTGGCGCGGTGATCCGGGGTCTCACGCCGCCCGCGCCGCTCCGCCGTTGGTGTCGTCGTCCTCCGGGAGTTTGCAGACGTGCTCCAGGAAGAAGGCGGCCGCCATGACGCCGATTCCCGCGAGGACGGAGAAGCCGGCGTAGATGGCCTGGTCGCGGCGGGCCGGAACCTCCAGGTACTCCAGGAGGAAGACGCCGACGCCGCCGTACATCCCGGCCACGAGGGCGGCCACGAGGGCGCTGGCGTGGCCGAAGACGACCGCGCGGGCGGCCATCAGGGGGTCGACGCCCTTGGCGTCGGGACGGCGCTCCCGCTGGGCCTTGAGGCGGGCCCGGATGGACAGCGCGGTGGCCGTCAGGACGGCGGCGATCAGGGCGAGCACGATGGGGGCGGCCAGCGGGACGCTCGGCAGGGTGTCCACCGAGTTCCACAGCCGGGCCCCGGCCCAGGACAGCACCCCCGCCACGACGAACACCGCGGCCAGCGTCCTGATGCGCAGCTCTTTCACGATGCCCCTTCGACGAGCCCGATGGTTCACGGACGCCGGGATCCACGGACACCGGGTGGTCGGCCCGGCCGTGATCCCGACGGTGTCGGGAAGATCCCGACCCGGTAGACCCTAACGACTACTCGGGCAGCCGGAGTTCCAGGTCGGCGCGGGGCGCCACGCCGTCCCGGGTGATGCCGTCGAGCAGCAGGGCGACCGGACCGCGCCCGGCGAGCCGGGCCTCCGGCTCGACGTCGTGCCAGGGGGCGAGGACGAAGGCCCGTTCGTGTGCGCGGGGGTGCGGCAGGGTCAGCAGCGGGTCGTCGCACACCACGTCGGCGTAGGCCACGATGTCGACGTCGAGCGTGCGCGGGCCCCAGCGCTCGTCCCGGACCCGGTGGAAAGCCTCCTCGACCGCCTGCGCCCGCTCCAGCAACGAGGAGGGCGGCAGGGTGGTCTTCAGGACGACGACCGCGTTGAAGTACGAGGGCTGGCTGCCCGGGGTCACGCCCCACGGCTCGGTCTCGTACACGGGGGAGACGGCCTTGATACGGACGCCCGGGGTGTCCTCCAGCGCGTCGATGGCGCCCTGGAGGTTCTCCAGGCGGTTGCCCAGGTTCGAGCCGAGGGAGATCACGGCACGGCGGGGGTTGTGCAGGGTCGTGTCGGCCTCGTCCACCTTCGCCATGACGGAGGCGGGTACCGGCTGTACGGTCGGGTCGCTGTGACCCTCGGTGAAGAACGCGGTCATACTCGGCTCCGGGTGATGGTGACGGTCACGTCGTCGAAGGGGACGGTGATCGGCGCGTTCGGCTTGTGCACGCTGACCTCGACCTCCTGGACCCCGTCGTGCTTCAGACACGCCTGGGCGATGCGCTCCGCGAGCGTCTCGATGAGGTTCACCGGGTCGCCCTCGACGATGCCGACGACCTCCTCCGCCACGATCCCGTAGTGCACGGTCTTCGCCAGGTCGTCGTCGGCAGCGGCCGGTCGGGTGTCCAGACCCAGCGTGAGGTCCACGACGAAGGTCTGACCCTCCTCGCGCTCGTGCTGGAACACCCCGTGGTACCCACGGGCCCTGAGGCCGCGCAGCGCGACACGATCCACGCGAATCACTCCTGCAATCGTCGGTGACGGCCGATGTCGTCCGTGTGCGGTCGGAGCACCGGCCACACCCGAATCTACCTGCGGGCGCCGACAGTGCTCACCCGCGGAAGCTCTGTCCCACCCCTGTACGGACAGGTTCGTCGAGCGTTTCCCGCGGGGAACACGGCGGCTCACGGGTCGGTAGCCGCCCATACCCGCCCTCCCGTGTTCCCAATCACTCCCTGGTCCTGGAAAACCGCCTACCCACTCACGCAGGTGAGTCGTCGCCCTCGTCGTCATCGGATTCGGTCAGCACGGGAGAGCCGTGGTGCGCCCACAGCTTCCAGCCGTCGGGTGTGCGGCGGAACACGTTCGTGGCGACCACCAGTTGCCCCACGAGCGGCCCGAGCTCGTCACTGCCGTCCGGTGCCGGAGCTCCGCTGAGGATGTTCTCGGTGCAGGTGACGAGCGCCGTGTCACCGGTGACCGACACATGCACATCGGTGAGGAAGAACTGGATGTACTCCGTGTTGGCCATGATCAGCGCGTACGACCGCAGCACCTCGCCGCGCCCGGTGAGGACCGGCCAGCCGGGGTGCACACAGGAGATCACGCCGGTCTCGGCGGGGTCGTGGTACTCCTCGTCCACGCCCAGGTCGGCGGGGACCAGCCAGAGCGAGGAGAGCGTCTCGAAGTCGCCCTGTTCCAACGCCTCGTAGAAGGTCCGGTTGGCGAGTTCGACCTGTTCCACGTCGGTGTGGGGAGCGCTCACCGCTCGCGGGCCCCTTCGATGGCGCGGGTCACCCGGACCGCGTCGGCGGTGGCGCGGACCTCGTGCACCCGGACCGCCCAGGCGCCCTGCTGGGCGGCCAGGGCCGACACGGCGGCCGTGGCCGCGTCCCGTTCGCGTGCGGGTGGTGGGGAGCCCTCCGGGCCCGCCAGGACCCTGCCGAGGAACCGTTTGCGGGAGGCGGCGACCAGCAGGGGGTGGCCGAGCTCGTGCAGCCGGTCGAGGTGGGCGAGGAGGGCGAGGTCGTGCTCGGCGTCCTTGGAGAAGCCGAGGCCCGGGTCGACGATGACGCGGTCCGCCGCGACACCGCCCTCCAGAACGGCCTCCACGCGCGCGTGCAACTCGTCCACCACCTCGGTGACGACGTCCTCGTAGACGCCCTTGACGTTGCCGCCCTGCAGGAAGCCGCGCCAGTGCATCACCACGAAGGGGGCGCCCGCGTCGGCGACCGCCGGGATCATCGCGGGGTCGGCAAGGCCGCCGCTGACATCGTTGACGAGCGCGGCGCCCGCCGCGAGGGCCTGCTCGGCGACGGAGGCGCGCACGGTGTCCACGGAGACGGTCACCCCCTCGGAGGCCAGCCCCCGCACCACGGGGACGACCCGCCGCAGTTCCTCGGCCTCGTCGACCCGGACGGCGCCGGGGCGGGTCGACTCACCGCCCACGTCCACCAGGTCCGCGCCTTCCCCCACCATGTCCAGGCCGTGCTTGACCGCCGCCGTGGTGTCGAACCAGCGTCCACCGTCGGAGAACGAGTCCGGGGTGACATTGACGACACCCATGACCGCGCACCGGTCCCACAGGGGCATTCCGGCCACACGACCGCGCCGGCTCTGCTTGCTCATGCGTCAAGCCTAGGCCCCACGGCGCTCGGGCCGTGACCTGAGCGGGGCCCTTGGCGCGGGAGTGGTCGGCCCTCGCTCAGGTCGGTTCCCGGAGCGCACCCGGCTCAGCCGGTCCCGGCGGGGTCCGCTGCGGGCCGGCGGCGCCCCTCAGGGCCGCCGCCGAACCGCGCAACCAGCTACGAAGGTGCCACGACGGTGCAGCGGGCAACCCACGGCAACCGACGGCACACCGCGGCACCTCCGGCGGAGCGCTCCGCCGGAGTGTTCAGGCCGCGCGTACTTCCTGCTGTTCGCCGATGCCTCGCTCCACCGTCGCGTGCGCGCAGGGCGCCGGGGCCTTCGCGCGTCGGCGCAGCAGGCGGGGGAGGGCCAGGTTCACGAAGCCCTCGGCCTGCATCGCGGCGAAGCCGATCCGCGGCAGGTCGCGGGATGCGGCGTAGACGACGAAGCGGGGCTCCCAGCGGGGGCGGAACTTGGCGTTGAACTTGTACAGCGACTCGATCTGGAACCAGCGCGAGAGGAAGACCAGCAGGCCGCGCCAGGCACGCAGCACCGGACCGGCGCCGATCTTCTCGCCCCGGGCCAGGGCCGAGCGGAACATCGCGAAGTTCAGGGAGACCTGCTTCACGCCCAGCCGGGGGGCCGCCTGGAGGGCGGCGACGATGAGGAGTTCGTTCATACCGGGGTCGGCGGAGCGGTCGCGGCGCATCAGGTCCAGGGAAGCGCCGTCCGGGCCCCAGGGCACGAAGTGCAGGACGGCCTTGAGGTCGCCGTAGGGGCCCGGGACCTCGTCGGCCTTGTGGGCGGTGGCGATCAGGCAGTCCCCGTCGGCCGGGTCGCCGATGCGGCCGAGCGCCATGGAGAACCCGCGTTCGGTGTCGGTGCCGCGCCAGTCCTCGGCGGCGCGGCGGATCCGGTCCAGCTCGCCCTCGCCGAGGTCACGGACGCGCCGTACCCGGGTCTCGTAACCGAGCCGCTCGATGCGCTTCACCATCTGACGCACGTTGCGCATCGCGCGTCCGGCGAGGGAGAAATCCGCGACGTCCACCACCGCCTCGTCGCCCAGTTCGAGGGCGTCGAGGCCGGTCTCGCGGGTCCAGACCTCGGCGCCCGTTTCCGAGCAGCCCATGACGGCCGGGGTCCAGGAGTGGGCCTTCGCCTCGTCCATGAAGCGCTCGATGGCGCCGGGCCAGGCCTCGACGTCGCCGATCGGGTCGCCGCTGGCCAGCATCACCCCCGAGACGACGCGGTACGTCACGGCCGCCTTGCCGCTCGGAGAGAAGACGACCGCCTTGTCGCGGCGGAGCGCGAAGTGGCCGAGGGAGTCCCGGCCGCCGTGCTTGTCCAGCAGGGCGCGCAGCCGTACCTCGTCGTCATCGGTGAGACGGGCCGCCGGGTGTTCGGGGCGGAAGGCCAGATAGATGGTGGTGATGGCGGTGAGCAGACCGAGGGCGCCGAGGGAGAAGGCCACCGTCCAGGAGGTGTTGCCCGCGTAGTCGACGGGCCCCTCGAAGCCGAACAGGCCGTAGATGACGTGTTCGAGTCGGTCGGCGAGGCTCGGGTCGCCGACCATGCGCCCCGGGTGGGCGCTGACGATGACCAGACCGAGGACGATCGAACCGGCGCCCATCAGTACGAAGTTGGCCAGCGCCCGCCAGCGGCTGGTCGGGTCGGGCAGCGCACGGAACTCGTCGCGGTGGCGCAGCAGCGGGATCAGCAGCGCGAGGGAGACGAGGGCGCCGACGAGCGAGTGCCGGTACGTGAACTGGGCCACGGCCCCGGCCGGCAGCAGGAGCGCGGCCGCGCGCCAGGCCCGGCGCTTGCGTCGGCGCAGCCCGTGGGCGAGGAGTAGCAGCAGCACGCCGGCGCTCAGCGACAGTGCCGCGGCGAACGGGCCGAGCGCGCCGGGCAGCACCTCGGCCAGCGCGTGCATACGGCTGTTCCGGAAGCGGGGGAACACACCTGCGGCGATGTCCACGAGCCCGACGAGCGTGCAGGCCCTGGCCATCAGGGCGGGCACGGCCTCGGGGCTCGGCCCGCGCAGCACGCGGCGCACGACGTTGTGCAGCGCGCCGCCCCCACCGCCGTTCACGCGCCGGTCCGCGCCCGGCGGGTTCCGGTCCGACTGGACCGGAACCCCACCCGACATTTCCCCATCTGTCCTGAGAGACATCGCATCCCGTAGTTCCGCGAGAGAGCTTGGATCCGGTGCCTTCCCGGCATCCGGCGACATTGCGCCCTCTAGGACGGTGCCTTGGCGCAAGAGGTTCACTCTCCACCGGAAAGCTGAGCCAAAGGGCAGGGAAAGACAAGGAAAGAAAGGTCGGCGAGAGACAACCCGATGGGTCTTACGAGCAACAAGGTGCTGGCGTTGGCGGTCCTGTCCGCGGTGCTGCTGTTCATCGGTACGGTGTGGCTGTGGCCGAGGCTGGCAGGCCGTGGCTGGCGGGCGGTCGGAGGGCGGATCGGGGTGCTGCTGGCCACACAGATCGCGCTCTTCGCGTCGGTCGGCCTCGCCGCGAACCAGGCTTTCGGCTTCTACGCCAGCTGGGCCGACCTCCTCGGCCAGGAGACGGGGCAGGGTGTGGTGGTCGACCACGACGGCGCCGACACGAGCGGGCCGTTGCGGGTCGTCGACACCCAGCAGGTGAACGTCACCGGCGGTGCCCGGCCCGCGGTCGGCGGCCAGATCCAGAAGGTCGAGATCGTCGGCCGTACCAGCCGGATCGCCAGCCCGGCGTACGTGTACCTGCCGCCGGAGTACTTCAAGCCGCAGTACCGCACCCGCGCCTTCCCCGCCGCCGTGGTCCTCACCGGCTACCCGGGCACCGCCGAGGCGCTCATCAAGGGCCTCCACTTTCCGCAGACGGCCCACAAGTTGGCCCGGGAGGGCAAGGCGCGGCCGATGATTCTCGTGATGCTGAGGCCGACCGTCGCGCCGCCGCGTGACACCGAGTGCGTGGACGTCCCGGGCGGGCCGCAGACCGAGACGTTCTTCGCCAAGGATCTGCCGGACGCCGTCGGCCGTCACTACAGGGTGGGGAAGGAACCCGGGAGTTGGGGCATCATCGGCGACTCCACCGGTGGCTACTGCGCGCTGAAACTCGCCGTCCACCATCCGAAGTCGTACGCCGCCGGCGCGGGCCTCTCGCCGTACTACAAGGCGCCGATCGATCCGACGACCGGTGATCTCTTCCAGGGGAACAAGACGCTGCGGAACGAGGCCGACCTCTTCTGGTATCTGAAACACCGTCCGGCACCCGACACCTCTCTGCTGGTCACCAGCAGCAAACAAGGGGAGAGCAACTACAAGGCCACACTCAGGTTCATCGAGTTGGTGAAGGCGAAGCAGCCGACGCGGATCTCGTCGATCATCCTCGACAGCGGTGGGCACAACTTCAACACGTGGCGTCGGGAGATCCCGGCGACGCTGCAGTGGATCAGCGGGCGGTTGAGCGACCGGTGAGGGCGGCCCGAGGACTGGTGCGGGGCCTGTCAACGCCTGTCAGGACGTCTGTCAGGTCGCCTCTCAGGAGGCTTGTGGGTCGGCCGGTTCGCCGAAGGTCGGCAATTCGTGGAATTCCCCGGCGGCGGCGAAGAGGCAGAAGTGGCCAAGGCGTATCTGGAATCAACGGCGTTGATCGAGTAGAGGAGCCGCCGGTGGGCGCATAGGCGCACCGGTGGTGGGGGAGCTTGTGAGGGCTTGTGAGAGGTGAGAGGGGCGGCTGAGTTTTTACGGCCCGGGGCACCATCATTCGCCTACGCGCGGTAAGTTTCTGGCCATGCCACGTGGACGTCACCGCCATTCACCGCCTCTGCACAGGCTGCTGCCCCCCACGGCGATCGCAGGCGTCTCGCTCGTCTGCGCCCTCGGGCCCTGGATCTTCTCCGAGCCGGCGGTGCTCCGGGTCTCCGCCGCCGTCGCCGCGGCGACCGCGGCCGTGGGCGCGGCGGTCATGCGCCGCTGGGACGTCGAGGCGGGCAAACGTGTCGCCGACCTCACGCGCGCGCGTGCGAGCGACGAATGGCGTCACGAGGAGAAGGTCGCGGAACTGGAGACCGACCTCGACGAGTCGCGTGAACTGCGCACCAAACTGGAGCGCAAGCTTCGCGCCAAGCGCACCGAACTCGCGAACCTCCGCAACGAGCACGCGGCGCTGCTGCGCCGGTACGCCACCGCCGAGACCGAGCGGGCCAGCGCCCTGGAGGGCCGCCGCCTGCTGGAGATCGAGGCGATCGCTCCCGAGGAGACGCGCGCGTTGCCGGCGGCCGGGGCGCGCGACGGTGCCGACTCCTCGGCGGCCACGCGGACTTCGCCGGTGCCGCCGCAGGGGGTTCCCGTGCAGGGGGCGCCCTGGGCCTCGTGGGAGGCCGCGTCCAAGGCCGCGAAGGAACGGGCTGCGGCCACCTCCGCCGGGGGCGGGGACGATGTCGAGGGTGGCGGTGCCGCCGAGCCGGACGCCGGGGATGACGGTGGCGCCCAGGGTTCCGGGGCTGGGGTCGAGGAGGAGGCAGCCGGGGCGAAGAAGGACGTTCCCCCACTGTTCTCGCCGTCCGGTTCCTCACTCTTCCTGCGCGCGAACTCGGCATTGGACCGGATCATCACGCAGCGGGGCTCGGCTGAGGTCGTGGCCGAGGGTGCGGCCCGGGCCGGGGCTGACGCCGGGGTCGAGGGGGCGGCTGAGCCCGCGGCTGAGGGCGAGATCGAGGCCGGGCGGGATGTTGTGGCTGAGGGTGCGGACGAGGCCGAGGTCGTGACCGACGGAGTGGCTGAGACCGCGACTGGGGCCGATGGAGCCGCTGCGGTGTCCGATGCCGCTGCGGTGTCCGATGCAGTTGCCGATGCATCGGCCGAGACCGTGGTGGAGGTTCAGGCCGGGTCCGGGGCGACGGCCGGGTCCGGCGCGACGGCCGAGGGCGAGCCCGGGGTGGAGAGTGCGGCCGAGTCGGAGGCCCGGCCAGTGCATGAGGGTGAGGGCCGTGTCGAACCGGACGCCGGTGCTGGGGCCGATGGCGAGGTCGGGGCCGAGGCGGAAGTAGCCGGGGCCGAGACGCCCGAGGCCGAGACGCCCGAGGCCGAGACGCCCGAGGCCGAGACGCCCGAGGCGGGGGCGCCCGAGGCCGAGGCCGGAGTTCAGCCCGGCACCGCTGACGTACCGGCCTCCGTGGACTCCACAGTCGAGGAGCCCGACGCCGCCGCCACCGACGAGCCCGGCGGCCGTTCCACCGACGAGGCCGCCGAGGACCGGGCGCGGAAGGGGGGTTCCCCGAAGAACCCTTCTCCCAGGGGTGACCCGGATGGGCCGGGCGGTGGTGGTACGCGGCAGGGACGTTCCGCCGAGGCGGCGCAGGAGCCGGTTCCGGTGCTCACCGCCGAGGAGGACGACCCGACGGGGAAGTCCGTGGCGGCCGGCGGGCACGAGCACGCGGCCGCCCAGCCGGTACGGCCGGTCCCCGCGCCGACACGGTCGGCCCGGACGGAGGGACACACGGGGGCCGGCGAGCTGACACGGGTGGAGCCGGCGGCGCCGCCCGCCGTTCCGCCGACCGGTCACTTCGCGGTGCCCACCGCCGTGGCCGTCGTGCCGGCCGTGCCGCAGCGGCGGGCGGCCGTCGAGGGAAGGTTCGACTTCTTCGGTACCCAGAAGGGTGCGGACGCGTTGGAGGCCGTGCAGAACGAGGACCTGGCCGACGTGGTCGGCCAGGAGGCCCTCGCACTGCACAAGGCGGAGTCCGAGGCCCGGTTCAAGCGTGCCGACGAGGCGTCCCGCGCGATCGGCCAGGTCATCGACCTCACCGCCCACGACGAGACAGAACAGATCGACGTACAGAGCTTGCGCACGGCTGCTTCCTAGCCACCACGACGGCCCGCGGCGCACCAAGCCGCGGGCCGTCGTGCCGCCGGGTTTCGCACGGTTCGCCCCAGCCCGCTTCGCTGCGCGCAGTCGTGCCGCTGGGGCGGCACGGGTGGGCGCGGCGGCACCCGGCAAGCGCCGGTGAGCGAAACCCACCCCCGCTCAGCCGGAGCCACCGAGAGCCGGGGCACCGCCGGTCACGCCCGGCGGCACGGGGCACCGCGGGCACGGGGCACCCCCGGCCGTCCCCGGGGCCCGCGGCCCCCGTCGACGTGCAACCGCGATGCGGCGGCCCCCCACCCCACCCGACCCCGCCGGACGGCTACGCCATCCACCGATCCGGCCGCGCTTCCCGCCGCCCCGTCCGCGACCGCTCCGCCTGTGCCCGCAACAGCTCCGCCGCCTCCCCCGCGTCACGCAGCCGCGCGGTCACGGTCTTGTTGGCCCCGGTGTCGACACGGACGTCCGCCACCCCCTTGTACCGCTCCCACGGCCCCTGCGACAGCCGCACACTCTGCACCTTCGCGTGCGGCACGAGATCGACGCGCCGCCGCAGCAGCCCGTGCCGGGCGACGAACACGGCATCGCTGACGGCGAGCCCGTACCCCCGCCACCACACCGGCACGCACCACCGCGCCCGACCCGGCGGCCGTACGAGATCCGTCGGGCCCGGCACGGTCACCCCCGGCAGCACCCGCGCGATCACCGACTCGGCCACCTCACGGGGCGCGACCGGTATGAGGAGGGAGTTCGAGGACCCGGCCACGTCCAGTTCGACCCGCACCCACCCGCGCCGCCGCCACAGCAGCGGCTCGACGACGCGTACGGTCTGCACACGGCCCGGCGGGACGGTCTCGTGCGCCCGGTCGAGGAGTCCGTGGTCGATGCGGAGCCCGTCGGGGGACTCGCCCACCGTCCAGTCGTACTCCGCGACGAACCGCCCCACACTGCTCGCCCCGGCCGCGCCGAGCAGCGGCAGCCCGGTGGCGAGGACGGTCCACACGCTCTCCGTGGCGAACCACAGCACGGACGGCACCACGACCGCCGCCACCAACGTCCCCCACGTGGCGCCCGTCAGCACCAGCGACACGGCGAGCACGCCCGGCGGGACCTTCAGCAGCTCCCGTACGGGCGCCTCGCCGACCTCGTGCGCCGTCTCGGGCGCGAAACCGGCGGCGCGGGCGAGGAGTTCGGCCCGCAGGGCGCGGGCGTGGGCCTCACCGAGGTAGGCCAGCTCGTCCTTCTTGTCCGTCCCGACGACGTCGAGCTTGAGCTTGGCGACGCCCGCGATCCGGGCCAGCAGCGGCCGGGTGATGTCGACGGCCTGAATGCGTTCGAGTCGGATGTGGGCGGTGCGGCGGAACAGCAGGCCGGTGCGGATGCGCAGTTCGGTGTCGGTCACCGCGAAGTGGGTGAACCACCAGGTCAGGAAGCCGTACAGCCCGGCGGCCGGGACGAGCACCGCGAGCCCGATCAGCAGGGTCGTGGTGTCGAGCCGCATGAGCTGGCGCTGTGCCCCGTCCGGGTCGTGCACGGCCCACCCGATCAGCACCGCCACGGGCGCCCAGGCCCGCCGCAACGGTGTCACGGGGTGCAGCCGATGCTCCACGACCGGCTTCCCGGCCGCCCCACCCTCGGGTGCCTGGGGCTCGGACCGGTCGCCCTGGGGTGCCTGGGGCGTCGATCCGTCACCGTCGGCGGCCCGGGGCCCCGATCCGTTACCCTCGGCGGCCTCGCGCACCGCGTCGTCCGCGTCCTGTGTCGGCACGGTCACAGCCCTGCCGATCGGGCCTCGCCCAGTTGGGTCAGGTGGTCGCGGAGGCGTTCGGCCTCGGCGGGATCGAGGCCCGGGATGCAGGCGTCCGTGGCGGCCGCGGCCGTGTGGAGCTGGACGCTCGCCAGACCGAAGTACCGCTCCACGGGCCCGGAGGTCACCTCGACCAGTTGCATGCGCCCGTACGGCACGACGGTCTCCTCCCGCCAGAGCACACCCCGGCTGATCAGCAGGTCGTCCGCCCGTTCGGCGTACCGCCACGACCGCCAGTTGCGGCCCAGCATCGGCCAGCCCCACAGCAGCAGACCCAGTGGAAGCAGCGCGAAGGCCGCCCAGGGCGGACCCGCCAGCCAGCCCGGCAGCATCGCCGTACCGACGGTGATCGGCCCCAGCCACACCACCAGCAACAGCCGCCTCATCCGCAACAGGCCGGGCGGCAGCCCGATCCAGACCGGCTCGTCGTCCGCGCCCCTGTCGCCGCCGTCGTCCACGCGCCCCGCCCCGTCGTCCAAGGTCCCCGTTTCCATTCCGCCAGCGTACGTACGACAGACTGTGTTCATGACTCCCCCGACGGAGACCACGGAGACCCGAGAGACGACGGTCGGTATCGGCGGTGCCGCCGAGAGCACGGACATGGTGCTCAACATCGGTCCGCAGCATCCGTCCACGCACGGTGTGCTGCGCCTGCGGCTCGTGCTCGACGGCGAGCGGATCCGGCACGCCGAACCGGTCATCGGCTATATGCACCGGGGCGCGGAGAAGCTCTTCGAGGCGCGCGACTACCGCCAGATCATCATGCTCGCCAACCGGCACGACTGGCTCTCCGCCTTCTCCAACGAACTCGGCGTCGTCCTCGGCGTCGAACGCATGCTCGGCATGGAGGTGCCCGAGCGCGCGGTCTGGATGCGCACGCTCCTGGCCGAGCTGAACCGCGTTCTGAACCACCTGATGTTCCTCGGCTCGTATCCGCTGGAGCTCGGTGGCATCACCCCGGTCTTCTATGCCTTCCGGGAGCGCGAGGAGCTCCAGAACGTCATGGAGGAGATCTCCGGCGGACGGATGCACTACATGTTCAACCGGGTGGGGGGTCTCAAGGAGGACCTCCCGGCGGGCTGGACCGCACGGGCGCGTGCCGCCGTCGCGGACGTCCGCTCCCGCATGGACGTCTTCGACGACCTGGTCCTCGGCAACGAGATCTTCCGGGGCCGTACGAGGGACGTGGGCGTCCTCTCCCCGCAGACCGTGCACGCGTACGGCGTCAGCGGCCCCATCGCCCGCGCCTCCGGCGTCGACTTCGACCTGCGCCGCGACGAGCCCTACCTGGCGTACGGGGAGCTCCAGGACGTGCTCGAGGTCGTCACCCGTGACGAGGGCGACTGCCTCGCCCGCTTCGAGTGCCTCCTGGCGCAGACCCACAACTCCCTCGCCCTTGCCGACGCCTGCCTCGACCGTCTCGCCGACCTGCCCCCGGGCCCCGTCAACCAGCGCCTTCCCAAGGTCCTCAAGGCCCCCGAGGGCCACACCTACGCCTGGACCGAGAACCCCCTCGGCATCAACGGCTACTACCTGGTCAGCAAGGGCGAGAAGACTCCCTACCGCCTCAAGCTCCGCTCCGCCTCGTACAACAACATCCAGGCCCTCACCGAACTGCTGCCGGGAACCCTGGTGGCCGACATGGTGGCGATCCTGGGTTCGCTGTTCTTCGTGGTGGGCGACATCGACAAGTAGGTCCGCAGGACGACGCGACGGGCTGACCCGCCCGGAGAACTCACCCGTCCGGAGAACTCACACGTCCGGAGAACTCGCACGTCCGGAGAACTCCCACGCCAGAGAACTCGCTCGCCCGCCGGCTCAGTCGCCCAGCGGGTTGGTGATACCCACCGGCTGCGTCAGCCATCCGAAGTCGCCCAGTCCGCCCGGCGCGGTCAGCTCGGCGGCCTCGCCCGCGTGGGCGAGGGCCCGTACGTACGCCGTGGGGTCGGTGGACGCCAGCGACAGCGGGGGCCGGCCACCGGCCACCCCCAGGGCGTGCAGCGCCTCCCGCTGGCTCAGCAGCCGGGCCCCCGGCACCGCACCCGCCGACAGGCACGCGTCCAGCGCCACGTGCGCCGTGATGTCGCACGATCCGTCCGGCACCGGCGCGGTCTCCCGCCCCTCGCGGAACCCCGTGAGCGTCCCGAAGGGTGGCCGGGCGCCGGCGAGGTGCGTGTAGTCGACGGCCACGGCGAGGCCCCGCACGACGCCCGCCACGGCGGCGGCCCACGCCCGGTCCCGGGGCAGCCCGACCTCGGCCCGCAGTCCCTCCTCCGGGCCCAGCGGCCACCACCGGCCCAGCCACCGCGCGTCCTCACCGCCGACGGGCTCCCCGAGCGACTCGGTCCCGTCCTCCCGTACGAGCACCAGCCGGGCCACGCCCTCCGTGTCCACCTCGACGACATCCACGGGCACGTTGTCGAGCCACTCGTTGGCGAAGAGCAGCCCGACCACGCCCTCGGGCGGCTCGGCGAGCCACTCGACGCGGTGATCGAGGCCCGACGGTGGCTCGGCCAGCTCGACGGCGTACGCGCGCGTGCGGGCGGCGACAGCGGAGGGGAGCGCGCCCAGCACCCCGCTCACCAGTTCCCCCCGCCCGGCCCCCATGTCCACGAACCCCAGCTCCTCGGGGTGCCCCAACGCCTCGTCGACCCGGCACAGCAGCCGCGCCACGGCCGAGGCGAAGAGCGGGGACGCGTGCACGGAGGTCCGGAAATGCCCGGCGGGCCCTTCCGGCCGCCGGTAGAACCCCTCAGGCCCGTACAGGGCCTCCTCCACCGCCGCCCGCCAGGGCCGCGCCTCCTCGGGGACGCGGGGCTGTGACACATGTGGCTCCGCCGCGTGGGCGCGAGAAGCCCCACACGACCCGCACTCGCAAGCCAACCCATCCTCCCGAGCTCCCAGGGTGTCCCGTCCGCCTGCCCCCACGCTAAGCGCAACGGGTAACCGGCCCTCCACCTTGGGGAGTACATGTCCCGGTCACGGATCGACCCTCCGGTTGACCCCGGCACACCGCGCCCTTCCCTACGCTGGGTCACGTGCAACGCCTCTATGACTTCCTCCGCCGTCACCCGACATGGGTCGACAGCTTCTGGGCCGTCGTCCTGCTCGGGATCACCCTGGTCGGCGGAGCGATCGACACCGACTACGCGAGAGACATGAACGAGACCGCGTTCGTGGCGATCTCGCTCGCGCTGTGCCTGTCGATCGCCCTGCGGCGCCGCATGCCCGAGAAGATGCTGGTGCTGGCCGCCGCGGCGGGCATCGCCCAGCTCATCCTGAACGTGCCGAGGATCCCCGCCGACTTCGCGATGCTCGTGGTCATCTTCACGGTCGCGGCGAACGGCGCCCGCTGGGCCTCGTGGTTCGCCCTGGGCGGCGGCCTCTGCGCGGCGTCGCTGGGGCAACTGCGCTGGACCGAGGACCAGACGAGCACGCTGGGGAACGCGGTGCTCGCCGTGGTCCTGACCGTGCCGTTCGCCCTGGCCTGGGTGCTCGGCGACTCCCTGCGCACCCGCCGCGCGTACTTCGCCCAGCTCGAGGAGCGCGCCGCCCGGCTGGAGAAGGAGCGCGAGGCGCAGGCCAAGGTCGCGGTCGCCGCCGAGCGCGCCCGGATCGCCCGGGAACTGCACGACGTCGTCGCGCACAACGTCTCCGTGATGGTCGTCCAGGCCGACGGCGCCGCGTACGTCCTCGACGCCGCTCCCGACCAGGCGAAGAAGGCCCTGGAGACCATCTCCTCCACCGGCCGCCAGGCCCTCGCCGAGATGCGGCGGCTGCTCGGCGTGCTGCGCACCGGTGAGCACCAGGAGGTCGGCGAGTACGTCCCGCAGCCCGACGTCGAGCAGATCGACGACCTCGTCGAGCAGTGCCGGGTGGCGGGCCTGCCCGTCGACTTCAAGATCGAGGGCACTCCGCGCCAGCTGCCCAGCGGGGTGGAGCTGACGGCGTACCGCATCGTCCAGGAGGCCCTCACCAACACCCGCAAGCACGGCGGCCCGAACGCCGGGGCGAGCGTCCGGCTGGTCTACTTCGACGACGGCCTCGGTCTGCTCGTCGAGGACGACGGCAAGGGCGCGCCCCACGAGCTGTACGAGGAGGGCGGCGCCGACGGCCAGGGGCACGGCCTCATCGGTATGCGGGAGCGCGTCGGTATGGTCGGCGGCACGCTGGACGCGGGCCCTCGCCCCGGCGGCGGCTTCCGTGTCAGCGCCCTGCTGCCCCTGAAGCCCGCGCACTGACACGACCATGCCGCACACTGACACCAGTCACGGACACAGGCACGGTCACGGACACGGAAGAAGAGGACCCCGATGGCGATCCGCGTGATGCTCGTCGACGACCAGGTGCTGCTGCGCACCGGGTTCCGGATGGTGCTGGCGGCCCAGCCGGACATGGAGGTCGTGGCCGAGGCGGGCGACGGCGTGGAGGCCCTCCAGGTGGTGCGTTCCACGGAGGTCGACGTGGTCCTCATGGACGTCCGGATGCCCAAGCTGGACGGTGTCGAGGCCACCCGCCGCATCTGTGCGGAACCGAACCCGCCCAAGGTGCTCATCCTGACCACCTTCGACCTCGACGAATACGCCTTCTCCGGGCTGAAGGCGGGCGCCTCCGGCTTCATGCTCAAGGATGTGCCGCCCGGCGAGCTGCTGGCCGCGATCCGTTCCGTGCACAGCGGCGACGCCGTCGTCGCGCCCTCCACCACCCGGCGCCTCCTCGACCGGTTCGCCCCGATGCTCCCGAGCACCGGCTCGGAACCCCGGCACAAGGAGCTGGAACGCCTCACCGAGCGGGAGCGCGAGGTCATGCTCCTCGTCGCCCAGGGCCTGTCCAACGGCGAGATCGCCGCCCGCCTCGTCCTCTCGGAGGCCACGGTCAAGACCCACGTCGGCCGCATCCTCACCAAGCTGGGTCTGCGTGACCGTGTCCAGGTGGTCGTCCTGGCGTACGAGACGGGGCTGGTACGGGCGGGAGGACAGGGGTGAGGCCGGAACGGGGAGGCGGGGGCTGAGGCGTCATGCTCCTGTGGATCAACGGGCCCTTCGGGGGCGGCAAGACCCAGACGGCGCACGAGATCCGGCGCCGCCTCCCGGGCAGCGTCATCTGCGACCCCGAGCACCCCGGTTTCGGTCTGCACCGCATGCTCCCGCCCGAACTGCGCGGCGACTTCCGGGACCTGGCCGCCTGGCGGCAGGGTGTCGTCGAGGTTCTGGACCGCGCGCTGAGCGAGCGGGAGGGCGTGGTGATCGTCCCCATGACGGTCACCGATCCCGGCCACTTCGCTGACACCGTCGGCCGTCTGCGGGAACTCGGCCACGACGTACGGCACTTCACGCTCCTCGCCGAGCGGGGGACCGTGGTGAGGCGGCTGCGCGAACGGGGCTTCGGGCAGCTCCTGCGGTACGTCGCCGGGAAGGACGCCCCGCTCCGCCGGGAGAGCTGGGCACTCTCCCAGCTCGACCACTGCCTGGAACGGCTCCGGGAAGAGGAGTTCGCCGAGCACCTGTGGACCGACCGCACGACCGTCCCGGAGACCGCGGACCGTGTCGCCGCCCTGGCCGGCCTCCGGCTCGCGCCGAACGACGAGGGCGCGCTGCGGACACGCCTGCGCCAGGCGGTGGTGGGCGCACGGCACATCCGGTTCGACTGAGGGCGCACCTGCCTTCCTGAGCACTGTGCCGTCCAGAACGCTGTGCGGTCCCTGGGCGCTGTGCGGTCCCTGAGCGCTGTGCCGTCCCTGGGCGCTGTGCCGTCCCCGGGGCGCTATCTGAGCACCCCTTCCAGGAAGTCGCTCCCCAGCCGCGCCACCGCCGCCGCGTCCAGCTCGTGCAGCACGTACCGGCCCCGGCGGCGCGTCGTCAGAAGGTCCGCCTTCTTCAGGACGGCCAGGTGCCGGGATATCTCCGGTGGTGTCATACCGAGCATCTGGGCCAGCTCGCCCGTGGTGTACGCGCTGCGCGCGAGGCTGCGGCACATGCGCATGCGGACCGGGTGGGACAGGGCGGTCATGCGCAGGGTGATCTGCTCGACGGAGGGCGGGGCGGAAGGCTCCGTGGCGCTCACCGGGTACTGGATGACGGGCTGCCAGCCGAACCGGTGCAGGACGGTGAGGTGGGGCCGGCCGAGGCTGGTCGGCACGAGCAGCAGCCCGCCGTCGCCGGTGTTCGTACGGCTCTCGACCAGCTTGTCCACGGTGATCAGGGCCGCGCCCTCGTCGAAGGTCATCGAGGGGGACGCGGCGGCCAGCGCCTCGGTCAGGCCCCTGTGGCGCAGCACCTCGGTCTTGTGGCGGGCGTCCGCCGCGAGCGGGTGGGCCAGCCGGGACCAGATCTCGGAGAAGAAGGCCTCGTCGCAGTCCTCCAGGAACTGCCGCAGCCAGGCCCGCACACCGGGCGGGTCCGCCAGCAGCCGTGCGGCGAACCGCAGTTGCCCCGGTCCGCGCGCGGTGGCCAGGTCCAGGGCGCGCCGCCCCATCTCCGCGTCGGACAGGGGGCCGGGACGCCGGGAGTCGTACGCGTACGCGGGAGAGCAGACGATCTCCAGTCCGGCGTCCACGAACTGGTCGTCCGTCAGCTTGTCGAGCAGATCCAGGTCGTCGGCGAGTGTCGCGCCCGGGAGCGTGTCGCGGCCCGGGATACCGGCGAACGGCATGAACAGGTCCGAGAACGTCGTACGCCACAGGAAGTCCGCCTCGGACATCCGGTCGGCGAGATGCGCGTCGAGCCGGGCGGTCACCCCGGTCACCCAGCCCTGGCGCCCCGGATGGTGCCCGGGCTCGGCCAGCACGTGCAGCGCCATGCCGAGCTCGGCCAGCGGCGAGGGCACGACGGCCACCCTCTCCGGCCGCAGTCCGGTGATGTCGATGCGCACACTCATGACCACATGGTGCACCCGCCCACCGACAACGCGGCCGCGGCGAGCACGGGCCGGCCCCCGGAAGCGCGGCCCAGCCGCCCGCCCGGGGCACGCCCCCGGCGGCTATTCGCCCGCGACCTTCTCGACCAGTGCCACGAAGTCCCCGACCGCCCGCCGGACGTCGTCCGCCGTCCACTCCAGCGCCGAGGCCCGTACCTCGACCTCCGTGACGGCCAGTCCCGGTCCGCCCCGGTCCCAAGGGCGCGCGAAGAGCAGCGCGTCGGTCCGCTCGCCCTGCCGGACCGAGGCCTCAGCGACGACGTCGGCCTCGTACGGCAGCCAGACCTGGAACTCGTGGGTGTGGGGCTCCTCGGGGTGCACACGGGACCACGGCACCGCGGCCTCCGCGAACCCCTCCCGCAGCGCGGCGGCGACCACGCGCGCGTGGCGCACGTACTCCGGCAGCCGGGGCAGCTCGCGCTCCAGGCCGACCAGGGCCGTGAGGACGGTGGGGAACTGGTGGAAGATCTGGCCTCCGTACCGGTGCCGCCAGGCCTTCGCCTCGTCGACCAGGGTCCTGGGGCCGGCGATCGCGGCACCGCCGTAGGCGTCGAGGGACTTGTAGTACGACACGTAGACGCTGTCGGCGAGGCCCGCGATCTCGTCGAGGGGGCGGCCGAAGTGGGTCGTGGACTCCCACAGCCGGGCCCCGTCGAAGTGGACGACCGCGTCGCGCTCGTGTGCCGCTTCGACGACCTCGGTCAGCTCCTCCCAGGAGGGCAGCAGGAATCCTGCCTCGCGCAGGGGCAGTTCGAGCATCAGCGCCCCGAAGGGCTCGTCGAAGGCGCGGACCTCGTCGGCGGTCGGCAGCCGGGGCTCGCTCGTCAGCCGGACCGGCCGCAACCCGCTGAGGCGGCTGAACGCCTGCCGTTCGTACGTCTCGGGGTGGGCGAGCCCGTGCAGGGCCACGGTCGGGTCTCCGGTGCGGCCCGCCCAGCACCGCAGGGCCACCTGCTGGGCCATCGTGCCGGTCGGGAAGAACGCGGCGGCCTCCATGCCGAGCAGCGCGGCGGTCCGCTCCTCCAGGGTCTCGACGACCCCGTTGCCGTAGATGTCGGCCGACTCGTCCAGGTCGTACACATCCCCGGCCGCGTCCAGCAGTGCCAGCCGCTCGCGGATCGTCGCCAGCGCACTCGACCGTGACAGCACCCGCTCGGCCGTCCGATGGACGGCCCGCCGCCGCTTGTACCGCAGCGTCGCGGGGGACTCCCCGGTCTCCTGCCCCTCCGCCTGGGAAGCCGCCCGCCCGTGTGGCTCTTCCGCCGCCCGCCCCGCCGTATCGCTCATCCCGGGATCCTCCCCCGGCCCGTCCCGCGTGGCACCCGGTTTTCATCCCGGCCGCCCGGGCGTACCGGCCACGTACGCGAAGTGCGGAATTGCCTCCGGACACGACCTGCGCAAACGTCCACCGGCCACCCACAGCCTGTGGACAACCGAACGCCCCTCGAACCAATCGCGTTAACATGACGAGAAATCGTCCGGTACCCGGAGCGGACTGGAACGGGAAGGCCACCAGCGATTGAGTACATTCCAGCAACCAGAGCCGAAGGACCGCCCCGCGCGGCTCACCGTCGGTGTCGTCGGCGCCGGCCGTGTGGGTCCCGCCCTGGCGGCGTCGCTACAGATGGCGGGGCACCGGCCGGTGGCCGTGTCCGGCGTCTCCGAGGCCTCCCGGCGACGGGCCGCCGCGCTGCTGCCCGAGGTGCCGCTGGTGCCCCCGGCCGACGTGCTGCGACGCGCCGACCTGGTCCTGCTGACCGTCCCGGACGACGCCCTCCCGGACCTCGTCGAGGGCCTCGCCGAGACCGGTTCCGTGCGGCCGGGGCAACTGCTCGTGCACACCTCCGGCCGGTACGGCACGAAGGTGCTGGATCCCGCGCTGCGGGCCGGGGCGCTGCCACTGGCGCTGCACCCCGCGATGACGTTCACGGGCACCCCGGTGGACGTGCAGCGGCTCGCCGGGTGCTCCTTCGGGGTCACGGCGCCGGAGGAGCTGCGGCTGGCCGCCGAGGCGCTGGTGATCGAGATGGGCGGCGAGCCGGAGTGGATCGCCGAGGCGAACCGGCCGCTCTACCACGCGGCCCTCGCCCTGGGCGCCAACCACCTGGTGACCCTGGTCGCCCAGTCCATGGAGCTGCTGCGCACGGCCGGCGTCGAGGCGCCCGACCGTATGCTCGGCCCGCTCCTGGGCGCCGCCCTGGACAACGCCTTGCGCTCCGGGGACGCGGCCCTCACCGGCCCCGTCGCGCGCGGTGACGCCGGGACGGTCGCGGCCCATGTCGCCGAACTGCGCGCGCACGCCCCGGCGACCGTCGCCGGGTACCTGGCGATGGCCCGCGCGACCGCCGACCGGGCCCTCGCCCACGGTCTGCTGAAGCCGGAGCTCGCCGAGGACCTCCTCGGGGTACTCGCGGGCGGCACGACCGGAGCCAACGGGAGCGACGGGACCGAAGGGAACGCCCGATGACCACCACCGTGCTGCGTACCGCCGACGACCTGCACGCACGCGCGCGTGCGGGACGCCGGGCCGTCGTGATGACCATGGGTGCCCTGCACGAGGGCCACGCCACGCTGATCCGCGCCGCGCGCGAGATCGCCGGCGACACCGGCGAGGTCGTCGTCACGGTCTTCGTGAACCCCCTGCAGTTCGGCGCGGGCGAGGACCTCGACCGCTACCCGCGCACCCTGGACGCCGACGTCAAACTCGCCGAACAGTCCGGCGCCGACGCGGTGTTCGCCCCGTCCTCGGACGAGGTCTACCCGGGCGGCGAGCCCCAGGTCCGCGTCACCGCCGGCCCCATGGGCGAACGCCTGGAGGGCGCCTCCCGCCCCGGCCACTTCGACGGCATGCTCACCGTCGTCGCCAAACTCCTCCACCTCACCCGCCCCGACGTGGCGCTCTACGGCCAGAAGGACGTCCAGCAGCTCGCCCTGATCCGCCGCATGGTCCGTGATCTGAACTTCGGCGTGGAGATCGTGGGCGTGCCGACCGTGCGCGAGGCCGACGGCCTGGCCCTGTCCAGCCGCAACCGCTACCTGTCGGCCCAGGAACGCCGTACGGCCCTCGCGCTCTCCCAGGCCCTGTTCGCGGGCCGCGACCGGCACGCCGCCCAGGAGGCCCTGCGGGCGCGCGCCCGGGAAGTGCCCGCCACGCGCGCGCGTGCCGAGGCCCTCAGCGCGATCGGCGAGTCCCGCGCGGCCGCCGACGCGCACGCCATGGCCAAGTCCGCGCCCGGCGGCCCGGCCGCCGTGCGTGCCGCCGCCCGTCTGGTCCTCGACGAGGCCCTGCGCATGAAGCCGCCGCTGGAGCTCGACTACCTGGCCCTGGTGGACCCCTCCGACTTCACCGACATCCCCGACGACTTCACCGGCGAAGCCGTCCTCGCCGTCGCGGCCCGGGTGGGGACGACCCGGCTGATCGACAACATCCCCCTGACCTTCGGAGCCGCCTCGTGACCAGCACAGGCATACGCCCGCCCGTCGCCCACGACCACCCTCGAACGGGAGCGCTCGGCGCCCGCCCCTGCTTGCCCGCGCCCGCACCGGGCTGGTCCATCGCAGCCGACGTGGTCGTCGTCGGTTCGGGCGTCGCCGGCCTCACCGCCGCGCTGCGCTGCGAGGCCGCAGGCCTGCGCACGGTCGTCGTCACCAAGGCCCGCCTCGACGACGGCTCCACCCGCTGGGCCCAGGGCGGCATCGCCGCCGCCCTCGGCGAGGGCGACACCCCCGAACAACACCAGGACGACACCCTGGTGGCCGGCGCGGGCCTGTGCGACGAGGAGGCCGTACGACTCCTCGTCACCGAGGGCCCCGACGCCGTACGGCGGCTCATCGAGACGGGCGCCCACTTCGACGAGTCGGAGGGGGGCGGCCTGGAGCTCACCCGCGAAGGAGGCCACCACCGCCGCCGCATCGCACACGCGGGCGGCGACGCGACCGGCGCCGAGATCTCCCGGGCCCTCGTCGAGGCGGTACGCGCGCGTGGACTGCGCACGATCGAGAACGCGCTCGTCCTGGACCTCCTGACCGACGCCTACGGCCGCACCGCCGGTGTCACCCTGCACGTCATGGGCGAGGGCCAGCACGACGGCGTGGGAGCCGTCCACGCCCCCGCCGTGGTCCTCGCCACCGGCGGCATGGGCCAGGTCTTCTCCGCCACCACCAACCCGTCCGTGTCCACCGGCGACGGCGTGGCCCTCGCCCTGCGCGCGGGCGCGGAGGTCTCCGACCTCGAGTTCGTCCAGTTCCACCCGACCGTGCTGTTCCTCGGCGCGGACGCGGAGGGCCAGCAGCCCCTGGTCTCCGAGGCGGTACGCGGCGAGGGCGCCCACCTCGTCGACGCCGACGGCACCCGGTTCATGGTCGGCCAGCACGAACTGGCGGAGCTGGCGCCCCGCGACATCGTCGCCAAGGGCATCATGCGCCGCATGCAGGAGCGCGGCACCGAACACATGTACCTGGACGCCCGGCACTTCGGCGCCCACATGTGGCAGCACCGCTTCCCGACCATCCTCGCCGCCTGCCGCGCCAACGGCCTCGACCCGGTCACCGAGCCCATCCCGGTCGCCCCGGCCGCCCACTACGCCTCCGGCGGAGTCCGCACCGACTCCCACGGCCGTACGACCGTCCCCGGCCTCTACGCCTGCGGCGAGGTCGCCTGCACCGGGGTCCACGGCGCCAACCGGCTCGCCTCGAACTCCCTCCTGGAGGGCCTGGTCTACGCCGAGCGCATCGCCGCCGACATCGCCGCCTCCCACGGCGGGGACGGCCTCCCCGCGCGTGTGCCCCAACCCGTCTCGCACGCCGAGCAGCCCGCGCACCCGCTGCTCGCGCCCGAGATCCGGTTCGCCATCCAGCGGACCATGACCGAGGGCGCCGGCGTCCTGCGCTCCGAGGCCTCCCTGGCGACCGCCGCCGCCGCCCTGGACCGGCTGCACGACGAGGCCTGCGACGCCCTCGCCGAGAACGGCAAGACGGCCGAGCCCGGCACCGACACCTGGGAGACCACCAACCTCCTGTGCGTCGCCCGTGTCCTGGTCGCCGCCGCCCGGCTGCGCGAGGAGACCCGCGGCTGCCACTGGCGCGAGGACCGCGCCGAACGCGACGACGCCGCCTGGCGCCGCCATATCGTCGTACGGCTGAATCCGGACCGGACGCTCGCCGTACACACCACCGATACCGCAGACTTCCCCCCTACCCGGCAGCACCAGCAGGAGCAGTGACAGACGTGAGCACCCCCGACCTTCCCCTCGCCCAGAGCGGCGGCTGCGGCGACGGCTGCGCCTGCGGCGCCGACGACGGCCGCAGCGAGGGCTACGACGCATACGCCGAGTGCGGGCTCGACCCCGCGCTCGCCCAACTCCTGGCCGACGCCGGACTCGACCCCGTGGAAATCGAGGACATCGCGAACGTCGCCATCCAGGAGGACCTCGACCACGGCGTGGACGTGACCACCGTCGCCACCATCCCCGAGGACGCCCGCGCCACCGCCGACTTCACCGCCCGCGAGGGCGGCGTCGTGGCGGGCCTGAGAATCGCCGAGGCGGTCCTCTCGGTGGCCTGCACCGACGAGTTCGAGGTCGAGCGCCACGTCGACGACGGCGACCGCGTCGAGGCCGGGCAGAAGCTCCTCAGCGTCACCGGCGCCACTCGCGACCTCCTCACCGCCGAGCGCAGCGCCCTGAACCTGCTGTGCCGCCTCTCCGGCATCGCGACCGCCACGCGCGCGTGGGCGGACACACTGGAGGGCACGAAGGCGAAGGTGCGCGACACGAGGAAGACGACGCCGGGCCTCAGGTCCCTTGAGAAGTTCGCCGTCCGCTGCGGCGGCGGCGTCAACCACCGCATGTCGCTGTCCGACGCGGCTCTCGTCAAGGACAACCACGTGGTCGCCGCCGGTGGTGTCGCCCAAGCCTTCGAGGCCGTGCGCGCGATGTTCCCCGAGGTGCCGGTCGAGGTCGAGGTCGACACCCTCCACCAGCTCCGCGAGGTCGTCGACGCGGGCGCCGACCTGATCCTGCTGGACAACTTCTCGCCGGTCGAGTGCGAGGAGGCCGTCGCGATCGTCGACGGCCGCGCCCTCCTGGAGGCCTCGGGCCGCCTCACGCTCACGAACGCCAAGGCGTACGCGGACACGGGCGTCGACTACCTCGCGGTGGGAGCTCTGACCCACTCGTCGCCCATCCTGGACATCGGCCTCGACCTGCGCGCGGCCGAGTAGAGCGGGGACGGGGCCATGCTGCTGACCATCGACGTGGGCAACACCCACACCGTCCTCGGTCTGTTCGACGGCGAGGACATCGTCGAACACTGGCGCATCTCCACGGACGCGCGCCGCACCGCCGACGAACTGGCGGTCCTGCTCCAGGGCCTCATGGGCATGCATCCGCTGCTCGGCGAGGAGCTGGGCGACGGCATCGACGGCATCGCGATCTGCGCCACCGTCCCGTCCGTGCTGCACGAACTGCGCGAGGTGACCCGCCGCTACTACGGCGACGTCCCGGCCGTCCTCGTAGAGCCGGGGGTGAAGACGGGCGTGCCGATCCTCACCGACAACCCCAAGGAGGTCGGCGCCGACCGCATCATCAACGCGGTCGCCGCCGTCGAGCTGTACGGCGGGCCGGCCGTCGTCGTCGACTTCGGTACGGCGACGACGTTCGACGCGGTCAGCGCGCGCGGCGAGTACGTCGGCGGCGTCATCGCCCCCGGTATCGAGATCTCCGTCGACGCCCTCGGCGTCAAGGGCGCCCAGCTCCGCAAGATCGAGGTCGCCCGACCGCGCAGCGTGATCGGCAAGAACACGGTCGAGGCGATGCAGTCCGGCATCGTCTACGGGTTCGCGGGGCAGGTCGACGGCGTCGTGAGCCGGATGGTCCGTGAGCTGGCCGATGACCCCGAGGACGTGACCGTGATAGCGACCGGTGGACTGGCGCCGATGGTGCTGGGCGAGTCCTCGGTCATCGACGAGCACGAGCCGTGGCTGACGCTGATCGGGCTGCGGCTGGTGTACGAACGGAACGTGTCGCGTCTTTGACAGCGCCGCACCGCTCGGGCGTGCGAGTGCGGGTGCGAGTGCGGCGGGTGCGGGTGCGGGTGCGTCGGCGAATGCGGGTGGTGTGTGGTTGCTCGCGCAGTTCCCGCGCCCCTGAAAAGGCATGGAAAGGCAGGGGCCGCGCCCGTGCCTTTTCATCGGCCCCCCAGGGCCGGGCGGCGCCCGATCCCCCCAGCCGGGTGGTCCCCCACGCCACACCCCGCCCGGCAGCGCCCTTTTGTCTGATTAGCGCGTATCGTCGCCGCATGCCCACGCCCCACGGAACCCGCGGCGGCATGGCGTTCGGCGCTGACGAGCTGTGTGTGCTCCGTCGTGCCCTCGCCCTCGCCCTCAACCCCAGTCCCGCCTCGGCGAAGGACGTGCAGGACTGCCTCCGGCTCGCCGAGTCCGTCGATGAGACGACCCGCGAGGCCGCCCGTCTGAGGGCCTTCCTGCTGGCCGACCTCGCCCGCTACCGCGCCGCGCTCCCCGGCACGGTCACGGGCTACGCGGCACTGCTGACACAGGCCCTGGACTCCGGGTACCGCCTCCACCCGGACGACCTCGCCGCGCTGCGCGCCCTGCGCGGCAACCCGGCCGCCGCGGCCCTCCTGGAGCGCTGCCGCCCCCTCGTCGAGCAGGACGTGCGCGTCCGTTTCGCGGAGGGGCACGCGGCCACCCCCGTCGTGGTCGTCCCCGCCTCCCGCTACGGCAGCTCCGGTTCCGGCCCCGGCTCCGCCGCCCGCTCCCGGCTCCGCCTCACCGCCCTCCCCGGCGGCCTGTCGGAGCGGGACACCCCCGCGCGCGCCGCAGGCGAGCCGGCCAAGCCGAAGCCCGCCCGGCCGTCCCGGCCCGCCGAGCCCGCCGACAAGCCGGGCCCCGTCCCCCGCCCCGACGCCCCGCGCCCGGCCCGCCGCCCGATCCCCACCCCCGGCGAGGTCTTCCCGCCCAAGCGGAAACCGTCCGCCCCGCCCGCTGGGCCGCCCCAGCAGCTGGCCGCCGTCTAGCCCTGGCTACCCTGGACCCATGGACTACGTCTCCGCGCTGCTGCCCCCCTTCGTGATGGCCGTGCTGTTCATCAGCGTCATCAGGGTGATCGTCAAGACCCAGGGCGGCCCCAACAAGGCCAAGGAGGACGCGGTCGTCGACGCGGCACTCGCCCGCGTGGAGAGCGCCCGCCAGGCCACGGACACCGCCTCCAAGGGCACCGGCGTCTGACGCGACCCGCCTCATCGGCGTACGGCTCGTGGACTTTTCGAGTCGTACGCCCTTTTTGTTCACTTTCTCCGGATAGTGTGCGGAACTGTGCCTCGCCCATTGGGAGAACTCGAAGACGCGGTCATGACGCGGGTGTGGAAGTGGAACCGCCCGGTGACCGTTCGAGAAGTCCTGGAAGACCTTCAGCGGGAACGGTCGATCGCGTACACCACGGTGATGACCGTGCTGGACAATCTCCATCAGAAGGGCTGGGTGCGCCGCGAGGCCGAAGGCCGGGCCTATCGATATGAGGCGGTCTCCACTCGCGCCGCCTACGCGGCCGCACTCATGAACGAGGCCTGGTCGCAGAGCGACAACCCCGCCGCCGCACTCGTCGCCTTCTTCGGGATGATGAGCGAGGAACAGCGTCAGGCGCTCACCGACGCCGTACGCATCGTGGAAGGCCCCGCCGCCGCCAAACCCGAACCGGCCGCGCCCGCCGTCCTCGCCGGCGAAACCCCTGCCGAAACCCTCGATGAATCTGTCGAATCGTCCGGCGAAACGCAGGGGCCCCCCGGCGAATCCCCTGATCTCCCCGGGCGATAGCGTCCACTCATGCCAGCAACGAGTCCTGAAGTCACCGCAAAAGCCATCACCGTCAGGCGGGCTCGGACCGGCGATGTCCCGCACGTGCGCCGCCTCCTCGACTCGTACGTCCAGCGCCGCATCCTGCTCGACAAAGCGACGGTCACGCTTTACGAGGACATCCAGGAGTTCTGGGTCGCGGAGCGGGACGACAGCGCCGAGGTCGTCGGCTGCGGGGCGCTGCACGTGATGTGGGAGGACCTCGCCGAAGTCCGCACTCTCGCGGTGGACCCGGCCGCCAAGGGGCTCGGCGTCGGACACCAGTTGCTGGAGAAGTTGCTGCACACCGCTCGCTGGCTCGGTGTTCGCCGGGTTTTCTGTCTGACCTTCGAAGTGGAGTTCTTCGCGAAGCACGGCTTCGTGGAGATCGGTGAGACTCCGGTCGACACCGATGTCTACGCGGAGCTGCTGCGTTCCTATGACGAGGGCGTCGCGGAGTTCCTCGGTCTCGAACGAGTGAAACCGAACACCTTGGGCAACAGCCGGATGCTTCTGCATCTGTGATCGTCCGCGGATCGGCAAGCAAGCCGGGGTTCCGCAAGCATCGTCAAGGAACCTCGGGAACCTCAAGCCATATTCCGGTGAGGGTGGCCTTGCCCGGGTGCCCTATGTCCGAAACGCGCATGTTTCCGGTCTTCTCCGGGCTCCCCGCCCTCTCCTCGGTCTCTCCCAGGGGTTTGTGTTTTTCTTGGAAAAGCGGTTTGCTTTCCGACGTACTGCAGTACTGCATATAACAGGGGACGCGAAACAGCGGCACACGCCGCCGGCCCTCGGCCCTGAAGTTATCGATGAAAGGAAATCCGGTGGCACAGAAGGTTCAGGTCCTTCTTGTCGACGACCTCGACGGCGGCGAGGCGGACGAGACCGTGACGTTCGCGTTGGACGGCAAGACGTACGAGATCGACCTCACGACCGCCAACGCGGACAAGCTTCGCGGCCTTCTCGACCCCTACGTCAAGGGTGGTCGGCGTACCGGAGGTCGTGCCGCGGGCGGGCGTGGCAAGGCCCGTGCCGCTTCCGGCGGCAGCCAGGACACCGCGGCCATCCGCGCCTGGGCGAAGGAGAACGGCTACGAGGTCAACGACCGCGGCCGCGTCCCCGCCTCCATCCGCGAGGCCTACGAGAAGGCCAACGGCTGAGACCCGACGGGCGGGCGGCCGACGGCCGGTCAGCGGCCTATGAGAAGGCGGCAGGTCGGGTGCCCGCGCGCCGCAGCCGGACGCGGTGGCAGTGTGTGGCCACCGTGTCCACCACACGCACGAGGTCGGGGGCGCCCCCGCCGCCCCCCAACGCCGACATGGTCGGCAGCGAGGGTTCCACCTCGCGCCCCGGCTCGGGGGGCCGCAACCACTCGGCGGCCCCCTGTGATCCGGCCTCCCGCAGTACGCCCCCGAGTCTTCCGGCCCCGCCCGGAGGCGTCGGCGCCACCATGTGACCGCCCGTTCCGACGGCTGTGAGGTCCAGGTCCAGGCCGCCCCAGTCCAGCCACTCCAGCAGCCCCGGCAACTCCTCCGCGCTGCCGGCCGCGACCAGCAGCAGCGCCCGCCCGCCGTGCACCGCCACCGGGGATCCCGCCCCCGGGAGGGGGCCCAGATGCCTGAGCGCCGCGACGCCCGCCTCCGCCGGCACGTCGAGCACATCGAAGCGCAGCCCCGTAAGGAGATGTACGGGCGTCCCGGGCACCGTCGCCCAGTCGAGATCGTTCTCGTACCACTGCCGCACCGCGTCGCACGCGATGTCACCCGGAACACCGCGGGTGATGCCGCCCGATCCGTCGCTCGGGTCGAGCGGTCGGCGGGGAAGGGGGACGATGGCCATGTCAGGAGCAACCGCATGAAGGACCCCGGAGTTACGCTGAGTACGGGTGTGAATGCGAAGAGTGCCGGGAAAGGGGGCGTTCCACGGTGGGCAGCGACGCAAGGATGTTCGCCCTTAGCGGAGGGAACCGGTGCATCCGGCATGGAGTGTCAGTCCCTACGGGTAAGACATCCCTAGTGGGAGGGGGCGACACGCAGGAAAGGCCGTCTCGCGTTCGCCATCGGCGTACTGATGGTGGGGGTAACTGCCTGGCCTGCGGGAACATCGTCTCGCACCATCGGGTTGGAGCAGATGTCGGCGTTCGGGGTCAGGAGGCCAAGGACGGTGTCGGCAGTTGGAATGAGCGGTCCCCGCTTGCGGGACTAAGCTGCGGAAGGACAGGGAGGGGAGCGTCCCCTTACTGCCTGACCGCTCTGAGGAGCGATTAACGATGTTCGAGAGGTTCACCGACCGCGCGCGGCGGGTTGTCGTCCTGGCTCAGGAAGAAGCCCGGATGCTCAACCACAACTACATCGGCACCGAGCACATCCTCCTGGGCCTGATCCACGAGGGTGAGGGTGTCGCCGCTAAGGCCCTGGAGAGCCTCGGGATTTCGCTCGAGGCGGTCCGCCAGCAGGTGGAGGAGATCATCGGGCAGGGGCAGCAGGCCCCGTCCGGGCACATCCCCTTCACCCCCCGTGCCAAGAAGGTCCTGGAGCTGTCGCTCCGCGAGGCCCTTCAACTGGGCCACAACTACATCGGCACGGAACACATCCTGCTCGGCCTGATCCGCGAGGGCGAGGGCGTCGCCGCCCAGGTCCTGGTCAAGCTGGGCGCAGATCTCAACCGGGTGCGGCAGCAGGTCATCCAGCTGCTCTCCGGTTACCAGGGCAAGGAGACCGCCACCGCCGGCGGCCCCGCCGAGGGCACCCCCTCCACGTCCCTGGTCCTCGACCAGTTCGGCCGGAACCTCACCCAGGCCGCTCGTGAGTCCAAGCTCGACCCGGTCATCGGGCGCGAGAAGGAGATCGAGCGGGTCATGCAGGTGCTGTCCCGCCGTACCAAGAACAACCCGGTCCTGATCGGTGAGCCCGGCGTCGGCAAGACCGCCGTCGTCGAGGGCCTCGCTCAGGCCATCGTCAAGGGCGAGGTGCCCGAGACCCTCAAGGACAAGCACCTCTACACCCTCGACCTCGGCGCGCTGGTCGCCGGCTCCCGCTACCGCGGTGACTTCGAGGAGCGCCTGAAGAAGGTGCTCAAGGAGATCCGCACCCGCGGCGACATCATCCTGTTCATCGACGAGCTCCACACGCTGGTCGGTGCGGGTGCCGCCGAGGGCGCCATCGACGCAGCTTCGATCCTGAAGCCGATGCTGGCCCGCGGTGAGCTGCAGACCATCGGCGCCACCACGCTGGACGAGTACCGCAAGCACCTGGAGAAGGACGCGGCCCTGGAGCGCCGCTTCCAGCCCATCCAGGTCGCCGAGCCCTCGCTCCCGCACACCATCGAGATCCTCAAGGGCCTCCGTGACCGGTACGAGGCGCACCACCGCGTCTCCATCACGGACGAGGCCCTGGTCCAGGCGGCCACGCTGGCCGACCGGTACATCTCGGACCGCTTCCTGCCGGACAAGGCGATCGACCTGATCGACGAGGCCGGGTCCCGGATGCGCATCCGCCGGATGACCGCGCCGCCGGACCTCCGCGAGTTCGACGAGAAGATCGCCGGTGTCCGCCGGGACAAGGAGTCCGCGATCGACTCGCAGGACTTCGAGAAGGCCGCCTCCCTGCGCGACAAGGAGAAGCAGCTCCTGGCCGCCAAGGCCAAGCGGGAGAAGGAGTGGAAGGCCGGCGACATGGACGTCGTCGCCGAGGTCGACGGCGAGCTGATCGCCGAGGTCCTCGCGACCGCCACCGGCATCCCGGTCTTCAAGCTGACCGAGGAGGAGTCCTCGCGTCTGCTGCGCATGGAGGACGAGCTCCACAAGCGGGTCATCGGCCAGGTCGACGCCGTCAAGGCGCTGTCGAAGGCGATCCGCCGTACGCGTGCCGGTCTGAAGGACCCCAAGCGTCCCGGTGGTTCGTTCATCTTCGCCGGCCCGTCCGGTGTCGGTAAGACCGAGCTGTCCAAGGCGCTCGCCGAGTTCCTCTTCGGCGACGAGGACGCGCTGATCTCCCTCGACATGTCCGAGTTCAGCGAGAAGCACACTGTCTCGCGCCTCTTCGGTTCGCCCCCCGGGTACGTGGGCTACGAAGAGGGCGGCCAGCTCACCGAGAAGGTCCGCCGCAAGCCGTTCTCCGTCGTCCTCTTCGACGAGGTGGAGAAGGCCCACCCGGACATCTTCAACTCGCTGCTGCAGATCCTGGAGGACGGTCGTCTGACCGACTCCCAGGGCCGGGTCGTGGACTTCAAGAACACGGTCATCATCATGACGACCAACCTCGGCACCCGGGACATCTCCAAGGGCTTCAACCTGGGCTTCGCGGCCTCGGGCGACAAGAAGACCAACTACGAGCGCATGAAGAACAAGGTCTCGGACGAGCTCAAGCAGCACTTCCGGCCCGAGTTCCTCAACCGTGTCGACGACGTGGTCGTCTTCCCGCAGCTCACGCAGGAGGACATCCTCGCGATCGTCGACCTGATGATCGGCAAGGTGGACGAGCGCCTCAAGGACCGGGACATGGGCATCGAGCTCTCCCAGTCCGCCAAGGAGCTGCTGTCCAGGAAGGGTTACGACCCCGTGCTGGGTGCCCGGCCGCTGCGCCGGACCATCCAGCGCGAGATCGAGGACACCCTCTCCGAGAAGATCCTCTTCGGCGAGCTGCGCCCCGGCCACATCGTGGTTGTGGACACCGAGGGCGAGGGCGAGTCCCAGACCTTCACCTTCCGGGGTGAGGAGAAGGCGGCACTGCCCGACGTCCCGCCGATCGAGCAGGCGGCGGGCGGCGCCGGGCCGAACCTGAGCAAGGACGCGTAACCGCTGCGCTCGGCCTGAGCGGAAGGGGCTGCCCCGGGACTTCGGTCCCGGGGCAGCCCCTTTTGCTTTTCCGGTCCGGGTTCCAAGGACGGTGTCGTCTTCCGGCCGTCGGTGGGGTCATCGGGAGAGTTCTCCTCGGGCCGGCGAGTCCTTGAGCCGGGAACCGGCAATTCCTCCCTGGTGAATCGCTGATGCTCCAGCGCCACCGTCAGGCGTCCCGGCGGGGCGTAGTCCGCGTCACAGAACGGGGTTCGCGAAACCGGTTGGCCGGTGACTTGGCGCACAGGATCTGCGTCACGTACTACGCGGAATAGTGGGAGGGTTCGGGTGGTGCGAGTGGGGGTCCGTTTGGGGGTGGGTGTCCGGAAGAGGGTTGTTTCATATGGAGTACGAGTTTCCTTCGTAGGTCACACGTTTGAGCGGTTTGGGGGGATCGGGGTACCAAGGTTGTCCCGTCCGGCGGTCGCAGATGTGCCCCGGGTGGAATCGGTGTCCATCGAGGCACTGTCCTTGTCTCCGTCCCCCGTGAGGTATTTCCATGTCGCAGCGTGTTCGCACTCCCCGTCCCCGTATGTCCCAGCTCCGTGTCCGGGCCGCCGTGGTGGCCGCGGGAATGGGGGTCTCGGGTGTGCTGGGGGTCGGGGTCGCGGCCGCCGCCAACAGTGCCCAGGCCTCGGGTGCCGCTCAGGCCGTGAGCGCCGGCACCGTCCAGGCCGCCGCCGCCAAGAAGGCGGCCTCCTGGGTCAGCCCGGTCAAGGGCTACAAGCTGAGCGCCCGCTTCGCGCAGGCCGGGAACATGTGGTCCGCCAAGCACAGCGGGCAGGACTTCGCCGTGAAGAGCGGCACGGCCGTCGTCGCCGCGCACGGCGGAACCGTCGTGAAGGCCGGCGGCAACGGCGCCGGTGACGGCCCGGCGTACGGCAACGCCGTCGTCGTCAAGCACGGCAACGGCACCTTCTCGCAGTACGCCCACCTCTCGAAGGTCAACGTGAAGGCCGGGCAGATCGTCAAGACCGGGCAGCGTATAGCGTTCTCCGGCAACACCGGGAACTCCAGCGGGCCGCATCTGCACTTCGAGATCCGGACCACCGCGAACTACGGCTCCGCCGTCGACCCGGTCGCCTTCCTGCGGACCAAGGGCGTCACCGTCTGAGGTGCCCCTGCGGGCCCGTGCCGTGTCAGCACGGGCCGTAGTCCTGGCCGGTGCCACACATCGGGGTGTCCTCGTAGTGGCCGATCAGGACCAGCAGAACCAGGAACATCACCACTGTCGCCGCCGCCGTGACGACGAGGGCGAACCTGTGGCGTCGGCGATCGGCCTCGGCCCGTTCCTCGTCGGTCGGGCGGGTGTGTTCCTCGGCGTCCACGGTGTCTCCTCGGTGTGTGTGATCGCCCGGGAGGTCCCCGAAAGCCTATGAAGGTCTATCCCAGTCGGGTGGGCCTCAAGAACTCGGGGTGCCGCCGTGCGCCTGCGTCACCAGATCGATCGCGACCTCCAGGACCGCCGCGCGCTTGTCCTCGGGGTCGCCTTCGACGTCCCGGAGGAAGAGCATCCCGGCGTGCATGCTGAACAGCGCGCTGATGCAGCGGACCTGGTCGGTCAGGGCCGCGTCCGGTTCCTTGATCGCGTCGACCATACGGATCATGCGGTCCTTGAACGTCTCCCCGACGCTCAGTTCGCGTACCGTCGCCTGGTTCTCCTGCATGAAGCGGAAGAGGGGGGCCACGTCGGCCAGGGCCACGCTGTAGCGGCGGAGGATCTCCCGCTTGGTGTCGAGGGTGCGCGGCTGGGTGCCGGCCCACTCGATCAGTTCGTCGATCGGGCGCTGCAGATCCTGGAAGAGGCCGATGAGGATGTCTTCCTTGGTCTTGAAGTGGTAGTAGAGCGCCGCCTTCGTCACATCGAGGCGCTCGGCGATCTCCCGTAGCGAGGTCTTCTCGTACCCCTGTTCCGCGAAGAGTTCGAGGGCGACCTCCTGGATGCGCTGACGAGTATCGCCTCGGCGCTGCCGCTTCGGCATCGGACCGGTCGCCCCGCCGCCGACCGTCGCGCCCTCGTCTGTCGTGCCGCTCATCCTCGTACTCCTCGCCGTCACGGAAGGGCTGGTCGGTCGGTCAAGTCTCGACCAAGCCCACGGAACTTACTTGACGCCCGGCTAGTTAGGGACCTAGCTTCCTCAAGTGTAGTCAACTAGCCGGGCGGCAAGTAAGTGGCTTGGAGCTCCGGGGGGAGTGGAGGACCGCGATGAAAGCGGAGAAGAAGACGGAAGTGAGCGGTGGGGCCGAGGCGGACGGGCCGCAGCCGCGCAGTGTGCGGGTGGTGCTGCTGGCGCTCATGATCGCCATGCTGCTCGCGATGCTCGACAACATGATCATCGGCACCGCGATGCCGACGATCGTGGGCGAGTTGGGCGGGCTCGAACATCTGTCGTGGGTTGTGACCGCGTACACGCTCGCCACCGCCGCCTCCACGCCCATCTGGGGCAAGCTCGGCGACCTGTACGGCCGCAAGAGGATCTTCATGACCTCGATCGTGATCTTCCTGATCGGGTCGGCGCTGAGCGGGATGGCCCAGGACATGAGCCAGCTCATCGGGTTCCGGGCGGTGCAGGGGCTCGGGGCCGGCGGTCTGATGGTCGGCGTCATGGCGATCATCGGGGACCTGATACCGCCGCGTGAGCGGGGCAAGTACCAGGGGATGATGGCCGGCGTGATGGCCCTCGCCATGATCGCCGGGCCGCTGGTCGGCGGTTCCATCACCGACCACTGGGGATGGCGCTGGTCCTTCTACATCAACCTGCCGCTCGGGATCGTCGCGCTGATCGCCATCAGTGCCGTACTGCATCTGCCGAAGCCGTCGCGCGAGGGGCGGTCCGCGCGCACCATCGACTACCTGGGCGCGGCGCTGCTGACCGTAGGCATCACGGCGATCGTGCTGGTCACGACGTGGGGCGGGACCGAGTACGCCTGGGGGTCGGCCGTCATCATGGAGCTGACCGCGATCGGCGTGGTGTCGCTGACCGGGTTCCTGATCGTGGAGAAGCGGGCGGCGGAGCCGGTGATACCGCTGCACATCTTCCGGAGCCGGAACTTCACGCTGATGGCCGTGATCGGGTTCGTCACCGGGTTCGTGATGTTCGGGGCGGTGCTCTTCCTGCCGCTGTACCAGCAGTCCGTGCAGGGTGCGTCCGCGACCAACTCCGGGCTGTTGCTGCTGCCGATGCTGGGGGCGATGCTCGCGGTCTCCATGGTGGCCGGGCGGGTGACCACGGGGAGCGGCCGGTACAAGGTCTTCCCCGTCGTCGGCAGCGGACTGATGATCGTGGGGCTGTTCCTGCTGGCACAGATGGACACCGGTACGAGCCGGGTGACGTCCGGGGTCTTCATGGCCGTGCTGGGGGCCGGTATGGGGTGTCTGATGCAGATCACCATGCTGGTCGCGCAGAACAGTGTCGAGATGAAGGACATGGGGGTCGCGTCGTCGACGAGCACGCTGTCGCGGACGCTCGGGTCGTCCTTCGGGGTCGCGATCATGGGGGCGCTGTTCAACAGCCGGGTGCAGGACGTGATGGCCGAGCGGGCCGGGGCGTTGGGGTCCAAGGTCACGGAGCAGTCGGCGCAGCTGGACGCGGCGAGTCTGGCGAAGTTGCCGGTGGCCGCGCGGGAGGCTTACCAGTACGCGGTGGCTTCGGGGACGCATGCGGCGTTCTTGCTGGGGGCGGTCGTGGCTGTGGTGGCGCTGGTGGCCGCGGTGTTCGTGAAGGAGGTGCCGTTGCGGGGGGCGGGGGGTTCGCCTGCCGGGGCGGATGAGGTGGACGCGGCGGATCAGGTGGATGAGGCGGCGGAGCGGCGTGGGGATGGGGCGAAGGAGACGATGGCTGTCTGAGGGGCTGGGGGCGCCGGGGGTCTTCGCCCCCGCCGCCCCTACCCTTCCCATCCCGAGGGGCTGTGCCCCTTCGACCCCCTGAGCGCCTTATGGCTCGGGGGGTCGGGTTTGTGGCGGGTGCGGGTTCGTGGGGGCTTGTCGCGCAGTTCCCCGCGCCCCTCAAGGACCAGGCCCTCGGGCCTGGCAGACCAGGCCCGATCGCCTGAAGGCCAGGCTCTGCGGGCTGGAAAGCACGGGGCGCAGGCCCTGCTTTTCAGGCTTTTCAGGGGCGCGGGGAACTGCGCAAGCATGACCCCGCACCCCCACTCGGCCGCAGTCGCCCATGGGGTACCCGGCCGGCCCCGAGTGATCAGACGCCCGTGTCCCCGGGCAGCGGCAGCATCGGGTAGCTGCCCGTGTTCGTCGGGGCGTGTTCCGGGAGCCAGAGCACGGCGACGGCACCCTCGGACGGCACGCCGTCCGGGGACCCGGGTGGGCGGATGTTGCGGAAGGTGAGGCGGGCGCCGAGGACACGGGCCTGGCCTGCGGCGATGGTGAGGCCGAGGCCGTGGCCCTGGCCCGCGCGGTCCGAGGCGCCCGTGCGGAAGCGGCGGGGGCCGTCGGCGAGGAGGTCCTCCGGGAAACCGGGCCCGTGGTCGCGGACCCGGATCACGCGCCCCTCGACCGAGACTTCGATCGGTGGTCTGCCGTGCTTCGCCGCGTTGGCCAGGAGGTTCAGCAGGACGCGTTCCAGGCGGCGCGGGTCCGTCGTCACCGCCGACTCGTGCACGATCTGTACCCGCGCTCCCGCGTCCTTCGCCGCCACCCGCCGGGCCACGAAGTCGCCCAGCATGATGTCCTGCAGCTCCGCCCGCTCGGAGGCCCCGTCCAGCCGGGCCACCTCCAGGACGTCCTCGACGAGCGTGCGCATCGCCTGGGCGCGGTCGCGGACTAGTTCGGAGGGACGGCCCGGAGGCAGCAGTTCCGCCGCCGTCAGCAGGCCGGTCACCGGGGTGCGCAGCTCGTGGGCGATGTCCGCGGTCACCCGGCGCTCCGCCTCGATGCGCTGCCGCAGCGTGTCGGCCATGGCGTCCACGGCACGCGCCAGCTCCGCGGTCTCGTCCCGTACGGCACCGCCGATCGCGTCCTGCACCCGCACGTCGGTCTCGCCCTTGGCCACCTGATGGGCGGCCGCCGCGGCCTTGCGCAGCCGGCGGGACATCTGGCCGCCGATGAGCACACCGAGGGCCGAGCCGCCGAAGACGACCGCGATCGAGCCGATGAGCAGCGCCTGGTCCAGGTCCCGCATCACGGCGGAGCTGTGATCGGTGAAGTCGGTGTGCAGGGAGAGGACCCGCTTGTCCTTCAGTGGGACCGCCGCCCAGATGTCGGGCACGCCGTTCTCACCCTCGGAGACATAGGTGGCCCGGCGGCCCTCCGCCACCTTGGCCAGCAGGTCCCTCGGGATGTCGGGGTCGTCGATCCGCACCCCGAAGGCGCCGGACTTCAGCGGGCGGCCCGACTCGTACATCCGCTGGGCGACCTGGATGCGCTCGTTGGCCAGGTCACGCGAGTTGTCGAGCATCGACACCCGCGCGGCGTTGTGCACGACCAGGCTCAGCGCGATCGCCACCAGTGCCCCGACGAGAGCGATCGCCGCGCTCAGTTGCCATCGCAGGCCGGTGCGGAGGCCCGGGACGAACCCCGAGCCCGCATGTCCGGCGCGGCCGTCGGCGGCGGTCCCGGTCACCGTCCCCACGGTGGTCCCGCCGACCCCGTGGGCGGAACCGCCCACGGCGGCGGCGCCCGACCCGCTCGCGAGACCCGTGGCGACCGGCGCCGCGGCGCCCCGCCCGCCTCCTCGTATCCCCCTGGGCTTCATGTCGATCCCGTCCCGCTCAGGCCTTGAGCTTGTAGCCGAAGCCGCGGACCGTCTCGATCCGGTCCTGGCCGATCTTGGCGCGAAGCCGCTGGACATGGACGTCCACCACCCGGGTGTCGCCACCCCAGCCGTAGTCCCACACGCGTTCGAGCAGCTTGTCGCGGGAGAGGACCGTGCCGGGGGCGGACGAGAACTCCAGGAGCAGCCGCATCTCCGTCGGCGTCAGCGCCACCGGGACCCCGGACCTCCGTACCTCCATGCCCTCGGTGTCCACCACCAGTTCACCGAAGGTGAGCACCCCGCCGGTGGCGGCGCCCTCGGCCTCGTCGGCCTTGGCGTCACCGCCGCTCGCATGACCGAAGCGGCGCAGCACCGCGCGGATCCGGGCGACCAGGACGGCACCGTCGAACGGCTTGGTCACGTAGTCGTCGGCGCCCGCCTCCAGGCCGAGCACGACGTCGATGGAGTCGGCGCGCGCGGAGAGCATGATCACGGGGACCGTCGACTCGTCACGGATACGGCGGCACAGGGAGACCCCGTCCAGGCCCGGGACCATGACGTCGAGGAGGGCGATGTCGGGCCGGTCCGCGCGGAACGCCTCCAGCCCCGACAGCCCGTCGGGCATGGCCGTGACCGCGAAGCCGTCCCGCTCCAGCGCGAGCTGGGTGGCCTCGCGGATGACGTCGTCGTCCTCGACGAACAGGACATGGGTCTGCTCTGCCATCCGGTGATCTCGTTCACTCTCGGTCGAAGTTGATCAGTATCAGTCGTGTGTGGACCGGTGTCGGTACCGGCCTCAGCTCGGTTCCGGGGTGGCGGACTCCGCGCCGCCCACGGCGGTGCTGTACTCGGTACGCGAACTGGACCGCTGGACGAAACCGTCCTTCATCCAGCGGTAGGTCGTCACTTCCTCGCTGGACGGGTACGACGACCGGTCGCCGTTCTCGTACAACTGTCGGGTGACCAGCAGGTCGCCCCGGTCGATCTCCGCGTAGACGGGCGGCTGTTCGGAGAGGAAGACGCTCCGGTACCGCCCCTTGTCCGCGCGGTACACGTACGACGCCACACCGACGGCGTCCGCGCAGGTCATGACATTGACCACGAGGTCTTCGGCCGAACCCCCGGTGAGATCCCCGTAGGTCACGTCGACCGGGTACTCGTCGGCCACGCACGGCCGCAGGTCGCTCTTCACCGCCTTGTCGACCTCCGGGTCCGCCCGCACCATGCGCACGACCTCGTCGATGCTCGGGTGATCGCCGTCGGCGGGGGCCGAACCGGAGACGGACGGCGAAGCGCCCGCTGCGAGGGAGTCGTTGTCGGCCGGTCCCTCGTCGCGTGCGCCGGTCCCGCCCGTACCGCAGGCGGAGACGGAAAGGCCGAGGGCGGCGAGCACGGCCACCGCCGTGATCACCGCCTTCGTGGCCCGCCTGGCCCCTGGATCGGGGCCGGCCGCTGTGCTCAGGCCGCGCAACGCTCCTGCTCCTTGCTCAGTTCGAGCGCGCGGGCGGCGCGCTCTTCGAGGTCCCGCGACTCCAACTCCTCGCGGAGCCGCGCCAGCGCACGGTGGAGCGTGCTCTTGACCGTGCCGGCCGACATGCCGAGGGCGGCGGCCGTCTCCTCCGTGGACATCTGCTCCCAGTGTCGCAGCACCACGACACTGCGCTGCTTGGGAGCCAGCACCTTCATGATGTCCATGAGGAGGGCGCGGTCGGCGTGCTGTTCGGTGGAGTCGTCGATGCAGGCGTCCGGGAGCTGCTCGGTCGGGACCTCCTCCAGCTTCCGGGCCCGCCACCACTCCGTCCGCGTGTTGATCATGACCCGGCGCAGATACGCGTCCGCCAGCCGCTTGTCCGCGATGCCGTCCCAGCGGCCGTACGTCCGCGCCAGCGCCGTCTGCAGCAGATCCTGGGCGTCGACCGGGTCCGGAACCAGCCGACGGGCGCTGCGCAGCAGCGCGTCCTGCCGGGTACGGACGTACTCCTCGAATTCGAGCACCTCGCCGTGCGCCATGATCAACCGCCTCCGCTCCCCGTTCCGGCGGGCGCGCTGTCGCGCGCCGCCGGTTGTCCGCCGCTTCGTGTCGCTGGTGCGACCGCTGGTGCGTGCCGCTCGCTCCGCCGGATCCGCTGCTCGGTCTCGCGGGTTCCTGCGGTACGCCAATGAAGCTACGGAGGGGTTGTCACGGTGACGTCCGAGCCAGCCTGCGGAGAACGCTCGGCTGTCCGTCGGTTGTGTAACGAAAGTAGGAACGGGGTAAAGCGGACTGGTCTTTCGGGCGGGGATGCGCCGATTCACCCCGTCGGGCGTGGGTCGGGACAGTGTTCCCTTGTTGCGGTGATGCCTCGGCCGTATGCGCCCTGAGCGGCGGGGCCGCTGCGACCGTCAGGTCAGGGGGAGCCGGTAGAGGCCGCCCGGGAGGGGTTCCACCAGTCCGTCGGCGACGAGGCCGTCGAGGGCACGGGCGCGCTGCACCGGCTCGTCCCACACCCGGTCGAGAACCGCCTGCGGCACGGGCGCGATCGCCTCCCGCAGTACGGCGAGGAGCTTGCCCCGGACCTGACGGTCGGTCCCGGCGTACGTCTGACCGCGCCGGGCGGGACCGTCGTGCGCGGGTTTCCCGGCCAGCCGCCAGGCGCACTGCCCGGCGATCGGACAGCGGTGGCACGTCTCGTTCTTCGCCGTGCACACCAGCGCGCCCAGCTCCATCGACGCGGCGGCCCAGCGCGACGCCGTGCCGTCGTCCTCCGGCAGCAGGGCCCGCGCCAGTTTCCGCTCGGCGGCCGTGGTGGCGTTCGGCGGGTACTGGGTGCCGCTGACCGCACGGGCCAGGACGCGCCGGACGTTGGTGTCGAGCACCGCGTGCCGCTGTCCGTACGCGAACGACGCCACCGCCGCGGCCGTGTACTCGCCGATCCCCGGCAACGCCAGCAGTTGCGCGTGATCCCTCGGTACGTCCCCGCCGTGCCGTTCCGTTATGGCCGCCGCCGCACCGTGCAGTCGCAGTGCGCGACGTGGGTACCCGAGCCGGCCCCAGGCCCGCACCGCCTCACCCGGCGGTTCCTTCGCGAGGTCCGCCGGACGGGGCCAGCGCGCCAACCACTGCTGGTAGACGGGCAGTACACGATTGACCGGGGTCTGCTGCAGCATGAACTCGCTGACCATCACCCCCCACGGTCCGGCCTCCGCGCGCCGCCAGGGCAGATCACGGGCGTGCGTCTCGAACCAGGCGATCACCGGGGTGTGCAGGGAGGTGGGGGCTTCGGTGGCTTCGGTGGCAGGGCTGCTCTGAGGCTTCGTGGGTGCAGTCATGGCACACCGATCCTGCCATGCGGGGACGGCCGCAGCCGGGTTCTGGCGGGGGCGGGTCGGGGAGTGAAAGCTGAGAATGTGGGTGGCCCGGGGGACGGGGACCGAAATCCGCGTGCCCGGCTCAGGCCGTCGGACGCCGACCCAGTTCAGGGCCCAGCTTCGTCGCGATGTCCGTGAGGATCTGGACGTAGTCCTCGTGGTCGAAGGTGAAGGGCAGGGCGAAGGCGACCTCGTCGATCTCGCGGAAAGCGGCGTGCGCGTGCAGCCGCGCGGCGATCTCGGCGGACGTGCCCACCAGGTCGGGCGCGAAGAGGAGCCTCCCCGGTCCCTGCGGCGCGGTGGTCCTGGGCAACCGCGCCGCCGCGTACGCCTCGTACTTGGCGCGCTGCCGCGCGTTCGCCGAGTCGGTGGGGATGACCACGAGCCCCTGCGACACCCGGGCCCGCGCACCGTCGGGGTGGTGCGCCCGGAACTCCCGGATGTGCGAGAGCTGGATGCTGGCGAAATCCGGGACGTGCGTGCCGCCCGGCTGTGGTTCCTCCGCCTTCACGACGCTGCTCGTCAGGAAGTTCATCCCGTTCTCCCCGGCCCAGCGGGCCGACCGGAGGCCGGCGCCGCCGTACCACATACGGCCGCCCAGTCCCGGGGACGTCGGCTGCACCCGGTCCGAGAAGGTTTCGAACCCCTCGCTGCCGCTGAAGTCGGACGCCTTCTCACCCCGTACGAAGCCGAGGAGACGCCGGACCCGTTCGAAGCTGAAGTCCTCGGCGTCGGCGGTGTCCGGGTACAGCGCCGACTTGACGGTGTCGTAGTGCATCGGCGGTCCGACACTGACACCCGGGTTGAGCCGGCCGCCGGAGAGGATGTCGACCGTGGCCAAGTCCTCGGCGAGCCGGAGCGGGTTCTCCCAGCCGAGCGGGATGACGGCGGTGCCCAGTTCGATACGGCTCGTGCGCTGCGAGGCCGCCGCGAGGACCGCGACGGGGGAGGAGATGCCGTACTGCAGATGACGGTGGCGCAGCCACGCGCTGTCGAAGCCGAGCCGCTCCCCGAGTTGGATGATCTCCAGCGTCGACTCATGGCCTCGACGGGGGTCGGTTTCGTCGAACAGGCCGATGGTCAGGAACCCCAGCTTCCGCAAGGGTCTCGACGTCGGTTCCTCGGGTCCGCCCATCGTCGTCCTCCAGGTCCCCCGACACGCTCCGGTGGTGGGGACGATTGTGGCAGGCGCGGATTTCGTGAACACATGTGGGCGGCCCGCGAGTTCATGCCGCTCGCGCGGCGCCGTCCCGGTCACGGAGGGTGCGCGAGCGGGAGCTACGCTCACGTACCGCGATCGTCGGGCGCCCGCCCAGGTCGGCGGCGGGGGCGGCCGGGATGATGATCCCAAAAAGTTGAGGTTTCGGGCGGCGGGTGGGGCGGGGGACGGGCCGGATCTCTCGTACAGTTTGCGCCGTGGGATCTCTGCGCAATCCGATCGGGCCGCTTCCCTCCTCCATCTACTGGCGTCGGAGGGCCATTCTGCTGACCGTCGTCGGTCTGCTCGCGCTGTTGGTCGTATGGGTCGTCACCAGTGGTGGCGGAGGCGGGGACGACAACGCGGGTGAGCCCGACGGCAAGAATCCCGCGACCTCCATCACTCCTGGGCCGTCCGGTTCCGGGCCCGCGATCAGTGAGGCGCCGGGAGGGCGTGAGGAGTCGGGCGACGAGTCGACTTCGGGGGGCGGCAGTTCGGGATCGGGTTCTGGTTCCGGGGCCGATGCGGGCTCCGGGGCCGGGGGTGCGGATGGTGGGGCCGGTGCCGCCGGGGGTGGTACGTCGGACGACGGCGGCAAGAACGGGAGCAGCTCCGGTGAGCAGGTGCCGGCGGGGTCCAGTCTGCCCAACTGCACCGCCGGAGCGGTGAAGTTGACCGTGCGCAGTGTGCGTAACGCCTATGCGCCCGGAGTGAACCCCACGTTCGAGCTCATCGCTCGTAACTCCTCCGGTGGGGACTGCAAGCTCGATCTCGGGCCGGACAACACGGTGGTGACGATCACGGCGGCTGACGCGGACGAGGCGTTCTGGGCGTCCGACGACTGTCATGAGACCGCGGGAAGCCTGCTGTTCAGGGTGCCGGCCGGGGATCGGGTCACGTACACCGTGGAGTGGAACCGGGATCCGAGTGCGCCCAACTGTGCGACGCCGAGCCCGGGTTCGGCTGCCGCCGGTACGTATCTGGTGGAGGCGAAGGCGCCGGGGCTGGCGACGGCTCGGACGTCGTTCGTGTTGGAGAAGGACTGACGGGTGGGGTTCGGTGGCGGCCGGAGGGTCCTGCCCGGGATTCTCGCCCCGCCGCCCCTACCCCTCCCTCCCTCACCCGCTCTCGGCTTCGCTTGAGCGGGAGGTGCCCCCAACGAGGGGCGCTGCGCTGCCCCTTCGACCCCGGGCCCACCCTGGGGTTCCGCCCCCGGACCACCCGCGTCGGCCTCGGCCTCGTCCTCAACGCCGGGCGGGCTGAGTGCTGCTGGGCTCGGCCTCGGATGTGGAGTCCGAGCGGTGTGAACAGCGGGACGAGCATCTGGAGAGGCAGGGCGAGGAGGACGGCCCCCGGCGGGCCGTGGCACCCGTGCCGGTGCGGGCGCGGCTTGTTCAGCTCCTACTGCGGGCTGCGGGCCAAGCGCTGGGGGCTGCGGGCTGAGGGTCGCTGGGATCTGCCTCAGCGGTCAGTGGGCTGGGCGGGGGCGCCTCGGCCTCGGAGGTCGGGTGGGCTGGGCAGGGGCGCCCCGGCCCCGGTGGTCGGGTGGCGCTGGGCAGGGGCACCTCGGCCTCCGTGGTCGGTGGCGCTGGGGGTGCCCGGTGTCGGTTCGGGCCGGAGGCTAGACGTACCGCTCCAGGATCGACGACTCCGCCAGGCGGGAGAGGCCCTCGCGGACGCTGCGGGCTCGGGCCTCGCCCACGCCGTCGACCGTCTGGAGGTCGTCGACGCTGGCGGCGAGGAGCTTCTGGAGGCCACCGAAGTGTTCCACGAGGCGGTCGATGATGGCGCCGGGGAGGCGGGGGACCTTGGCCAGGAGGCGGAAGCCGCGCGGGGAGACGGCGGAGTCCATGCCCTCGGGGGAGCCGGTGTAGCCGAGGGCGCGGGCGACGGTGGGGAGTTCCAGGAGCTCGGCGTGGCTGAGGGCGTCGAGTTCGTGCAGGGCCTCGTCGACCGTGCGGGAGCGTTTGGCCGTGGGCTCGGGGACGTAGTCACGGACGACCAGTTCGCGTTCCGGCTCGACGCCTGCGATCAGTTCGTCGAGCTGGAGGGCCAGGAGACGGCCGTCCGTGCCCAGTTCGACCACGTATTCGGCGATTTCGGTGGCGATACGGCGGACCATCTCCAGACGTTGGGCGACCGCCGAGACGTCCCGGACCGTCACCAGGTCCTCGATCTCCAGAGCGGAGAGGGTGCCGGCCACCTCGTCGAGGCGGAGCTTGTAGCGCTCCAGGGTGGCGAGCGCCTGGTTCGCGCGGGAGAGGATCGCGGCCGAGTCCTCCAGGACGCGGCGCTGTCCGTCGACGTACAGCGCGATGAGGCGCATCGACTGGGAGACGGAGACGACCGGGAAGCCGACCTGTTTGCTCACGCGGTCCGCCGTGCGGTGCCGGGTGCCCGTCTCCTCGGTGGGGATCGTCGGGTCGGGGACCAGCTGGACACCCGCCCGCAAAATCTTGGAGAGGTCCGAGGACAGCACGATGCCGCCGTCGAGCTTGCACAGCTCACGCAGGCGCGTGGCCGTGAACTCGACATCCAGGACGAAACCGCCGGTGCACATCGGCTCGACGGTCTTGTCGAAGCCCAGCACGATGAGTCCGCCCGTGTTGCCACGGAGAATCCGCTCAAGCCCGTCGCGCAGGGCCGTACCTGGTGCCACGGCGCTCAGTGAGGCGCGCATCAGGCCATCGGCACCGGAGCTCCCACCGGACTTTCCGGGAGCTGCTGCCCGGTCGTTGGCTGCCACTGCACTCCTCCGGTCGCAGGTTCTGGGGCGCTCCGTTTCGCACACGTGGTTCGTACGGACGGGCGAGACCTGGGCAAAGTCTACCGGCGGTCCTCCTCGTCCCGTGGGGCCTCTCGTCGACGCGATCGCGGCAGCACCCGGAGCGCGTCTCCCATGTCGGCCACTTCCAGGACCTTCATGCCGGGAGGAACCTTGCCGGGATCGGACGGAACGAGCGCGTGCGTGAAGCCGAGGCGGTGCGCTTCGGCGAGACGGCGCTGGACGCCGGTGACCCGTCTGACCTCACCCGCGAGGCCCACCTCGCCGATCGCCACGAGGTTCTTGGGGAGAGGGGTGTCACTCGCCGCCGAGGCCAGGGCCAGGGCGATCGCCAGGTCCGCGGCGGGTTCGGAGAGCTTCACGCCGCCCACCGTCGCCGAGTAGATGTCCCGCTTGCCGAGGGCGCTGATCCTGCCGCGCTGCTCCAGGACGGCCAGCATCATCGAGACCCGGGACGTCTCCAAGCCGGACGTCGTACGGCGGGGGGAGGGGAGCTGCGAGTCGACTGTGAGCGACTGCACTTCGGCGACCAAGGGGCGGCGGCCCTCCAAGGTCACCGTCAGACAGGTGCCGGGGACGGGTTCGGCGCGGCGGGTGAGGAAGAGGCCGCTGGGGTCGGTGAGACCGGTGATGCCCTCGTCGTGCAGCTCGAAGCAGCCCACCTCGTCCGTGGCGCCGTAGCGGTTCTTGACGCCGCGCACCAGACGGAGGCGGGCGTGGCGGTCGCCCTCGAAGTGCAACACGACGTCGACGAGGTGCTCCAGGAGGCGGGGGCCTGCGATCGCGCCGTCCTTGGTGACGTGTCCCACGAGGAGGGTCGCCATCCCGCGTTCCTTCGACGCGCGGATGAGGGCGCCGGCGACCTCGCGGACCTGGGCCATGCCGCCGGGGGCGCCGTCGATCTCGGGGGAGGCGACGGTCTGCACCGAGTCGAGGATGAGGAGGGAGGGCTTGACCGCGTCCAAGTGGCCGAGGACGGCGGCGAGGTCGGTCTCGGCGGCGAGGTAGAGGTGGTCGTGGAGGGCGTTGATGCGGTCGGCGCGCAGCCGGACCTGGCTGGCCGACTCCTCGCCGGTGACGTAGAGGGTGGGGTGTTCGGCGCTCGCGGACTTGGCCGCGGCGTCGAGGAGGAGGGTGGACTTGCCCACGCCCGGCTCGCCCGCGAGGAGGACCACGGCGCCCGGGACGAGGCCGCCGCCGAGGACCCGGTCCAGCTCGGGCACGCCGGTGGAGCGGGCGGTGGCCTGGCGGCCGTCGACCTGGGCGATGGGGACGGCGGTCGTGGTGACCCGGCCGGGGGCCGTCGTACGGATGGCGGGGGTGCCGTACTCCTCGACCGTGCCCCATGCCTGGCATTCGGGGCAGCGGCCGAGCCACTTGGCCGTCTGCCAGCCGCACTCTGTGCAGCGGTAGGACGGTCGGTCCTTCGCGGTCTTCGTACGGGCAGCCATGCACGAACCGTAACGGAGCCCACCGACAGTCTCCGACGGTTGGCCGGGGTGAGCGGCTGGGCGGGGCTTCTTGGGGTGGGCCGGGGGGTGGTGGGGGTGGGTGCCTATTCGCCGTGGGGCGCGTGTGTGTGGTTCGTGGTCGCTCGCGCAGTTCCCCGCGCCGCTGTGGAAGGGGCTGCGCCCACTTCAGGGCGTGCCTCCGCCGGCACCCCGGCGAGCGGGACCAACTCCCGCCCAGCCGCGATGGACGGTGCCTACGGGCGGCGCCCGATCGTCAGTTCCGCCGGGTGGTAGGGGACGTACGCCGCGCCGTCGAGACCGAGGGCCACAGCCGCGGCCTGGAGGGCGCGGGGCGTCGCCGCGGTGCCCCAGCGGCCCGTGTCGAGGCGGTGTTCGACCGCGTGCAGGGCGGCGACGGTCTCTGCGGTCGTGAAGGTGCAGTGGCCCTGGCGTTCGACGTAGGCCTGGCGCAGGAGCGGTCCGTCGCCGGAGGCCCGGACCCGGTCGGCGAAGCGATTCTCCTGCTCGACGGGGACGAGGTCGTCGGCGGTGGTGTGGATGTCCAGGAGGGGCACGGCCAGGCCTTGACCGGCGGAAGAAGTGCGCTCGCCGGCGGCCACCGCGGCCGGATCCGCGGTGATCGTGGCGCCGGCGGTGAGCGCGCGCAGATCGGACCGCAGGCTCAGCCCCGCCTCCCGGTACAGCGCGCCGACCAGCGGCGCGTGCTGGGAAGCGGCCAGCACGCGTGCGTAGTCGATGCCCCTGTTGCCGGAGTTGTTGCCGCCGAGGGCCTTCTCGATGTCGTAGCGGCCCCCGACGACAAGGTCCAGGACGCCGCGCGCGAGCCAGTCGTACTGCTGTTCCTGCTTGCCCGCCCAGTCGTCGGCGGCGGGGCGCTCCTTGCCGGGGGCCCACGCGGGCAGGTTGAGGAAGGCGGCGGCCAGTGCGATCCTCGCCCGGCCACCGGGGGTCTTCTGCGCGGTGGCCACGGCCGTGGTGAGCTGCCGGACCGTGGCCGCCGCCTCGGCCCGGGACGCGAAGTCGACCAGCTTCACGTCCGTGTCCGGCAGGAGGAGGCGGGCGATCGTGTACTCGGCGTCCAACTGGTAGGTGTGCAGGTCGTTGGCCCCGGCGACGAGCCCGCACAGGCCCAGGGCCCCGTCGATGCCACCGGCCCCCGAGCGGGCGAGACGGGCGTTGACCAGGCCGCCCATGGACTGGCCGATCGAGAGGGTGCGGGTGGGCTCGCCGATCTCCGCGGTGACCGCGTCGATGGTGGCGATCTGGTCGCGTTCGGCGCTCTCCAGGGCCCACAGCGTCTCGCTCGTGTCGTACGAGGAGCCGGCCAGCGCGTAGCCCTCGTCGAGGAGGCGCAGCCGTACGGCCTCGGAGGGGGCGTTCTGGGCGACGGTGACGCCGAAGCCATGGCTGAAGACGAGCAGGGTGCCGTTCCAGTCCTCGGGGACGTCGGCGATCCAGGTGGCGCCGTCGGGGAGGGTGCCGTCGAGGCGCTCGGCGGTCGGGCCGGCCTGTCCGACCGCCCCCGCCGTCCTCGGGGCGGCGGTCGAGGCGTGGACGGCGGTCAGGGAAAGGACCACGGCAGTGGCGAGAGCGGCGAGGGTGCGGGTGGCGGAGCGGCGGGCGGGTGCCGTCATGGGGGCGGGGCTCCTGTCGACGCGCTGGGACGGGGGAGTGGGGGAAGCGGATGTGGCGGTGTGGGCCGTGTGCCACTGGGCGTAACTGAAGGTAACGGATACCCTGGAATGTAGGGCTGTTCTATTATCACGGTCAAGAAAATGCACAACATTGGCGCGCGCAGCAGCGGAACCTGGGGTTCCTGTCCCCTTATGAGGGATCGTTTCACCCGTACGGAGTAAATGTGCTCAAGGGGTGAGAAGCCGCTGCTTCCGGGCGCCTACCGTCCACAGATGATGAGCATCAGTCCGGAGACCTCGCCCCGCCGCACCGGCGCACACCAGGCGCACCGCGAGGCGCGCGATCGGGCGGCGGCGCGCGCCGTGGCACAGCGCCCGCCGGCTCGCTACGAGCCCTACCTGGACGGCCTGTTCACCTACTGCATGTCCGTGCTGTGCGATCACGACGCGGCGCTGGAGGCCCTGACCGAGGTGCTCACGCTCGCCGAGCGCCGTCGAGGTCCCGACACCGCCGACGACCGCCGGGCCTGGCTCTACGCGTTGGCCCGCTGGTCGTGTCTGCGCAAGCTCGCCGAGGTCCGGCAGAAACGCCCCGGCACGCACGCTTCCGGGCGCCCACCCGCACACGGCGGAGGCGTGGAGAAGCCGCGCCAGAAGGGGGGAGCCAGGTCCGCCGCCCTCTCCGAGGAGGAGGAACGGCGGCGACGGCGTGAACTCGCCCTGATCGCCTGGCCGGAGGCCGCGGGGACCACTCCCGAGCAGCGCGAGGCACTGGAGCTGGCCGTGCGGCACCAGCTCGCCGCCCATGAGGTCGCCGATGTGCTGGGCATGGACACGGCCGCCGCGCGGGAGCTGCTCGCCTCGGCTGCCTGCGAGGTCGAGCGCACCCGGGCGGCCCTCGCCGTCGTCGAGAGCGGCGGCTGCCCGAGCATCGCCCGCCTGACCGACGATCACCAGTTCGTGCTCAGCGCCGCCCTGCGCCGCGAACTCGTCCGGCACGTCGACGACTGCCCCGTCTGCCGCCGGGCCGCCGAGCGCGCCGTCCCCGGCCGCTGGCCCGGTATGAGCGTCACCCCCGCCGAGCTGCCCGTGCTCGAAGCCCCGCGAGCGGCCCTGGGCCTGGCGACGGCCCACCTCACGCGGGTGCGTGGCGGAGCCCCGCGCTTCGACCGGCGCGGTTTCCCCCTGGACCCGAGGGACCGCGCGGCCCGCCGGGACCGGCTGCGCGCGCGTGCCGTCACCACGACCGTCGTCGCCACCGTCGTCGCCGCACCCGTCCTCGCCCTCTGGGTCGCCTACCGGGGCGCCCCCGTCATCGGTGAGGGCGACGACGGCCGCCCCGTCAGCGCGGGCGAGGAGCACGGCGACGGCACGGTCGGCGACGGCGGCGGCGACACGTACGAGAACGCCGGCAACGCCACCCGGCCGGGCGCCCGCCTCGCCAGAGGCAAACACACCGAGGACGACGTCTCCGTGGAGGTCAGTCAGGGGGCGGGCCGGGGCGTCCTCGCCGTCACGGCCGGGCACGACGGCGAGACCACCCTCATCACCCTCCGCAACACCGGCGACTCACCCGTGCGCTGGTCCGCCCGTACCGGCGCCGACTGGCTCTACCTCAGCCAGTCGGCGGGCACCGTGGAGCCCGGCCGGACGGCGACGGTCAAGGTGTTCGTCGATCAGCTCAGCGAGCCCGCCGGGTACTGGACGGCACAGGTCGCACTCGCACCCTCGGACGCCGTCGTGACCATCGAGGGCCACGGGCCGGTACCGGCACCCCCGGTCGACCCCCGCCCGACCCAGCCGGTCCCGGATCCCGGCCCGCCCAGGCCCACCACGCCGCCCCCGACCCCCGACCCGGACCCCGCGCCGACCGGCCCCTCCCAGCCCGACCCCACCCCGACCCCCACCGACCAGGCCCCCACGGACCCGGGAGGCCCGCCACCACCGCCGAGCGACGGCGGCGGAGACCCCCCGCCGGCTCCGTAGGCCGACGGGAAGGGACGGGCTCAGGGCCACGCGTGGATATGGCGCGGTGTGGCGGGGTGGCTGGGCGGCTTGGTGGCTCTCTGGCTTTCTGGCTCTATGCGGAATCCTGTGCCGGCCCTCGAACCGCTCCCCGAACCGGATCCGCCGGATGCGGAGCCACCAGCGGCAGTCGCGACGCCAGTCGCTGCTCGCAGAGTTCGACCAGACGGTCGTACCCCGCCTTGCCCATCAGCTCGATCAGCTCCGGCCGGTACGACACGTACACCGGTTCGCCCGCGCCGTGCGCCGAGGTCGCCGACGTGCACCACCAGTGCAGGTCATGGCCGCCGGGGCCCCATCCGCGCCGGTCGTACTCGCCGATCGACACCTGCAGCACACGCGTGTCATCGGGCCGGTCGATCCAGTCGTACGTCCTCCGGATCGGCAACTGCCAGCAGACGTCCGGCTTGGTCTCCAGCGGCTCGCGGTCTTCCCGGAGCGCCAGGATGTGCAGCGAACAGCCCGCGCCACCGGCGAAACCGGGCCGGTTCTGGAAGATGCACGACCCCTGGTACGGACGGGTCTGCCGGTCGCCGTCCTCGTCCTCGGAAACCCAGCCGGTCTCCGTGCCCACATCGTGGAACTGCCAGATCTCCGGAGTGAGCCTCGCCACATGTGCGGCGACGCGCTTCTCGTCGTCCTCGTCCGAGAAATGGGCACCCAGGGTGCAGCACCCGTCGGCAGCACGGCCGGCCTGGATGCCCTGGCAGCCGCTGCCGAAGACGCAGTTCCAGCGAGAGGTCAGCCATGTCAGATCGCAGCGGAAGACCTGCTCGTCGTCCGCCGGATCAGGGAACTCCACCCACGCGCGCGGGAAATCGAGCCCCTTCTCGTCGGGCGCGATGGACTCCGCCGGATCCTTCTTCGACTTCGGTGGCCTGGTCGCCGCCTTCGCCCGCGAAGAGCCGCCGGCCGCAGCCGCTCCTGCTGCCGACTTGTCGGCCTTTGCCTTTTTCGTCTTTGGCACCCGTCCAGAGTACGGCGCGCGAGGCCGCATCGAGCACGGCGAACACCTTCGCTGGCAGTAGCGTTCCGTACATGAGACTCGGTGTCCTCGACGTGGGATCGAACACGGTGCATCTGCTGGTGGTGGACGCACACCCGGGCGCGCGCCCTCTGCCCGCGCACTCGCACAAGGTGGAGCTACGCCTTGCCCAACTCCTCGACGACGCCGGGGCCATCGACCCCCAAGGGGTCGACAAACTCATAACGGTCATCCACGAGGCCCTCCAGGCCGCCGAGGACAAGGGCGTCGAGGAACTGCTCCCGTTCGCCACCTCAGCGGTGCGCGAGGCCACCAACGCCGACGACGTCCTCGCTCGTGTCCTCGACGAGAGCGGCGTCGAACTGCAGGTCCTCACCGGCGCGGAGGAGGCCAGGCTGACCTTCCTGGCCGTCCGCCGCTGGTTCGGCTGGTCGGCCGGCAAGCTGCTCGTCCTCGACATCGGCGGCGGCTCCCTGGAGATCGGCTACGGCATAGACGAGGAGCCCGACGCCGCGGTGTCGCTGCCGCTCGGTGCGGGCCGCCTCACCGCCGGGTGGCTCCCCGACGACCCGCCCACGCCCGACGACATCCGGGCCCTGCGCCGGCATGTGCGGACCGAGATCGCGCGTACGGTCGGGGAGTTCAGCCGCTTCGGCGCGCCCGACCATGTCGTCGCCACGTCCAAGACCTTCAAGCAGCTCGCCCGTATCGGTGGCGCCGCCCGTTCCGCCGAGGGCCTCTACGTCCAGCGCGACCTCAAGCGCGAGGCGTTGGAGTCGTGGGTCCCCAAACTCGCCGGCATGACCACCGCCCAGCGAGCCGCCCTGCCCGGCGTGTCCGAGGGGCGCGCCAACCAGCTCCTCGCGGGTGCGCTGGTGGCGGAGGCCGCGATGGATCTGTTCCAGGTGGAGACGCTGGAGATCTGTCCCTGGGCGCTTCGTGAGGGTGTGATCCTGCGGCGACTGGACCATATGGGTACGGCGTAGGTCGGGTGGGGCGCGGGGTTGTGGCAGCCCCTACCCCACCCGGTGGGGGCTGCCACAAC